>JALEKD010000032.1 GCA_022769285.1 Prevotella sp.
TACGTCAACATGTACTTCCCTCTGGCCGACCTCAGTCTTATCACCGTCATCGAGGATGGCAATGCCGACAACCGCCTGGCAGGCATGGGCATCACCATCCCTTCGCTCTCGCGCGCCCTGCAGAAGTGCCACCGCGGCCGCCTCTTCCCTTTCGGCTGGTATCACCTGCTGCGCGCCATCAAGTGGCACAAGACCGAGGGTGTCGACCTGCTCCTCATGGGCTTCCTGCCCGAATACCGGGCCAAGGGCGCCAACGCGCTCCTCTTCGCAGACCTCATACCCCGCTACCAGGCTTACGGCTTCAAGTGGGGCGAAAGCCAGGTCGAGATGGAGGGCAACGAGGGCGTGCAGAGCCAGTGGGGTCCCCTGCATCCCACCAACCACAAGCGCCGCCGCTGTTACCGTAAAAACATAGAACGATGAAAGAAGACGACATCGAGGCCCAGGCACCTGCCCAGGCGCAGCCTGTGTCTTATACCGACGACAATATACGCCACCTGTCCGATATGGAGCACGTGCGCACACGTCCTGGCATGTATATAGGCCGCCTGGGCGACGGCAACCTGCCCGAGGACGGCATCTATGTGCTGCTCAAGGAGGTGATAGACAACTCTATCGACGAGTTCAAGATGAACGCCGGCGACCGCATCGAGGTAGACATCACCGACAACCTGCGTGTCAGCGTGCGCGACTACGGTCGCGGCATACCCCAGGGCAAGCTGGTCGAGGCTGTGAGCATGCTTAACACTGGCGGCAAGTACGACTCCAAGGCTTTTAAGAAGAGTGTGGGCCTCAATGGCGTGGGTATCAAGGCTGTTAACGCCCTGAGCGCCCACTTCGAGGTGCGCTCGTACCGCGAGGGCCGTGTGCGCCATCTGGTCTTCGAGCGCGGCGTGCTCCAGAACGACTATACCGAGCCCACTACCGACGAGAACGGTACTTACATTTACTTCGAGCCCGACAACACCCTCTTCCGCGACTACTCTTTCCACGACGACATCGTGGAAACCATGCTCCGCAACTATACTTACCTCAACTCGGGCCTTACCATCATGTACAACGGCCGCCGCATACGCAGCCGTAACGGCCTGGAGGACCTGCTCACCGATAACATGACCGTCGAGGGGCTTTATCCTATCGTCCACATGAAGAACGACGACCTGGAGATAGCCTTCACCCACACCAACCAGTATGGCGAGGAGTACTACTCCTTTGTCAACGGTCAGCACACCACCCAGGGTGGCACCCATCAGAGCGCGTTCAAGGAGCACATCGCCAAGACCATCAAGGAGTTCTTCGGCAAGAGCTATGAGTACACAGACATACGCAATGGACTCGTGGCAGCCATCGCCATCAATGTGCAGGAGCCCGTCTTCGAGAGCCAGACCAAGATTAAGTTGGGTTCTACCCTCATGGCGCCTGGTGGCACCGAGACGGTCAATAAGTGTATCGGCGATTTTGTCAAGAAGGAGGTCGATAACTATCTGCACATACATACCGATGTGGCCGAGGTCATCGAGAACAAGATTAAGGAGAGTGAGCGCGAGCGCAAGGCCATGGCCGGTGTTACCAAGTTGGCCCGCGAGCGTGCCAAGAAGGCCAACCTGCATAACCGCAAGTTACGCGACTGCCGCATACACTTCTCTGACGCTAAGAATGAGCGCAAGGAAGAGTCGTCGATATTCATCACCGAGGGCGACTCGGCCAGCGGCTCCATCACCAAGAGCCGCGACGTGAACACGCAGGCCGTGTTCTCGCTCCGCGGAAAACCCCTCAACTCGTTCGGGCTTACCAAGAAGGTGGTATATGAGAACGAGGAGTTCAACCTGTTGCAGGCGGCGCTCGATATAGAGGACGGCCTGGACACGCTGCGCTACAACAAGGTCATCGTGGCTACCGATGCCGATGTCGACGGTATGCACATCCGCCTGCTCATCATCACCTTCTTCCTGCAGTTCTTCCCCGACCTTATCAAGAAGGGCCATGTGTACGTGCTGCAGACCCCCCTCTTCCGCGTGCGCAACAAGCGCTCCAAGATTAAGAACAAGCAGGTGCTGGCTGCGGCCGACCGCCAGCCTGGCAGCCGTAAGGGGCGCACCGATTACATCGTGCGCTACTGCTATACCGACGAGGAGCGTCAGACTGCTATCCGCGAGCTGGGCCCCGACCCTGAGATAACCCGCTTTAAGGGCCTCGGAGAGATAGGACCCGATGAAATGGCTTATTTTATAGGTCCCGATATGCGCCTGGAGCAGGTCACCCTGCACAAGAACGACCAGGTGCAGAAGCTATTAGAGTACTATATGGGCAAGAACACCATGGAGCGCCAGAACTTCATCATCGATAACCTGGTGGTCGAGGAAGACTTGCCCGAGGAAGACTCGGCCCCGCTGGACTGAGCCCTCTTTAACCCTTTGCAACATAACTAAGATGAAAAGACTCATGTCAGTGGCCGTAGCCCTCATGGTGGGCTGTAGTATGGTGGCCCAGATACGGTTCAATATGGGCGGTGCCAACCCGCTCAACAAGCTGCGCATGGCCGAGCTGGCCATCGCCAACCTGTACGTAGACTCCGTGTCGGACGACAAGTTGGTCGAGGATGCCATCCGGGGCATGTTAGAGAAGCTGGATCCCCACTCGAGTTACTCTACGGCCAAGGAGACGAGCGCCCTGAACGAGCCCCTGAACGGATCGTTCGACGGCATAGGCATACAGTTCAACATCTCGGCCGACACGCTTATCGTTATCAAGCCTGTGGTCAAGGGCCCGTCTGAGCGGGTGGGCATCATGGCCGGCGACCGTATCATAGCGGTCAACGACACCGCCATAGCCGGTGTCAAAATGACCCAGCAGGAGATAATGCACCGTCTGCGCGGCCCCAAGGGTACCAAGGTACGTGTAGACGTGGTGAGGCGCGGCATAGCCGGGGTGCTCCACTTTGTGGTGACCCGCGACAAGATACCCGTAACCACCCTCGACGCCGCCTACATGATACGCCCCACGGTGGGCTACATCCGCATAGGCAGCTTTGGGCTCACTACCTACGACGAGTTTATGAAGGCCGTCACCGCACTGCGCAAGCAGGGCATGAAGAGCCTGGTGCTGGACCTGCAGGAGAACGGGGGCGGCTATATGCAGCCTGCCATCCAGATAGCCAACGAGTTTCTCGCCAAGGGCGACCTCATCGTGTACACCCAGGGCCGTAGCGAGGGGCGCCGCGATTTCCGTACCAATGGCAACGGCACCCTGCGCGATGTGCGCTTGGTGGTGCTGGTCAACGAGTTCTCGGCTTCGTCGTCAGAGATAGTCACCGGGGCGCTCCAGGATCAGGACCGTGCCATCGTGGTGGGCCGTCGCACCTTTGGCAAGGGACTGGTACAGCGTCCTATCGACTTCGGCGACGGTTCCATGATGCGTATCACCGTGGCCCATTACTACACCCCGTCGGGCCGTTGTATCCAGAAGCCCTACACCAAGGGCAACGCTATGGACTACGCCATGGATATAGACAAGCGCTACAAGCACGGCGAGTTTTACAGTGCTGACAGCATACACTTCGCTGACTCGCTCAAGTACTATACCCTTCGGCGCCACCGTACTGTCTACGGCGGCGGTGGCATCATGCCCGACTACTTTGTTCCCCTTGACACCACGCGTTACACTTCACTCCACCGCAAGCTCTGGGCCAGCGGTGTGATAGTTAGCAATATGGTTCAGTACATAGACCAGCATCGCAAGGAGTTGCGGAGCCGTTATGCCGATTTTTCCGATTTCAACGCCCGTTTTACCGTTCCTCAGTCGCTTACCGACAAGGTGCTGGCCGATGCTGCCAAGCAGAATATCAAGCCCCGCGACGACGATGAGCTTCGTATCTCGCTCCCCACGCTCCGTCTGCAGATGAAGGCGCTCGTGGCCCGCGACCTGTGGGAGATGAGCGACTACTTCCATGTCATCAACGAGGACAGTCCCGTGGTGCAACGGGCCCTTACGCTGATTAAGTAAGGCACCCCGGAGGGGGGGATTTCAACCTCAGAAATTGTGGAAACCGACCTTTACGTTTCTCGGAGCCCTCTTTAGCGAGCTCGGAGCCGTCATTAGAAACGTAAAGGTCGGTCTTTTCATTTCCCGCGGTTGCAACGAGGAAAAATCACAGCTATTTTAGGTGTGCAGGAACGCCCTCGCAAAAAGCGCGCTACTCACGTGGAAGTTCCTATAGGGATTATTGAAAACGTGCAAACGGTCTTCTCGTTTGTACGAGGCCTACTTTTCTACCTTTCCGAGCGCTTCTTACCTTTTCCCTCCTTACTCCTTCTCCTTGGGAGGCTGTTTTCCGTGGTTCTATGGCCCTCTCCCGCGAAAAAATGGGAGTTCTGAGGGGGGGGGAAGGTCGGTTTTTAGTATGCTAAAAAATAGCTCAAAATTCATTTTGGATATGATAAAAGTGACATTTACTGTTATTTTAGTCCTATCGGCACCTAAAAATTGCGCTGAGATGAATATCTGATAAGTCAAGTGCCTTTTTCGTGTTTGTTTTTCTTGTCAGGAGTTGTAAATTTGCAGTAATTAAAATAACAGAGCGGACAGTGGTCTGACTTAGGAGTTATAACATCTTTAATAGTTTCACTTCATAAAATTCGATATAAGGGTATTATGGTAGCTGCATGTGATATGTGGTTACCTTTTTTTTGTCCCTACGCGCGGCGCGATAATGGCGGTGTGGCTGAAGAAAAACGCGAATTAAGCCGTGAGAGCGATTTTTTTTGCGTACTTTTGCAGTAGAATGAAAGTGACCCTGATGCGAATACCCTTGATGGTCGGCCTGTTACGGCGTGCAACCCGTGCCCTCGTGGTGGCGGCCACCCTGCTTGTGGCTTCCTGCCCCGCAGTGGTAGGAGCCGCGTCGGCCAGTGCCTCGTATGGCATCGCACCGGCGGCTGTCAGTGAGGACGAGTCGTGCTGTATAGACTGTACCCAGGGTTACCGCTATATGAAACGGGGTCGGTATGCCGACGCGCTGAATAGTTTCCGCGATGGCGAGAAAGTGTACAAGTGTACCCACGACACCATACACGCGCTCTTTGTGAGCCATTTCCTGCACCCACAGTTTGAGTGCCTGCGCCAGCTACGGCGCTATGAGGAGGCCACGGGTGTGGCCTCCCGCATCATGCTGATACGCGACAGCCTGTCCAGCCGTTCCAGCCGTAGGCACCAGTCTGCCATTAACCACGCTGAGGCCACCGACACCTTGTCTGGCGTAACCCTGGCCACCCCCTGGTACTCGGTCAGCCTCTCGCCAGCCAGTTTTATTACCATTCTGTCTACAGCACTGCTGGTGGCCCTGATCCTGGCCTATCTGGCGGGCTACTATGTGCTCAAGGTGCGTCGCGCCTACCGCTCCCAGGTGGCCGTCATGAACAGGCTTAACCGCATACGCCACATAGTGTATGGCTCTACCGAAGGGGCCGATATCCGCCTGCCCGCCGATGCGTCCAGCATCAGGACCTGGGCCAGCCGCCCGGGCATATCGGCCGACGAGCGGCTGCTGGCCACCATCATGCAGACCATCGTGGAGAAGAAGATGTACCTCAACCCCAACCTTACGCGCGCCGATGTTATCAGCGAGGTCTACGTGCCCAAGAATAAGTTTGCCCAGTTGTTCAAGACCTACGTGGGCACCTCGTTCAGGACTTATATCAACAACCTCCGCATAGACGAGGCCGTCAGCCTCTTCAAGACACACCCTGAATATACCGTCGAAGCTATCGCCCGCGAGTGTGGCATGGCCTCGGCACAGACCTTCTACCGTGTTTTCAGTGACACTCTGGGCATGTCGCCGGCCGAATACCGTGCCCACCTGCAGCGCAGGTGCGACGAGGACGAAAAAGAGGAGCCTGGCGACTGACGCGCCAGGCTCCCCATATATAGCCATCCTTATTTATTATCCTATGCGGTACACCACCGAGGTACACACTACTTGTTGAACAGCGATGTTTTGCAATTATTCTTTAGTACAATAACCACCATCGCGTAGGCCATCTTTATTAACCAGCCGATTAAGGCTTTCGGCAATGCCTTGCATGAGTCTTTTACTCCATCCCAGTTCTTCACCCTTCTGGTACCACCATGTAAAGAACTCGGAATACTCTTTGTGTGTCTTTTCATATCCCTTAGCGTTAAAATCAAAAAGAGCCTTGTGTGTATTAATAAATTCGCTGAGAGAGCGGATATGTGCGGCCTCTTCATTTGTCCACGTGAACGATTTTTGGACTTCGTCTATCTTTTCCAGCCAGAATTGCCGTCGTTGTTTTGGGCTAAGTACGGGCCATGCCCATAGTTGATGTTGACGATCCAGCTTACAATAGTCTTGTCGAGACATCCGCTGTATTTTTTTGCCGTTTTCAATAAGCCACTGCTGCTTGTCACGTGGCTGGTTGGAAATCTGTTGTGAAGAATGGCAAGCAGATATAATCAATATCGCAGCAAGTGACAAAAACTTAGTTATATATTTCATAGTTCATATTAATTTATACACACATTCCAGAGCATGTGCTGAGGCCGAAAGGGCCACATCCTATTGTTGTCGCACTACATTTCCTATACTCACAGGCTTGGCCTGTAAGGCCGCATAAATTCCAATTGTTAACAGAACATTCACACTCTGGTATTTTGTTGATTTCCATTGTATCTATATCTGCATTTCCACCTTCTCCAGGGTCTATTCCCCCATCGATAGTATCTATGTCATTGTAGTAAACAATTCTGAATTTTCCATTGAGGGTATTAGCTTTTTTAAAAGTATGTACCATTGCTAAATCCCCTTTTTTATTTAGCACTCTATTTGGTGAACAAAGAATTGCTTTACACAAATTATCAGTCCACCCTAATTCTTCGGTACCATATTGACACCATTTATAGGCAAATATGTCAAGTTCATCTAATTGGCTATCTGACAATTCCTGAGAATACCAATCTGAATGTTGATTTAAAAATAACAGTGCTTTTTGTATATGTTGCCATTCCTGTTTATTCCATTTAAGTTTTTTCAATTCTTCAAACTTATCTTTCCATAGTTGGACTTTTTGTTTAGTGGTCATTGCTCTGAATACTGCTTTTTTGTAGATTTCATTTAAGGCACTCCAATCTTTTCGGGATATTTTCCTTATTTCTAAAAGATTTTCAGCGACACTTTTATTAATTTGCGGATTGCAGCTATAAACATGGTCGGCATCTTGTGAGCATGATACTGCTAAAAGTAGCAGAAAAAAATAAATCAATTTTTTCATAATGATAAAGTTTTTAGTTAAAAATGGTTCCTTTTACTCTGAGTATTTTATAAGCATTTTCTGCAGAAGATAATATAATAATGGACTTGTTGATATTTCCATATTGCTTCGTGAGATCTACATCTATGGTTAAGATTTCTTCTTTTTGAGGTCTTATGACTATTGAAGAAAGTGATGGTTTTAGGCATCCACAAGATACGTCAATTTTATTTATACTAATATTATTATTTCCATCATTTCTTAGTTTGAACGTACATTTTATATGTTTTTTTGCTTGATGTACTTTCCCAAAAGAAATAATAGAATCTTGAACCGATAAATAAGATACTAAATTATTCTTTCTGAGATGTGCTTTAGGGGATGTCGCCGATTTAGAACAGCTAACGGATATTGCACAGCAAATAAATAGTATAAAAAAGGGCTTTAATTTTTTTAGCATGGTTAAAATGATGATGATAATTTTTACAAAAATAACGATAAAATTGGCAACTCCTCATTTTTTATTGTTAATAAATGATAAGAATACGAATAGTGGTGAAATATGTTAGTTAAATAGCTACTTCTTATATACACGATTAATCGGTTGTTGGTATATATGAAGTAGCTAAATGTAAAGAGAATAAAAAAAGTTTCCTATTAGTAATTATAATTGAATGAAAATATTGTGATATTACTCCCTGGTGATTTGAATTTACCGTTTAATATAGAATACAGCAGCGGAGAAAGGACTCAAGGTTAGTACATCTATTGCTGCCTTGCAGTTATATCGAGCCTTGCCACTCACCATGACGGCCTTGGCCCTGCCACCCTGTGTGGGTATGGTGGCCTTAACGGCTTTCTCCGACGGGTTGAGGGCCACCACGTACACCTGGCCGTCCAGGCTGCGCTGGTAGACCATGGGGTAAGGTTTGTCCTTGCCGCTCAGCAGCGCCCAGGCTGCTGTGTTGCCTAAGGCAGGCGTCTGCTGACGCAGGCTGATGAGCGCGCGCACGAAGTTGAGCATCGATGCGCGGTCCTTTTCCTCGGCGGCCACCGTGATGCGGCCCCCGTCGGTGCTCACGGGCAGATACAGCTTGTCGGGCGTACACGTGGAGAAGCCCGCCGTGGCTCCGGCCTCCCACTGCATGGGCGTGCGCGTTCCCGCGCGCTCGTTGGCCCCCTCCACGTTGGGCGCGTCGGGTATAAACTTCATCCCTATCTCGTCACCGTAATATATAAAAGGTATGGTGGGCATGGTGAGGAAGAAAGTCATGGCCACCTTGAGCTGGTCTACCGTGTTGCGCGTGCCCACGTTGGGCCGCTGGAAGTCGTGGTTGGCCGTTGGGATGGCTATAAAGGCGTTAGCCGACCGCGCGCGGTTGTAACAGGGCGTAAAGTTGTCGATAAACTCGGCTATCTGGCCCTTTCCCGTGCGGTTGAAGTAGCTGTACTCAAACTTAGAGCGCTCTCCGTAAGGCGTGCCCTTGTCAAAGAAGAGCGAGGGATAGCCCGGGCGGTTGAAATGGAGCAAGAAGTCGATGTTGAAGCCAGCAGGGATAGAGAGCATGGGGTTGCCCCACTCAGAGATGAGTACACACTCGGGATAGTGCTGGTCTTTCCACCGCCGCATCTCTTGCCAGAGCGCCAGGATGGCGCTGCGGTCGTTGTCGTTCTTGACCAGCGACGACGCCATGTCGACCCTGAAGCCGTCAATGCCCTTGTCGAACCAGAAGGCCATCACGTTGCGCATCTCGCGGCGTACCGCCTGTGGCCCCGGAGCCGTCACCGCCTGTTCCCAGGGATGCCGCGGGTCTGGGTGCGCATATCCGTAGTTGAGCGCAGGCTGGCTTTCGTAGTAGTTCTTCATGTAGTAGCGTGCCCGCGGATAAGGGCTCTCCACGTACAAGCCACGGCCGTCAGAGCTGGGGTGTGCCGAGGCGTGGCGCTGGCGTATCAACTCCTGCTCGCGAGGCGAGATGCTGTCCAGCCAGATGTAGTAGTCGCTGTAGCGGCTGTTGCGGTCGGCCGTGCCCGACTGGCGGAACCACTCGCAGCGGTCCGACGTGTGTCCGGCCACGAGGTCCAGACACACCTTGATGCCCCGCTTGTGCGCCTCGGTGGTGAGCCGTACCATATCGGTATTGGTACCGAAGCGCGGGTCTATCTTGTAGAAGTCTATCACGTCGTACCCACCGTCTATCCATCCCGACTCGAACACTGGGTTAAGCCACAGCGCGTTTACCCCTAACGACTGGATGTAGTCCAGCTTAGAGATAATGCCCTGCAGGTCACCGATGCCGTTGCCATCGCTGTCCTTGAACGAAGAAGGGTAAATCTGGTAGAATACGGCCTTGTCCAGCCACTGTGGCCCCTTGGCTGCGGTCTGCGCCGGGGCCTGTGCGGCCATGGCCAGCATGGCCATAGCCGTTGCAATAAGTCTTTTCATCATTATACAAGTTTTTAGGTGATGTCTTAGATAGGTCGGGCAGGGTAGGGCAGTGCCCGCCCCTATGCCCCGTACTGCTCCCGGAGCGCCAGCGCCCGGTTCTCGGCAGCCTCCATCAGCTCGCGCTCGCCAGGGCCCTTGTCGTTGATACCGCAAAGGTGCAGTATGCCGTGGATGATGACGCGGTGGAGCTCGTCGTCGTACGACTTGCCGAAGAGCTCGGCGTTGCTGCGCACCGTGTCGAGGCTTATCACGATGTCGCCGCTGATGATGTCGCCCTCGTCGTAGTCGAAGGTGATGACATCGGTATAATAGTTGTGTCCCAGATACTCATTGTTTACCTCGAGTATCTTCTCGTCGTTAACAAACATGTAGCCTATCTCGCCCACCTTACGTTTGTAGGTGGCCGCCACAGCCTTTATCCATGCGTTGGTGGCCCGTTTCTTGATGGCCGGCATCCTTACGCCATCTACGTTATATGTTATCATCTTTATGAGGTATAAATTCGTCTGTGGGATAGCCCAGCCGCATCAGTTCCTTGACCGCTGTCGACGACACGTCCTCCAGCTCGGGCAGGGTGAACAGCAGCAGCGTCTCCATGTGGCCTATGCGGCGGTTATAGTGTGCCATGACGCGCTCGGCCTCGTAGTCGGCCATCGTGCGCACGCCCCTGATGAGACACGAGGCCCCCGCCTGGCGTGCCGCCTCGACCGTGAGTCCGCTGCAGGTAACCACCTCTATCCGGTCATCGTCTGCGTACAGTCGGCGTATGGCCTCTACCCGCTCCTCGACCGTGTACATGCTGTGCTTGGCACCGTTGACAGCCACGCCTATGACCACCCCGTCAAAGATGGTAAGCGCCCGCCTCACGATAGAGTCGTGGCCGGTGGTAAAGGGGTCGAATGACCCCGCAAAGAGAGCTTTCTTCATAATCCGAACAGGTCTTGCATCATCGCCCCGTCGCTCCCCTGGTGCCGCCCCAGGTGCTCGTAGGCCAGCGGGGTGGCCACACGTCCGCGCGGGGTGCGTTTGACAAATCCCTCCATGATGAGGAACGGCTCGTACACCTCCTCTACCGTACCCGTGTCCTCGCCTATGGCGGTGGCTATGGTAGAGAGTCCCACGGGGCCGCCGTGAAACTTGTCGATGATGGTGAGTAGTATCTTGTTGTCTATCTCGTCCAGTCCGTAGCGGTCTATGTTGAGTGCCCGCAGGGCAAACTGGGCTATGTCGTGGGTGATGCGCCCGTTGCCCTTGACCTGGGCAAAGTCGCGCACCCTTCGCAGCAGCGCGTTGGCTATACGGGGCGTTCCCCGCGACCGCCGGCTAATCTCTACGGCAGCGTCGTCGTCTATGGGCACACGCAGTATGCTGGCCGAGCGCTTGATGATGCGCTGCAGGGTGTCAGGGCCGTAGTACTCCAGGTGCAGGTTGATGCCGAAGCGAGCCCTCAGGGGCGCCGTGAGCAGGCCGCTGCGGGTGGTGGCGCCCACCAGGGTAAACGGGTTGAGGTCTATCTGGATGGAGCGAGCCGACGGCCCCTTGTCTATCATAATGTCTATGCGGTAGTCTTCCATCGCAGAGTACAGATACTCCTCCACTACGGGCGACAAGCGGTGTATCTCGTCTATAAAGAGTACATCGTTGGGTTCCAGAGAGGTGAGTATGCCCGCCAGGTCGCCCGGCTTATCCAGCACAGGCCCACTGGTAATCTTGAAGCCCACCCCCAGCTCGTTGGCGATGATGTTGCTCAGCGTAGTCTTACCCAGTCCGGGCGGGCCGTGCAGCAGGGTGTGGTCCAGAGGCTCTCCGCGGTACTTGGCCGCCTCTACGAACACCTCCAGGTTTTCCACCACCTTTTTCTGGCCGGCAAAGTCGCTGAACTTGAGGGGCCGCAGCGCGTTCTCAAATTCCTTTTCGGCCGACGAGATGGTTTCCTCTCTTATATCGAAGTCGTCTGACATATTTATAGTTTTGAGTACAAAGGTAGTGCAAGCCGAAGACAATGCAAAGGAAAAGCCGAAGTTTTTTCCGATTTGCATTGTTGAGGCGCCGCCTACCTTATTGAAAGGTAGTGCAAGCCGAGAGAAATACAAAATAAATCCCGTTTATTTTTATCTCCGAGGCGCCGCCTGCCTTGACGGCTGCGGCCGTAAAGGCGCAAGCCGAGAGAAATACAGAATAAATCCCAAAAACAAAGAAACAGGCAAAGGACGATGGGCACGATGCCGTTGGCAGTCCCATGTGAGCAACGCGCGCTGTAAACGCAAAAATTTATAGCCTGGAGCAACGCCCCTGGTACATAGCCATCAGTCTGTCGTCGCGCTGTAGGCGCAAAAGAAGTGCAAGCCGAGCGCCATGAGCTTGCTCGGATGGCCGAGGCGCAGCCTGCTTTCTATAAAAGAAGTGCAAGCCGAGCGTCATGAACTTGCTCAGATGGCCAAGACGCAGCCTGCTTTATGCTAAAGTAGCCATAGGCGTTACATTAGGGAACAACGCCAATACCCCTATTATACATGTGAGCATCACATCAGATATGGTGGCTATCCCTGCGGTTTTGACGCTTCGCTACTTTTGCGCCTACAGCGCGCTTTGTCCGCGTAGGGGTTATACCTGGGGCGTTGCCCCAGGCTCTAAACTTCAGTGCGTTCAGCGCGTGCTGCGTGCGGAGACGCTTCCACCACGTCCGAAGTATCTGTGTTCCCCCCAAACGCCATCGCGAAAAATGAAAAGACTGACCTTTAGACTTCTAATGACGGCTCCCAGCTCACTAAAGACGACCCCGGGAAACGTAACGGTCGGTCTCCACGAAAACAGCAATATTTCCCGTTGTTACGGAGTAGCTCCTCCTCCCCACGCTTTTCGCCCATGGTCTCCCCCTCAGCGGCATGGGCAGTGCCATCAGTTGCGGCTCCACTTTCCATAGGACTTTTTGGAGCCTACATGATGTCCAGAACCGTCTCCCTCGTTCTTGCAAAGATGCAAAATAATCAAAGAAGTTGTAGGATATATCAACTTTACATATTACCTTTGCTACAAAAGGAAGCCCAAAAGACACCTCTAAGGAGATAGAGAAAGCACTTGAACTTAAAAAGGATATTATGCAACCAAGAAATGACATTAGCAGCTTCGATGCCATTCTTGATGCTAAGTACGGAGCGGTGGGCACTGCGGAGCGAGAGGCGTTCAGAAAGGAGGCGACCAACTACTGCATTGGGCAGATAATCCTTGATGCCCGGAAGCAGGAACACATGACCCAGTCGGACCTTGCCAGGAAAGTAGGAACCGACAAGACGTATATATCGCGTATAGAGAAAGGCGTAATAGAGCCTGGCGTGGGCATGTTCTTCCGCATTGTCGAGGCATTGGGGCTAAGGGTAAACATAGTGCGCCCACTTATGTAAGCAGAGACGGCCTATGCCGCCCTCAGGGGCTACACCCTGCCCGTGCGGGCCTGGCTGCGCCGCAAGTTCATTGGCGAACCCGGCAGAAGAAAAGGTCATTACAATTCTGAAAATTATCGGCAAATCTTTTCTCCATGTCGTTTTTTTTCCCTTAATTTGCAGATATAATTCTAAACGATACCACTATGGGAAAAGCTAAAAAGGGAGGAAAGCGCATCACCAAGCGGCAGCTCGCCGAGATGCTTGTGGCGCTTTTCTCTGACAATCCGGGAAAAGTATTTACCTTCAAAGAGATATTCCGAGCCCTCCACTTAGACACACACCCGGCTAAGATGCTGGCCGTAGACACCATGGAGGAGATGGCGTGGGACGACTTCCTCAAGCGGGTATCCATTAACTCGTACCAGCTTAACACGGAGGGACAGGTGCAGGAGGGCACGTTCCGCCGGAAGTCCAATGGCAAGAACTCATTTGTCCCCGATGGCGACGAGCAGCCCATCTTCGTCTCCGAGCGCAACTCGCTGTCGGCCCTGGACGGCGACAGGGTGCGCGTGGCCTTCATGGCGCGCCGCCGAAACCACATCAAGGAGGCCAAGGTCATCGAGATACTACAGCGAAAGAAAGACACCTTCGTGGGCAAGCTCCGCATAGGCAAGGACATAGCCTTCCTGATTACCAACGATAACTTGGCACACGACATACTCATCCCCAAGAACCGGCTGAAGAAAGGCACCAACGACGACAAGGCTCTGGTAAAGATAGTGAGCTGGCCCGATGAGGAGCACACCAACATGATAGGCGAGGTGATAGACGTGCTGGGCAAGAGTGGCGACAATGATGTCGAGATGAACACTATCCTGGCTCAGTATGGGCTTCCCTACCGCTACCCCAAGGCCGTGGAGGATGCCGCAGACAAGATTAGCGGTGAGATAACGGCTCAGGACGTGGCCGAGCGCGAAGATTTCCGCCCCACGTTTACCTGTACCATCGACCCCAAGGACGCCAAGGACTTCGACGATGCCCTGTCTATCAAGAAGCTGCCTGGTGGGCTGTGGGAGGTGGGCGTACACATCGCCGATGTATCTCACTACGTCAAGGAGGGCGACATCATAGACCGCGAGGCCCAGCGCAGGGCCACATCGATTTACCTGGTGGACCGCACGATACCCATGCTGCCCGAGCGGCTGTGCAACTACGTCTGCTCGCTGCGCCCCAACGAGGAGAAGCTATGCTATAGCGTGATATTCGACCTGGATGACGACGCGCAGGTACGCTCCTACCGCATCAGGCATACCATTATACGCTCAGACCGCCGCTATGCGTACGAGGAAGCCCAGCAGCTGCTCGAGGACAACGGTGTGGTAGACGGCACGGGTACTCCGGCGCCGCTGCCCACGGACGGCCATTACAAGGGAGAGTTCGCCGAGGAGATAGTGACCCTGGACCGGCTGGCCAAGAAGCTCCGCGCGGCTCGGTTCAAGAACGGGGCGGTCAAGTTTGACTCCGAGGAGCTGCACTTCGAGGTCGATGAGAAGGGCAAGCCCATCCGCTGCTTCTTCAAGAGGTCCAAGGATGCCAACAAGCTCATCGAGGAGTTTATGCTGCTGGCCAACCGTACCGTGGCCGAAAGCGTGGGACGCGTGCCCAAGGGCAAGAAAGCCAAGACGTTCCCCTACCGCGTTCACGACAACCCTGACCCGCAGAAGATGGAGACCCTGCGCGAGTTTATCGTCAAGTTTGGCTACAAGGTGAAGACCGATGGCACCAAGGGAGCCATGGCGCGCAGCCTCAACAAGCTCATGGACGACTGCACGGGCCGCCCGGAGCAGGCACTGATACAGAAGGTGGCGCTCAGGGCCATGATGAAGGCCAAGTACACCACGCACAACATAGGGCACTTCGGTCTGGCGTTCGACTACTACACCCATTTCACCAGCCCCATCCGCCGCTACCCCGACACCATGGTTCACCGTTTGCTTACCCGTTATCAGGAGGGTGGCCGGTCGGCCAACGAGAAGCACTGCGAGGACCTCTGCAAGCACTGCTCTGACATGGAGCAGGTAGCCCAGAACGCCGAGCGCGACTCTGTTAAGTACAAGATGGTCGAATTTATGGGCGACAAGATTGGCGAGCAGTTCGACGCTCACATCAGTGGCATCACGGCTTATGGCATCTATGCCGAGATAGACGAGAACCACTGCGAGGGCATGGTTCCTATGCGCGACCTGGACGACGACTACTACGAGTTCGACGAGCGCAACTTCTGTCTGGTGGGCCGCCGTCGCCATCACCGCTATCAGCTCGGCGACGCTGTCCGCATCCAGGTGGCGCGCGCCAACCTGGACAAGAAGCAGCTTGACTTTACCCTCGTGGAGAGCGAGGACAAGCCTGACAAGGCGCGTGCTACCCAGCAGAGGGCCAAGGGGCAGCACCCCACCGCACATGACGACCGTAACCGCAGCCTCAAGAAGCAATGAAGATACACTTTAGCCACCGCGAGGAGCTATGGAACTCGTGGAGCCACGCTGGGGGCATCGCCTTAGGCGTGGCCTTTGGCATCGTGTTCCTGGTGTGGTGCTTCGAGAGCCACAATGGCTGGGCCACGGCTGGGGTGATACTCTATCTCTTCGGCATGCTCTGCTCGTATGCGGCCTCGACCATCTACCATGCGCTCAGCGCGCGCTCGGTGTGGAAGGAGCGCCTGCGCCGCTGGGACCACGCGGCCATCTACTGGCACATAGCGGGCTCCTACTCGCCCATCACACTGGTGGCGCTGCGTGGCGACGGCCTGTGGGGCTGGGGCCTGTTCTGCTTTGTGTGGCTCTGCGCCATCTCGGGCACCATCATGTCCTTCCGCCATCTGCGCGACCATAGTAACCTGGAGACGCTGTGCTTCGTGCTCATGGGCCTGTCGGTTCTGGTGGCCTTCGGGCCACTGATGCACGCCGTGAGCACGTCGGCCGTGGTGTGGCTGGTGGCCGAGGGCGTGGCCTATATCACCGGTGCTGTCTTCTACACCCTGCACCGCCGCCGGTACATGCACACGGTATTCCACTTCTTCGTGCTTCTCGGTTCTATCTGTCACATCATCTGCGTGTGGGACATCCTCATGCAGTATATATAACCCTCAATACATAACCTCTTATGACATCTACCTCTCTCAGGAACAACCTCTGCCTGCTCATCGCCCTCCTGTACCTGTCGGCAGTACCCACTAACGCACAGTCACGGTTCGACAAATGGAAGTTTCCCACCCGCACCACTAAGAAAGGGGCCAATGGGCTGGAAGGGATAGTCGATGCTTCTGGCCAATGGGTCGCCCCACCTTACTTCGACCACATTCTCTTCCCCTATCACTGCTATTTAGGCGAAGCACGATACAAAGGGAGCGATAAGTACTATGTTATAGACAGCAACTTTAACATTGTGGGCGACGGGACTTATCCCTTTACCAATATCACACCCTACTACGTTATCGTCAATGACCACCCCAACTGCTATGTTATCAACGCCCGAGGCCAACGCATCAGCGACATTTATAGTGAGATAGAGATATGGGACTATGGCCTCGACTGGAAAGGCGAGTTGCTCTTCTGCCGACGCAAGGACAATGGCAAGTGGGACATACTGGGTGCCGACATGCAGCGCATAGGCAATGGCCCCGTAGACGGCGACCCACAGTATGGCGACCGTATGCACGACGTATGGGCATACTCTCTGCGCAACAACGCTGACGGGCACAACGAACACATATTGGGACTGATACGCTTTGTAAAGGACCGCCACTATGGCCTGATGAACCTGGCCGGCGAGATAGTAGTACCGCCTATATATGCCAACATAGACAACCTGGCGCTGGATGAAGACATCTACACCCGAACCAAGTACAAGGCCACTCGGTGTACGCCCGAACAGCTCGAGCGGACGGCCCTCTTCACCTGCCAGACCGACCGGGGTACCATCGTGGTATGCGATGCCATGGGGCAGACGGTCATCCCAGAGCAGAAGAGACCCAAGTACATGGTCAAACACATGGATAAAAACATGGCGAAGTACTTGGGACCTTATCTGGCACGTGCCAACGACAACGACAAGCTGTGGCAATCTCGGATAACGGCTCCTTACTATGAGTTTATTGCCCGCGTAGACAAGTGTCTTATCACCGAGGTGCCCAAGACGGCCAAGACCCAGAATCTGTTAGCGATGGCCCGGGCCGACCAGGCTCAGAAAGACCGACTGCTGGCACAGCAGCAGCGCAAGGAGGCTACCGCCCGTCAGCGTCAGCAGGCGCAGGCTCGGGCCAACAGTCGCTCTACTTCCACACAGACCTCCCGCCGCTCTGCCACACAGACCCCGACTCGGCGCAGCACCTCGCAGGCTTCAGCTAATATCCCCCGCCCTGCCTACGGCACCCTGCCCTCGACTAACAGTACCTACTTCTACGGTAAGACGGGTGGCAAGGCAGGCGAGGTGAGCCTCAACATCACCGGCCACTCCAATGGCGGCTGCTGGATACAGCTCCGAGCATACAACATTGGCATCTATGCTCACAATTTCGGCCCCGACAACGTCAAGTACGAGGCCGACTACATTGTCGTGGGCGGCCGCTTCTTCCAGCCGGGCTTCCTCAACTACACCCAAGGCACCTATATCGATGCCCCTACCATCAAGATAGCCAAAGACTGGAGCCACATTATCTATATAGACCTCCAGGGCAGACAGAGTGTGTACGACCGTCCCATAGCCGAGGCTGTTTACCGCCAGCACGAGGCCAACGTAAACCGGTACAACGCTCAGCACGGTCTGTTCGAACACGACAAGAACTACCAGCGACAGGAAGCCGAGTACAACAACCGTCGCGCGCAGGAGATGCGTAGCAACAGTCCTTCGGGCAGCAGCCAGCGCAGCCAGAGCGGCACCCGCCGGCCGGCCAACAAGAAGATGGACGTACGCGTAGACGATCCCAACTATACCGGCAGCACCGAGCGCGCCTGGTGCGAACAGTGCCAGAAGTGGGACATCCCTCACCGCCACATCAAGAAGTAGCTACGGGGGACAAGGGGGCTGCCCTGGCCTGGCAGGAAACCATCCCTATACCTTATTATATATAAAGGCGGAACCCCTGACAGGACTCCGCCTTTATGCGCGCAATACCAGCGAGCCGGGCCGCTCACTGGGCCGCTACCTTAACCACCGGCTGTGCATTGACCTGTACCAGCACCATGCCCCGAGCCTGCACGGGGAGGCTCACATGGCTCAGTGCCTTGCCTTTCCAGTTTGCTATGATCTTACCGTCGACGGTACAGACACGTATAGCCTGAACGGCCTTGCCCGACACCGTGACATGGCCGCCCTGCAACTTCACCTCATAAGGAGAGGCCGCCACGGCATCTATGGCCGTGTCCTCGCCTACGGTAAAGTGTATGGGCGCTGATATCCGTTCGTCTCCCAGGGCTATATAGGCCGTGTAGGTGCCCGCCCCAGAGAGCTCTGCAAGGGTGCGGGCCGCCATGGTAGCTGTCTCACCCTCCTGGACGAATGTCTTCTTAGTCTTTCCGTCCTTGCCAACGAACACCAGGCAAGGCGTATCCCAAGTGGGAAGATTGTAGCAGTAGAATGTACAGGTCTCATTGCTTCCGTAGGCCGCCTTGTCGCCCTCGACCACGGCCGGGCGACCCACTACAAAGTACTGGCGGGGAAAGAAAGAGGTATAGTTGTTCATAAAGAAGTACTCCACGAAGTAATAGCCCGTCGGCGGAACGGTATTGATGGTGCCCGCCACATTGAGCGTCACGCTACCTGCGGGCTTCGTGACATTGGCCCACAGGTAACTGTACACGCCGCTGACGATGGGGTCGCCGGGGCCAGCCTGTCCCGTGTCGTACACGCCCACCCAGTCCTTAGAGAGAGCTGGGGCGTGGGCGAACGACACCACTATGGGCTCGCCCTCGTCGTACACCGTCTTGTCGAGGCTCATCTCGAAAGCCTGGTCGCTGTCATTGGTATTGGCGGTCACGATAAAGGGCACCCTGTCGGTGATGGTGGTGTAGCCCCCGTCCTGAAAGAGCACCACATAGTACTCATAGGCATCCTTAATCTGAAACGTTACCGAGCCGCTGGCCGTCTTGGTGTTGGCCCACTTGACCGACGGGCTGCCCTTGCCCGGGTTCTTGTCGCGCTTGTAGATGCCCAGCCAGCCCGAGGCCGTGCTGGCATTGTCGAATGTGATGACGATGTCTTCGCCGGGGGCATAGATGCGCTTATCGGTCTTCACCATGGGCAGGGCGCTCTTGGCCGTAACCACAAACTCCTGTCCCTCTGAATAGTCGGACCAGTCAAGGTTCATGTTGCGGTTACGGCAGCGTACATAGTAGGTACCAGGCTCCACCTCGCCGTCGCTGATAGACAGCGTGGTAACCTCGCCCGAGGGGTTGAGGTTCTTGGGGGTATAGTCGTCATTGGCCCCGTACATATCCTCGAAGGTCACCACCCTGCTCAGCACCACATCGGTAAAGTCAGCGTCGCGGGCCACCTGATACTGAGCCGAGTGCAGACCCTGGGCAGCCGCAGCCTGACGGATGGCGATGGGGAACACAGTGCCATTGATGGCCTGGTCGATGGCGGGAGTAACGGGGCTGGCGATGTCACCTATCTTACGCGAAAAGTGGTCTACCAGCTCGTTGTCCAAGGCCAGTCGGCTGTTGCCCACCGAGTAGCACTCCACATCCATGGTCTTGCTCCCGGGGTCAAACTCTACTATCTGGTACGTCCACTGGTCCAGCGTCTTCTGTACTTCCTGCCTATTCAGGTTGTCGGGGGTAGTGCCCCAGAGCTGTTCATAGCCTTTGGCCGACGTACCTACGCCGCCGCCACCGATAATGTGGTACACAGGCGCATTGGTCATCTGGCCACGGGCGTAGAGGTGGTGATGGCCGGCGTAGTCGAGTACAAACTTAGGCGAACGCTGCAGGATAGGCATCAGCTGGAGCAACATCCACGAAGAGTAGTCATTGCAGTACTGCTCGGCATAGAGCGGCCGGTGGTTTACGGCCATGATAAACTGTACCGAGGCATCCTTGTCGGCCGCCTGAACCACCTGGCGCGCCCACTCTTTCTGCGTAGGCCCCGTGCCGTCGGTATTTAGCACCATGATGAGCACCGACCCCGTCTGATAAGCATAGTAATTGGCCGTGCCGCTCTTGATGCCCTGATACTCTATGTCACCATAGCGATGATAGTGACCGTTGTAGAGCACCAGTTTGTCATCGCTCTTCAGCTCGTGGTTGCCCACAGCGGTGAGGATGGGCAGGCTACTCATCACCGAGCGCGACTTAAACAGGTGGGTCTGGTCGTACTGCTTCAGCTCGCCACGGTCCACCTGGTCGCCCACGTTAACCAGCAGTCTGAAGTGCTCATTCATATCGGCCTGGCCCCACTTACGGTCGGCGGTGGCTTTGGCAGCCTTGAGCATCCACTCGTAGTCCGAATGGTCGTTGCGTTGGTGGTCGCCTATGAGCAGCAGTCTCACCTTGCCCTTATCTCCGGGCTGCGGGGCAGTGGTGAAATGGTACACGCGCGACGTCACCCCGCAGCTCTCCACCTGATAGTAGTACGTGGTGGCCGCCTTGAGCCCGTCCACGTGGCACTCGTTCCAGTAGTAGTCGGTTGCCAGACTGGTGGCCGTGTTGTCCAGCACACGTGTCAGGGCATCGGGGCGCGTACCTATACGCACCCTGGAGCCCGTAGCGTCCGTGCTGGTCTTCCAGCATATATTAATAGAGGTGGGGGTGTTGATGAGCAGATAGGGAGCCGTCACCGTGCTGGCCCCGGCCGGGCTCACCGTGAGCCGCGTAGCCTCATAGGTTCCGTCGCCCTTGTCGGTGTAGATAATATCGGGCTCGGTATACTCCTTGCCACCGATGGTGGCTGTAGCGCCCTGCACTATCTTGATCTCGCTGAACGACGATACCTTGCGCTGGGCCTTGGCGGGCATCATGCTGACTATCAGCAGAGCCGCCAGACATAGTCTTTGTGTTGTAGAAAACATCTGTCTATAGCGTTTTAGTTATTAATAATCGGTCTATAAGTAGTTCCGCGCGCCGCTCCCGTCATTGCTGGTTCTGCCACGCACTCCACAAAATTACGACTTTTTGCCTATACTACCGCAATAAAAGTGTTAAATCTTCCCGCGGCCGCCCTAAGGGGCGAAAAGTAAAAGGCAAAAAGATAAAAGGGTAAAAAGAGCAGTCCGAGAGTCGCCCTTGCAAGACCTATGACCATCGCGGGCGATGAAAAGACCGATCTTTAGCTTTCTAAAGACGGTTCCCAGCACGCCAATGACGGTTCCTGGAAGCAGAACGACCGTTCCTATTATTCTGCCTACTCCACCACACCACACCCCAAGTACCATAATGACCATCTTCATGGAGGCCCACACACTATCGGCTTGCCCTACAGTAACTATGAATTTCACTGTATTCGGCGTAAAGGCGGCTGCTATTTCACCTACATACAAGTCAACACGTTTTGACATCAATAAGATGTCGAAAAGCACCTATCTGACTCTTTTTTGCGGTCAGTAGGATTGTTTAACGTTCGGAGGGGGGGGGTAACCTGATAGCTTTTAACTACATTTGCAGCACACTTTAATACATTTTGAATACCCCAGCAGAGGTAGTGGTCGATGGTGTCGACTTCACCAAAGCCACCAAGGGGTACAATGACCTGGAGATAAACCTCAAGAGCCGTCCTGTATCTGACAAGGTTACCATTAAGAACTGCAGGTTTGGCAAGGGAAATACAAATAACAGCATCTCTATCTTCGGCATGCCTGAGGGTGGTGTCATCAATATCGAAAACTGCGATTTTGTCCTGAGCGGCAAATCAGAAGCTGTACGCATCAGCAACAAGCTGGACTCTCACCAGTTTACTATCAATGTCAAGGATTGCAACTATAACTATCCCGATGGCTTCATTGGTCACAAGGAATATATTGGTTTCTTCCTTTTTGAAGACTGTACCACCACCAAAGCCCCTGACACTGCCAAGCAGTTTAGCGGCTTAAAGATAAACTGTGACAATGTAACCTATAATGGCACTAAAGTCCAGGAAGTAGGCGTGGGTACACGTACCGTAGGCAAGCAGTTCGCCTGCATGTGCTATGATAATGGAACTCTGTCCGTAACAGACGAGAGCCACTTCCCCACGTTCACATTCAAATAACCAATACGGCTACAGATGTGCTGACCAAAGCACATCCTGCGCTATAACAATCAAGGAATAGGAGACTGACATCTTTGACAGATGTCTTCTCCTATTCTTTTTTATATATTCCTTATTACCCCATTCCCTAAGGTCGTCCCTGTATCTCCTATTCATAAAATGGCAGGCACCTTGATTGTATATGGTAAAATATTTTGCCGTTTCCTTTGTATTGCGTTCTGTTTATGCTAACTTTGTAGCAAACTATATAGCTATGAATCTTAAAAGAATATGGGCTACCGCGGCCCTGATGACGGCAACAGCCATCTCGGTATGGGCTGACAGACAGCCGGTAGACTACGTAGATCCCTTTATAGGCACCACCAACTTCAGCGTATGCAACCCAGGGGCCATACGCCCTCACGGACTTATGTCTGTGGTGCCCTTTAACGTCATGGGCTCCGACCTGAATGTCTATGACAAGGACGCGAGGTGGTGGTCGGCGCCATACGTCAAGGAGAATAAGTTCTTTACAGGCTTTGCGCACGTAACGCTTAGCGGCGTGGGCTGCCCGGAGATGGGCACGCTCCTGCTGATGCCCACGGCAGGTCCCTTAGAGGTAGACTACCACAAGTATGGCTCCGAGTACAGCGCCGAGACGGCCTCGCCAGGCTACTATGCCACCACGCTTAACCGCTATGGCATACGCTGCGAGGTAACGGCCACCGAGCGCTCGTCGATAGAACGCTTTACATTTCCCAAGGGCCCTGCCCATCTGCTCATGAACGTGGGCGACGGCCTAACCAATGAGGTGGGCGGCTCCATACGCCGCGTATCAGCCACCGAGATAGAGGGCATGCGCCTGTTGGGTACCTTCTGCTACAACCCGCAGGCTGTTTTCCCTCTGTACTTCGTGATGCGCGTAAGCAAAGCACCCCGCGAGGCCGGCTTCTGGAAGAAGCAGCCGCCTATGCAGGGCGTCGAGGCTCAGTGGGACCACGACAACGGAAAGTATAAGGTGTACCGCAACTACAGTCGCGAGCTGGCCGGCAACGAGATAGGCTACTACTTCAGCTACGATGCCCAGGAGGGCGAGCAGATAGAAGTCCAGGTGGGCGTGAGTTTCGTTTCCATCGCCAACGCACGCGAGAACCTGGACCACGAGCAGCAGGGCTTCCACTTTGACCGTGTGCGTGCCGATGCCCGCCAGCGCTGGGCCAGCACCCTGAACACCGTGACCGTCGAGGGGGGCACCGAGACTCAGCGCCGCGTGTTCTACACCGCTCTCTACCACAGCCAGATACACCCCACCATACTACAGGACGTCAACGGCCAGTACCCCGAGATGGAGAACGGTCGCATAGGCACCACCCAGGGCAACCGCTACACGGTCTTCTCGCTCTGGGACACCTACCGCAACCTGCACCAGTTGGAAACGCTACTCTACCCCGCCCAGCAGACCGACATGGTGCGCTCCATGATAGCTATGTACCGCGAATGGGGATGGATGCCTAAGTGGGAACTCTTCGGCCGCGAGACGTGGACCATGGAGGGCGACCCCTCGATACCCGTCATCACCGACACGTGGCTCAAGGGGCTGCGCGACTTTGACATCCAGACAGCCTACGAGGCTTTCCGCCGCAGCGCCACCCTACCCGGCAAGGACAACAAGATGCGCCCCGACATAGACGACTACATCGCCAAGGGCTATGTGCCCCTCGGGGCCTACGCTCAGGACAACTCGGGCGACAACTCGGTGTCGCACGCCTTGGAATACTACGTGGCCGACTATGCCTTGGGCAACCTGGCCACAGCCTTGGGTCACAAGGCCGATGCCAAGCTCTTCTACAAGCGCAGCCAGGGTTACCGCCATTACTATGACAAGGAGTACGGTGTGCTGCGCCCCCGCCATGCCGACGGCAGCTGGCTCAAACCCTTTAACCCTAACGACGGGGCCGACTTCTCTAACGCCCCGGGCTTCCACGAGGGCTCGGCGTGGAACTACACGTTCTACGTGCCCCACGATGTCCACGGCCTGGCGCGTCTCATGGGCGGCAGCAAGTCCTTTGTCAGCAAGCTGCAGCGTGTCTTTGACCAGGGGCTGTACGACCCAGCCAACGAGCCCGACATAGCTTACCCCTATCTGTTCTGCTACTTCCCTGGCGAGGAGTGGCGCACGCAGACAGAAGTGCATAGGCTGCTCGACAAGTATTACAAGCCCACTCCCGATGGCATACCGGGTAACGAGGACTGCGGCACCATGTCGGCCTGGGCCATATTCTCCATGATGGGCCTGTACCCCGACTGCCCCGGCTCGCCCTATTACAGCCTTACTACACCTGTCTTTGACAAGGTGACCCTGCATCTGGACAAGCGCTACTACCCGCAGGGCGACCTGGTCATCGAGGCACGCCGCCAGCAGCCGGGCGACTATCTCATAGACCACATGACACTCGGCGGCAAGAAGCTGAGCCGCTACCGCATATCGCACAGCGACCTGCTCCGCGGCGGACACCTGATATACTACGTACGCTGACACAAACCCTATCATTATCATCATGAACAAACCATTAACACTCATGGCCCTGGCAGCTCTGCTGGCGCTGGCACCCATCGGGGTGGCCCAGGAGGCGGGCGCGTCTACCAGAGCCGCTGCCAAGCCAAACCGGGCAACGGTAGCGGCCCCTCAGGTAGAGAGCCTTACCCATGCCGAGGGCATAGACTGCCCTGCCCCGCGTTTCAGCTGGCGTCTCCAGGCCACCGGGCGCAACGTGCGCCAGACCTCTTACCGCATACGTGTGGCCACCTCGCCCTCGCTGCTCAGCCGGGGCCGTGCCGATATGTGGGACTCGGGCACCCAGACATCCGACCGATCGCTCTACATCAGCTATGCCGGCAAGCCCCTGGCCAGTGGCACACGCTACTACTGGCAGGTAGAGGTGGGCACCACGGTGGGCCGCTGCACCAGCGCTGTGAGCCACTGGCTCACGGGCCTGATGAGCCCCGGCGAGTGGCAAGCCCAGTGGATAGGCGGCAGCTTTGGCTCCGACGTAGAGAACCCGGCCGACCGCCGTACCCGCGTCAATGCCCGCTACCTGCGCAAAGACTTCACCATCCCTGGCAACATCCGCCAGGCGGTGCTCTACATCAGTGGCCTGGGCCTGTACAAGGCTTACATCAACGGCCACCAGCTGGGCACCCAGGTACTGGCCCCTGGGCCTACCAACTATGACCGCGAGGTGTTCTACAACACCTTTGACGTAACCCGCGAGCTGCGCCGTGGTGCCAATGCCATCGGCGTGGTCATAGGCAACGGCCGCTTCATGGCCATGCGCAGTCCCGGCATGCGTGGTTTCGGACTTCCGCGCCTGTTGGCACAACTCGTGGTAACCACCACCGACGGCCGCCGGATGGTAGTGGGTACCGACACCACGTGGCAGATGATGGCCGACGGCCCCATACAGACCAACAACGAGTTTGACGGCGAGGTGTACAACGCCCGCAAGGCCATGGACGGATGGGGCAAGGCCGGTTACCAGGCCCGGGGCTGGCGACAGGCCGAGATAGTGAAGCGCCCGGCACCCATCGTGCGTGCCCAGCTTAACCCCAACATCCACGTCATGGACAGCGTGCGCCCCCGCTCCATCTACCGCACCTCCGACGGGCGCTACATCATGGATATGGGCCAGAACATGGTGGGCTGGCTGCGCATACGACTACACGGCAACGAGGGCGACACCCTGCGGCTGCGCTTCGCTGAGCGCCTCAAGGACCGCGACTCACTCTTCATGCTCAATCTGCGTACAGCGCTGGTAACCGACACCTATATAGCCGACCACCGACCGGCCGTGTGGGAACCCTCGTTTACCTATCACGGTTTCAGATACGTCGAGCTGAGCGGTTTCAGCCATCAGCCCCGACTGGAAGACATCCAGGGCCAGGTGGTCTATGACCAGATGGCTACCACAGGCTCCTTCGAGTGCTCTAACCCGGTGCTCAACGACATCTTCCACTGTGCTTACTGGGGCATCAGGGGCAACTACCGCGGCATACCTACCGACTGCCCTCAGCGCGATGAGCGCCTGGGCTGGTTAGGCGACCACGCCACCAACTCTCTTGGTGCCAGCTACATCTACGACGCTCACCTGCTCTACGCTAAGTGGGTGCGCGACATTGCCCTTACTCAGCGCGCCGACAGCGTGGTGTGCGACATAGCCCCGCGCTACTGGAGCGTGTACGGCGACAACGTTACCTGGCCCATGGCTTGGTACACCGTGGCTGGCATGCTCTACGACCAGTACGGCGACGAGCGCCCCATCACCGAGAACTACGAGGGCATGAAGCGCTTCATGCTCCACATCCGTAACCGCTACTGCAGCGACGGCATCATTACCCGCGACGTGTACGGCGACTGGTGTCTGCCGCCCGAGAGTCCTGAACTGATACACTCCAAGGACTCGACACGCATCACGCGGGGGCCGCTGCTGGCCACGGCAGCCTATTACCGACTGTGCCGACTGATGGAGCGGTTTGCCACCATCAGCGCCCATACGGTCGACGAGGCCCTGTGGCGGCAGCTGGCCGATGACACGCGCGCCGCCTTTAACCGCCACTTCCTGCAGACCGCCGAAGGCTACTACGACAATAATACGGTGACGGCCAACATACTGGCCCTGCGCTGGGGACTGGTTCCCGACGACCAGGTGAGCCGCGTGTTCGGTCACGTGGTAACCAAGATGACGGCCCAGAACCCGCCCCATATCTCGACAGGCGTACTGGGCACACAGGAGATAATGCGTGGACTGACAGACTATGGCCGGGGCGACATAGCGTACCAGATAGCTACCAACACGACCTATCCCAGCTGGGGATTCATGGTGGCCCACGGAGCCACCACCATCTGGGAACTGTGGAACGGTGACACGGCCAACCCCCGCATGAACTCGGGCAACCACATCATGCTCTTAGGCGACCTTATCATCTGGTACTACCAGTACCTGGCAGGCATACGCCAGGCTGCCGACAGCCAGGCCTACCGCCACATCGTACTGCGGCCGTATGTGGCAGATGGGCTCACCCACGTCAACGCCTCGTACCGCTCGCCTTACGGCGACATCGTGAGCCGCTGGCGCATTGAGGGCGGCCGGTTCCACTGGCAGTTTACCATCCCGGCCAACACCACGGCCGAAGTGTACGTACCCCAGGCCGACGGCAGCTACCACCAGGCCCACTACGGCTCGGGCACCTACGAGGTGAGCGCCCCGGCTCGCCAATGAGTGCTCCGGTCTGACCGTAAGCATCGCCCCACCTACAGCATCGTCCTTGCCACCAGCCCGCGTGGCAAGGACAATTTTTGATAGGTCCACTGGCCCTATTACCGAATTTTCTGGATAATTTTGCACTTGTTATGAATAACTTACGCATCATAGAACGCATCAAGGGCACCCCTGTGCCCAAGGCCGGGACGGCATACGCCATCCTGTTTACCATGGGCCTGTGCCATCTGCTCAACGATATGATACAGTCGGTCATCCCGGCCATGTACCCCATGCTCAAGACCGACTTCGGACTTACCTTTGCCCAGATAGGCATCATCACCCTGGTGTTCCAGCTTACCTCCTCGGTGTTCCAGCCCTTTGTAGGGCGTTATGCCGACCGCCGGCCACAGCCCTACTCGCTGTCGGTGGGCATGTGCTTCACATTAGCGGGCCTGCTGTGGCTGTCGCTGGCCCAGCACTTCTGGTCCATCCTGCTGTCGGTATCGTTAGTAGGTGCCGGCTCATCGGTGTTTCATCCCGAGGCGTCGCGCGTGGCGCAGATAGCGTCGGGCGGCCGCAAGAGCCTGGCCCAGTCTATCTTCCAGGTGGGTGGCAATGGCGGCAGCGCCATAGGCCCGCTGCTGACCGCGCTGGTCATCCTGCCCCTGGGGCAGCACGCCGTGGCGCTCTTTGCCGTGGTGGCACTGATAGCCTCGCTCATCCTGGTGCGCGTGGGCTGCTGGTACAGCGCCATGTTGGCCTGCTTCGGCCGACTGGGCCGCGCGGCTCAGCACGCCACGGTCAGCCTGTCGCGCCGAGCCACCTACCGGGCACTGGCCATCCTGGTGCTGATGCTCTTCAGCAAGTATTTCTTCACCGCGTGTATGACCAGCTACTTCACCTTTTACCTGATAGACCGGTTTGGGGTGAGCGTGCAGCAGGCGCAGCTCTGCCTGTTCGGGTTCTTAGCTGCCTTTGCCGCGGGAACCCTCATCGGCGGTTTCTTAGGCGACCGCTACGGGCGCAAGTACATCATCCTGTTCTCCATCTTCGGCGCGGCACCCTTTACATTAGCCATGCCGTACATGGGGTTAGCGGGCACCATCTGCATGGCCATCATCAGCGGCCTGGTCATAGCCTCGGCCTTCTCGGCCATCATCGTTTACGCCACCGACTTGATGCCCGACAAGGTAGGCATGGTCTCGGGCGTGTTCTTCGGCCTCATGTTCGGTCTGGGAGGCATTGGCTCCGCTTTCTTTGGCTGGTTGGCCGACCTCACCAGCATCACATACATCTTCCACATCAGCACCCTGCTACCCCTGTTGGGCATTATCGCTGTATTCCTGCCCAATATCAAGCCGGGAGAGGCTTTGAAAGGTGAAAAGGCAAAAGGGTAAAAAGCAAAAAGCACTCCATGCGCATTGGCGATGGCTTGCTACGCGCCAATGGCAGTCGCAGAAATCGTGGAGACCTATCTTTACGTTTCCCGGAGCCGTCATTAGCGAGCTAAAGGTCGGTCTTTTCATTTTTCGCGGCCACCTCGGATGTAGTTGGAACACCCTCGCAAGCATCGCGCGCTGCAAGCGCAGCAGTATAAAGCCTGGGGCAACGCCCCAGGTATAACCCTCACATAAGCAATGCGCGCTGTAGGCGCAACAGAAGTGTAAGCCGAGCACCATGAGTTTGCTCGGATGGCCGAGGAGCAGCCTGCTTTCTATAAAAGAAGCGCAAGCCGAGTACCATGAGCTTGCTCGGATGGCCGAGGCACTGCCATTTTCTATAAAAGTAGCCATAGGCGTTATCACAGCAGGCGTTACCGTAACCTTGGGGATGTCTGTTTGCGTAACGGTCAGCATTGGCTTTACCCCCGTAATTTGACGCTTCGCTACTTTTGCGCCTGTAGCGCGACAACAGACTGAAGACTATGTACCTGGGGCGTTGCCCCAGGCTTTGTACCGCTGCGCTTACAGCGCGCGTTGTTCACACAGGCTTGCGTGTAGCCCACACGGGGTGCCCATAAATATTATCAGGAACATGGAAAACTACCATAACGGATGCCATAGATACTATCGGGAACATGGGGAGCTATCACAAAGCACGGCCGAAGGCCGGTACCATTCCCCCACACTATCCCTATAACGGCAGAAGCCATCGGCGCATACATCCTTGCACCGATGGCTTCTGGCTGAATGAGTTACTAAGGGGCCGTGGTCATTAGCCCATCCACGGCCAGCCCCGCAGCCACTTTTCAAGTCCCATAGGGATGTTGGGGACTTTCTGCGGCAGTCCGGGGGCACCTTTTTACTTTTCTACTCTTTTACCTTTTTACTTTTAAAGCGCATTGTAAACCTTTTGGAACGAGATCTTGCCGTTCAGTTCGATAATCTTTACGTCTAACTTGTTACCCTGTGTCTCGGCCGAGACGATGGCCTCGTTAGAGTTGACAAGGATGGGGAACTTCAGTTGGCTGTTGGGCTCTGTGTACTCGAACTTGTGCAGATGACCACATATCATCAGGTTGATGCCAGCCTCGTTCAGGATAGGCATAAACTTCTCGCGCACCTCTATATCACCATGCCAGGCCTCGGGGGTGTAGCGCGGGGGAATGTGGGCGACCACTACACGGAAGCGGGCACGCTTAAAGGCATCGGAGGCCACCACCTGGCGGAGCCATTCGGCCTGCCGGGTGCGGTAGTTGTCGTAGTCGGTAATGCCAGCATACTCTATATCGTTGTCGGGCTTGTCCTCACCCGTGTCGAGGCAGATAAAGAACACAGGGCCCTGCTCAACGGTAAAGTAGAGATGAGCATCGTTGGGGCGCACGTAGCGATGGAACCTGTCGGCCATCTGTCCGCGCGTCTCATGATTGCCCCGCACGTAATAGAGGGGCTTTTCGCCGGCAAACATGCTAACGGCCGTGTCCATGAAACCGCCCCAGAACTTCTGCTCCTTGTCAAAGAGCGAGAGCATGTCGCCATTGAAGAACACGAGATCCTTAGTCTTGTAGTCGGCACGGTTAAACAGCGTCTTCATGCGGTCGGCGTGCTCGTGTATGTCGTTGACCACAAGGAACGAGGTAGCCGCCTTCTTGGTATCGAGCGTGGTAAAAGCCAGCGGAGCCTTAGAATAGACATCGGTGGCAGCCACATTGCCATAGTTAACGTGCCACCCACGATGGCTGAGCACCTCCTGGGCATACACGCGATAACGATAGGTGGTGCCGGGCTTGAGTCCGCGCAGCGTAACGGCGTGAATGTTGTCGGTACGCTTGATGCCTATCTGCGTGTCGTAGTAACGGGGCCGCTCCTGGGCGTAGAAGTTGGTGCCGTCATTGGGTGCCAGCTCTACCCAGGCCACCGACTGGCTGTCGGTAGTCCACACGATGGTTGCCTCGGTCTCGCTTACACTCTGCAGGTAAGGCCCGTGCAGTATCTTGATGGCATATCCGCTTGCCGGAGCCACTGCCAGCACGAGTAAGAGTAAGAGTGTCTTGGTGATAGTTCTCATGATAAGTGTTATTAACAATATATGTATCTATTAGACACACTGCAACCCGGACGGCCACTGGGGCGGCCCGGGCCACAATGTGTGTTATTACTTGCGTCCCTTGCGCTCACGGCTGAACGAGTAGGGGGCGTCGTCCTTGCCCGTTCCGCGACTGTAGTTGGGCTTGTCGCCGAGTGTGTAGTCTATCTGGACACCCTGAAGCAGGGTGCCGTGGTCTACGTAGTTGCGCGTGTAAGGCTTGCCGTTGACGAGCATCTGCTGGATGTAAGGCGCGTTGTCACCATTGCCCTTGGCGCGGATGCTTACAGAGCGGCCGTTCTCAAGGTGGAGCGTCACCTGGTCAAAGTAAGGTGTGCCGAGCACGTACTGGTTGCTGGCGGGACAGACGGGGTAGAAGCCCAGGGCCGAGAAGACATACCAGGCAGAAGTCTGGCCGTTGTCCTCGTCGCCGCAGTAGCCGTCGGGGTTAGATGTGTAGAAGCGATCCATTACCTGGCGTATGCGCAGCTGTGCTTTCCAGGGCTGGCCAGAGTAGTTATACAGGTACAGCATGTGCTGGATGGGCTGGTTGCCGTGGGCGTAGTTGCCCATGTTCATTATCTGCATCTCGCGTATCTCGTGGATGACGCCGCCATAGTAACTGTCATCGAAGATGGGTGGGAGGATGAACACGGAGTCCATCATCTGGTTGAAGGAGTCGTTGCCACCCATCAGGTCGATAAGTCCCTGCGGGTCGTGGAACACACTCCAGGTGTAGTGCCAACTATTGCCCTCAGTAAAGGCGTCGCCCCACTTCAGGGGATTAAAGGGGCTCTGGAACTTGCCGTTCTGCAACCGCCCGCGCATGAGGCGGGTCTCGGGGTCGAACACATTACGGTAGTTCATGGCGCGGCGGGCAAAGACGCGAAGCTCTTTCTCTGGCTTGCCCAGTGCTTTGCCCAACTGGTAGATACACCAGTCGTCGTAGGCATACTCCAGGGTGCGGGCCACGTTCTCATTAATCTTCACATCGTAAGGTACATAACCCAACTTGTTGTAATACTCGTAGCCCAGACGGCCGGTAGATTTGACCTTGGGGTGAACAGCCTGGGTGCCGTGTACCACAGCCTGCCAGAGGGTCTCAGCGTCGTCGGTGCGCACACCCTTGATAAAGGCATCGGCCACTACAGAGGCCGAGTTATTGCCTACCATACAGCCGCGATGGCCAGGCGAGGCCCACTCAGGCAGGAAACCGCTCTCGCGATACGTATTGGCCAAGCCCTGCTGGATGCGCTGGTTGACGGAGGGGTAAACCAGGTTGAGGAGAGGGAAGAGACAGCGGAAAGTGTCCCAGAAACCAGTGTCGGTGTACATGTAGCCGGGCAGGACACTGCCATTGTAAGGGCTGTAGTGCATGGGCTTACCGTCGACCATCTCATAAAAGGCGCGGGGGAAGAGGACAGAGCGGTACAGACAGCTATAGAAAGTACGCAGATGGTCCAGGTTGTTGTCGCGGACCTCTATGCGGCCCAGCACCTCGTTCCAGCGTTGGCGGCCAGCGTCGCGTACCTGCTCTAAGCTGCGATCGCCCACCTCGCGCAGGTTGACCTCGGCCTGTTCGGCACTGATAAACGACGAGGCGACACGGGCGTTGACCACCTCGCCGCGGCGGGTGGCAAAACCGATGATGGCCCCGGCGTGGTCGTTGGCCGTTTCGAGCACGCCACGACTGATGGCGTCTTTGTTGACCGTGGCCGTATAGGTAAATGGCTTGTCAAAGACGATGACGAAGTAGTTGCGGAAGTTGCTGGGCACACCGCCATGGTTGAAAGTGGTGTAACCTATTATCTTGCGTTCGCCGGGGATAACCTTGACGTACGACCCGTGATGATAGGCATCGACCACTACAAAGGCCGAGTCGGTCTCGGGAAAGGTAAAGCGGAACGCGGCCGCACGCTCAGTGGGCGCTATCTCCGTAACCACGTCATAGTCGGCCAGGTAAGCCCTATAGTAATATGGGGTGGCCGTCTCAGCCTTGTGCGAGAACCAGCTGGCGCGCTTGTTCTCATCCCATACGGGCCGTCCTGTCTCTGGAAAGATAGAGAAAACACCGTAATCGTTAATCCAGGGACTGGGCTGGTGGGTCTGCTTGAAACCGCGAATCTTGTCGGCAGCGTAGGTGTAAGTCCACCCATCACCGTTCTTACCTGTCTGGGGTACCCAGAAATTCATACCCCACGGCAGGGCGATGGCCGGGTAGGTGTTGCCGGTCGAGAGGGAGTACTTGGACTCGGTACCGACCAGCGTACTCACGTAGTCGACCGGCCCGGTGACATGGGCCGTGGCCACGGCCGACACCGCCAACGCAAACAACGTGGCGCAAAGGGTTTTCAGTCTGTTCATCTTTGGTTTTAATTTTTACTTCAGATTATATTTGTTTCGTAAATTACGGTTGCCCCGACTGGGGCAGTAGCCACGGCCCCGCCTCCAGGGGTCGCTATGCCGGCGGAGCCATCTCCTGCCAAGGCAGTGCTGGCCGAGGGCCACAAACTTGCCCTAAAGGCCGATACAACGCTACTTTTTGCAAAGTTAGCAATAAAGGTACAAGCAAGCCACGATTATCTGTGAATAAAACTTAAATAACCGCCCCGTCGGCCTCCGCCATCAAAAATAAGGCCGACAGGGCCACTGCTCATACATGTATTATTGCTATATTTGCAGCCACCCTGCCCTGCGCCCCCACCATGACGGCCACACCCAGGGCCATATCTATATATAGTACAATGAGCAAGACTACTACAGGATACATCTTAGCGGCCATAGCCGCAGCCAGCTATGGCACCAACCCGCTGTTCGCCCTGCCGCTATACAGCGCCGGCATGAACCCCGACTCGGTTCTCTTCTTCAGATACCTTATGGCCCTGCCGCTGCTGGCCGCGATGCTGATAGCCAGGGGGCGCGGCTTCGGGCTCAGAACCAACCAGGTGCTTCCCCTCATGGGCATGGGCGTAGTGATGGCCGTGTCGTCGCTCACGCTCTTTGAGAGCTACAACTACATGGCGGCCGGCATAGCCTCGACGCTGCTCTTCGTATACCCCATCATGGTGGCCGTCATCATGGCCATAGGCTTTGGCGAGCGCCTACAGGCCCAGACCATAGGGTGTATCGTGATGGCGCTGGCGGGCATAGCCCTGCTCTACCGCGGAAGCGATGGGGCCACGCTCAGTCTTACGGGCACCGTCATGGTAGTGGTCTCGGCGCTGAGCTACGCTATCTACATCGTCGGGGCCAACCGCCCAAGGCTCAGCGCGATACCCACGCTCAAGATAACGTTCTACGTGCTGCTCTTCGGCGTATTCGTCTTCGGCACGCGGTTTGTGGCGGGCCAGCCCCTCACCACCCCGACCATCGGCCAGTGGTACCTGTGGGCCAACGTGATAGCCCTGGCCGTATTCCCCACGGCCATCTCCTTTCTGTGTACCACCGCCGCCATCCAGCGCATAGGCTCTACACCCACTGCCATACTCGGTGCCCTGGAACCGGCCACGGCCATCTTCTTCGGCATCACCGTCTTCGGCGAGACGCTTACCCTGCGCGACTCCATAGGGCTGGCGCTCATCATCACGGCCGTCACCTTAGTGGTGGCGGGTAGTAAGACGGCTCCCTACCTCATGCGCCTGCGCCGCATGTTTCCCCGCCTGCTGCACCGCCACGGCTCCCACCGGCAAGGCTAACGCCGGAGCGGTGGGCAAATTTACTCCTGAAAATTTGCCCACCTATCTAAAAAAACTTAATTTTGCAGAATATACAGACCGCCGTGGCTCCCGCTATCAGGGCGATGGCCCCGGTGTAAGCACACACAATGAAAAATAGACTACATGGAGCAACAAACAAGTAAATGTGAACAGATACTGGTGAGTATAACCGGACAGGACCGCCCGGGACTCACTGCGTCGGTCATGGAGATACTGGCACGCCACAGCGCACAGATACTGGACATAGGCCAGGCCGACATACACGCCACGCTGTCGCTCGGCATACTGATAAGGATAGACGAGCGCCAGTCTGGGCAGGTCATGAAGGAGCTGCTGTTCAAGGCTACCGAGCTACAGGTACAGATAGGCTTCACCCCCATCAGCGACAGCGAGTACGAAGCCTGGGTTGACAAGCAGGGAAAGAACCGCTACATCCTGACGCTCATCGGCCGCTCTCTCACGGCCGAGCAGATAGCTGCCGCAGCCAAGATTATCACCTCGCAGGGCCTCAACATAGACTCCATACTGCGCCTGACGGGTAGGCAGAGCATCGTCAAGACCAACCGCAACGTCAGGGCGTGCATAGAGTTCTCACTGAGAGGCACGCCCAAGTCTCAGGAGACGTTGCAGGGCGACTTGATGCGCATGTCGGCCGCCATGGGCATCGATTTCTCGTTCCAGAAAGACAACATGTACCGCCGTATGCGCAGGCTGATATGCTTTGATATGGACTCGACCCTCATTCAGACCGAGTGTATAGACGAGCTGGCTGACCGAGCCGGCGTGGGCGAGCAGGTGAGGGCCATTACAGAGAGCGCGATGCGCGGGGAGATAGATTTCAAGGAGAGTTTTACGCGCAGAGTGGCTCTGCTCAAGGGGCTTGATGCCAGCGTGATGCAGGAGATAGCCAAGAACATGCCCATCACCGAGGGGGCCGACCGACTGATGAAGGTTCTGAAGAAGTGTGGCTACAAGATAGCCATCCTAAGTGGTGGTTTCACTTACTTCGGCGAGTACCTGCAGCGCCGCTACGGCATAGACTACGTGTATGCTAACGAACTGGAGATAAATGAGGACGGCAAGCTGACGGGCCGCTACCTGGGCGAGATAGTAGACGGTCACCGCAAGGCTGAACTACTGCGGCTGATAGCCCAGGTAGAGAAGGTAAACTTAGCGCAGACCATCGCCGTAGGCGACGGAGCCAATGACCTGCCCATGCTGAGCGAGGCCGGGCTGGGCATAGCCTTCCACGCCAAGCCGCGCGTGGTGGCCAGCGCCGAGCAGAGCATCAACACCATCGGCCTGGACGGTGTACTCTACTTCTTAGGCTTCAAGGACAGTTACTTAGAGGACCAGGGGCGCTTCTAAAGCCCCAACCCCACCCTACGACAAGCCCTGCAAGGCACTACCCGATAGGAGTAGCCTTGCAGGGCTTGTTGCGTAGTGGGGCCTGATGGCCGCCCTATACGTACTGGCGCACTTCGCGACGGCCGCGCAGCACTTCCAAGGCGTTGAGGGCCAGGGCCTGCATCTCGTCCTCACCGGGGTAACAGTAGGTGGGTGCCAGAAAACTGATGCGGTCGCGCAGGCGGGTGATGATGTACTCAGAGCGGGCCAGTCCGCCGGTAAGCAGGATGGCATCGATATACCCACAGAGCACAGCGCCCTCGGCAGTAATGTTCTTGGCCACATGGTATATCATGGCATCGACCACCAGACGGGCATGCTCATCGCCGGCGGCTATGCGGGCCTCTATCTCCTTCATGTCGTTGGTGCCCAGATGGGCTATGAGGCCCGCCTGTCCGGACACACGCTTCAGCAGCTCCTTCTCGGTGTACTTACCGCTGAAGCAGAGCCGTATCAGGTCGGCTGCAGGCAGCGACCCGGCGCGCTCGGGCGAGAAAGGGCCCTCGCCGTCGAGTGCATTGTTGGCATCGACAGCACGGCCATGGTCGTGGGCAGCCACCGATATGCCGCCGCCCATGTGACAGATGATGAGATTGAGGTCTTCGTACCTACGGCCTATCTCATTGGCAAAGCGGCGGGCTATGGCGCGCTGGTTAAGGGCGTGCCAGATACAGATGCGGTTCATCAAGGGCGACCCGCTGATACGGGCCAGGGGCGAGAGTTCGTCTACCACACCGGGGTCAGCGATAAAGGCACGGCAGCGAGGTATCATACGGGCTATCTCGTAAGCCATGATGCAGCCCAGGTCGCAAGGATGCTTGTGGATGGCGTTGCGCGTGTCGTCGATCATCTGCTGGTTAATCTCGTAGACACCTCCCTGCACGGGCTTGGCCAGTCCGCCGCGGCCGATGACGGCCTCAAAGGGATAGTTGATGTCCATACGGCGCAGTTCGTCGAGCACCAGCTCCTTGCGGAAGTCGTACTGATCGGTAACCTCGTCAAAGCGGCTCAACTCGCTGACCGTATGGCGTATAGTGCGTAGCATGACGGGCGTAGCGTCCTCATACACGGCTATCTTGGTCGATGTAGAACCAGGGTTGATAACTAATATGTGCATAACTATTGATTATTAACAGACTGAAGGGCGGCCAGGGCCAGACTATAGTACTTGGACTGGGCATCGTCGCCACGCGAGGGCATCACCACGGGTACCTCGGGGCCCTGGAGCACAGCGGCTATGCGTGCCCCGGCCAGCAGGGTGATGGTTTTGTGGAACACGTTGGCCGCTTCGATGTCGGGGAAGACCAGGGCGTCGGCCTCGCCACCTATGGGCGACTGGATGCCCTTGACGCGCATGCTCTCGGCACACATCGAGGTCTTCACGTCGAGTGGCCCGTCTACCATGCAGCGGCCATAGACGCCCTCGCGGGCCTGGGCGGCCAACTGTGCATAGCCCTCGGTAAAGGGAAAGTGGCGGGCATCGGCCTTCTCGGAGCAGTGTATGAGCGACACACGCGGCTCGGCTATGCCCAAGCTGTGGCAGAGGGCCACTAAATAGGCTATCTGCCGCGAGCGTTGCTCCTGTGTGGGATAGGGGATGACGGCCGCATCTGAATAGGCCACTAACTTGTGGTAACCACTCATCTGGGCCACTGCTATATGGGTGAGCACATGACCGGGGCTGAGCAGACCGTCCTCCTTGTTGAGCACGGCGCGCAGCAGCACGTCAGAGCTGACGAGCCCCTTCATCAGCACGTCGGCCTCGCCACGGCGCACGGCCGCTACAGCCTCACGGGCAGCCGTGGGCTGGTCATCATGGTCTATCACTATGGGCTCGGCCCATCCCTCCTTGTGGGCCTGGGTCAGGGCGGCTTCCGACGAGTGGTCGCGTGGGCACACGGCAGCCACGCGCACACGCCTGTTGAGGTCGCGCAACTTACGGGTCAACTGTTCAAAATCGGTTATCATTGTCGTTTCTCTTTATACCTACCGCCGCGTCTGCCGCCAGGGCTACACGCCCATGGCCCACAGGCACCGCCGTGGCTATATACATCAAGGTATCTGAAGGGACTGAGCCCTTATAATGTTCAAATTTAGCCTAAAAAAACCGAACATCACCACAAATTCTCCTTTTTAACATTTCATGGTAAAGTGAAAACATGGTTCCCAAACCCCTAAAGGGAGATGTTAGAATAAGAATGATGGCTATAGGTCGTAAAATGGTTACCAGGGCAACAGCCATGGTAATCCCGAACGTGGCTGCGTAGGCTGCATGTACCCCCTTGTTGAGAACTCGTAAACTCGCGTGAGTAACAGACTATTCCATGGAGGCAATGTGCAATCGCTTGTAAATAATGGAGTGCGCCGTGTGGGCAGCGCGCTGCGTGTGGCCCATTCCCGCAACATCCAAAGTAACCATGGATTTTCCAGCAGCCATCGCAAGAAATGAAAAGGCCGATGTTTAGCTTTCTAATGACGGCTCCGAGAAATGTAAAGGTCGGTCTCCACGAACTGGGTAATAGATCCCGTTGCCTCGGCGCGGCCTTCCATCTCTACGCTTTTTACCTTTTTACTTTTCAAAAGCACCACTACAAAAATATTAAACAATCGCTTGGCGCATCGCTATATTTTCCCTAAATTTGCCCATGGCGGTACGTGTAGTCCATGTGACCCTGTCCACCGGCGCAAGCACAGGCCGCACGGAGGGCACTATCTTTGGTGACACATAACCCTATAGCCAACCAGCCCATTGCTACCGGCATACCACGAATGGTCATGGGCTGACATAGAAAAACAATCCTGAAATGATGAAGAAGACAGTAGTAGGACTGGGCGAGGTGCTCTGGGACATGCTCCCTGACGGCCGACAGATAGGCGGAGCACCTGCCAATTTTGCCTTTCACGCCGGCCAATGGGGCCATCGAGCGTATGTAGTAAGTGCCGTGGGAACCGACCCATTAGGCGAGGAGGCGCTGAGCCTCCTGCAGGCCAAGGGTCTCAGCACCATAATACCCCACACACCCTACCCCACCGGCACGGTGGCCGTAACACTTACCGAGGGCGGCATACCCCATTACGACATCTGTCAGGGGGTAGCCTGGGATCACATACCCTTTACCTCGGCGATGGAAGAACTGGCCACCCATACCGACGCGGTATGCTTCGGGTCGCTGGCACAGCGTAGTGCCGAGTCGCGTAGCACCATCTACCGGTTCGTAGACACCATGCCCAACACAGAGGACACGCTCAAGGTGTTCGACATCAACCTGAGGCAGACATATTACAGCGCCGAGGTGATAGAGCAGTCGCTTACGCGCTGCAACATCGTCAAACTGAATGACGAAGAACTTCCCGTAGTAACCCGACTGTTCGCCCTGCGTGGCGGAAGCGCCGAGGCGCAGTGCCAGGCTCTCATCCGCAGGTTCGGACTACGCCTGGTCATCCTGACGTGTGGCACGCTGGGCAGCTATGTGTACGGGGCGGGCACTGCGTCGTTTGTGGCTACACCCCAGGTACAGGTGGCCGACACCGTAGGGGCTGGCGACTCGTTTACGGGTTCCTTTGTAGCGGCGCTGCTCAATGGGCAGAGCGTGGGCCAGGCCCATCAGTTGGCCGTAAGGGTGTCGGCCTATGTATGTTCGCAGCATGGGGCCATGCCCGAGGTTCAGGGGCGGGTATAGCCCAAGGTGAGCACGCTGACGTGCACATCGCCAGCCTGGGCCAACGTGTTGGCACAGGCACAGAGGGTGGCACCGGTGGTGGCTATGTCGTCGACCAACAGCACATGGTGGCCGCGCACCCGCTCGGGATGGTTCAGCCTGAAGGCGTGGGCCACATTGGCGGCGCGGTCCCACCGCTGCTTGTGGGTCTGGCTCTCATCAAACTGCACGCGGCTCACCACCCGGCTGTCCAGGGCTATGCCCGTGGCACGGTGCAGGCCCACAGCCAGCTCGCGACTCTGATTGTACCCCCGCTGGCGCAGACGGTTGCGGCTGAGGGGTGTGGGCACTATGAGATCAATGCCCTCGAAGAAGCCACAGCCAGCATACTCGGCCGCCAACAGGCGGCCCAGTGCCTCGGCAGCCTCCGGGTGGTCGTTGTACTTAATGTTATAGATGATATGACTGGCCTGACTGCCACCCTTGTAGTAGAACAGGGCCCCGCAGCGTTCTATGGGCATGCGGCCCCAGAACATACTCGCCATCTCGTTGCCGTAAGGATCGGCCTGAAAACCAGTACGGGGAAGCTGCAGGTTGCACACGCTGCACAGGGTGTCCTCACCCGGAGCCAGACGCCGCCCGCACATCATGCAGAGGCGAGGCGCTATGAGGTCTACTATCCGGGTGAGCACGCTAATCATCGGGCAGTTCGGTTAGGTGGTCTATGCTTTGCTTGATAATGTCATAACTATAACCGCGACCCATGGCAAAGCGTATAAGTTTCATGGAGCGCTCATAATCGTTGCGGGCCGTTATGCCGCGCCACTTCTGGGCGAGCAGCGGACGCAACACCTCGACATACTGCTCGTCGGCCACGTCGTCGAGCACAGGGCCGTATACCGAACGATCTACGCGCTTGGCGTAGAGCGCCTGCTCTATCTTGCGGCGGCCCCATCCGTTATACTTAATCTTGTCCTCGACAAAACAACGGCAATAGCGGCTGTCGTCGACATAGCCCTCGCGCAGCAGATAGTCCATGATGCGTTGCTGGGTGCCCTCGTCCAGTCCCCACTGCTCCATCTTGCGCAGCATGTCGCCCTGGCAGTACTCGGCCTGCGAACACAGGGCGGTCAGTTTGCAGAGTGCCTGCTCCTCGGTCATCGGTCGCATAGGGTAGCCTGGATAAAGCGGCGGCGACCGTACTGGTCATCGGCCTGGTTAACGGTAAAGCCACTATCGCCGAGCCACTGGGCCAACTCGCTGGCATAGAGCGGATTAATCTCCAGACACAAGCGGCCACCGGGGCGCAGGGCATGGCGGGCGTAGCGGCCTATGGCATGGTAGAAGAGCAGTGGATGGGCATCGGGGACGAAGAGGGCCAGCGCGGGCTCGTAGTCGAGGACATTGGCGGCCATGTCTCCACGCTCGCGCTCGCAGATATAGGGCGGGTTGCTCACAATGACATCCCAGAGATGGTGGTCGTCGGGGGCTTGGAGCACGTCTTGCTGGCACCACGACACCTGGGCACCGAGGCGGCGACCGTTCTCGGCAGCCACCTGGAGGGCCTGGGGCGACACGTCCCACGCCGTGACCCGGGCCTTGAGATGGTCGAGCGCGACGGTAATGGCTATGCAGCCCGAGCCGGTACCTATGTCGAGCACGCTGAAAGGCCCCGTAAAGCCGCGGGCCACCATGGGCAGCAGCAACTGGGTCTCGGGACGGGGGATGAGCACACCGGGGCGCACGCTGAAGGTTCGCCCGCAGAAGTCGGCCTGTCCCAGCACATACTGCACGGGCTCCGACTTTTCGAGCCGCCGCATAAATTCCTCTAATTTCAGTAGGCTGTCTGCGGATAATTGGCTAACTTTGCCCATATAAACATCGGTGGACGTGAGACCGAAGCCCTCCTCGAGCACCAGGCGCACGATGGCGCGGGCCTCGTGGTCGCCATAGAGGGGGGAGAGTCTGTGGCAGAGTTCATTGTATGTCATACGTACAAAGTTATAAATATTTTCTGACATGAACCAGCTTGATACTGACAAAAAATACATGCGCCGCTGCCTGCAACTGGCTGTCAACGGGCTGGCCAACGCCAAACCTAACCCCATGGTGGGCGCGGTACTGGTATATGGCGACCGCATCATCGGCGAGGGTTACCACATACGCTGCGGAGGCCCCCATGCTGAGGTAAACTGCTTCGCGGCGGTGACCGAGACCGACAGGAGGTATATACCTGAGGCCACGCTCTACGTAAGTCTGGAACCCTGCTCGCATTATGGACGCACGCCGCCTTGCGCCGACATGGTGGTGCGCCAGGGGGTGCACCGCGTGGTAGTGGGGTGTGTAGACCCATTTGCCAAGGTTCACGGCAGGGGCATCCAGAAGCTGCGCGACGCAGGCATCGAGGTCACCGTGGGGGTGCTGGAGGCTGAGTGCCGGCAACTGATACGCCAGTTTATCATTATGAACACGCGCCAGCGGCCATACATCATCCTCAAATGGGCACAGAGTACCGACGGATTTATAGACGACCACTTCAGACCCACCATGATTTCCAACAGATTTACCAAAATGCTGTCGCACAAGCTGCGGGCCGAGAGCGATGCCATCTTAGTGGGCCGGGTAACGGCCGAGCGCGACCATCCGCAGCTGACGGTACGCGCGTGGAGCGGGCCCAACCCTGAGCGTATCGTACTGAGCCACGACACACCGATAGAACAGGTGTTGGCGCGGCTATACGAGGCTCGCAGCCAGTCGCTCATCGTCGAGGGGGGCGCGCGCACACTCCAGAGCTTCATAGAGCGCGACCTGTGGGACGAACTGCGCGTTGAAATGGCTCCCATGACCATAGGCGAGGGCACCCGGGCTCCCCATATACCCACTGGGGCCATCGTGGGCGAAAGCCATGATTACGACGGTCATCTGTACGACATTATGTATAATCCTCATACCCTCAGCGATAGCCATGAGCACCAATAGATTTACAGCGCGTTTGAATAACGGGGGCGAGTATCGTCGCCGCGAACTGATTGAGAAGATAGAGCGGGCCATAGGGCAGATGACCGAGGCACAGTTAGAGGCGCTGGCCTACGACCTGTTTACCAAGGGCTATATAGAGGAGTAGCTCTTGGGCCTCGCCGCGGTCACGACCATAGGAGCCGCAACGGTCTCTCGCGCGCCCGCGCGTATATATATTAAGGTGGCGATGGCGGCTGTCATCGCCTAGTTCATCATCTTTCAGGCCGCAGTCTTCACGGTGCTCACAACGATGGTTAACCCACTGATAATAACCATATTTACCCACACTTCGACCATAGTGTTAACACTCATTAGCGTCGTAGCGCTTCTGCCTTAACACATTTTTACAGGTTAGCACATAGCCATTTTTGCCATAAGGGCCGTTTGTTACTACCTTTGCATTGTCTACTTCCGGAACGGACAACAGAGAGTTAAACAAACACAAGTAACAAACTATTAAAGACAAAAAGAACTATGCTGAAGTACAAACTTTTTCAAGACAACAGGTCCAATTCACATTACCCTGGTAAGTGGTACGCCCACGTAAGTGTCAACGAGACGCTTAACATCGACAAACTGGCCGAGCACATGGCATCGCACAACTGCCCCTTCTCGAAGGGTACCATCAAGGGAGTGCTCTCTGACATGGTAGTGTGTATCAAGGAACAGGTATTGCAGGGCAATGCCGTCAAGATAGAGGACTTGGCCATCTTCTCACTGGGCATCCAGAGCAAGCCAGCCGACTCGATAGCCGCCTTTAATGCCAAGGAGAACATAGCTAACTACTTCCTGAGAGCCAGGGCTACCGGCCAGTTTACCAAGGCCCAGCTCAAGCTGGTTGCCACTATCTCGGAGATGGGCACCTACAAAGCCGAGGACAAGGCTGACAGCGAGAAGAAAAACTGATACTAAACCACTAACTACTTAAAGACTATGACACAGAAAGGATGGAAACTGGTTTTGCAGGTAATCATATCCGCGCTGACCGCACTGGCAACATCGCTGGGCCTCAGTTCGTGCTGCTAAAAACCTAACGTGGGTGGGAGGGGGTCCCGGGGCCTTACTCCCACCTTTATTAATAATAGATGCAGGGCCAAGGGGCACGACACAAAAAAAGGCAGCCGTAACGGGCTGCCCAACTGTAAAAGACCTTACAATATTATTTGTTAACTGCCTCGGCCAGTTCGGCACCGGCCTTGAACTTAGCCACTTTCTTAGCGGCAATGGCAATCTTCTCGCCACTGGAAGGATTAACACCCTCGCGAGCAGGACGCTCTGTAACGGCAAATGTACCGAAACCTACGAGCTGTACCTTCTCACCAGCTACCAGGGCAGCTTTTACTACATCTACTGTTGCATCGAGTGCCTTCTTGGCATCAGCCTTGCTCAGACCAGCGGTCTCCGCGATTTTAGCAACTAACTCTGTCTTGTTCATAATGTGAATATTAATGGTTAATGTTATAGATAATCGTCTTTTGAGTTCACAAATATAGACCAAAGATTTCATAACACAAACAAAAACCAAAGAAAAATGACGTTTTTGTATAAAAAAAATGGTTTAGAGGTGTTTTTTATAGCTTTAACGGATATTTTTCGTAATTTTGCGGCAGTTTTCAACGCATTAATCACAGAGTATAAATATGATACGAAATATCCCGCCAATTACAAAGAACCTCTTGTTCATTAACCTGATAGCCTTTTTGGCTATGCTGATACTGGGAGGAATAGGCGTGGACCTGAACGACCTGCTGGGACTGCACTTTTTCATGGTCTCTAACTTCCATATCTACCAGCTGGCCACCTACATGTTTATGCACGCCACCTGGGCACACATACTGCTCAACATGTTTGCCCTGTGGATGTTTGGCAGCACAATAGAGCGTACCTGGGGCAGTCAGCGGTTCCTCATCTATTATATAATATGTGGCCTGGGCGCCGGTATTATCCAGGAGATAGCCCAGTTTGTGGACTTCTGGATAGTGGCGGCAGAGCAGATACCGGGCTTCGAGCTGAAAGACGCCGCGCTGGTGGCTGCCAACAGCAGCGCCGTGCTGAACATGTGGACTACGGTAGGAGCCTCGGGGGCCGTATATGGTATCTTGCTTGCCTTCGGCATGACCTATCCTAACGAGCAGATATTCATCTTCCCCATACCGTTTCCCATCAAGGGCAAGTGGTTTGTGGTTATCTGCGCCGCGATAGAGTTGCTGGCCGCCACAGGTACCAACTCAGACGGCGTGGCCCATGTGGCCCACTTAGGGGGCATGCTCTTCGGACTGGGACTCATTCTGTACTGGCGCAAGCATCCCTATATGGGTACACAGAGCTTCGCGGCACGTGGCGTATTTGACTTGCTGCGCCAGAAATGGGCTCAGAACAAGGACCGCAATGCCCAGCGCACCAGCCGCAAGGAGAACGATTGGGACTACAACGCCCGCAAGAAGGCCAATCAGGACGAGATAGACCGTATATTGGACAAGATAAGGAAGAGTGGCTACGACAGCCTAACCAAAGAGGAGAAGCAGAAACTCTTCGACTTAGGTAAGTGACACTATGATAAAGAGTCTCAAGAAGATAATCGTCCAGATGGTGGCCGGAGCCAACGTGGCGACCATCTGCGCTATGCTTGTCACGGGATATGCCGGGTGTATATCGCCCGCCACATCGCCGTGGCTCACCAATGCGGGCCTGGTGTTTCCTGTGTTCCTGCTTATCAACCTCGGATTTCTTGTTTTCTGGATCATGGTAAAGCCCCTATGGGCCCTCATCCCCTTTGGAGGCATGCTGATATGCTTTGGCCCCATCAGGACCTACACGCCGTTCAACGTGCCGGCCGCACCACCCGAGGGGGCCATCAAGGTACTGTCATACAATGTCTTTGGATTTGGCAAGGAGAAGAACTGCGACAGCACGTACGCCACCATACGCTACATAGCCGACACGGATGCCGACATAGTATGCTTGCAGGAAGCCAGCACGCCCTCTGATGTCGAGGCACAGCTCGACTCGCTGGTATATACCAAGTACAAATATCGCGACACGCTCAAGGTAGGCGCTGCGGGCGGCATCAGCATCCTCAGCAAGTTTCCCATCCTGGGCCACGAGCACATCCAATACAAGTCTGAGAGCAACCTATCTGGTGCTTTCCGTCTGGACATTCACGGCGAGGAAGTCCTTGTCATCAACAACCATCTGGAGTGTACGGGCATATCGCTCGAGGAGCGCCAGAAGTTCAAGGAGATGATGAAAGGCGAGATTAACCAGCGCAGCGCACGGCAAGAGTCGCGGCGGTTGATAGACCAGATGGGCGAGTCGGCGCAGATACGCGCACCGCAGGCACTGGCCGTGGCCAGCTACATCCGTAAGCACGCTTACCAGAGCATCATCTGTGTGGGCGACTTCAACGACGGGCCGCTCTCTTATACTCACCGTACTATAGCCAAGGAGCTCAACGACTGCTATGTGGCCTCGGCCAACGGCCCGGGCATCAGTTACCATCTCTCGGGCTTCTTCGTGCGTATAGACAACATTCTCTGCTCAGATGACTGGAAACCCTACGCCTGCAAAGTAGACAACAGCATCCAGTCGAGCGACCACTACCCCATCGTCTGCTGGCTGAAGAAACAACCAGGCCCCAAGGGCAACGTGGGCAGCAGCCAGCGCGACCGCTAATGACCATCGCCAGGCACGCGGAGACCGACCTTTACGTTTCCCGGAGCCATCTTTAGCACGCTGACATCCATCTCCATACGCATAATGACCACCTACAAAAAGGGGATGGGCCTCGCGGCTCATCCCTTCCTAAAGGTTATAGATGTTGTGATTGAAAGTATGGAATGTATGATTAATTCTGTTCCTGCGGCCGTGACCCTTCGTCCTTCTGCCGTATGTATTCCTCGTATTCTGCTATCTCGCGCTCGCCTATGTGCGACAATCCGTAGTGTTCCTCGTGCTGACTGAAGTCGAGACCCACACGCTCGCTCTGCGCGCTGACACGCATGGGGATAACGCGGTCTATGAGCCAGTAGCCCAAGTAACTCATGGCAAAGGTATAGACTATTACGATGGTCACCGCCAACAGATGGTAGAGGAAGACGATGACTCCGGCCCACGTGCCCGATATGAGCCCTTCCTGAATAAATATACCTGTGAGCACCGTACCGAAAATGCCACCCGTGCCGTGGGTGGGAAATACGTCCAGGGCATCGTCTATGCGGCTATGGCTGCGCCAGTAGACAGCCACGTTACATATCATGGTGATAACAAATGCTATGAAGATGCTCTGGCCTACGGTGACATAGCCCGCCGACGGCGTGATGGCCACCAAGCCCACTACGCAACCCACCGCGGCTCCCATGGCCGACGGCTTGCGACCGCGCAGACAGTCAAAGAATATCCACGTCATCATGGCAGTGGCCGAGGCGGTATTGGTGTTAAGAAATGCCTTGACAGCCTGGCCGTCGGCATGCAGCGAGCTACCCGCGTTGAACCCGAACCAGCCCAACCAGAGCATGGCGGCACCCAGCAATACAAAGGGTATATTGGCTGGCTCAGACTTGCGGGTCTGGGCAGCGCGGCGACCTAAGAATATGGCACCGGCAAGGGCTGCCACACCCGACGAGGCATGCACCACGATACCACCGGCAAAGTCTACCACGCCCCATTTAAGGAACAGACCGTCAGGGTGCCACGTCATGTGGGCCAAGGGGCAGTATATCACCACCAAGAACCATATCATAAAGAACAAGTAGGCCGAGAAGCGCACGCGCTCGGCAAAGGAACCTGTGATGAGCGACGGGGTGATGATGGCAAACTTCATCTGGAACAGGGCATAGAGCGCCAACGGTATGGTGGCACCTCCCAATACCTTGCCCGTAGGCGTAAGATAGGTATCGGCACCCACCCCATGAAACATAAGAAACGTGGTAGGGTCGCCCACCACGCCACCGATGTCATTGCCAAAGGCCAGGCTGAAGCCGAATACCACCCAGAGCACGCTCACCAGTCCCATGGCGATAAAGCTCTGCAGCATGGTCGAGATGACGTTCTTGGCACCCACCATGCCTCCATAGAAGAACGAGAGGCCCGGCGTCATCATCAGAACGAAGATGGTAGCGGTGATAAGCCAGGCCACATCGGCTGCATTGATCTTACTGAAATCGCAGGTGAACGACGGCTCCGAGGCAAAGAGCCCTGCCACTGCGATGAGGGTCATGCCGGCCATCAGGATGACCCATTTCTTGTGTACTTTCATTTGTCTTTTGTCTTTTTTAGTTAATAACTATTATACTGTATATCCCGAAAACTATGCCCGGGGCACGCTTTTCGCCTTTACGCATACTGATTAGCCACCGGCCTATGCTTACAGGCCTACTGACAATCCTCTGCAGCCCATTGTCAATAAGCCTGGCGGTGTACGCCCTTGACGGCCCGCCCACTGGGGTCGTTCTGGCCGCGGAACGAGGCATCCCAGGCCAGCGCCTCGGCTGTAGAGCAAGCCACACTGGGTACGCTGGGCACGCTGAGGGCCGCGCTGTCACTATGGAAGTGTTCCTCGAAGATGCGGCGATAGTAGTACTCTTCCTTATTCTGCGGCGTGTGTATCGGGAAGCGCTCTGCGGCATGCGCCATCTCCTCGTCCGACACAGCCTGAGCCGTCATCTGCTTGAGGGTGTCTATCCACGAGTAGCCCACACCATCGCTAAACTGCTCTTTCTGCCGCCAGGCTATCTCCTGGGGCAGCAAGTCGGCAAAGGCTTCACGGAGAATACGTTTCTCCATGGTGTCGCCAGGACACATCTTGGCCTCGGGGTTGAGCCGCATGGCCACATCCAGGAACTCGCGGTCTAAGAAGGGCACACGGCCCTCGACGCCCCACGCCGCCAAGCTCTTATTGGCCCGCAGACAGTCGTACTGGTACAGCTTGCTCAACTTGCGGACCGTCTCCTCATGGAAAGCACGTGCCGAGGGAGCCTTGTGAAAGTAGAGGTAGCCGCCGAAAATCTCGTCGGCACCCTCGCCCGAGAGCACCATCTTGATGCCCATCGACTTGATGACCCTGGCCAGCAGGTACATGGGGGTCGAGGCCCGCACAGTGGTAACATCGTAGGTCTCGATGAAGTAGATTACATCTCTCAGGGCATCCAGTCCCTCCTGGATGGTATAGTTTATCTCGTGGTGCACGGTTCCTATATAGTCGGCCACCAGTCGGGCCTTGGCCAAGTCGGGCGCCCCGCGAAGTCCTACGGCAAACGAGTGGAGCCGGGGCCACCAGGCACGGGTCCGGCCGCCCTCTTCGACACGGCGCTCAGAGTAACGGGCAGCCACGGCAGAGATGATAGAACTGTCCAGGCCACCGCTGAGCAGCACGCCATAAGGGACATCGCTCATAAGTTGGCGGCGCACAGCCGACTGGAGTGAGTCGCGTACGGCCGAAACGCTGGCACCGTTGTGGGCCACGTTGGCATATATCATCCAGTCGCGACGGTAGTAGCGTTTCATACTACCAGTGGGACTCCAGTAGTAGTGGCCGGGCAGGAAGGGCTCATAGTGGTCGCACTGGCCCTCGAGGGCCTTGAGTTCGCTGCCCACATAGATACGGCCGGCATCATCGTACCCTATATATAAAGGTATAACGCCAATGGGGTCGCGGGCTATGAGGAAGCGGTCGCGCTGGTGGTCGTAGAGGACAAAGGCAAAGATGCCCGACAGGCGTTCTACCATCCGGCAGATGTCCTGGTCGGTGGGCTCATGGCCATCGGCATACAGGTCGCGGTACAAGGCCAGGATGGGTTCGCAGTCGCTACCCGTCTGGAACCGATATGCACTGCCGTACTGGGCGCGCAGTTCCCGATGATTGTATATCTCGCCGTTAACGGCCAGCACCTGCTCACGGTCGGGGGCATATAGTGGTTGCCGGCCCGACTCGGGGTCTACTATCGCTAACCGCTCGTGGGCCAGGATGGCCGATCCACCACAGTAGATGCCGCTCCAGTCGGGGCCGCGGTGTCTTATCTTCTGGCTCATACGAAGGGCTTTCTGGCGCAGGGCGTCAGTCTGGGTGCCGATATCAAGAATGGCTACTATTCCACACATATTTATATTATTAAAGGTTTATCCTGTATCGTCCGCCGTATCAGTTAGCCACGCACAGTTCATGTCGAAATGTCGTATTGCTACAATAACAACAGTAACGATTTCACTTTGTCACTTATTTACTGCAAAAGTAGTTCATTTTATCATTATTATCCATATAACGGCTACGAATTGATTTTTCAAAATCGTCAAAATATTCATATTGTAAGCCACGACTGTCACAGCGCTTACAATATGACACAAAAAGAGCATAGTTTGCTTATAAAGTGTAATTTTAGCATAAATAAAAGATAAAATAACATTATTGGTGGTAGTATTCATGTAATTATCTGTAATTTTGCAGTCAGGAAAATAAGTTTTTAGCCATTACAGCGATGACAAATCATCCCACGATACACTTCACCAAGATGCACGGAGCCGGCAACGACTACATCTATGTAGACTCCAGCCGCTACCACATACCCGACCCCACGGCGACGGCACGCCTATGGAGCGACCGCCATACCGGTATAGGGAGCGACGGGCTGGTGCTGATAGGCCAGCCGTCGATAATGAGCGGGGCCGACTTCTCCATGCGCATCTTCAACGCCGACGGCTCGGAAGCCATGATGTGCGGCAACGCCAGCCGGTGTATAGGTAAGTATCTATATGAGCGCGGCCTAACTACCAAGACCGCCATACGGCTCGAGACACTATCGGGGGTAAAGACCCTGATGCTCACCCTGTCGGCCAACAGGCGCTCGGTAGAAAGCGTCACGGTAGACATGCTGCAACCCACCCTCCACTGCGCTGCGCAGTACGATGAGCAGGTGGGAGTTGATGCCCTTCGAGAGATAGGGCATCCTTTGTTTGTGTCCATGGGTAACCCCCACTGCGTTATCTTCGTAGACGACCTGAGCCGGGTGGACATCGCGCGCGAGGGTGCCCGCCTGGAGCGCTACGCGGCTTTCCCCCAGCGATGCAACATCGAGTTTGCCCAACTCACGGAGCCGGCCACCCTGCGCACCCGGGTATGGGAGCGTGGGTCGGGCATCACCATGGCCTGCGGCACCGGGGCCTGCGCCACGGCCGTAGCCGCTGCCACCTTAGGTATAGCCCCACGCCAGAGCCGCATCGTGATGGATGGCGGCACACTCACCATAGATTGGCAAGCCGACGACCATGTCATGCTCAGCGGGCCCGCCGCCTTTGTCTTCGAGGGCGACATCGCTCTCTGACCCATTCCCACACAGAGGCCAGCAGCCATCAGCGCGGCCAACATTCATACCGGATATTATAATGATGTATATATATGGCATTAGTTAACGAACACTTTCTGAAACTATCCAACAATTACCTTTTCGCAGACATAGCCAAGAAGGTAAACGCCTTCAAGGTTTCGCACCCCAAGGCCGAAGTTATCAGCCTGGGAATAGGCGATGTAACTCAGCCGCTGTGCCCGGCCGTCATCGAGGCCATGCACCGTGCCGTAGACGAAATGGCTGTCAAGGCCACTTTCCGTGGCTACGGACCTGAGCACGGCTACGACTTTCTGCGCGAGGCCATCCTCAGGAACGACTTCCTCTCCCGCGGCATCCATCTGGATCCCAGCGAGATTTTTGTCAATGACGGCGCCAAGAGCGATACCGGAAACATCCAGGAAATAGTGCGCTGGGACAACTCGGTGGGCGTTACCGACCCCATCTACCCCGTGTACATAGACTCTAACGCCATGATAGGACGTGCTGGCACCTTCTGCGATGGCCGATGGAGCAACGTCACTTACTTCCCATGCACAGCCGAGAACGGTTTCATCCCCCAGTTGCCCGACCATCGTGTCGACATGATTTACCTGTGCTATCCTAACAACCCCACTGGCACCGTGCTGCCTAAAGAGGAACTGCGCAAGTGGGTCAACTACGCCCTGCACAACGATGCTATCATTTTCTACGATGCTGCTTACGAGGCGTACATCCAGGACAACAGCATCCCCCACTCTATCTACGAAATCAAGGGTGCCCGCAAGTGCGCCATCGAGTTTCATAGCTACTCTAAGACGGCTGGCTTCACCGGTGTGCGCTGCGGCTACACGGTCATTCCCCATGAGCTGAAGGCCATTACCATTGACGGCCAGCAGACGGTAGAACTCAACCACCTATGGGAGCGCCGCCAGAGTACCAAGTTCAATGGCACCAGCTACATATCCCAGCGTGCTGCCGAGGCCACCTATACCCCCGAGGGCAAGGCCCAGACACGTGCCACCATAGACTACTACATGGGTAACGCCCGCATTATGACCGAGAACCTGCGCCGCATGGGCTTCCAGGTTTACGGCGGCCAGAACGCGCCCTACCTCTGGGTGCGTACGCCCAATGGCGAGAGCAGCTGGCGCTTCTTCGAGCAGCTGCTCTACGGTGCCTCAGTGGTATGTACTCCCGGAGTGGGCTTCGGGCCCAGCGGAGAGGGCTACTTCCGCCTTACCGCCTTTGGCGAGCGCGGCAAGTGCGAGGAGGCCATGGACCGCATAGCCAAATGGATAGGCTGACATCCCGGCGACAGTAAAATAAACGGACACAGCTGAGCCTGTGACGTTTTTTTTTCAGTACCTTTGCACGCGGCAGCACCCCCACAGGCATCAGTCTTACCGCTGCCACCGCGTCGCGGCATTATATAACCGATATAAAAATACATAGATATTCTAACACAAAGATTTTAGGAGACAATGGCAAATTTGAGATTTGAGGTTGTGGCAGAGGCGTTCCGCAAGCGCCCTGTCGAAGTGGCTGCCCCGAAGCAGCGCCCGTCCGAATTTTTCGGAAAGTATGTTTTCAACCGTGCCAAGATGTACAAGTATCTGCCCGCAGACGTCTACGCCAAGCTGACAGACGTGATAGACCATGGCACGCGGCTGGATCGCTCCATCGCCGATGCTGTGGCAGCCGGCATGAAGCAATGGGCGCAAGAGAATGGCGTTACCCACTACACCCACTGGTTCCAGCCACTTACCGAGGGCACAGCCGAGAAGCACGATGCCTTTGTGGAGCACGACGGAAAGGGCGGCATGATAGAGGAGTTTACCGGTAAGCTACTCGTACAGCAGGAGCCCGATGCCTCCAGCTTCCCCTCTGGCGGCATCCGCAACACCTTCGAGGCCCGTGGCTACTCAGCCTGGGATCCCACATCGCCTGTATTCATCATAGACGACACTCTCTGCATCCCCACGATATTCATCTCGTACACCGGCGAGTCGCTGGACTACAAGGCGCCCCTGCTGCGTGCGCTGCGAGCCGCAGACGAGGCCGCCACGAGCGTGGCCCGTTACTTCTATCCCGACGTAAAGAAGACACAGGCCAACCTGGGCTGGGAGCAGGAGTACTTCCTGGTCGACGAGGGCCTCTACTATGCCCGGCCAGACCTCATGCTCACCGGCCGAACCCTCATGGGACACGACTCGGCCAAGAACCAGCAGATGGACGACCACTATTTCGGCATAATTCCCGAACGCGTGCAAGCCTTTATGAAAGACCTGGAGAACAAGGCCCTCGAACTGGGCATACCGTGTAAGACCAGACACAACGAGGTGGCTCCTAACCAGTTCGAGCTGGCTCCCATATTCGAGGAGTGTAACTTGGCGGTAGACCACAACATGCTTATCATGTCACTGATGAAGAAAGTGGCCCGTAGGCATGGTTTCCGCGTGTTGCTGCATGAGAAGCCATTCGCCGGGATTAACGGCTCAGGTAAGCACAACAACTGGAGCCTCTCTACCGATACGGGCGTGCTGCTCCATGCCCCTGGCAAGAGTGCCGAGGACAACCTGCGCTTCGTGGTGTTCATTGTCGAGACGCTGATGGGCGTGTACCGTCACAACGGACTCATCAAGGCATCGATAATGAGTGCCACCAACGCACACCGACTGGGTGCCAACGAGGCGCCACCCGCCATTATCTCCAGTTTCCTGGGTCGCCAGCTCTCTGACCTGCTCGAGCACATCGTCAAAGCAGACAAGGACGATCTCTTCTCCATGAAGGGCAAGCAGGGCATGAAGCTCGACATTCCTGGAATACCTGAACTGCTCATTGACAACACCGACCGTAACCGTACCTCACCCTTCGCCTTTACGGGCAACCGCTTCGAGTTCCGCGCCGTAGGCTCCGAGGCCAACTGCGCATCGGCTATGATAGCCCTCAACGGCGCTGTGGCCGAGGCCCTCAACAACTTCAAGACACGGGTAGACGCTCTCATCGCTAAGGGTGAGGACAAGATAAGCGCCATCATCGACGTGGTACGCGAGGACATCACTACCTGCCAGCCCATACACTTCGATGGCAACGGATACTCGGACGAGTGGATAGCCGAGGCCAAGCGCCGCGGTCTGGACTGCGAGACCAGCTGCCCCGTGATATTCGACCGCTACCTGGACGAGGCCAGCGTCAAGATGTTTGAGTCTCTCAACATCATGAAGCGCAACGAGCTCGAAGCCCGAAACGAGGTTAAGTGGGAAACGTACACCAAGAAGATACAGATAGAGGCTCGCGTGATGGGCGACCTGTCCATGAACCACATCATACCCGTGGCTACGCACTACCAGAGCCAGTTGGCTAAGAACGTGGAAAACATGTACGCCATATTCAGTGCCGACGAGGCTGCCCAGCTCACCGCCCGCAACAAGAAAATTATCAAGGAGATAGCTGAGCGCACCCAGATAATAGAGACGGGTGTCGAGGAACTGGTTAACGCCCGCAAGGTGGCCAACAAGATAGCCGATGAGCGCACCAAGGCCGTGGCCTATCACGACACGGTGGCTCCCAAGATGGAGGAGATACGCTACCAGATAGACAAGCTCGAACTCATCGTGAGCGATGAGCTCTGGACACTGCCTAAGTACCGCGAGATGCTCTTCATACGCTAACAGGACATTACGGGCAAGCATTGGCTGCCTTAAAATAAAAGCGAACCGGAAACTGGTGTTACTGCCAGGTTTCTGGTTCGCTTTCTTTTTAAACGCTGTGGTTATCGCTATACCATGAGAACTTGCCCATAGTACTTAGGGCAGGGGCTCCCCGTGACGCAGGCGGGTAACACGCGCCTTGTGTATATTCAGCAGGGCGTTAGTGGGCAGGGCACTCTTCTGTTCTGCCAGCATGGGACGTCCCAGGTAGCCCATACACCCCCTGGCAGCAGCTAAGAAGGCAGCGCGGCGGGCATAGCCCTTGTCTGTGAGCAGTATTTTCAGGAAGATGGGGGTTCGCCCACTTTTACCCATGTAGACGGCCACACAGTGGGTAAACCGCCCGAGGCAAGGCTTGGCCACGGGAAAGTCTACGATATACACCGAGTCTGCATGGCCCCACTGCATGGCCTCGGCACCGCCCATCCGCGTTACTGGGATGGCTGACAGCGAAGCCCTGTCGCCGCCCTCCTGGGCCACGGCTACCTCTATCTCATCGGCAACCTGTTTCTGGCAACAGGCAAAGGCCATGTCGAGCGTGGTGTCTACCTTGCTGCGGACAAATATCAGATAGGGATATAGTATCATGCACTCCTTGTCTTTGCTCAGAGCCGTCGCACTGTACAGATACCGCCCTCTGTTGCCCGCAAGCGGGCTTTTCCAAGTGTCATTGGGGGCATACTCCATCAGATTCATGGCATCTGTTCCACCGACAAACCCCGTGGGCACAGCCGTGTTTACTCCAAACACACTATCGTTATACACTGCTAACTGGCGGAGCCACTGGCCCCCTACACACTTTGCCGATACGGCCATCGTGAACAGCCCCATCAAGGCGATGACAAGAAGTCTTTTCATAAGCGATAAGTTTTACAAGTCAGTTAATTCGCGTTATTAACACGAAGATAGCGGATAAACTGATACGCCATGCTATTTCTGTTGTTTTTTTAGCAAATATTAACACAGCGATAACTTCCTGTAATCCATTGGCACACATTGTGGTAAAAGAAGACAGCATGCCCATCCAGACGGTCATTGCCCCGAAGTCGGCGATGGCCACGATGGCGGTTCTAAGGTTTGGAATGTAGGTTTGGTGGTTGCAGATGACCGTACGCAACCCCAGTATGTACATTCAAAGACTCAGGATGGAGCCTGTGGTAGCGACAGCACGTATAGAATAGTACTAACTGAGCGTCACGAATTTGCCCTGCCGACGGAGCCACCACCTGTTTTATTTGAAAATTATAGCCCCCTCATGGCCGAGGTTTAGTATTTTATTATTACTTTTGTAGCAAAGAGAATCACAAATACCGCAAGACATGAAAAGACAGAAGAAATATCTGCTCGAAGAAGACCAGATACCCGAGCAGTGGTACAATATCCAGGCCGACATGCCCAATAAGCCGCTGCCGCCCCTGAACCCACAGACACACGAGCCCCTCAAGGCCGAGGACTTGGCCCACATCTTCAACATGGAGTGCAGCCGACAGGAGCTGGACACCGAGCACGCGTGGATAGACATCCCCGAGGAGGTGAGGGATATGTATAAGTACTACCGGTCTACCCCGCTGGTTCGCGCCTACGCCCTGGAGAAAGCCCTGGACACTCCGGCCCACATATACTTCAAGAATGAGAGCGTCAACCCGCTCGGCTCGCACAAGATAAACTCTGCCCTGCCCCAGTGTTACTACTGCAAGAAAGAGGGAGTGACCAATGTGACCACCGAGACGGGTGCCGGACAGTGGGGAGCCGCCCTGTCGTATGCCGCCAAGATATTCGGATTGGAGGCAGCCGTGTACCAGGTCAAGATAACCATGAAGCAGAAGCCCTACCGTTCTATCCTGATGCGCACCTTTGGCGCCACGGTCGAGGGGTCGCCCTCGATGTCTACACGGGCCGGCAAGAACATCATAACGCGCGATCCCCTCAACCCTGGGTCGCTTGGAACGGCCATATCCGAGGCCGTGGAGCTGGCCATGCAGACACCCAACTGCAAGTACACCCTCGGGTCGGTACTCAACCACGTGGGCCTGCACCAGACTGTCATCGGCCTGGAGGCCGAGAAGCAGATGGCCATGGCTGAGGAATATCCCGACACGGTGATAGCCTGCTTCGGTGGCGGCAGCAACTTCGGCGGTATCGCCTTCCCATTCATGCGCCACACCATCCGCGATGGCCGCAAGACCGACTTTATAGCCGCCGAGCCCGAGAGCTGTCCTAAACTCACCCGCGGCAAGTTCGAGTACGACTTTGGCGACGAGGCCGGTTACACACCGCTGCTGCCCATGTACACCTTGGGCCACGAGTTCAAGCCGGCTAACATCCACGCCGGCGGTCTGCGTTACCATGGCGCCGGCATGATCATATCGCAGCTCATCAAGGACGGCTACATGCACGGAGTAGACATCCCGCAGTTAGAGAGCTTCCAGGCCGGTATTCTCTTCTCTCGCACCGAGGGCATCGTACCTGCCCCCGAGAGCTGTCACGCCATCGCGGCCACTATCCGCGAGGCCCTCAGGTGCAAAGAGGCTGGCGAGCCGAAGACTATCCTCTTCTGTCTGAGCGGCCATGGTCTGATAGACATGCCGTCGTACGACAGCTATCTCAATGGCGACCTGCAGAACTATACATTAAGCGACGAGGAACTGCAACACTATCTGGATCAGGTGCCCAAAGTGCTGTAAGCAACCCCACCACCCACAATCGAGTAGGAGGTAAATACTAATAGCAGGTGTTTATCTCCTACTTTCGTATTTTGCGTACATGCGGTTCCGCATACGGTGGTTCCTATTTTGGGTGCCATTCGAGATATTCGCCCATTAAAGCTTTTTATACTACAGTCGACGTTGCTCAGCGTTGCCCGCTCCGGTGCCACGGAACTTACTATGCGTACTATTGAAATTATAGCTCACCGTAAGTTCCACTTTACGCACAGTATTGTTGCCTACGCTCCAATTGAGCACATCGGCTGTCTGCATCCACTTACGGTTAGAGTAGGTGTTAAGCAAGTCGGTCACCGCCAGATTCAGATTCCACTTGTTTTTGGCCAATGCCTTCGACACATTCATATCTACCCTAAACTGCTGGTGGCTGGTATTCAACCCGTCGTGTGCTAAAGACGAATACAAAATGTTGAAAAAGACAAAAGTACTCTTAGGCAGTACCACCATATTCTTAATTGACGCACTATAGAGAGGCTTGTTGAACTTTCTACCTTGGTATGTAATAAACTGCTGACTATAGGAAGCCTCAACCGTAGGACGCCAAGCACCTACCTGAAAGCCATAGGCAGCACCAAGCGACAAACTTTTATAGATATGCAGATTGAACGTACGCAGAGCCAAAACAGAGTCGGCTTGCTCTAATGGAAAATAAGAAGTAAGCAGATGATTGCGACTATATCTACCACTGGCGGTAATCTTCAGCTTACCCAAGCTGGCCACCAGTCCCAATTTGTGGACATTGGCGCTGCGCAGCAACGGATTTCCCACTTTATAAACATAGTCCGACACAAAACTTGTAGAATTGTTAAGTTGCTGGTATGTGGGACGCGCCACGCTATAATCGTAAGAAAGAGACACCCGGTTGCCACCTTTGGTATATGACACTACTACAGACGGATATAGAAGTGTGCTGGTGTAACTGGCATCGGCATCATATCTATTGTTTGAATAGTAATTGAAATTGACATGTTCCGCTCGCAGACCCAAAGAGAGCGAAAAGTTTTTCAGTCTGACATAACCATCCCAGAACAGTGCATAGTTATTCTGCTCAGACACACTCTTACTGCTGCTCATGGCGGTCTGTAGCGTACCCACAATGCCATTATCTGACTCCATTCTGGTACGCGATGCCTCGCCACCTATCTTCATATCCATGCCCCATAGAGGAAAGCCGTATATCGCCTTACCTGCATACAGCCACGAGTTGAAATGATTTGTTTCCAACAGAGTTTTCTCCTCATTGGCAAAGTTCTTGTTCTGACCATATAAACCATTGATGTAAAGCATATCTACATCCGTCTGAAACAGCCTACGTTTGGACATTTCATGACGATAATATCCATTGACCAAATGATAGTTCTGCCGTATGGAGTAGTCGGCATTCCAGCCACGCGCTAATCTCCGGCTGTCATTATAAAAACTCTCTGTCAGGGCTGTACCGCTACAAACATTCTGGTTGGGATGTAGCATATAGACATATTTGAAGCCAGCCGACACACCATTATCCGCTGTATAGTTGATGCCCATAGTCCCTCCCAATTGCGATATTTTATTATTAGCATCATTACGACTGGCTACCGAACGCTTATCAAACGCCAAATATTCCTCACTACGCTCATGCAAAGCACTATAGGCATACTGAAGATTGCCGAAGATATCCCAGCGTTTCACACGATAGTTGAGGTCGGCAAAGGCTGCTTCGCCCACACGGTTCTGCCCTGTAAGCTGACCAAACAGCATGCCACTCCATCCATCGCCTTGTTTTCTGATGGTAGTAATACATATCACAGACTCTGTCCCTGACGGATATTCAGGCCCTGGCGCCATAATTATCTACACTTTCTTTATCTGAGAAGGCACTATTCGTTTTAGTTCCCCTTGTCGCAAGATACGTCGATTATCTACATAGTATATAGGGACCCCTCGCCCAAATACCTTGACACTATTGCCATCGGTCGTGATGAAAGGCAGCTGCCCAAGCATATCATTGAGAGTGCCCATTTTGGCTAATGGAGTTTGTTCTACATTGGCCACCAATCCCCTATTGTCAAAATGCACAGCATCGGCCTTTACCACTACCTCTTTCAAAGCCGCCACCTCAGCCGTCAATAGGACATTACCCATATCTCCACCACCAACCACCTTGCACTCTTTACTTTCATAACCCAGCATAGACACACGCACTAATGCCTCCTCGGGAACCTCACTTATCTCAAAGCTACCATCATCACCACCTGTTGTACCTTTTACAAAAGTAGTGTCCGGCAATGCGTATACCACCACATTAGTATAGGGCAAGGGGGAACCAGTACCCTGATCTACGATTTTTCCTTTAACCACACACTGTGCGCTCGCCAGTTGGGATACCATACCAAGCAGGCTCGTCACTAAGATCAACACATTTCTTTTCATGGTTATTTCTTTTTAAGATATTTATAATAAGTCTCCAGATACGAATGTAACATCTGCGGAGAACGAAGCACATGAGCACACGCATCCATTTGGAAACAATCATGTTTTGTACGCAGATAATCATTTGCACAACCTCTATCACACACAGGCAACAACGAGCATTTTTTACATTCCTGCCTATTATACCATTTGCTTTCCTGCATATACCGATGATAAAGAGCAGCCTTGGTCATTTTCCCACTTACAATGAATGAACCACAATACACGGGATTACAAAAAGATCCACAAAAATCTCGCCTAACAGGAGATCTTCCCCCCTATAACATTTAACAAACTATCATCCGACATTTTTCCGATGCCTTGATAACAACGATTTTTCTCCATGTTTTATAGAAATTAAAATTAAGCACTTGTTTTTTACATGATTTGGGATTAAACGAATTAATTAAATTCGATGCTATTATAAATACTACATAAGAACTTGTAACACCTCCTTTTTATTTTGTATAAGTGCTTCAAAATTACGAAAAAAAACTACCCCCCAAAAGAAGTACTACCGTTTTTATACTTTTTAGCGCTGATCAGTTAAAAATTAAAGCCGATTTATATACTTTTGTTTTAAACGTTTATCATTATCATCAGAATGAGCCGACTACACATAGTACACCAATTAGACACCATGGACTGCGGGCCTGCCTGCTTAAAAATGGTGGCAAGCCATTACGGTCGTAATTACCCGATGGAGTATTTACGACAAGAAATGGGTATTACGCGTGAAGGTGTGTCCCTCAAAGGTATCTGTGTGGCCGCACAAAAAATAGGACTGCAGGCCACAGCGTGTAGAATGTCAATGGCTACTCTATGCGAGGACGCCACCCTGCCTTGCATCGTACACTGGAACCAGAACCATTTTGTAGTGGTATATAAGATAGCCCACGAAAGAGTCTATGTGGCCGACCCCGGGAAAGGTATTATACGCTACACACTAACAGAGTTTGCCAGCCACTGGACATCGGGAAGAAATGAGACACAGGCCATAGGAATAACCTTATTGTTAGAACCGACAGACGCTTTTTACACCATTCCAAATATAAGTGAGCACAGAGGTGGAGGTATGACACGGTTACATCAATATATCACAAAGTACCGTTTAGACATGGTCAAATTACTTTTAGGCCTGTTTGCTGTAAGTGGTATACAGTTGCTTTTTTCCATTTCTCACCCAAGCAATAGTGGACAAGGGTATCAGCGGACGCGACATGCATATCATTTGGCTGATACTCTTGGGCGAGGTTGCCCTACTCCCAGGAAGCACCATCATAGATTTTATCAGGCGACATATTCTTCTACATGTAAGCACTCAGGTCAACATATCGCTCATATCCGATTTTTCACAAAATTGATGCGGTTACCCATAGCATTTTTCGGTTATAAGCAGACAGGAGACCTATTACAACGCATTGAAGACCACTCACGTATAGAGCAGTTTCTGACCACACATGCGCCCAACCTAATATTTGCATTCTTCAGTGTCGCCACTCTATGCATAGTGTTGGGCATATATAGTATAAATATTTTAAGCGTATTCGTAGTTGGAACTATGTTATATGTACTATGGGTCACATTGTTTCTGAAACGCCGCAAGATATTAGATTACCAGTTCTTTGAGCAGCAATCCGACCAAAAGGATCGAGTCTATGAGATGGATGATAGACGGAATATCCGAAATTAAGCAGCAAGGATGCGAGCAACGCAAACGCCTCCAGTGGCGACAAATACAAGATAAATTATTCACCGTAAACCGTCGGTCGCTGGCACTAAACCAAACAGAAGAGGCTGGCGGTATCTGCATCAACGAACTTACAAATATTATCATCGTCATCATTACAGCTACAACTGTAATAGACGGCAATCTCACTTTAGGCATGATGCTGGCCACACAGAATGTAATAGGTCAGCTGCGTGGGCCAATCGAAGACATCATGGATATGGCATATCAGTGGCAAGACGTAAAAATCAGTTTAGAACGAACAGACGAGATATACGACATGGACGATGAAGAAACGCCTCAACGACACATTACGACCGTAACAAACATGAATATACGATTGGAGCATGTATCTTTCAAGTATGACAGAATGAAAGAAACCAATATATTAGACGACATAAGCATAGAAATTCCCCAGGGACGCGTGACAGCCATCGTGGGCACAAGCGGCAGTGGAAAAACTACATTGGCAAAACTTATACTGGGCCAATATGCACCGCTGGAGGACTCTATATACGTGGGAAGCACGCGGCTTGAGAATATCAACTTGACATGGTGGCGACAGCAATGTGGCGCGGTAATGCAGGATGGCAAACTATTCGAGGAGAGTATAGCACAGAATATAGCATTGGGCTACGACGAGATAGACACATCTCGCATAGAGTATGCTGCACGTATGGCCAACATCTCAAACGACATAAATCAGCTACCAATGGGTTTTGATACTATACTCTATCAAGGAGGACAAAACCTGAGTAATGGTCAGCGACAACGCCTTCTTATAGCCAGAGCCATATACAGAATGCCACGCCTGTTTGTATTCGATGAGCCAACCCATTCGCTTGACACGAATAACGAAATAGCCATCGTAAATAATCTACAGGAAGTATTTCAAGGCAAAACCGTTGTACTTATCGCCCATAGGTTGAGCACCGTGCTACATGCTGACAACATAGTGGTTTTACACAATGGCCACATAGCCGAGCAGGATACCCATCAGGAACTAATACTGCATCAAGGACTATACTACAAACTGGTAAGAAATCAATTGGCTATTGAGACTGACTGATTTTTTAACTGACATTATCACCCTTTTGCAGCAGAGGCGCGTGGGACATTCCGCCACTCAACGACATCCAGCGACAAAGCCCCCAAGGAGAATAACAAGGGCGGCCTGCCGCCCCACACCAGCTATAGCATCGTGCAGGGAGAGTACCCTAACCACCGTCATACGATGCTCCCAGATACATATAGCCAAAAATAGAGGAACTAAGGTCGGGACACAGGGCAACGCACCCCTGTGTCTCGGCCTTATGTATTAATATAATAAGGTGTCAGCCCAGCATGGTCTGAACCTTGCGGGCGGCCTGTCGGCCACTGGCCAGGGCGCGTACCACCAGGCTGGCACCCGAGGCGGCATCGCCGGCCACCACCACATTGTCGGCAAAGGTGGGCAACTGGGGCTTGAGGAAGCCCATGGCTAAGAGCACCATGTCAGCCTTGATAACCTCGGGCTTGCCAGCCTCGACCATCAGTGGGCGACCACCCTCGGGGTTGGCCTTCCAGTCTATGGGCTGCACGCGCACCCCCGTGAGCCGTCCGTCGCGGCCTAAGAACTCGAGCGAGTTGATGTTCCAGCGGCGCGTACACCCCTCCTCGTGACTTGAGGTGGTCTTCAGCGTGCGCGGCCATGCCGGCCAGGGGTTCTTAGGGTCGTCGGGGCCGTCTACGGGCCGTGGCATAATCTCTATCTGGGTGACACTCTTGCATCCCTGTCGGTGGGCCGTACCTATGCAGTCGCTGCCCGTGTCGCCACCACCTATGACCAGCACGTCCTTGCCCTTGGCGCTTACCAGCTGGTCCTTCTTGAACTCCATACCGGCCAAGATGCGGTTCTGCTGAGAGAGCATATCCAGGGCGAAGTAGACACCGCGCAGCTCGCGACCGGGTATGTTGAGGTCGCGGGCCTGTGGCGTACCTGTGGCCACCACATAGGCATCATAGCCAGCGGGCAGTGCCCCGAGGTCTATGTGCTGGCCGAAGCTGAAGGTGATGCCCTCGGCCCGCAGCACCCGCATACGGCGGTCTATGACCACCTTGTTAAGTTTGAAGTTAGGGATGCCGTAACGCAACAGCCCCCCGGCATCCTCGCGCGCCTCGAGTACCGTCACCTCGTAACCCATGAGGTTGAGGTCGTGGGCCGCGGCCAGCCCCGCAGGGCCTGCCCCGATGACCGCCACACGCCGCCCGTTGCGGGTGGGCGTGGCTATGCGTACATAGTCCTCGCCGAAGGCGTGCTCGGCTATGGCCGCCTCATCTTCGCGGTTGGTGGTGGGCTCGTGGTCCATTAGGTTGAGCACGCAGGCCTTCTCGCACAGCGCCGGGCACACACGCCCCGTAAACTCGGGGAACGGATTGGTGGCTGTGAGCAGCCGGTAAGCCAATTCCCAGTCGCCCCGGTAGAGGGCATCGTTCCACTCGGGCGGCTTGTTGCCTAAGGGACATGCCCAGTGGCAGAAAGGCACACCGCAGTCCATACATCGGCTGGCCTGCTGGCGGCGGTCGTTGCTGTTGAGCGTCTGTTCGACCTCGCCGAAATCGTGTATTCGGTCGTTAATGGGTCTGTATCCCGCCTCTTTGCGGGATATGGTAAGGAATGCTTTCGGATTTCCCATAATCTTATGTCGTCACCGAGCCCACAGGGGGCTCTTACTGTTCTTTATTAATTGGTTATTGGTCATTAGCCGACGGTCTTAGTAGTCGCGCTGCATATCGGCTATCTTCTGCTGCAGCTTGCGCACCTTCTCCTCCTGGAGGACACGCTTGTACTCGATAGGAACTACCTGGATGAAGTCCTCGACATAACGATTCCAGTCGTCGAGCATCATGCGGGCCACCTTAGAACCGGTGTAGAGATAGTGCTGGCGTATGAGCTCATGGAGTTCCTTACGGTAGCTGCTGTCTTCGACCAGATTAATCTCGACCATGTCCATGTTACAGAAGTAATCGAAGTTGTGCTGACGGTCCCAGACGTAGGCCACGCCACCCGACATACCGGCGGCGAAGTTGCGGCCCGTCTCGCCGAGCACTACCACGCGCCCGCCGGTCATATACTCGCAGCAGTGGTCGCCAGCACCCTCGATAACGGCTATGGCACCCGAGTTGCGCACGCCGAAGCGCTCGCCCACCTTACCGTTGACATACAGCTCACCGCTGGTGGCACCATAGAGGCCCGTGTTGCCGGCTATGATGTTGTCCTCGGCAGCAAAGTTGCTGCGTATGGGTGGCAGGATAGAGATGCGACCGCCCGAGAGACCCTTGGCAAAGTAGTCGTTGGTCTCGCCCTCAAGCTTGAAGTCTATGCCGTTGACCAGAAAGGCTCCGAAACTCTGTCCGGCAGAGCCCTTGAACTTGACGTTAATTGTCTTGTCGGGCAGGCCGGCACCGCCGTAGCGCGAGGCTACCATACCGCTGAGCAGGGTGCCCGTGGCGCGGTCGGTATTGCGGATGGCAAAGTCGAGATTGACCTCCTCGCCATGCTCTATGGCCCGTGTGGCCCCCTTGACCAACTGCTGATCCAGGATGCCCGACAGGTCGTGAGCCTGGGCGGTGGTGTGGTAGAGGGGCGTGTTGCCCTCCTCGCGGTAGAGCAGGCGACTGAAGTCGAGCAGCGAGGTCTTGGGCTGCAGGCCCTCAGTGGCGGCCTCTCGGCGCTCTATCAGTTCGGTGTGGCCCACTATCTCGTTGAGCGTATGGGCACCCATCTCGGCCAGATACTCGCGTACCTCCTGGGCCAAGAAGGTGAAGTAGTTGACCAGATAGTGGTAGCTGCCACGGAAGTGGGCACGCAGGCGGGGATCCTGGGTGGCCACACCCATGGGGCAGGTATTGAGGTTGCACTTGCGCATCATCACACAGCCCAACACGATGAGCGGTGCCGTACCGAAGCTGAACTCCTCGGCACCGAGCAGGGCCATGAGCACCACGTCGCGGCCGGTCTTGAGCTGTCCGTCGACCTGCAGGCGCACCTGCGGGCGCAGCCCGTTCTTGACCAGCGTCTGCTGGGCCTCGGCCAGACCTATCTCGGGCGAGATGCCGGCAAAGCGCATACTGGAGGCCGGGCTGGCTCCCGTGCCGCCCTCAGCACCCGAAATGACAATGAGGTCGGCCTTGGCCTTGGCCACGCCAGCGGCAATGGTGCCGACACCACTCTCGGCCACGAGCTTGACGCTGATAGCGGCCTTGGGGTTGACATTCTTCAGGTCGAAGATAAGTTGGGCCAAGTCCTCGATAGAGTAGATGTCGTGGTGAGGCGGGGGAGAGATGAGGGAGATACCGGGGATGGAATGGCGGGTACGGGCTATGACCTCGTTGACCTTGAAGCCGGGCAGCTGACCGCCCTCGCCGGGCTTAGCGCCCTGGGCTACCTTGATCTGTATCTCCTCGGCGTTGACCAGGTACTCGGTAGTGACACCGAAGCGGCCGCTGGCCACCTGCTTGGTCTTAGACGACAGGCTGATGCCATCGACCTGAGCATGGAAGCGCTCGCTGTCCTCGCCGCCCTCACCGGTATTACTGCGGGCACCTATCTTGTTCATGGCCAGGGCTATGGCCTCGTGGGCCTCGCGCGACAGGGCACCAAAGGACATGGCTCCGGTGACGAAGTGGCGTACTATCTGCTCGACAGGCTCTACCTCGTCGATGGGGATGGGGTTCTTGCGAAATCCGAAGAAGTCGCGTATGAAGATGGGGGCCTCTTTCTCGTCGGCCAAGTGGGTGAACTGCTTAAAGGTGTCGTAGTTGCCGGTGCGGGTGGCCAGCTGCAGGGTGGCGATAGTCTCTGGATTCCAGGCATGGCGGATACCGTCGCGGCGGTAGTGGAACTGGCCCTGGTTGGGCAGGAAGTCGATGTGCCCGGCCTGGCGGTAAGCCTGGTCGTGGAGCAAGATGGCATCGCGGGCAATGGTCTCAAGGCCGATACCGCCGATGGTGCTCACCTCGGTGCCGAAGTAAGTACGGAGCAAACTCTCGGAAAGGCCGATGCTCTCGAATATCTTGGCACCTCGGTAGCTACGTATGGTAGAGATGCCCATCTTGGCCATAATCTTGAAGAGGCCCTTCTTGACCGCCTTGATATAGTTGGCCTCGGCGGTGGCGTAGTCTTCCTGTATCTTGTGGCGCCGCACAAGGTCATCGAGGATGGCGTAGGTGAGGTAGGGGCACAGGGCCGACGCGCCGTAGCCCAACAGGAGGGCAGCATGCATCACCTCGCGTATCTCACCACTCTCGACGATGAGGGCCGTCTGCACGCGCTTGCCCACGCTGATGAGGTAGTGGTGCACGGCGCTCACGGCCAGCAGCGAGGGTATGGCGGCGTGGGTCTCGTCGACATCGCGGTCGGTGAGGATGATGTAGTTGTAGCCATCGTCGACACTGCGGGCGGCCTCGTGGCACAGCTCGTCAAGGGCAGCCCTCAGACCGGCCTCGCCGCGGCTCACCTCGAAGCGCATAGGCAACTTGACGGTGTTAAAGCCTTTGTAGCGTATGTTGCAGAGTATGTCCAGCTGCGTATTGGTCAGTATGGGGTGTGGCAGCCGCACCATCTTACAGTTAGTTTCATCGGGGGTAAGGATGCCGGTGCCCACGCGGCCGATGTACTCGGCCAGGCTCATCACGAGGTTCTCACGGATAGAGTCGATGGCGGGGTTAGTAACCTGGGCAAACTGCTGCCGGAAGTAGTTGAAGAATATCTGCGGACGGTCGCTGAGCACGGCCAACGGCGTGTCGTTGCCCATGGAGGCCGTAGGCTCCTGCCCATTGGTACACATGGGTACGATGGTGCCATCGACATCCTCCTCGCCGAAGCCAAACTCTATCTCGCGACGTGTAAGGTCATCTACGGCATTGCTAACGCGGCGCCCGCTGTGCAGTTTCTCCAACTGTATGCGGTGGGTGCTAAGCCACTCGCGGTAGGGGTGCTCCTTGGCCAGTCTATCCTTAATCTCGCCATCGTAGTAGATTTTTCCCTCCTGGGTATCGATAAGCAGTATCTTACCCGGCTGCAGCCGGCCCTTCTCGGCAATCTCCGTGGGGTCGAAGTCCATGACACCCACCTCGCTGGCCACCACCATGGTGTCGTTCTTGGTGATGGTATAGCGCGCCGGGCGCAGTCCGTTGCGGTCCAGCATGCCTCCGGCAAAACGGCCGTCGCTGAACAGCAGGGCGGCAGGGCCGTCCCAGGGCTCCATGAGGATGGAGTGATACTCGTAGAAGGCCTTGAGGTCTTCGCTGATGGGGTTCTTGTCATTAAAGCTCTCGGGCACCATAACAGCCATGGCATGGGGCAGCGAGAGGCCGCTCCGCACGAAGAACTCGAACACGTTGTCGAGGCTGGCAGAGTCGCTCATGCCGGGCTGGATGATGGGCGAAATCTGGCGGATGTCGCCCAGGGCTTCGGACGACAGTACCGACTCGCGGGCCTGCATCCATCCACGGTTGCCGCGGATAGTGTTAATCTCGCCATTGTGGCAGAGCAGGCGGAAAGGCTGGGCCAGGCTCCACGTGGGGAACGTGTTGGTAGAGAAACGGCTGTGAACCAGGGCCAGACCACTGGTAAAATAGGCGTTGGTAAGGTCGGGGTAATACTGGCGCAGCTGGAGGCTGGAGAGCATGCCCTTGTAGACGATGTTCTGACTGGAGAGCGAGCAGATGTAGAAGTCGCCACGCTGCCCCTCGGCCAGGTGGTGGGTCTCCCAGTCGGCCACGCGCCGCTCTATCTTCTTGCGAATAATATAGAGGGTGCGCTCGAAGGTGGGCTGATGGTCGTCGGTAACGCCGGTGATGAACACCTGGCGTATGGCAGGCTCGGAGCGCAGCGCCGTCTCGCCCAGGCACTCAGGACAGGTAGGCACCGTACGCAGGTGCATAAGCGACAGCCCCTCGCGCTCTATCTCCTCTATCATAATGGACAGGATGGCCTGTTGGGCAATCTCTTCCTTGGGCAGGAAGACCAGGCCGGTGCCATACTTGCCCTTCTCGGGCACGGGGATACCCTGTAATAAGATAAACTCGTGGGGTATCTGCAACATGATACCGGCACCGTCGCCGGTCTTGTTGTCGGCGCCCTCGGCCCCGCGGTGGCGCATATTCTCGAGCACCTTGAGGGCGTTGTCTACCAGATCATGGCTCTTGTTGCCATGGATATTGACAATCATGCCCACGCCACAGGCGTCGTGCTCGTAGTCAGAGTTGTACAGTCCTTTGTTCATTCTATACTTTGTAAAATCACTGCAAATAATAGAAAAACCTATCGTTTTGATTGCAAAATTACTAATATTGTTACAATATGCTACGAATAAAAGTAAAATAGACAACAAAAATTTATCAGAAATAATCAATCGAAAGTCCATGGTCGGCCTCCGTGTTTCAATCCGTAACTCTGAACCCGCTCAGAGAGGCCATTTGCTTACAGATTGCAACTTTGTAAAAGTTTATTGATTTCAGAGCGTTCACCGCCACCACCGCGGAGACTGGTTACACCTATATTATATATATAGGGAGGGGCAGACAGTGGCCGCGGTGACCTCGTGAAAAATGAAAAGACCGGTTTCCAGTTTTCTAATGACCATCGGGAGACTGCCAAAGATTATTGCGGGATGGTTATAAATCGTCTACCCCCGAAGAGGCGACCATCGCTATGAGCTGAACAGGTGCCGGGCCCGTATAGGCTGATAATAGACACACCTCTAAAAGCCTTTAGGAGCCGGCTGCGGAGTGTTAACAAATGTTTTTATTGAGGTGTTTTGCCATCAGCTGTACATAAAGGCATTTTAAGGGGCCACCGCGGTGGGTACGGAAGCAAAATAGACGTTAGACGCAAAACCGGCCCCAATACTACCCGTCAGACGCAAAAAGCAGGGCCGGAACCGGCCAGAAAATTGAAGTATTGACAAAAAGCAAAAAGGAGGTGGCCGTTAGACGCAAGTTAAAATATGTTGAAGTCATCGCCAGACGCAAACGAAAACGGGGCCATCGCGCTTGGGTTGTCGGGTACTCTTATTAATTTTGCAGCGTCATAAAAGAATAATAGTTACACATGGCTCGCAGCGGCGAAACCAATAAATTGAAAATCTGAAATGCTTACCCATATCCGTAAGGTGGTAAAAAAGCAAGCACCAGTTACCGTTGTACCTGTAGCCATTCCGACAATAAGGTTTACAGGCCCAAACAGCAATAATGACGCTATCCTGGCGGGAACGGCCAGAACAAACCCCGTTTCCCCGAAAGTCCGGTGAACGGTGGCAATTGGGCAACAAGGCTGTGAAGTCTGAAAGATTGATATTGATATTAAACATTTAGAGCGAGAAAGGGGCTGCTGCGTGATGCAACGGCCCCTTTTATGGTATAGGCAGCCCCGATAGGGCTGCGGATGATAAGTTACTTCTTTGGGGCAGTCTTCCTGACTGCGCCTTTCTTAGCAGCGGGTGCAGCCTTGACCGTCGCAGGGGTCTTGGCAGGCCCCTCCTTGACATCGGCAGGCTTAGCCTCTTTCTTCTGGACACCGACCAGCTCGACGGTGAAGATAAGGGTAGAGTTGGGCTTGATGCGACCAGCAGGCTGAGTACCATATCCTAACTCGGCAGGTATGTATAGCTCCCACTTGCTGCCTACGGGCATCATGGTGAGGGCCTCGGTCCACCCCTTGATAACTCCGCTTACAGGGAACTCGCTCGTCTGCGGGTTGCGCTTGTAACTGCTGTCAAACACGGTACCATCTATCATACGGCCCTCGTACTTGGCCACCACGCGGTCGTCCTTAGTAGGAACGACGCCTGTACCCTGGGTGATAACCTTGTACTGCAAACCGGACGGGGTGGTCTTGACACCCTCCTTGGTACGGTTGTCGGCCAGCCACTTCTCGTTGGCAGCCTTATAACGCTGGGTGGCCTCCTCGCGATCGGCCATGGCGCGCTGCTCAAAGAACTTGCCGGCACGGGCATCGGTAAACAGGGTGGTGTCGCCCAGCAGGGCGTCGCGGAAGCCGGCTGTAAACAGATCGGTATTGATAGAGTCGCGGCTACCCTCGAACTGGCTCTGCATAGAGGGCAGCATGCGCATCAGCAGCATACGGGCCACCTGGGCACCGGCGTTATAAGCCTGGTACTGGGGGTCGCCGCTGCGGCTTATGCCCTCGTTAAATCCTGCCACCACATCCTTGATATAAGCTGTGTCAACCATATACTCCTGCTCCAGATACTTGGTGAGTCCCTGGGTAAGGTAACGTCCGGCGGTGTAGCTCAGCGAGTCGCTGCCAGTGGCCAGCACTACCTGCTTGGCAGGGGCGGCCTCGGTCTTTTTCTTCTTTCTGTCGGCCAGGGCCGAATTAAAAGAAGCACTCGCCACGAGGACGAGTGCTAACATTAATACTTTTTTCATATCTATGATAAGCTATTACTTGCCTACGCTAACCAGCTCTATCTTGAAGATGAGTACAGAGTAAGGCTTGATGGGGCCCTGCTCCTGGTCGCCATAGGCCATGTTCTGCGGAATGTAAACCTCCCAAACTGAGCCAGCAGGCATGTGGGTCAGGGCCTCGGTCCATCCCTTGATAACCTGGTTGGCGCGGAACTGTACGGGCTCTCCGCGCTTGTACGAAGAGTCGAATACCTTGCCGTCGATGGTCTTGCCCTCATACTGAACCTTTACTAAGCTGGTATCCTTAGGCATGGGGCCGTTGCCCTCCTTGATTACCTTGTACTGAACACCGAAGCCAAGCTCCTTAACGCCAGCCTTCTTCTTGTTCAGGGCCAGGAACTTCTCGCCAGCCTCCTTGTTGGGGCCATACTCCTTCTGCATACGCTCAGAACGCACCGAACTCATCAGGCGCTGTACCATCTCCTGAGCCTCAGGCACTGTATAAACGGTCTTCTTGCCCGAAGTAGCGGTGATAAAACCGGCCAGGAAGTTCTTCAGGGAAATGGTCTTGGTAGAATCCTCGCCGTAGATTTCGTGGTTGATGCCCTTGATCATCTGGTTAGATACCTGCTGACCTATCTGGATACCTGCATAGTAAGCAGCCTTGGCCTTATCGTCGCCAGCGTTGGCTCCGTCATTCAGGCCGCGGAAGAACTCGTCCATGTAAGTAGTGTCTATGCCCATGCGGCCCACGAGATACTCCTTCAAGCCCTGCGACTGAAGCATACCCATGGCATAGGCCAGTGTGTCAACCTTGTTTTTCAGACTCGGCTTAGGTGCTGAGTTGCCGCAGCCTGTGAAGGTGGCGGCCAGGATAGCCAAAATGGCTACAATAGAAAACTTTTTCATTTTTATGGATTTGATTTTTTTGATGTTTACATTGATTATGGTTGGGGTTAGAGCACATCAATGAGCTCTACGTCGAAGACCAGCGCCGAATAAGGGGGTATCTGCTGGCCGGCGCCACGCTCGCCATAGCCTAAGTTGTAAGGAATGAAGAAGCGATACTTGGCACCTTCCTTCATAAGCTGCACGCCCTCGGTCCAGCCTGCTATAACCTGATTGAGGCCGAACACAGCCGGCTCACCACGCTGGATGGAGCTGTCGAAGAGGGTTCCGTCGATGAGCATACCCTCATAGTGGCAGCGTACACGGTCGGTAGCCTTGGGCTGCTTGCCATTGCCCTCACGGAGCACCTGATACTGCAGGCCCGAAGGCAGGGTAACCACACCCTCCTTGTCGGCATTGGCCTTAAGATAGGCTTCGCCCTTGGCCTTATTGTCCTTGAAACGCTCAGCGGCGGCAGCGCGCTGCTTCTTCTCCTGTTCCTCAAAGAAAGTGCGCACGATGGTCTGCGCCTCGGTCTCAGAGAGTTTACCATCGCCACCGGCCAGTACGTCCTTGATGGCCTGTGCAAAATCATCGATATTCAGGTCCTTAGCTCCCATATCAGTGAGCTGACGGCCGATGCCGAGACCTAAAGCATAGCTTACTTTATCCATTTCTATTTATAATATGTAAAAATTTAGTGCAAAGTTAAGAAAAAAAGCATAAGCGTCAGCCGAATTACAGGAAAATATTATAGAAATCGGCTAAATAAACTAAAAAACATACGCATTATCTCTTACCCAATATGGGTATGCCTTTATTCCATACAATTATGCCTATTACATCCGCATGGGTCATTTCCACCTCAACTAAAACACCTGTTAAAACAAATGGAGTTTCAACTATACACACTGAAAAATCAGTTATTTTTCTTTGTTCTGTCTTACGCATACAGTATCTTTGCACTGGATAGGCTGAATTTCGACAATTCTAACAGAATCGGTTGTCTCAGGATTTATCCCAACCTTACATTACACCTTATAATAATAGCTAATATGAAGAAGATAGTATTCCTTACCGGAGCAGGCATGTCGGTAGAGAGTGGTTTTAAGACCTTCCGCGGGAACGATGGCCTGTGGGAAGATTATCCCGTGGAGCAGGTAGCCTCGCACGAGGGGTGGGAAGCCAACCCGACATTGGTAACCAATTTTTATAACAAGTTGCGCCAGCAGCTCTTTGACGCTCAGCCCAACGAGGGGCACCGCCTCATCAAAAGTCTCGAAGACCATTATCAGGTAAGCGTTATCACCCAGAACGTAGATAACCTACACGAGCGTGCTGGCTCTAAGCACGTCATACACCTGCACGGCGAACTGACCAAGGTATGTTCGAGCGCAGACCCTTATAACCCAGCCTACATCCAGGAACTAACCCCGGCCAATCCGACCGTAGCCCCAGGCACACGTACCGGAGACGGCAGCCTGCTGCGGCCGTTCATCGTCTTTTTCGGCGAGAGTGTCCCCATGATAGAGCCTGCCGCCGAGGAAGTCAAGACGGCCGACATCCTGGTAATCATAGGTACTTCGCTACAAGTATATCCCGCTGCCAGCCTGGCCTACTATGCTCCCGCCCACAGTCCCATCTACCTGATAGACCCCGGAGCCGTAGATGCTCGTATGAACCGCGTAGTCCATCTGCAATGTGGTGCCACCGAAGGTATGCGCCGTCTCATCAACATACTGAAAGATTGACGAGGAGAAAACCACAGGCCACCCCCACGCTCACAACGTTTTGCAACTGGGATACCAAGGCAAAAAATTATGTGATTTATAGGCTCTTGTGTGGCTTTTATGGATATTTATTTGTACTTTTGCAACGTTATTAATTATGTAAATACTATATTTATCAGCATCATGAAGATAGAAAACCACATAAGCGAGTCTGTTAAAGAAGCCATTAAGGCTCTTTACGGACAGGAGGTATCAGAGAAGATGATACAGCTACAGAAGACCAAGGCAACCTTTGAGGGGCACCTCACGCTGGTGGTCTTCCCATTCCTCAAAATGTCTAAGAAGAAACCAGAAGATACTGCGCAGGAGATAGGCGAGTACTTAGTACAGCATTGTGAGGATGTAGCACGGTTTAATGTGGTGAAAGGTTTCCTCAACCTGGTGGTGGCGCCCAAAGCCTGGGTGGCTCTGCTCAATGAAATCAATGCCGATGCTCATTTCGGAGAGAAGCCGGTAACCGATGCGTCGCCCTTAGTGATGATAGAGTACTCTTCGCCCAACACCAATAAGCCTCTGCACTTAGGCCATGTACGCAACAACCTATTGGGCTGGTCATTAGCACAGATTATGGAGGCCAACGGCAACAAGGTGGTGAAGACCAATATCGTCAACGACCGTGGCATCCACATCTGCAAGAGCATGCTTGCATGGCTCAAATGGGGCAACGGAGAGACCCCTGAGAGCAGCGGCAAGAAGGGCGACCACCTGATAGGCGATTACTATGTGGCTTTCGACAAGCATTACCGTGAGGAGGTAGCTAACCTGAAATCCCAGTACATGGCTGAGGGCCTGGACGACGAGGCTGCTACCGAGAAGGCTAAGACGGAGGCCCCACTCATCAAGGAAGCACACGCTATGCTCGTGAAATGGGAGCAAGGCGACCCCGAGGTACGGGCGCTGTGGCAGAAGATGAACGCTTGGGTCTACGCAGGATTTGACGAGACTTACAAGGCGCTTGGCGTTAGCTTCGACAAGATATACTATGAGTCCAACACGTACTTAGAGGGCAAGAAAAAGGTCGAGGAGGGCTTGGCCAAAGGTCTCTTCTTCCGCAAGCCTGACAACAGCGTGTGGGCCGATTTGACCCAGGACGGCCTTGATCAGAAGTTGCTGCTACGTTCAGACGGTACCAGCGTGTACATGACGCAGGACATAGGTACCGCCGAGATGCGTTTCAACGACTACCCCATCGACAAGATGATTTACGTAGTGGGCAACGAGCAGAACTATCACTTCCAGGTGCTCTCTATCTTACTCGACCGCTTAGGTTTTAAGTGGGGAAAAGACTTGGTACACTTCTCTTACGGCATGGTAGAACTGCCCAATGGCAAGATGAAAAGCCGCGAGGGAACTGTGGTTGATGCCGATGACCTGATAGCCGAGATGATAAAGGATGCCCGGCAGACCAGCGACGAGTTAGGCAAGTTCAAGGACATGAGTGAAGACGAGCGCCAGGAGATTGCCCGCATCGTAGGCCTGGGCGCGCTCAAGTATTTCATCCTCAAAGTAGACGCCCGCAAGAATATGCTCTTCAATCCCGAGGAGAGTATCGACTTCAATGGCAACACCGGCCCATTCATCCAGTACACCTATGCCCGCATACGCAGCATCATGCGCAAGGCCGGTGCCGAAGGCATCGTCCTCCCCGAGGTCCTGGACAGCCAGGCTGTGCTCAATGACAAAGAGATAGCCTTGATACAGAAGATGAATGATTACGGGGTGGCCGTGGCCGATGCTGGTACCAACTACAACCCAGCCGGAATAGCCAACTACTGCTACGAGCTGACCAAGGAGTTCAATCAGTTCTACCACGACTACAGCATCCTCAACGCCGATACGCCCGAGCTGAAGGCTTCCCGCCTGGTACTGGCCGCCAATGTAGCCAAGATACTGCGCAACGGTATGGCCCTGTTAGGCATCGAGGTGCCCGAACGTATGTAACCCACCCGTAGGCATGAAGAGGGGAATAACCAATCCGCCCGATTGGCGCAAGGATACCGTACTGCCACTTCCCGCAGAGGTCAAGGCTAACGCATGGGCCGTAGATGCCGCCTGTTCGGGCAACCCTGGGCCTATGGAGTACCAGGCCATCGACCTGGCCACAGGCGCCCAGGTTTTCCACTTCGGTCCCATGCATGGCACCAATAACATCGGCGAGTTCTTAGCCATCGTACATGCCTTGGCGCTCATGGAGCAGCAGGGCATCAGGGACAAGACGATATACAGCGACTCGTACAACGCCATCCTGTGGGTTCGCAAGAAACAATGCAAGACCAAGCTGGCACGCAATGCTCAGACAGAGCCGCTGTACCAGATAATAGAGCGGGCCGAGCGATGGCTGCGCACACACGCCGTGCAAGTGCCCATCATACAGTGGGAGACGCGCCTGTGGGGCGACATACCAGCCGACTTCGGGCGCAAGTAGACATTCTATATATTATTGAGTGAATATTATTATACGACTATGGATAAGATAAAGACGGACTTCGCGTCCAAACTGCTGGAGATTAAGGCTATCAAATTGCAGCCCCAGAATCCTTTCACATGGGCTTCTGGCTGGAAATCTCCTTTCTATTGTGACAACCGCAAGACTCTTTCATTCCCTGAAGTGCGTAGTTACGTCAAGTTGGAACTGGTACATACCATTCTGGCCAACTTCCCCGAGGCTACGGCCGTAGCAGGCGTGGCCACCGGAGCCATCGCCCAGGGTGCTATGGTGGCCGACGAGCTTAACCTGCCTTTCTGCTACGTTCGCTCTAAGCCCAAGGACCACGGTATGGGCAACCTGATAGAGGGCGAACTGCCTGTGGGCTCTAAGGTAGTGGTGGTCGAAGACCTCATCTCTACCGGTGGCAGCTCGCTCAAGGCTGTCGAGGCACTACGCCAGGCCGGTTTCGAGGTGGTGGGTATGGTGGCCTCATACACCTATGGTTTCCCCGTGGCCGAGGAGGCTTTCGCCAAGGCTCAGGTGCGCCTCATCACACTTACCGACTACGAACATGTAGTAGAGCGTGCCCTCGCTACGGGTTATATTCAGGAGTCCGATGTCGACCTGCTGCATCGCTGGCGCAAGGATCCAGCCCATTATCAGGTATAAACACATGCTACTATAAACCGAAGACCAACATGAGTACTTTTGAGAGTAGCGTCCGCGAGATAGCCCACGCTCAGCAGTCTGTGTACAATGCACTGAGCGACCTTTCTAACCTGGAACGGCTGCGCGACCGCATCCCCCAGGACAAAATCAACGACTTCTCGTTCGATGCCGACCACATCAGCTTTCAGGCTCCCATGGTGGGCACTATACGCCTGGCCATCGTAGACCGCGAAGCGCCCAAGACTATCAAGTTCGAGACCGAACAGAGCCCCATTCCCTTCCACTTTTGGATACAGCTGTTGCCCCTTACCGACACCAGTTGCAAGATGAAGCTCACCCTCAAGGCCGACATTAATCCTTTCATCAAGGGCATGGTGCAGAAGCCGCTGCAAGAGGGCATCAACAAGATAGCCGATGTGCTGCAGATGATAAACTATGACTAAGTAAAAGACATGAATAAACTCTGGGAAAAAGATTTTGAGGTTAACAAGGAGATAGAGCGCTTCACCGTGGGCCGCGACCGCGAGTTGGATCTCTATCTTGCCAAGTACGATGTACTGGGTTCGATGGCCCACATCACCATGCTACAGTCCATCGGCCTGTTGGAGCGCGACGAGCTGGTTCAGCTGCTTGCCGAGCTGAAGCATATCTACCACATAGCCGATGAGGGACACTTTGTCATCGAGGATGGCGTCGAGGATGTTCACTCGCAGGTAGAACTGATGCTCACCCGCAAGCTGGGAGACATGGGCAAGAAGATACACTCGGGCCGCTCGCGCAACGACCAGGTTCTGGTAGACCTCAAGCTCTATACCCGTCACGAGCTCATGGACGTAGTACAGCTCACACACAGCCTTTTCGACGAACTCATCGGCAAGAGCCGCCAGTATAGCCATGTCCTCATGCCTGGCTATACGCACCTGCAGATAGCCATGCCGTCGAGCTTCGGCCTGTGGTTTGGTGCCTACGCCGAGTCGCTGGCCGACGACATGCTGTTTCTCCAGGCGGCTTACCGCATGACTAACCGCAACCCGCTCGGGTCAGCTGCTGGCTATGGGTCATCGTTCCCGCTCAACCGCACCATGACCACCCAGCTGTTAGGGTTCGACTCGATGGACTACAATGTGGTCTACGCGCAGATGGGGCGTGGCAAGATGGAACGCAATGTGGCCTTTGCCCTGGCCACGGTGGCAGGCACGGTGGCCAAGATGGCCTTTGATGCCTGTATGTTCAACTGCCAGAACTTCAACTTCGTCAAGCTGCCCAAGGAGTGTACCACCGGCTCCAGCATCATGCCTCACAAGAAGAACCCCGACGTGTTCGAGCTCATTCGTGCCAAGTGCAATAAGATACAAAGTCTACCTCAGCAGATTATGATGATAATGAACAATCTGCCCGTAGGCTACTTCCGCGACCTGCAGATTATCAAGGAGGTGTTCCTGCCTGCCTTTGGCGAGCTCAAGGACTGCCTGCAGATGGCCGCCTATATCATCAACCGCATGGAGGTCAACGAGCACATCCTGGATAACGCCATGTACGACCCTATATTCTCGGTCGAGGAGGTAAACCGACTGGCTGCCGCCGGCATGCCGTTCCGCGATGCTTATAAGAAAGTGGGCTTAGAGATTGAGGCTGGCACTTTCCATGCCGATCGCAACATCCACCATACCCATGAGGGTTCTATAGGTAATTTGTGCAACGACCAGATTACCCACCTGATGGAGCACACGCTCAGCGAGTTCCACTTCGAGCGCGTGATAGAAGCCGAAAAACGCCTGCTGTCATGACTCGCCAACTCGCTCTTACAGCCATTGCCGTTCTCGGCCTGCTCGTCTCGTGCGACAAGGCCGAGAACCGGTATAGCAACTACCATTGCAACCTCACCATCGACAACAGCCAGCACCTGGATGCCACCCTTGCCTCGGCTATGGACCCTAACGCGTCTGGTACATTCTGTCTTATAGGCTATACCATCCATGGCGGTGCCACCCACTTTACATTTGCCAACAACCGGGGCAACCACTCGGAGAGCATATTCAATGCCATCGACGACCGTCTGAAGAGCCAGGAACACCTGGGGCTCAACGGCCGCATCATCGTGGGCTACGGCAACATGGATAACCCACCCACGTTCTACGCCTACGATGGCGAGTGCCCCAACTGCTTTGACCCCAATGCCCTGCCCCTGCGCAGCTATCCCCTCAGCCTCGACGGCCAGGGCATCGGCATCGCCACCTGCGCCAAGTGCCATCGCCAGTACCGCCTCAACCAGGAGGGCATCGTCGCCAACAACACCGGCAAGCCCCTCGGCCAGTACCGGGCCACCAGCACAGGTGCCCACGGTCGCCTGCAGGTATATTAGCAGCACCCCGTTCAAGAAAAACGCTTCCGGCAGCCATAACAAGACTGGCAAAAACTATCACGGCAAGTCAAGCTACCGCCTTTCCTAACACCGCTTAATCCACGATGAACAGTCCCCTTTCTCGCAAAGAAAGGGGAACGGCCCGCCATATCTCGGCTATACGCTTATCAAAGTCAGTGGTACTACCCTCTTCGCCACACAGCTTCACCATTAAACGACTACGCATATTTGCTATGTTTAGACCGGCTCGTAGCCAACAATGTCGCCATCTCCGTAGGAATGAACCCCAAACGGGTAAGCACGCAAAGGCGATATTCTTTACAGCTAATATCTGCTTCCACTCCGATTAGCCACTCCAGAAAACCAGCATCTAACGTTGACAGCACATTTTCCACTTCATCCCATTCGCTTTTTGACGGCAACTTGTCATTCTTTGCATTGCGATGCATAAGTATAACCCACGGATGGTTTACCGCTTAGTCTCCCTCATCACCAACTACTATGGCAACGGCCAGCACCCGCATCGCCTTAGTGCGCCACCACGACGAACTGCAGGCGCAGAACAACTACTACTATATCCACGCTGAGCCAAAGCACTAAGTGCTGTAAGGGTAAAGAGCGAAAAGGGTTCAGAAGTAAAAAGCAATGGCAGCGAATGGCGTTGCACAAGCTGCGGGTGAAGCCACATGAACCACGCGCAAAACCATGTGAGCCATGCGCGCTGGTTGATGGCCGTCCTATGGCGTAAATCATGGCCCCCATCATCCCCATAATTATCAGAAAAAGTACAATACCTATCCCCAAAATCGTAGCGACCGACCTTTTTAATGCTGGGAACCACCATTAGAAATGTAATGACCGGTCTTTTCGTTTCCCACGGCTACCACTGGTGAGTAGGAGGACATCGCCAGAGAGCTGGCAGCGCTTTTTGCTTTTTTACCCTTTTATCTTTCTATTTTTCAACATTACCTTTTTACCTTTCAGAGCAACGGTATAAAACCCTGGAAACGGCAAGGGAGAAGAGTATCTGCCAAAAAGAGTGTGCCCGAAACGGCTCAGCCACTATGGGCTGAGGTCTGCGTTTCGGGCACACTCGGTATATGCTTGTCTATCAGCGGTGCGGGCTACCGGATGGGCAGCAGCCAGAAGGTGGCGGTATAGTCGCCGTAAGGCAACTGATACTGGGGCAGAGCCTCGCCACGCTTAGACCACGTGTCTACACCACCTACGCCAGCCTGACGCAGGTCTATGCACAGCTCGGTGTACTTAGACTTGGGCACCTGGGGTGAGTGGCGCTGGTGCTTCTTGTCGCCCTCGTCCAGGTCGGCTATGTTATAGTGCAGGGCAGAAGCAGAGAACGCCTCGCCGCCCATAATGCGCAGGCCCTTGCCATCGGCCTGAGTCTGCTGCCACCAACGGATGCCCGTCTTGGTACCCGTCTCCTGCGGGCGGATGTAGGGGAAGAACTGCTCATCGGCTGTCTGGCTGTAGATGCCAAGGCGCTGCGACGAGCAGCGGTCGGTGTAGTTCTCGTTGGGGCCCAGGCCGTAGAACTGGCTCTTATCCATGTCGTAGGGCAGGTCGAGCTTGATACCGAAGCGCATCAGATTGCCCACCTCGGCACCCTGAGTGGCCTTGAAGGTCTGGTTAACACGCACCTGGCCATCGGGGGCTATATCGTAACGCAGGCTGAGCTGGCCCTTGACCACGGGCATATCGTACACAGCCTCAACGGTGGCACCGCTCTTGCCGCGGGTAGCAACGAGGCTCTTCAGGTTGATGACGGGGTTGCGCCAAGCCTTGTAGCGACGCTGCACGGTGGCACCCATGTCATTATCGGTAACGGCGCGCCAGAAGTTGGGGCGGAGCTGACCGTCCTGGCCCAGTAGCGAGACACCACCCACGATGTAACGGGTCATATAGCCCGTGGCACGGTCGAAGGCGATGCTGAAGTCGGTGCCCTCGACAGTTACCTGGGGCTCCTTGCGCTTGTCGGTCACCTTAACCTTGCCTGTAGGAGTTCCCACAAAACCAGCCTCCGTGGTGGCGGGCTTGGCACTCTGGGTGGCTATGGGCAGCTGAGCGTAGGCCATGGTCTGCCCGGCGGCTATGAGCGGTTCGGCAGCCTTGGTGCGGATGTCTATGTTGAGCATTACCTCGGCCTTGGGGTCTATGCCGCTGAGCGAGTAAGGCAGGGTAAACTCAGCCGACTGCTGGGGCTGCAGGTTGATGTCGTCCAGTTGTCCGTGCTGTATCTCGCGGCCGTCGGCCAGCAGCGTCCAGCAGAGCTTATAGTTAGCTATGTCGCGGAAGAAGTACTCATTGAAGAGCTTGATGCGGCCCTTAGACAGGTCGACGGGTGTAGCCCATACGTTCTGATGCTGATAACCCACCTCGTAGGCGTGGGGGTTGAGCTGGCGGTCGGGGCCGATGAAGCCGTTGCTGTTAAAGTTCTTGTCGTCGTCGCTGTCCCAGTTGTTGTAGTCGCCAGCATACGAGTAGATGCGGCGGCCCTGTTCGTCGGTCTTGTGCAGGGCCTGGTCTACGAAGTCCCATATAAAGCCGCCCTGGTACTTAGGATACTTGCGGATAAGGTCCCAGTACTCCTTGAAGCCACCCTGGCTGTTGCCCATAGCGTGGGCATACTCGCACTGGAAGAAGGGCTTGCGGGCCTTCTCATCGGTACGCAGGCAGTACGCTTCGCTGTCCTTGTGGGTAGAGTACATGGGGCAGTAGAAGTCGGAGTCAAAATTCCAGCGGCCGCGCTCCCAGTGTACGGGCCTGCTGGGATCCTGCTGTTTAACCCACTTGTACGCGTTCTCGAAGTTAACGCTCTCGGCAGTCTCATTACCGAGCGACCAGATGATGATACTGGGGTGGTTGTAGTACATACGCACGTTGTGCTGGTTGCGCTCCATAATCTGACGGGCATAGGCCGGTGTGCGACTGAAGGCCGAGTCTTCGTAGCCCAGTCCGTGGCTCTCCTGGTTAGCCTCGGAGATGAGGTAGATGCCATACTCGTCGCAGAGGTCGTACCAGCGCGGGTCGTCGGGATAGTGGCAGGTACGCACGGCGTTGATGTTGAGCTGCTTCATTATCTGGATGTCCTGGCGCATACGGTCTACGCTCACCACATAGCCCCCGTCGGGGTCTATCTCGTGGCGGTTGGCACCCTTGATAAGGATAGGCTGGCCGTTGACGAGCATCTGCGAGTTCTTGATTTCTATCTTGCGGAAGCCCACCTTCTGGGTGAGCACCTCGGCCACCCGGGTACCACTCTTGACCGTGGCCACGAGGGTAAAGAGGTAGGGGGTCTCGGCCGTCCACTTCTTCACGTTGCGCAGGGCAAACCGTATGGTTCCTACAGCATGACGTTTGAAGTCGGCCGTGTTGCGAGCCACCACGGCGCCATTGGCATTGAGCAGTTCGAAGTCTATGACAGGCCGCCCGGACACGTTGACCCGAATCTCCAGGCTGCCGTCGCGATAGTCGTTGGTAAGGTCGGGAGTAATCTTGATGTCGTCGACATGCACCTTGGCATCGCGGCAGTAGAGGTAGCTCTCGCGGGCCACGCCACTGAGGCGCCAGAAGTCCTGGTCTTCAGAGTAGGTACCGTCGCACCAACGGAAGGTCTGAAAGGAGATAAGGTTATCGCCCTTGTGGATGTAAGGGGTGATGTCGAACTCAGCAGCCACCTTGCTGTCCTCAGCATAGCCCACGAAGCGGCCGTTAACATAGAGGTAGATGTTAGAGGTGACCGAGCCGAAGTGAGCGATAACCTGGCGGCCGTCCCAACTGTCGGGGATGCGCACCGTGCGGCGGTACGAGCCCACGTGGTTGCGCTCGTTGGGCACATAGGGGGGATTGTTCTTGAAGTGGCCGCGCCAGGCGTAGCCCACATTGACATAGACGGGGTCGCCATAGCCGTTGAGCTCCCAGTTGCCAGGCACGTTGATGGTGCCCCACGACGAGTCGTCGAGGTCAGTACGGTAGAAATCGGTAGGGCGCTGGTCGGCGTTCTCGACAAAACGGAATTTCCACTTACCGTCGAGCGACAGGAAGTTGGCCGACCGGGTCTTGTCGCCCGTCAGGGCCGCGCTGCGAGACTCAAAGGCGAAGAAGTGAGTGTGCAGTGGAAAACGGTTAACCTCATTGACCTGTAGGTCTTGCCACTCGGTATAAGTGGGAACCACATCGGCGGCCATAGCTGGCATCATGGCAGTAAGGGCCATTGCTAAGAATAGTTTTCTCATGAAATTATTATTAATAATGATTACTTTCAGGATTGAAATTACAAAGATAAGGAAAAACAATGGTAACTTTGCACTAAAAATCATAAAAATGGCAAATCCATATATCACCACTTATCCCGACGTGATGAAGGGTAAGAAAATAATGTACGTACACGGGTTCATGTCATCGGCTCAGAGCGGCACGGTGACCCTCTTGCAGACACTGCTGCCCAGCGCCACGGTGGTGGCCGAGGACATACCCATACACCCGGCCGAGGCCATGGACATGCTGACCCGCATGGCCGAGCGCGAGCAGCCCGACCTGATTATAGGCACCTCGATGGGCGGCATGTACACGGAGATGCTGCGCGGGTATGACCGCATTGTGGTTAACCCGGCCTTCGAGATGGGTCAGACCATGGCCAAGAGCAACATGATAGGGCGCATGACGTTTCAGAACCCACGCAAGGACGGTGTGGAGGAACTGGTGGTAACCAAGGCGCTGGTCAAGGAGTATGCCGAGATGACCCAGCACTGCTTCGCGGGCATCACGCCCGAGGAGCAGCGCCGTGTGTACGGTCTCTTCGGTGACAACGACCCGCAGGTTCACACCTTTGATATCTTCCATGAGCACTATCCGCAAGCCATCTACTTTCATGGCGAGCACCGGCTGGTCGAAAAGGTGGTGTATAGGTATCTGATACCCATCGTGCGATGGATAGACGACCGCCAGGAGGGGCGCGAGCGACCCGTAGTGCTGATGGGCATAGACACGCTGCGTGACAGCCACGGCAAGCAGACGTCCTCTATGCACAAGGCGTTCGAACGCCTCATCGAGCAGTACGACGTACACATTGTGGCGACGGCTCCCACCAATGACCCGGCAGCCCTCAGCGCCGATGGGGCATGGGTGGCCGACAACCTGTCGGCTCCGGCCTGGAACAGGGTCATCTATACCAACACGCCGCAGTTGCTCTGCGCCGACTATCTCATCACGGCACAGCCAGCAGAGGGCTTTATGGGTACGGTGATAGACTTTGGCAGCGACAAGTTCAAGACCTGGGAGGAAATCATCGCTTACTTTGATCTGTTAGGGGGCCAGTAAGCGGACGGGAACCCTCGCCGCCGGCTCAGTACTCGGTCTTGGTGGTGCTGTCGGCCCACGCCCGAAAGGCGCCCTTGGCCTCGTCGGCCAGCAGAACGTCCATGGGCTTGTGCCGATGGGCCGGACTGAGGGCCAACTCTTGATAGATAAAATCGTCGTCGAAACCTATAGCGGCCGCGTCCTTACGGTCGTTGGCGTAGTAGATGTGATCCAGATGGGCCCAGTAGATGGCACCCAGACACATGGGGCAAGGCTCGCACGAAGTGTAAATCTCGCATCCGCTCAGGTCGAACGTGCCCAGCCGCAGGGCGGCCGCGCGGATGGCGCTCACCTCGGCGTGGGCCGTGGGGTCGGTGTCCAGGGTCACCATGTTGGCCGCCTCGGCCACGATGACCCCGCCGCGGGCTATCACGGCACCAAAGGGGCCGCCGCCCTTGCGCACGCTGTCCTCGCTCAGGGCGATGGCGCGGCGCATCAGTTCTTCTTTAGTCATAATGAGTATCTTTAGATTTGCCTGCAAACTTATTCTTTTTTCGCGAGACGGCAAATCATTCCAAGCTAAAAAACACTAAAACTGCCCGAGGCGCTACAATAATACGGCGAGCGACAGACCAGCTGCCAGGGTATGCAGATGGCTGTCGCCCTGGCGGCTGAGAGCGGGCTGCAGGGTGTAGTCTACGAAGAGGCGGGCTGCGCTGTGGGGCTGCATGCGGTAGGCTATCGACAGGCCGGTACCTACATTCAGGCCGCCACGGGCGGGAAGGGCGTGGTGGCTCAGACTGAGGGCCGAGTAATGGGTGTAGCCGCCCAAGAGTTTGCTGCCCAGCAGCCAGCGACCCGTAAGAGGATAAGACAGGTAGGCACCGGCACTGGCCGAGAGGGCATCCAGCCGGTCATCCTCGGCCTGGGTATGCTGGGTTATCACGGCGGTATTGGTCAGGGTTACCCGTCCGCCCACGCCCACATAGGGTGAGAAGAAGTAGGCCCCCTCGGCTCCGACAGACGACCCTGCCGAGGTACGCATGGTGGCCTGGGCATCCAGGGCGTAGGCCGACAGGGGTATATTGGCCCCCACGTATAGGGCGGCGAACGATGGACGGGCGTCGCGGTTATACGTCTGAGGGTCCGAATGGGCATCGCCCTGCGCGCGACCCAGCACCCGGCTGGCCACCCAGTAGCCTATCTCGGCAGAGAACATTCCGATACTGGCCCCGGTGAACACGTCGCTCAGCCAGTGCTTATGGCCGCTCACGCGGAGCAAGCCCGTGGCGGTGGCCAGCGTGTAAGCGCCTACGCCGACCCATGGACTGTGGTACCCGTACTCGTGGGTAAGCATCGTGGCGGTCATAAAGGCGGTAGCCGTATGGCCCGAGGGAAACGAGTGGCGGTCACTGCCGTCGGGGCGGGTCACCCGGGTAGTGCGCTTCAGTCCCTCGGTGGCCGATGCCATGACAAGGGTCGACGCCGCCCCGGCCACTGCCAACTGCGTCCACGTGCTACGGCTCTCTACTCCAGCCGTTTTGAGTCCCACCAACACCAATGCCGGCAGCAATTGCATACCGTTTCCGGCATAGCCGTGGCGTTCGTCCAAGGGGGCATGGCGTAGGTCACGGTAGTGAGCATCCTGCCCGCGCACCAACAGTCCGAGTGCCAACAGCGGCGCCCTTGCGTACAGCGTGGGGCTGACCATAGTCGGTGTACGCACCGTCTTTGTTCCTCCCAAGGTATCGGCAGACATGCCCGTGGTCTGTGCGCAAACGGGCGCAGTTGCCACCATCCCAATAAACAGCAGTATTTTCTTTATTGTCATATCCTTTCTTATTCTCAAAACCATTGTTTCCAGGCCCGCATCCCCTATTTATCCTTTGAAGGGACGAACAAGTCATGTGTCATCGAACCTATTTGAAATGCCGAGGTGCAACCTATCTTACACAAAGGTAGTGATAAAAACCAATTCCGCCATCATTCCACTCATTTTTGTTAAGAAAAAATCCACTGCAAGGGCTACTACAGGAACAAAGTGCATCCACGCCCCAAAGTAAGCCATCGATCCCAAGCCACCATTTGCCCCCAGAACGCCAAAGAGCACCCTGATTTTAGCTGTCATGGTGATAAAAAAAACGGGGAATGGTCTTGGCTATTTGTCTGTTGGTTCCTATCTTTGCAAATGGTATCGGCACGGCAGGCAGGGTTATCGGCCGAGAATCCCGATAGGTCATGGTACACACAGCGACCACGAGCCGCCACCTAATAATATTGAGCATGAAAAAAGAAACAACATTTATCCCCGACGACCGCCCCCGGTGTCGATGGTGCCAGGGCGGCAACCAACGCTATATGGATTATCACGACCACGAATGGGGCATGCCCGTACACGATGACCGACAGTTGTTCGAGTTGCTACTCCTGGAGTCGTTCCAGGCAGGACTCTCGTGGGCCTGCGTACTTAACAAGCGCGATGCCTTTAGGCTCGCCTTTGACGGGTTCGACTACCGCAAGATAGCCCAGTACCCCGAGGCGCGGATAGAGGCTCTGAGCCAGAACACCGCGATTATACGCAACCGGCTCAAGATACGCGCGGCCATCACCAATGCCCGCGTCTTCATGCAGATACAGGCCCAGGCGGGGTCGTTCGACCACTATATCTGGCAGTTTACCAACGGTGCCACTATCCGAGAGACAGGCCTGACCACCTCGGCCCTCTCAGACCGCATATCGGCCGACCTGTACCGGCGGGGCATGCGCTTCGTGGGCTCTACCATCATATACAGCTATCTACAGGCCATCGGCATCATCAACAGTCACGAACCCGGCTGTTACCTATACCCCGGCCCCTGTACTTGCCACCATCTTTAGCTTGCTAATGACGGCTCCCAACTTTCCCGGAACCGTCATTAGCAAGCCAAAGATGGTCGCGGGACAAACAGAGCACACCGCCACACCATTTCCCTCCACCGTCCTAACTACCGTGAGTGCCACCGCCATCATGGCGTTCACCGTATTTATTGAGGGCATTATCGTTATTTTGCTCAAAAAGTCTAACAATCTTTTTAATAATGTGAAAAAAATGACTATCTTTGCACGACATTGTCACGACTACAATTTAAATAATTATAAAAACAATGCAAAACAAAGGAATCGTAATTTTTACGGCCGTCCTGCTGACTCTTGCCAGCATTTTCTACCTCTCGTTCTCGGTAGCGACCCGCTACTATGACACCGAGGCAGCAAAACTGAAGGACCCAGTGGCCCAGCAGGATTACAAGGACTCGGTTAAGTATCTCGGCATCTACTCCTATCAGAAATGTCTTGAGACCCAGATCGGGCTTGGCCTTGACCTGAAAGGCGGAATGAACGTTATTCTTGAGATTTCGGTCCCCGACGTGGTAGACAACCTTGCCGACCACAAGACTGACGTCGCCTACACCAAGGCGATGAAAGAGGCCCGCACCCAGGAGGAAACCAGTCAGACCGACTTCATTACTCTGTTTATTAACGCCTACCACAAGATTGCACCGGGCCATCGCCTGGCCGAAATCTTTGCCACCCAGCAGCTGCAGGGTAAGGTTAGCCCGCAGAGTAGCGACAGCGAGGTTGAAAAGGTACTGCGCAACGAGGTACAGTTAGCCATTGACAACTCGTTCAACGTAGTTCGCAACCGTATCGACAAGTTTGGCGTCGTCCAGCCCAACATCCAGAAGCTGGAGGGACAGGATGGCCGCATCATGGTCGAGATGCCGGGTGTCAAAGAGCCCGAGCGTATGCGTAAACTGCTGCAGGGTAGCGCCAACCTGGAGTTCTGGGAGACTTACAACTCTGACGAGATTGTTCCTTACCTCATCCAGCTGGATCAGCGACTGGCCAACAACACCAGCAACGATACTGCCAGCGTGAAGAAGGATAAGGAGACCAAGGAGAAAGAGGTCGCCAAGGCCGACAAGCCCAAGTTCGAGCTGAAGAAAGGCAACGCCAAGAAGACTGCCGCAGCCAAACTGAGCGATGAGGCACAGGTACAGGCTCTGAAGAAGCAGCACCCCCTCACCTCGATGCTGCAAACCACTGGCAACGGACAGCTCAGCGTGGCGGGTCTGGCCAGCGTTCGCGATACAGCAGCCATCAACAAGCTGATAACATCCAACGTGGCTAAACAGGTACTGCCCTCTGACGTAAAACTGCTGTGGAGCGCTACGCCTACAGACATGTATGGCGAGCAGGTGAAGAACGTGTTCGAGCTCCACGCCATCAAGGTAACTTCATCTAACGGCCGCGCTCCGCTGGAGGGCGACGTGATAACCGATGCAAGCGACGAGTTTAACAACCTGACCGGCGCCCCCGAGGTAAGTATGAAGATGAACCCCGAGGGAGCCCGTCGCTGGGCTTCGCTCACCAAGGCCAACATCGGCAAGGCCATCGCCATTGTGCTGGACAACTCCGTGTACTCAGCCCCACGTGTAAGCTCAGAGATAGACGGCGGCCAGTCGGCTATATCGGGTAACTTTACCGTTGAGATGACCAAAGACTTGGCCAACACGCTGAAGTCTGGACGTATGCCAGCCCCTGCCCGTATCGTACAGGAAGAAGTAGTAGGTCCTACGCTGGGTGCCCAGTCTATCCAGCAGGGTATTGTATCGTTCATCATAGCCTTTGTGCTGCTTATCGTCTACATGATACTGATGTACAATGTCATCCCTGGTACGATAGCTAACCTGGCCCTGATAGTCAACGTATTCTTTACCCTCGGTATCCTTACCTCGTTCCAGGCAGCCCTCACCATGAGTGGTATAGCCGGTATGGTGCTGTCGTTGGGTACTGCGGTAGATGCCAACGTGCTTATCTATGAGCGCATCAAGGAAGAGCTGCGCGCCGGAAAGATGATGAAGGAAGCCATCAAGGCAGGTTATAGCAACGCGTTCAGCGCCATCTTCGACTCTAACCTCACCTCGCTCATCACAGGTATCATCCTGCTGGCCTTCGGTACCGGCCCCATCCAGGGCTTTGCCACCACATGGATTATCGGTATCTTCTGCTCGTTCTTCACAGCCGTGTTCCTCACACGTATCGTCTATGAGCATCAGCTGAGCCACGATAAGTGGACACACCTGAAGTTCTGGACCAGCGTGTCCAAGAACCTGGCTCAGGGAACCAACATTAAGTTTATGTCCATGTACAAGGGCACCTTCACAATAGCCGCTATCTGTGCCGTAGTATTCTTGGGTAGCCTCTTCACCCGTGGCCTGGACAAGAGTATCGACTTTACAGGTGGACGTAACTACGTGGTACAGTTCGAGAAGTCTACCCAGCCTGAGCAGATACGCGATATCATCGGCCAGGCGTTCCCAGGCTGCACCAACAGTGCCCTGTCACTTGGAACGGATAACAAGACCATCCGTATATCTACCAACTACAAGATAGAGTCTAACAGCCCGACCGTAGACGATGAGGCCGAGACGCTGTTGTACAACACCTTGAAGAAGAACGGCCTGGTTAGTCAGGAATCTGTCAAGGACTTCAAGAACCCAGACATCCGCCAGGGTGGTTCTATCATCAGTTCGTCTAAGGTAGGTCCCTCGGTGGCCAAGGATGTTACTTACGGCGCCATCATCAGTGTGTTTATCGCCCTGGTAGCCATCTTCCTGTACATCCTGCTGCGCTTCCGCAACCTCGCATTCTCAGTAGGTTCTACCGTAGCCCTGGTCTTCGATGCCCTGACCGTTATCGGTCTGTTCTCTGTACTGAAAGGCTTGCTGCCCTTCTCTCTCGAGGTAGACCAGACGTTCATCGGTGCCGTGCTGACCGTGATAGGTTACTCTATCAACGATAAGGTGGTGGTATTCGACCGTATCCGTGAAAACCTGAAGCTGCATCCGAAGCAGGATTACCAGATACTTTTCAACAATTCTATCAACCAGACACTGACCCGTACCATCAACACGTCAGTATCTACCTTGATAGTATTGCTCTGTATCCTCTTCCTCGGTGGCAAGAGTATCCAGCCGTTCGCCTTTGCCATGACCTTAGGCGTAGTGTTCGGTACCCTGTCATCTATCTTCATCGCCTCGCCTATCGCGTACCTCACCTTGGGACGCAAGATTCGCGACCGCCGAGTAGAGGCTGACCCCGAGTAAGCACAGACACTCATTAATATCGCTATAAGCCGCATTGCCCAGCAGGACGATGCGGCTTTTTTGCGCGGCAAGGGGCAGTAGAATCACCAAGAAGATTAGCAGAAATCCAAGGATAGCGGGCTGATACTATGAAGCAGCGAGAGCAACCTGTGCGAGCGCTCCTCTACCCTGCCATTTTCCACCTTTCTATTTCCCTTGTGGATAGGAACTGATGCCGAAGACACGCACAGAACCGGAGAGAGGTTCCGGCGATAGCAGATAACGACAAAGGACGAAACGAGAGATGTCGTTTCGCCCTTTGTCGTTATCTATATAGCGCTATACTATATGTACAATAATGCATAGACGGCCCTATGGCCGTAGGAGCACTTATATAATGATGTGTAAACCATCGATGGGCACACCCCTGTGCTTCCTACTCCTCGGTGTACAGCACCTGGACAACCGTCTGCCCTACGGCCTTGAGCACCGCAGGGTCTATGTGCTCCATATTGTCGTTAACCGTGTGCCAGGTGGGGCCGAAGCTACTCTGCTGACAGTCGGGGTAATAGGCGATGATGTCAACCGTGGGTATCTGAGCCACCTCGTTGAGGGGCACGTGGTCATCGGTTATCATGCCACCATCCTGTCGGGGGAAATAGCCCCCATAGCCAGCCTTGCGGGCTGCGCGCCACACCTTCTTGACCACTTCACCGGCATACTGCTTAGATATGCCCTCCTGGTAGAAGCGCGCACCCTGGCCGCCCACCATATCCAGGAGCAGGCCATAACGTACACGGAAGTCCTGAGGCAGATGAGCTGCAAAATACTGAGCGCCCAGCGCCCAACTGTCATCGCTGCCCTCGCTCTGAGCCCATTGGGGAGTGCCCCAGTCCTCAGCATCGAAGCATACGAAGTCTACACCCACCCGGAGTGTGGTGTCGCGCTGTATCAGACGGGCTATCTCGAGCATCACAGCCACCCCGCTGGCGGCATCGTTGGCTGCCAGGATAGGCTTATGCCAGTTAGCCGAATCGGGGTCGTTGTCGGCCCAGGGCCTGCTGTCCCAGTGGGCACAGAGCAGCACACGCTCCGTAAGTTCCGGACGGCAACGGGCTATGATATTCTGGCTCTTGAGCACGGTACCGTCATAGCCCTTCACATCGGCACGCTGTATGCTCACCTCGCAGCCGTACTGCCTAAACTTGTCAGCTATCCAGCGACCACAGCGGTCGTGGGCCTCGGTGTTCATGGGCCTTGGGCCAAAGTCGCACTGAGCCTTGGTAAAGGCATAGGCACTGTCGGCGCTGAACGCAGGACCCACAGGCTCTGCCTTCTCTATCTCATCGGTAGCCTCAGCCATGTCCGAGCCCTGAGTACGGCCCTTGACAGCAGCCACCGCCACGGCCACCGCCACTACGACGGCAGCCCCTCCTATCATCATCTTCATCTTACGTGTCATAGATATCATGCTTGTTTACTCTGTTGAACCATAGCCATTACGCGCAGCCAGTTGCCACCCCATATCTTGCGGATGTCAGCCTCGCTGTACCTGCGGCGCAACAACTGGATGGTAAAGTTGACCACCTCCGAGGCATCGGCTATACCGCGCACGCCCCCATCGCCATCAAAGTCGGTGCCCAGTCCCACATGGTCTATGCCCATAATGTCGATTGCATGCTCCAGATGCGCGATGGCATCCAGGAGCGTAGCCTCGCCCTCGCGCCGCAGAAAACCGTGGTACAGCGTGGTGTGGGCCACGCCCCCCCTGCGCGCCAAGGCCCGCAACTGGTCATCGGTCAGATTACGCGGCACATCGCAGAGCGCCTTGCAGTTGCTGTGACTGCACACGATGGGCGTGGTACTGATGTCGAGGGCATCGTAGAAACTCGATTCAGCCGCATGGGAGAGGTCTACCATAAGCCCCAGACGGTTCATCTCATGGATAACACTCACGCCAAAGTCGCTCACACCACCATGCGTGCCACAGCCACGTGCCGAGTCGCATATATCGTTGTCGCCATTGTGGCAGAGCGTGATGTACACCACGCCCCTGCCGGCAAAGTGGCGCACATTGGCCACATCGTGCTCCAGGGCGAGTCCATTCTCGATGCCCAGCACGATAGACTTCTTGCCATCGGCCTTGTTCTGATAGAGTTCCTGCGGTGTCCGAGCCTGGCGTACACCCTGGCTGTAACGTTGCAGGATGTCGCCTATGCGGTCGAAGATAAGGTCGGCATAAGCCCGGGGCGACGCGGCAGGCAGCGGAGCTATCTCCGCGAAGCTCTGTCCCTCCTTGGGCTGTGGCAGATAGGCCACCATGGTGGTAGCGTCCAACTGCCCGTCGGCCATCTTGTGCAGGTCTACCAGAATGCGGTCATCGCGCCGTCCAAAGTCTACCCCCTGGGGAAAGAACATAGGCGTGTCACAATGGGTGTCCAGCGTGAGCAGCCTACTGTGCATTCTGCGGGCCTGGGCAAAGGTCGCAGCAGCGTCAACCAGCCACTTGAAGAGTGGCAGGCCAGCCTCGGCCAACCACTCGGGGTGCCACTGTACACCCATGATAGACTTCAGTTCGCTGCTCTCCATGGCCTCGATGGTGCCATCAGCCGCCGTGGCCGCAACCTTGAACCGTGGGCCTGGGTTGGCCACCGCCTGATGGTGAAACGAGTTGACGTACAACTTAGAAGTACGGTATAGCTTGTACAGAGCCGAGTCGGGCTCCACCCCGACCGTGTGCGTAGGCTCCGTGCGAGCCGCGTCCTGCGAGTGCTTTATCGCGGTGTCTATATGCTGGGTCACCCGTCCGCCCAGGGCCATGGCCAGCGTCTGTATGCCCCGACAGATGCCCAACATAGGCAGCTGCCGGTTGTACGCCAGCCGTGTCAGCAGCAACTCGGGCAGGTCGCGCTCGGCATTGATGCCCCCTAAGTGCTGTCCGGGCTCCTCGCCGGCCCACAGCGGATTGTAGTCGGCCCCACCCGTGAGCAGCAGCCCGTCTATGCGGTTCAGCGTATTGATGATAACATGGCGGTCGGCCACTGGCGGAATTATCAGTGGCACTCCCCCCGCAGCCTCTACCTGGCGGTAGTACCTGTCGCGAAGCGTGGCGTCGCCCTCTGCATAATTAGCAGTAATGCCTATCACCGGACGGCTTTCACCCTCGGGATAGGCAGAATAAATGGACAGAAGACGCGCCTCTATATCGAAATCTTCCATAGTCACAAATTAAGTGGGAATGGTCGGCACACCCTACTCCTCGTCGGTATCGGGGGCCACGGCTATCTCGCGCTTGATACTCTGTTCGAGCGAGATGAGGGTCTCTGTCGACACCACGCCGGGGATGGTCTGTAACTGGTTATTGAGCAGGTCCATGAGCTGCTCGTTGTCTCGGGCGTACAGCTTAACAAGCATGGTGTACGAGCCCGTGGTAAAGTGGCACTCCACGATTTCGGGGATGGTCTGCAAGCGTTCCACCACCTTCTTGTACATACTTCCGCGCTCCAGGTTGAGCCCCACGTAGGTACAGGTAGAGTATCCCAAGCTCTTGGGGTTCACGTAGAAACCGCTGCCGGTTATCACCCCGTTGTCTATGAGGTGCTGTACACGCTGGTGAATGGCCGCCCGCGACACGCCACACTCGGCGGCTACGTCCTTGAACGGCATACGGGCATTTTTAGACAGTATGCCCAATATCTTTTTATCAAGTTTGTCTACTTTTTCCATTTCTTTTAAATAGATTGTCGTCATTAACACGACAAAAGTAGTCATTTCCAGCGAAACTGGCAAACAAAATGCATGGTTTTTTATTGTTTTCCGTGCATTTTGTCATTCCTTCGCACCCCTTGCGGTAGCTTATGGTCTGGCGGCCGATACCATGGGGCGCTATTCGGCGGCTGTGGGGAAAGCCGAGATGCGCAGCCGGGCCGCGCCCATGGGCACCAGCGTCACCTCGTCTATCACGGGCGACTTGGCTGCGTCCTCGTCGGGCAACACGCTACACAGCCCGTACTCATCTATCGTCCACGAGGGTACCCGCCGTGCCAGTGCGCTGAACTCCAAGGGCACCGACTGGAGGGTAAATGGGAAATCGTCGGCCGGCCAGGGCTTACGGGTCAGTCTAATGCCACGGAGCAGCGAGCCACCCTCAACGAGGGCGTAGTTCCAAGGGCTTTCAGGATAAATCTCGGTAGTGGGCCAGAGCGAGGCATCGGCACCAGCCTGCCAGCAGCTTTCACCGATAGCCGTCTTACGACTGTCGCACTTGACATAGCGCTCGCGTATCTTGAGCGAGAGCGTCAGCGGGCCATAGTTCACGCTCACACTGTTCTTGTTCAAACTCCAACGGCGGGCCGTAAGCCTCATGGGCAGGTGGAGCACCACCCTGTCGCCACGGTTCCAGTCGCGACTTATCACGTAGTACTTGCCAGCCACGGGCGGGGTGTCCATACGCTGGCCGTTGACCCACACCTCGGCCTTCTGGGTCCAGGTGGGTATGCGCAGGTAGAGGGGGAAGTGGGCCCGGCCACGTTCTATCGTAAAGCTGATGGTGTCCGAGAATGGATAGTGGGTCTCCTCGGTCAGCGTGACTGCCCGCCCATCGGCCACGCGCACCTCGGCAGTACAGGCTGCATACATGATGGCAGCCACGCCGTTGTCGGGCGTAGCGTATATCAGGTTCTCGGCATAATAAGGCCATCCCTGGGCATGATTGTGCTGGCAGCAGCGACTGCTGAAGTGTCATAAGTGTATTATTTATTTGTTTTAGTTATCGGTAGATGGCAGCCATGGTGGCGACAGCCTCATCCAAGAGTGCGGCAACCCTCACGGCTCTATCGGTTACAAAGTTAACAAAAGCGCGAACAATCTCCCATTAATAAAGTAAAAGGTAAGGAAGTAAAAGGGTAATTTTTAATGTTCAAAAGGTAAAGGATAAAAAAGTAAAAAGCGCTCCCTGCGCACCGGTGGTGATTTTCCGCACACCAATGGCTGTCGCGGAAATCGTGGAGGCCGACCTTTACGTTTCCCAGAGCCGTCTTTAGCGCGCTGAAAGACATCATTAGAAGTCCAATGGCCGGTCTTTCGGAACGTAGAGAGCAATTCCCCCATTCCTGTGACCTTCGCAAGATGATTCGCAGCCCCAAAGAACACAGTTCAGGCGGTTCGCAAGACTATAACGTTGCCCTGTATATTCTCTTTTTAGGTTAGAGGGCCGCTATTGGTCATGGCTCCCTCCTCGGGGGATTTTAAGGGAGACTGCCTCGCCCTCGGCCGGCACATAACCGCCATGGATAGTCACGTGGTCGACAAGGCGGGCAAAGAGGGCGTTGTGGCGCAGTGTGGGCTCGTGGCCCGTCAGGATGAGCTGCTTGCGGGCACGGGTCAGGGCCACGTTGAGCTTGCGGTCAATGACATGGCCGTCTTCCTCGAAGCAGTTGGCCGTCAGGAAATCGAGCTGATAGGCGTGCTGGATGGTAAAAGAGTAGATGATAATGTCGCGCTGCGAACCCTGGTAACGCTCTACCGTATCGATGGTGACGTGCCCGAGCGCCTCAATGCCCGTGGCCTCTAAGCAGTGGCGTATCATGGCTATCTGGTTGCGGTATGGCACGATGACCCCCACGGTGTGGGCCGCGTCGAAGTGGGCTCCGTAGTAACGGTAGATACGCCCGAGCAGACGGGCCACCACCTGGGCCTCGGCCGGGTTTACCTTGTCCGACTGGGTGGGGGCCACGTTGGTGGCCGATGCCAGGAACAGGTTGCGATGGGTGTGCATCAGCCGCCCCAAGGCATCGTCGGCCGGCACGGCCACATCCTGCGGATAGATAAACGACTCGCCCTGGTGGGGCAGCGGCACACACTGCAACTGCTCGCGACGGTAAAACATGCGGTTGGGGAACTCAGCCACGTCGGGGTGCATACGGCCCTGACGGCGCAGGATGCCCACAAAGTCGGTACGGCCCTGGGCCATCTCGCGGCGGTAAAGGCGCTCGAAGAGCGAGTCGCGACAGTCGTAGAGACCCATGTCGCGCAGCAGCGGGTCGTCTACCCGTGAGAGGGCCGCGGGCTGCTGCACCACGGCGGGTAGCTGCTTGTAGTCGCCCACGAGGATGAACCGCGGCACCCGGGCCAGCAGCCCCACCACCGAGGGTTCCAGTATCTGGCTCGCCTCGTCCACGATGGCCAGGCTGAACTGCCGCAGCTCGAACAGGTAGGCCCGGCTCTGCAGGGTAGACGTGGTGGCCACCACCACGCGGGCCGCGGCCAATGTGTGGCGTACATGGTCCAGCCGGGGAGTGGCTCCCAGGCGACTGTCCAGCAAGTGGGGACGGAAGCGGGCATCGCAGGTGTACGCCCCGCCTATGCGCAGATAGTCTATGGCGGCCTCATCGAGCATGGCACATATCTCGTCGACCGCCCGGTTGGTGTACGACATGAGCAACAGGCTGGCCGATGCGTCCGTAAGGGCCTCCTCGACCATGAAGCGCAGCGCCATAGATGTCTTGCCTGTTCCGGGCGGGCCCACGAGCAGGAAGAAATCGTTGGCGCGCTTGGCCTTGAGCAGAATGTCGTCGTAGGCTGGGCTATAGGACCGCGTGAGCTGGCGCGAGGCATCGGCCGTGGGCTGGCGCTGCCCCAACAGCAGATCCAGCCGTGGCCCCGAGCTGCTCACCAGCTCGCGCAGGCTGCGCAGTTGGGCCGTAAAGGTGCTGTCAGATCCACCATGCTCTACGGCGTAGGTACCCTCGGCCAGTATCTGGGGGTTCTGCTGACCGTCGTTCAGGTGCAGGGTGATACGGTGGGTGTGTATATCGGTGAGCGAGCCCTTGAAGAGCAGCGCGCGGCGCACATCGGGCTCGCCCTGGTAGGCATACAGGTACACCATGTCGCCCGTACGGAAGTTGGGCAGGAAGTCGGCACCCTGGTCGGGTACCCGCAGGGTTATGGTGTCGTATCCCCCGCGCCCAGAGCTCCGCTCCTTGCTCATAATGGTAAGCCCGGTATATATATTGCCCATCTCGCGCTTGGTGGCCAGGGGCATATTCCACAGGTCGGCCATGCTGGTGCCCACGCCCTCGTGTACGCCGACCTTGGCAGCCAACTGCTCGCGGTACACAAAGGTGGCCATGGCGGCCAGGTAGGCCCGGGCCACAGGGCTGAGGGCATGTAGCGGGCCCAGCAGCTGCTGTTGCTGGCGATAGATGTAGTCGGTATAGAAGCGGCCACTTATCTGGCGCTCGTTGAGGGTCTCGGGGGTGAGGCGGTCGATGACGGGGCCGAAGCCCTGGCGGGCATAGGCATACTCCTGGGCCACGATGCGGTTGCGGAAAGCGATAGCCTCGTAGAAGAGGGCCTGGTAATAGTTCACGCTGACCAGTCCACCGGGCAGGGGGTACTTAGAGTAGAGCAGGCGCAGGTCGGTCTGACTGTGGCGACGGTCAAAGTTGTAGCGCAGCACGCCGGCGTAGAGCAGCAGTTGTACATAGTGATCTTCCTTCTGGTAAGAGCCGTAGCGGTTGGGGTGGCCGCTCTGTATATTGTAGTTGGCACCCGACTTCTGCTCCACTAAGAGGCGCAGGTCGGTAGTCATAAGGTCCACGCGGCCCTGGATGCCCAACTGCTCGCAGACAAACGAGGGCTCCAAGATGGCGCGGCTGCGGTCGTAGCCCTGGCGGCGCTCGCCGGCACCATCGGGGCCAAACAGGTGGCTCACTATGCCGCGCAGGTTGTCTACCTGGCGCAGGGCGGCGGTCTTAAAGTCATCGTGCGAGTTGAAGTCGGGACAGGTGCAGTACTCCATGGCGCGCTCACGGAAACTGGCGCGCAGCGTGTCGTGCCAGTCGTAGTCGTCGGCATGGTTGATGATGTCGTCCAGGGCGCGGCCGGCAAAATTGCCTAACAGGATGGCCTGCGAGTTGGCTGCGCTGGCCAGCCGGTTGACCGTGTAGGACAGGGGGTGATGGCCATAGTCAGTAAAGCAGCGTGCTATGGCGCTTATGTCAACCAGGTAATCGGGCTCCAGGACTATGAGCGATGGCTCAAGAGGGTCGTCGCCATGACAGTCGAGCAGATTGAGCTGGGTGCCACGGCGAAGCAGGGAGCGCAGGTACTCGTGGGCTCCGTAGGCCACCCTCACCGTGGGCCCTGTGCTGTCGTGGTCGGTATCGGCATAGATATAGTGGTCGTCGGCACGGCTCACCACACAGCGCAGGTAGCGGCGGTTAACCGCCTGATGGCCAGCGGGTCTGCGTCCGGCCACGGGGATGCGTCCCACGAGGTAAGGGGGCACGGGTTCGCTGCCCACAGCCGACACGAGCAGGGCCAGGGCACGCAGGTCGTAACGCCAGTCGGCATCGGCAATGGCTTCCGAGCTGTTAGAGTGGCGACGCATGGTCTGGATGGCCACGGTGTCGGCAACACCCACACCATGGGCCCGGCAGAGATAGTCTATCTGGGCGAAGAGGTTGCCAAAGGCCATCTGGGTGTCGCGGACACCCTCGTAGCACACCTGGACCAGCACAGCGTGCAGGTTCTTATTGCGCACATCGGGGGTGGCGGCGGTCAGGTCGGCCAGTGCCTCGATACGCCTGAATAGCTGTTCGGTTGTCGTAGTATCCATCGCTCTATTAATAATAATCTGGAATGTGCTAAAAACAAGATTGGGAGAATCTGCCGATTCTCCCAATTCAGTACCCAGAGCCGGGGTCGAACCGGCACGGATTGCTCCACTGGTGTTTGAGACCAGCGCGTCTACCGATTCCGCCATCTGGGCCGCAGACTTAGCTGATAAGTCGGCTGCAAAGGTAACTGATTTTTCCGAGATAACAAAGTTTTACAAGAAAAATCTTAAAAAGTTTGCGCCGTTCGTGGATAATGGCTATCTTCGCCCCCAGAACAGATTTCATCGTAATCGCGCAATGGCTAACATAAACAATAATTACTGTGTTATACTGGCTGGTGGTAAGGGGCGCCGCCTCTGGCCGTGCAGCCGTGAACAGTATCCCAAGCAATTCATCGACTTCTTCGGCAGTGGCCGCACGCTGCTCCAGCAGACGTTTGACCGCATGCACCGGCTGCTGCCTCTGGACAACATATACATCAACACTAATCAGTCCTACATGGACTTGGTGCGCCAGCAGCTGCCCGAGGTGGCACCTGACCATATCATGGCCGAGCCCATACACCGCAATACGGCGCCCAGCATAGCCTGGGCGTGTCACCGGATAAGCCATCTGAACCCCAAGGCCAACTTGCTGGCCATACCGTCGGACCAGATAGTGCTGGACGAGGCTGCCTTCGGGCGCAATGTCAACGAGGGATTCGACTTTGTATCGGCCAACGACTGCCTGCTTACCATGGGCGTAAAGCCCACCCGTCCGGAGCCAGGCTATGGCTACATCCAGCAGGGTGAAGTGACCCGTGGCGAAGTGTACCGTGTACAGTCGTTTACCGAGAAGCCCGACCGCGACTTCGCCCGCATGTTCTACGAGAGCGGCGAGTTCTTCTGGAACACGGGTATGTTCTTAGCTAACATCCCATTCTTGTTCCACACCTTCTGCCAGATGCTCCCGCTGGTACTGCGACGGCTCGACATGGCCCATCCGTCGTGGACCATCGAGGAGGAAGACCGCTATGTCACCGAGAACTTCCCCTCGTACCCCAACATGTCTATCGAGCGGGGCATACTGGAGAAGTCGGAGAATGTATATGTCATGAGGTGCAACTTCGGGTGGGCCGACGTGGGCACCTGGCACAACATCTACGAGGCCATGAGCCGCACGGAGGGCGACAACGTGGTCATAGACTCTGACGTGATAGCCGACGGGGCACACAACAATATCATCAAACTACCCAAGGGCCGTCTGGGGGTCATCAACGGACTTGACGGGTTCATCGTGGCCGAAGAGGGCAACGTGCTGCTCATCTGCCGCAAGGAGGACTCGTCGGCGCTGATACGCAAGTATGTCTACGACCTGCAAATGAAGCGTGGCGACGACTATGTATAACCTTATTATATTATAGGATATGACAACTGGAAAATTCTGGCTCGCTTGCCTGGTAGCCATGGCAGGTCTGAGCGCACAGGCGCAGTCTACGCAAACGGTCAAGATGGTAGTAACCGCCAATGGCGATGCCTATGAGTATCTGGGTGAGAGTGCTGACAAGTACCATGTTATGGGACAAGACGACGGATGGGTGGACAAGACGACCAGCAAGATAGAACTCTGGTCGGCCGCCAAGGGCAAGGGCTGGGTCTGCGGCCGCAAGGCCAACGGCACGGTAAACATACGCCAGCGCCCCGACACCCACGCGCCCGTAATAGGCCAACTGGTAAGTCAGAAAGGCGACATACCTGACTCGGCCAGGTGCTTAGGCGTAGAGGATGGCTGGTACCGGGTGGGCTACAACGGCACCACAGGCTATGTAAAGGCATCGGTGGCCCACTGGAGAGCCCGGTCGATAGACTGAACATACTGCCGGCATAGGCCGGAGCCACTAATCGTATAAGGTAAAGAGGCCCGCACCGTCAGGACGGGCCTCAACGCAAAACCGCCGATACGCTGTCGGCTCCCCATGGGGGCGATGGCGTATCGGCGGTTTGGTGTATGCGCAGGTCTGAACCAGACCTGCGGGCATCAGAGTTTCTTAAACTCGGCGTAGATGCGGTCGGCTATGGCCTGCATCTCGTCGGCCTCTAACTTGAGGTGCTCTTTGCGGAAGTCTACATCGGCCTCCGAGTTGATAGGCATCAGATGGATATGAGCGTGAGGCACCTCCAGGCCCAGCACCACCTGTGCCACCTTCTTGCAGGGGAAAGCGGCGCGTATGGCGGTGGCCACCTTCTTAGCGAAAAGCTGGAAAGCAGCTAACTCCTGGTCGTCCATGTCAAAGATATAGTCGACCTCCTTACGCGGGATGACCAGCGTGTGGCCCTTGGTGAGGGGACTTATGTCGAGAAAGGCGTAAAAGTCGGCGCTCTCGGCACACTTGTAGCTCGGAATCTCTCCTGCGGCTATCTTAGAAAATATCGTGGCCATATTATTCGATTGAGATTTTGTCGATACGCAGGCGGATAAGCCCGCTGGGGATTTTAATTTCGGCCACGTCGCCCACTTTCTTGTTGAGCAAGCCCTTGGCAATAGGCGTCTGGATAGAGATTTTGCCCTCGCGGAGATTGGCCTCGCTCTCGCTCACGATGGTATAGGTCATCTTGGCCTGGTTGGCCAGGTTAGTCATCTCCACCTTGGACATAATCTGTACCATGTCGGTGCTCAGACGCGACACGTCGACTATCTTAGCCTCTGCGATGGTCAGTTTCATCTTGTTTATTTTACTCTCAAGGTGCGCCTGGGCCTCCTTGGCGGCATCGTACTCTGAATTCTCGCTCAGGTCACCCTTGTCACGGGCTTCAGCTATTGCGGCTGATGCCTTGGGACGTTCTACTGCTTCGAGCCTGTGAAGCTCGGCCACGAGTTTATCGTAGCCCTCTTGCGACATGTAAGCCATAATACTTGTTATGTTTTTTATTAGTTCAACTTGTGCCGAGAACAATAAAATAATGGAACCCCGACAGCCCTTTAGCCTTGCCGAAATTCCAACTACTACAGTTCTCGTACTTAATAACGTTGCAAAGGTAGCACAAATTTGGATATAAAACAAAATAAAAACTGATATTTTTTGTTTTTCAGCGCTTTTTGATGATTTACACAGGACTGGAGAGGGCGGACATGGGGGGCGAGACCACCGTATATAGTAAGGTGAGGGCCGACAGAAGTACAGCAAGGGCTACCAGGGCTCGTATAGTGCTCATTCTTAACGAGTTGATTGATTTATGTCAAGAAAGTTACCATCGCTGTTATTTCCGCAGCCATTTGCTTGGCGATATGGGCCATTAGCACTATCTTTGCAACGTGTTTTTCATAGTATTAGATTTAAGGTTAACAAGGTTTTGGACTCAGCGGAGTCCATTTTTTTTGCCCCTAACCCAAGTAAACACTATGAGCAGCATGCCCAAATAGACAGATAGCCGCCCCCAAGCCCTCCAAGGAGGTTGTAAATTAGCCTGTGTAGAAATTGCGGTCGCCGCGATGTCAAAGGAAACACCCCCTGACATCACAAAGACCGACCTTTAGCTTTCTAATGACGGCTCCCAGCCCGCTAAAGACGGCTCCCAGCACCGCAAAGGCCGGTCTTTGCAGATGGAGTGATAGTTTCTGACATATCAGAGAGACACTCTGTTCTCCTGTTTGCTATTTTACATCCCCCTTGGGAGGGCCTGGAGGGCCGCCACCTGCTGCCTGGGGGGCCGCGCCCCTCTGTCTCGGGCCCCGAAAAGGGTGACAAAAGGGTGGCGGCAAGGGCCGAAACACAACAAAAGGGCGTAATTATTTTGTAATACACTTATTTTCATGTAATTTTGCAGTCTGATTAAGAATTTCACCATTAATGAAAATACTCGTAACGGGTGCCAGTGGCTTTATAGGCAGCTTCATTGTCGAAGAGGCGCTACGCCAGGGCATGGAAACATGGGCCGCCATCAGGCCCACCAGCTCCAAGAAATATCTGGCCGACCCGCGAATACATTTTATCGAACTCGACTTCTCGTCGCAAGAACGCTTGGAGAACGCCCTGAGACCCCACACGTTCGACTATGTCATCCACGCTGCCGGGGTCACCAAGTGCCTGCACCCCGAGGACTTCTATGAGATCAACACCGAGGGCACCAAGCGGCTGGTAAAGGCCCTTATCAGCCTGCAGATGCCCATACACCGGTTTGTGTACCTCAGCTCGCTCAGCGTGATGGGCGCCATACGCGAGAAGCAGCCCTACCAGGAGATAACCGAACACGACTACCCACGGCCCAACACCGCCTACGGCAAAAGTAAGCTCAGGGCCGAACGATTCATCGAGTCGGTGGGCACCGGGTTCCCCTCGGTCATCCTGCGGCCCACCGGCGTGTACGGCCCGAGGGAGAAGGACTACTACATGATGGCCAAGAGCATCAAGAAGCATGTAGACTTCGCCGTGGGGTTCCGCCGCCAGGACATCACGTTCGTCTATGTCAAGGACGTGGTACAGGCTGTGTTCCTAACCCTCAACCACGGCATGAACGGCCGCAAGTACTTTCTGAGCGACGGCAACGTGTACCGCTCGGCCGACTTCAGCAACCTGATACGGCGGGTACTCGGCAATCCCTGGTGGATACGTATCACCGCGCCAGTGTGGTGCCTGCGCCTGGTAACGGGCGTGGCCGAGATGGTGGCCCAGGCCACGGGACACATCAGCGCGCTCAACCGCGACAAGTTTAACATACTGCGCCAGCGCAACTGGCGCTGCGACACCGAGCCCGCCATGGACGAGCTGGGCTATCACCCTCACTACGACCTGGAAAGGGGCGTGGCCGAGACCATCGCCTGGTACCGACAGGAGGGATGGCTGTAAGCAACGACCCTAAAACGATTTCGGATTTTGAAAACTATTATCGACATATTCCGCATAGAGCGCTCGCCGCGCCGCGGACTGCTCGCCATGGAGTGGGTGGTCATGGGCTATACCGTGCTCACGCTGCTCATCATCCTGTTTACCTACACCAAGCTGGCCAACCCCGACTCCATGATATGGGGACGCGCCCGGGCTGTGGCCATGACGCTGGCCCTGTGGATAGTGTACCGCATAGTGCCCTGCCGAGCCACCCTGCTTATCAGGGCGATGGGCCAGGTGGCGCTGCTGGCCTGGTGGTATCCCGATACGTACGAGATTAACCGCGTGCTGCCCAACCTGGACCACGTGTTTGCCACCTGGGAGCAAGCCCTGTTTGGTTTCCAGCCCGCCCTTACCTTTGCCCGCACCGTGCCGTCGGTCGTGGTGTCCGAGCTGATGAGCCTGGGCTACGCTGCCTACTACCCCATGATAGTGCTGGTGCTGATGGTCTACTTCTTTGCCCGCTACCAGGAGTTCACGCGGTGTGCCTTTGTCATCATAGCCGCCTTCATGGTGTACTATGTGGTCTTTGACCTGCTACCAGTGGTCGGCCCCACCTATTACTATAAGGCGGTGGGCGTAGGGCCGATTGCGGCGGGCGTATTCCCCAGCGTGGGCCACTACTTCAGTACCCACACCGCCTGCCTCACCACCCCGGGCTACGCCGACGGGTTCTTCTACCACCTGGTAGAAAACGCCAAGGCCGCCGGCGAACGTCCCACGGCCGCCTTTCCCAGCTCGCACGTCGGGGTGTCCACCATCTGCATGCTGCTGCTATGGCATGCGCGCCGGCGGACTCTCTTCTACACGCTACTGCCCATCTACATACTGCTGTGCCTGGCCACGGTGTACATCCAGGCCCACTATGCCATCGACGCCATAGCCGGTTTCATCACGGGCGCGGTTCTCTACGCCGTGCTGATGTACGCCATTCCCCTGTCTGCCGAGCGCCGCCGACGCTAAGCACCCCGCGGCCGGGAGCCATACGCCCACAGGCCAGCACCCTATAACGAATAACAACCCATAAGATAATGAAACGACTGTATATAGAGACCTACGGCTGCCAGATGAACGTGGCCGACTCAGAGGTGGTAGCCTCCATCATGCAGATGGCAGGCTATGAACTGTGCCAGGACGAGGCCAGCGCCGACGCGATACTCCTGAACACCTGCAGCATACGCGAGAACGCCGAGAACAAGATATATAACCGGCTGGAGACCCTGCATGCCGAGCAGAAAAGGGGCCGCCAGCTCATCCTGGGCGTGCTGGGCTGCATGGCCGAGCGTGTCAAGGACGACCTGATAGACCACCACCACGCCAACCTGGTCTGCGGGCCCGACAGCTACCTCAACCTGCCCGACATGATAGCCCAGTGCGAGACTGGCCACAACGCCATCGACATTGCCCTCAGCAAGACGGAGACTTACCGTGACATCGTGCCTCAGCGCATTGGCCTGGCCCACATCAGCGGCTTCGTCAGCATCATGCGCGGCTGCAACAACTTCTGCCACTACTGCATAGTGCCCTACACCCGTGGCCGCGAGCGGTCGCGCGATGTGGAGAGCATCCTGCGCGAGGTGGCCGACCTGCACAGCCGTGGCTTCCGCGAGGTTACCCTACTCGGCCAGAACGTCAACTCATACGGCCTGTCGCCCTCGGGCAAGCGCGAGGAGGGCTCTACATCGTTCGCCCAACTGCTGCGCATGGTGGCCCGCTCCGTGCCCGACATGCGGGTGCGCTTCACCACGTCCAACCCCGAGGACATGACCGACGATATACTCTACGCCATCGCCGATGAGCCCAACCTCTGCCATCATATCCATTTTCCTGTACAGAGTGGCTCCAACAAGATACTGCACCTGATGAACCGCAAGTACACGCGCGAGGACTATCTGCGTAAGATAGACGACATACGACGCATCATCCCTGACTGCGGCATCACTACCGACATCTTCGTGGGCTACCATGACGAGACCGAGGCCGACCACGCAGAGACCCTGAGCCTGGTACGCGAGGTGGGGTTCGACAGCGCGTTCATGTTCAAGTACTCTGAGCGCCCGGGAACCTACGCGGCTAAGCACCTGCCCGACAATGTGCCCGAGGAGGTAAAGATTGCGCGGCTCAACGAGCTCATACAGCTGCAGACAGCCGTGAGCGCTGAGCAGAACCGTAAGGATGAGGGGCGCGAGTTCGACATCCTGCTCGAGTCGGTCAGCAAGAGGAGCCGCGAGCAGCTCATGGGACGCACCCAGCAGAACAAGGCCGTGGTGGTAGACAAGGGCACGCACCACGTGGGCCAGACTATCCGCGTGCGCATTACCGGCAGTACCAGCGCCACCCTCTTTGGCGAGGAAATATAGGCCGCGGGCAAAAAACTGCTGGTTTACCTTGCTTTTTCTACACAAAAGACATATCTTTGTATCACTATGAAGGAATTTATGCAAATCCTCAAGCGCTACCTGCCCCCCTATAAGCGCTTCCTGGTAGGCTCGGTGGTGTTTAATATCCTTGCCGCGATATTAAACATCTTCTCCTTTGCCGCCATCATACCCATCCTACAGATACTGTTCAACACAGGCGAGTACAAGACGGTCACCACGCTCATGGCGTGGGACAGCGGTAGCCTCAAGGAGGTAATGGCCAACAACACCAGCTACTATGTCAACGAGCTGATAGCCATGACCAACCCCGTGACCACCCTGCTGCTCATCGGACTGCTGCTGGCTTTCATGACGTTTCTCAAGACGGGTGCCTACTTCCTCTCCTCGGCAGCCATCATACCCATGCGTACCGGTGTGGTACGCGATATACGCAACGAGCTGTACCGCAAGATTACCACGCTGTCCCTGGGCTTCTTCAGTGAGGAACGCAAGGGCGACATCATAGCTCGCATGAGCGGCGATGTACAAGAGATAGAAAATAGTATCATGGCCTGGATAGACATGCTTATCAAGAACCCCATCCTGATACTCTTCTACTTCTGCGCGCTTATCTTCATCAGCTGGAAGCTCACCCTCTTCACGCTGTTCTTCGTCCCCCTGTTCGGGTGGTTCATGGGCGCGGTAGGGCGCAAGCTCAAGGCCAACAGCATTACCGTCCAGGCACTGTGGAGCGACACCATGAGCCAGGTCGAGGAGACCTTAGGCGGACTGCGCATCATCAAGGCGTTCTGTGCCGAGGAGAAGATGGAGCGCCGCTTTGACCGCACCAACAGCAGTTACCGCGACAGCCTCACCCGCGTTCAGATACGGCAGCAGGCGGCACATCCTATGAGCGAGTTCTTAGGTACTCTGATGATTGTCATAGTACTCTGGTTTGGCGGCATCATGGTGCTGCGCAGTCACGCACTGAGCGGCCCCACCTTTATCTATTACTTGGTGATGCTCTACTCTATCATCAACCCGCTCAAAGAGTTCTCGCGTGCCAGCTACAACATCCCCAAGGGTCTGGCCAGCATGGAGCGCATAGACCGCATCCTCAACGCCGAGATTACTATCCGTGAGAAAGAGCACCCTGTACACATCCACAACCTGGAACACCAGATAGAATTTCGCCATGTGTCGTTCCGCTACGAACAGCAGTGGATTCTGAAGGACATCAACCTGGTCATCCCAAAGGGCAAGACCGTGGCCCTGGTCGGGCAGAGCGGCTCGGGCAAGTCTACGCTGCTCGATCTCATCCCCCGGTACTACGATGTACAGGAGGGAGAGGTACTTATCGACGGGATAAACGTCAAGGACCTGGGCATACACGACCTGAGACAGCTCATAGGCAACGTGAACCAGGAGGCCATCCTCTTTAACGACTCATTCTATAACAATATCACCTTCGGAGTGGAGAACGCCACCCGCGAGGAGGTAGAGCAGGCGGCCCGGATAGCCAATGCCTACGAGTTCATCACCGAGTCGGAGCACGGGTTCGAGACCAACATCGGCGACCGTGGCGGCCGTCTGAGCGGTGGCCAGCGCCAGCGCGTCAGCATAGCCCGCGCCATCCTGAAAAACCCGCCTATCCTGATACTGGACGAGGCCACCTCGGCGCTGGACACCGAGAGTGAGCGGCTGGTGCAGGAGGCGCTGGAGCGGCTGATGAAGACACGTACCACCATAGCCGTGGCTCACCGCCTGTCTACCATCAAGAGCGCTGACGAGATATGCGTGCTCCATGAGGGGCGCATCGTGGAGCACGGCACCCACGAGGAACTGCTCTGTATAGATGGCTATTACAAGAAACTGCACGACATGCAGCAGGTATAAGGAGGCTATGGCTATGATAATGCGCGTCATGTACCTGCTCACGTTCGGTGTCCTGTACACCCTCTCGCTGCTCCCGCTGCGTATCCTGTACCTGCTGAGCGACGGCCTCTGCCTGCTCGCCTACCGCGTGGTGGGCTACCGCCGCCGACTGGTACGCCAGCACCTGCGCGACTCCTTCCCCGACCGCACCGACCGCCAGCTGGCCGCCATAGAGCATGGTTTCTACGCCTGGTTCTGCGACTACATCGTCGAGACGGTCAAACTCTTCTCCATGAGCCCCCGCCAGATGCGCCGCCGCATGGTATTCAAGGGCACCGACAAACTGAGCGAGGCCGTAGACCGCGGCCAGTCGTGCGGTGTCTACCTGGGGCACTTCTGCAACTGGGAGTGGATTACCTCGCTGCCCCTGTGGGTGTCGCCCAAGGGACAATGTACGCAGATATACCACCCCCTGGAGAACCCGGAGTTTGACAGGCTCTTCCTCGGGCTGCGCTCGCGCTTCGGCGGAGTGAGCATTCCCATGGCCGAGACGCTCCGTCGCATAGCCGCTTACCGCGCGCGCAAGCAGCCCATCATCATGGGCTACATATCTGACCAGATACCGTTCTGGAACAACATTCACCACTGGCTCACGTTCCTCAACCACGACACGCCGGTGCTCACGGGCAGCGAGAAGATTATCCGCGCTACTGGGCAAGCCACCTTCTACGCCGACGTGAGGCGCATCAGGCGCGGATATTACGAATGTACGTTCGTGCCCATGACCATGCACCCCGAGGAGACCCACGAGTGGCAGCTCACCGACCAGTACTTCAGTCTGTTAGAGGCTTCTATCCGTCGGCAACCCGAGTGCTACCTGTGGACTCACAACCGCTGGAAGCGCACGCACGAAGAGTACAACCTGCGCCTGGACCCCAAGACGGGCCGCGTCAACATCACCGACTCTATCGAGGACATCAAGCGGAGCAAGGGACTGCTCTGACCATCGCCCCACAGCTGCCCCGGCAGCTGCAACCGTCATAAAAGGCATACCGCTATCCCCCACGGGGGCGCGATATGCCTTTATCATTCTTAGAGGTACCTGGGAGTCTGTTCCCCGTACCCCGGCTGCAGTCACAGGTGCTCTTACCAGGCTACAGGCTGAGATTCTTCTTCATCAGGAGCGTCGCTTTCCAACGAACCATGCCTTGAAACCGATGGAGCAGCACACAATTCTTTCTCCATAGCGATTTTGAGCGAATCGGGAGCTACCTACTCTTCTTTCTTCATTGATAGTGATGTGTCAGTTATTATGGCAGCCCGTTCCCTGAGCCTGCCGGTTAATAAGATAGGGAGCCCTGGCGGCACAAAAAGAAAAGCGTGGGAACTTGCACACATCGCCCGTCCCATGGATTGAGGCCTTCGCATTGCCCTGCATTATAGAACGAGCAACTGCGAAGCCCACGCCGATATGAACACTATACTCCCTCTTCCCCACGGCCCGTCCCACGGCATACACCGGGGCCACCATAGGCAAAAGGGATGTGAGTACACACATCCCGAGGACATCTACAAGTTGCGATGCTCATGAGAATGCATTGGAAGTTGCGAAGTTTCAATCCGTCAAGAACAAAGCGTCTGGTAAACGCCTTTTTATATCATGTCGCGATACCTGTTGCCCCCGCGCCCGCATCCATGGCCAGCATAGATGTCACCGGCAGAGGGGCCAGTATCACTTGCAAAAACATGAAAATATCTGATACGCTGCAAGTTTTTATCCTTTATTTTTAAAATGACCGACCTTTACGCTTCTAATGACGGCTCCCAACGCGCCAAAGATGGCTCCCAGCATCGCAAAGGCCGGTCTCCACGCTTTCTGCGACTGCCGTTAGCGTGCAGAGAACCATCAGCAGCGCGCAGCGAACGCTTTTTACTCTTTTACCCTTTACCTTTTCACTCTTCCCCCTTGTCCCTGTTCATATTGCGGGGATGGTGGTTGAGTATCTGGTCGCGCAGGGTGGTGGTGTCTATGTGCATGTATATCTCGGTGGTGCCTATACTCTCGTGGCCCAGCATGGCCTGGATGGCGCGCAGGTCGGCACCGCCCTGGAGCAGGGCTGTGGCAAAGCTGTGACGCAGGGTGTGGGGCGATATGGGCTTGCGGATGCCGGCGAGGGCCGCGAAGCGCTTCACGATGTAGAAGACCATCATGCGGGTGAGGTGGCGGCCGCGGCGGCTGATGAAGACATAGTCCTCCTCGCCTGGTTTGATGTCGATATGGCAGCGGTCGGCATACCACAGGTCCAGTTCGTGCAGGGCGCTGTCAGAGATGGGCACCAGCCGCTCCTTGTTGCCCTTGCCGAGGATGCGCACAAAGTGGGCCTCGCTGTAGATGGACGACAGGCGCAGGTTGACCAATTCGCTCACACGCAGCCCGCAGGCGAAGAGCACCTCTATGATGGCCCTGTTGCGCTGGCCCTCGGCCCGGCTCAGGTCTATGGCCGCCTCCATACGGTCTACCTCGGCGGTGGTGAGCACTTCAGGCAGCCGCTCGCCCAGCTGGGGCGACTCGAGCAGCTCGGTGGGGTCGTCGTCGATATACCCGTCGAGCACTAAGTAGCGGTAAAACGAGCGCACACCGCTGAGTATACGCGCCTGAGACGCCGCCCCTATGCCCAGGTCGTGCAGGGTGGCGACAAACTGCTCCAACAGGGGCAGCCTGACCTCTAAGGGCGTTACCCCCTGCTCCGCGCAGAAGTCCATGAGATGGGCCACGTCGGTAAGGTAGGCCGCCACGGTGTTGGGCGAGTAGTTCTTCTCTAACTTGAGGTACCGCCCGTAAGTCTTGATGATGGCGGCCGTGCTGTGGGTATGGCTGGTATGGGTCATGGCTGTATATAATTGTGGTGAGGGCCACGGCAAAAAGGGAAAGATTTATTTTGTACTTAGCCCGATTTGCACTAATTTTGCAACAACACAGTAGCCCCACCGTGGGAGCCGTGGCCTAACACGTGTACAAATGTAATACGATTTGCGGGGGTGTCAAAGCAAATACGGAGATTTTTTTGTCTCTCGCCCTAACTATAAACTTATAGCTCATGAAGATACAGATAATCAACGGGCCCAACCTGAACCTGCTCGGGGTGAGGGAACCGGGCATCTATGGCAGCAGTTCGTTCGAGAGCTACCTGCCCACGCTGCGCCAGCGTTATCCCGATGTACAGATAGACTACTACCAGAGCAACATCGAGGGCGAACTGATAGACAGGATGCAGCAAGTGGGGTTCGAATACGACGGTATAGTGCTCAACGCAGGGGCCTACACACACACCAGCGTAGCCCTGCACGACTGCATACGCAGTCTGAAGACGCCAGTAATAGAGGTTCATATCAGTAATGTACACACACGCGAGGAGTTTCGCCACCACTCGATGATATCGGCTGCTTGCCGGGGCGTAATAGCCGGCTTCGGGCTCGACTCGTACCGCTTGGCCATCGAAGCGATTATCGCCCAATGACTATCGACGAGTATATAGACAGCCACATAGACCCCGAGGGCGACTACCTGTATCGCCTGTGGCGCGCCACTAACCTGCACACCATACACGGCCGCATGGCGTCGGGCCATCTGCAAGGGCGGCTACTCAAGATGCTGGTCCAGATGATACGCCCGCTGAACATCCTGGAGGTGGGAACCTTCAGTGGCTACAGCGCCATCTGCATGGCCGAGGGGCTGACACCCGGCGGACGGGTGTGGACCTACGAGATAAACGATGAGATGGAGGACTTTACCCGGCCGTGGATAGAGGGCTCGCCCGTGGCCGACCGCATCGAGTTCCGCATAGGCGATGCCAATGTAGAGGCTCCCCGCCTGGGCATAGAGTTTGACATGGCCTTCGTAGACGGCGACAAGCGCACCTACCGGCAGACCTACGACACCCTGCTGCCCATCATCTGCCACGGCGGTTACATCATCGCCGACAACACGCTGTGGGACGGCCACGTGGTAGACCCTGCCTACGACCACGACAGCCAGACCCGCGGCATAGAGACATTCAACGACTACATAGCCGGTGACGACCGGGTGGAGAAGGTGATACTGCCCATCCGCGACGGGCTCACCATCATCCGCAAACGATAACATTAACCCACTAACTAAACAATTATCAGATTATGGCAAACTTATTAGACGAAACCACAAGCCCTGTTAACGACTATGTCCGTGATGGGTATGTTAATAGTTGGTGCTGTTAAATTAATACTGGTAAATAATCAGTGTAAAGGATATTGTCCAGGCGATAATGCAGACTTGAATGAAACGGTCTTTGAGGAGTATCTTGGTGGGACTGCCACTCTCTGCGTTGGCGGTGATTTGCAAATAGCGGATGAGGGCAGCTAGCACGAATATAGAAGTAATATAGAGATAGTGGGTATGGAAACGTGCTGTAACATCGGGCGACACTGTATAGAGAATGTAGCATACCATGACAATGCTGGCTATCATCATGATAACCTGGTCCATAAAAGGCAGAGTATAGTATTTGGCGGTGTTCCTAACGAGCACTCCGTTTTCTTCATATATTCTCGCGTCATCGCGCCGCTTGGCAAAGGCCAGGAACAGGGCCAGCAGGAACACCATCAGCACAATCCATTGGGATAGTTTGATACTGGTTGCAAGTCCTCCTGCCAACAGGCGAAGTACAAAGCCGGTGGCAATAGTAAAGATGTCAATAATGGCAATTCTCTTGAGTTTGACGCAATAGGCAATATTCATAATGATATAGAAACCTATGACTGCTGCAAGTCCCTTTGGGTTGTCGATATTCCAAAGAGGTAAGGTTATGATAGAAAATGATGTTCCAAAGCAACAAAGCATAAGTAGATAGCCTTGCGATTTCCCAATGGCACCACTGGCTATGGGGCGTTTGCATTTTAGGGGGTGCTTGCGGTCGGCCTCCGCATCAAGGATGTCGTTCAGGCAATAGATGCCGCTTGCCGCAAAGCAATAGGTAAGGAATGTGGCAAAGGCTGGAAGTAAGTAAGATACTTCAAGTAATTTTCCGTCGAAGAATAAGGGAAGGAAGATAAACAGGTTCTTCACCCATTGCTGTGGACGGAGAATAAGGATGATAGGGCGAAACATAATTTGGTTGTTGATAAGTTGAAGTCCTAAAGGTTTTGCTGATATATTAATGCTTGTAGATAGTTATACCATTGTTGCAATATATCTGTTTGTAATGATGTTCACGTAGCCATAGATTTATGATGCTTTTATTAGCATCTTCATACTTGGTTGGGGCCCAGTTCAGGAATACAACAAGAGGGTATCTCCTGAAATAGCGAAGGCGTTCGTCTAATCTCTTGCGTAGCCTATCGCCAAGATAGATTACTGTTTGGGTATGCCCGAGGAAAGGAGCTGAGGATGTGGCATAATACAATTCGGATTCTTGGTTGGCTAATAGAAGCAGATTGTTGTCTTTTTCCTTATAGAGCATAATGGCATTGGCTGCATCTGTTATTCGGCTGGCATGGGTACTGTCTGTCATCACGTTCAATCGTTCTCCTGCTACGCCTTTGATGAGGCTTGTACATTGTGAGCGTGGCTTTGAGGCACCATATGGGCTGGATATGGCCACGCGCAGCAATGTCGCAGTTGAGATGGCCATGAAGAATAAGGACAACACTATCTTGGTGGCTCTTGTTTTATATTGGGCAAACCAAATGCAGGGGAATACGAGCAAGCCGGCACTCCAATGAAAAATACCTTGTATCCCGATGTCACTACCGAGTGGAAATAATAGTGCGGTTACAAGAAGGAATAGGATAATGGGTGTTTTTTTCTCTTCTTTGTGTTCTGTAAGATTTATAATTATAATTAGCAGGCATCCCGCTAAAAGCGTGAGGTAAGGGAGGCTGGCATAGGCAAAGATGCAGGTGATTATAAAACCGATGGTATAAAAGACCGTAACAGCAGAGTTCTGTTGCTTATGGCTGAATTTCGTTGACAGCATCTTTACGAAGAAAAATAAGGTCAGCAAAGCCATTCCCTGGCCAACGATGTTGAGAATACTATGAAAGTAGACACTCAGCATGCTCATTTTTGAATGGGTGGCATCGGCCAGAGATAACGTTGATAGCCCCTCTTCAATGGCTGAAAACCAGTAGCCAGTATGTCCAAAGGCTAACATGATGACAAACATACAGCTGATACTAACCATGACTCCAAAGAGCATCAGGAGTGTATTCTTAGATGTGTCTTTTATCTTAGTCATAGTGGGTATTAGAAGCAAAGCAAGAAATGAGATGTTGACAATCCTTGCAAAAAATGAAAGCCCTATCATTACACCTGACATGAAGAATCCTTTACGACTATATGTCGAAAAGAAAAATGCTGATAGTGAAAGTAATAGGTAGGTTAGGGTGTCATAATGGAAGGTTATATTGTGCATAGGAAAAAGGAAACTCACACTGATGGCAACTAATAACCATCTGTGATTTGTTTGGCGGAAGATGAACATAAGAAGACCAATGGCGGTAGACAGGGTGAACGCCTCCAAAACACGAAATCCCAGCAGTCCTACTTTATTGAATATCATCTGCCAGCTTCCGCCTATTATCCCGGTGAGATAGTAGATGAAATTGAAAATGTTGGTATCTGGCAGAGAAAAAATATTGTCGTAGAAAGTATTGCAGAACCCTACGTCAACTGTGTCAATTCCTTGTAGCCCAAGGAATATGTGATAAGTAAGTCCCAAGACAAAAAGGCCGACAATGGCCCAATGAAATAGTGTCGGTTTCATATACATTTACTTTGTTTTTATGAAAGATAATTATTCATCCGTTCTTTGCAGAGTCATAGGAAAATTTTGTGATAGCCTAATCCGAATAACCCTAATGTTCACAATTGTTGCTATTGAATGGTATGTATATGAAAAAAGGCGTAGGATTCCTTTTTGTTACTTGTCCTGCGTCCTGAGGCTCCGGAATTGCCCACTATAGCCGAACAGGCAACTCAGAAGCCCACGCCCGTATGTATACACTCCTTTTTGGACATGGTTGCCATGTCCAGCAGGATTGGTGAATACACACTCATGGGCATCTATCGCTACTCTATTCTTGACTATAATTGAAATTTTCCGGATTTCAGGACATCAAGAACAAAGCGTTAGATAAACGCCTTAATCATATATGCTCTCCGTTGCCAACTCGCTTTTTTATAGGCAAGTCTTTCAGCCCTTTTTGTAGACTTCCGCTATGATGGCAGTTGCTTGTTCGAGCTTGGGCAAGGTTTGCAATGGCAAAGTTAGGGAAAAAAATAATATCGGCATGAAAAAATATGAAATATATAAGGTGGAGGCTAAAAGAATCTCTATCTTTGTAACTAAAAGAGAGATGAAATGAGCAGTAGAGAGTGTATGTCGCAGTTCTCAAAGAACCTGTTTTGGGATATAGACTTTTCTTAGGTAGATATGGATTCCCATCTTTCGCAGATTATTCAGCGTGTGCTGGAGTACGGGCGTATCAACGACTGGAAAATCATCCTCTCCTATTATGGCCTGGATAAGATTGTTGTAGTCTGCAAGGGCCTGCGCACGCTTGCCCCTGTCTGCCTCTCGGTTATTTGCACTATCTCAGACACTGAAAAAAGCAATTACCGATGCGATCACTTCAAACAGTCGCCCCCTCACACTTTGGAACTCCTAAGAGCGATTATGGCAGAACCGCTCTTTGCTGACTAATGGTAGAATATCATCTACTTTTTAGCTCCTCATAGTTTCTCCGTAGATTTTTCGAGATAATAAGGACCATCCCGAACGAAGCCAGAATGTACTCTGGCATCCTTTCGGGATGTACCGTTAGGGTTATACCTATTTATATTATATAACTCGGGCCCTTAGCTGAGCAGCCGGCGGCTCAGATAGCGTACCGGGTACCATACGGCCAGCCATCCCACGGCTACCACGGTGACGAATATCACGGCAATGTCCTGATAGTGTACGCTGATGGGGTACGCGTCGACGATAAACGAGGCGTCGCTGTCGCCCAGGCGTACCAGCCCGTACTGCTGCTGTATCAGGCAGAGCACCAGACCTATCACGATGCCGATGATGGCACCGGCTACCGAAATCATGCGTCCCTCGAAGAGGAAAACACGGGCTATCTGACGGTCGGTGGCCCCTAAGTTGCGCAGGGTGAGCACATCGTTCTTCTTATCAATAATGAGCATGGAGAGCGAGCCTACGATGTTGAAACAGGCCACGATGAGTATGAACGTAAGGAAGATATAGGCAAACAGCTTCTCTATCTTCATAATCTTGAAGGTATCGTCCTGCTGTTCATAGCGGTCCTTGACATAGTACTTGGTTCCCGCTATGTCGGCCATGTGGCGCTTTACGGCAGCCACGTCGGCTCCGGGCTTCAGTCTCAGTTCGAGCGAGGTTATCATGCCCTGCTGTCCAAACAGGTTGCGGGCCCACGCGATGGGCACCACGATATACTTGGCGTCATACTTGGTCTGCATGACCTGGAAGAGTACTCCCGGCGAGTCGAGCGAGTCTACCACAAACCCCTGGGTAGGGTCGGCCATGTCCAGCTGCCCCTCGCGGACGGGGGCATAGATGCGCAGCGGGTCTGTCCAGCGTGTCCCCGTGCCGAGCTGTTGTGCCAGCTGTATGCCCAGGACGCCATAGTTGAGGTTGGCGGCATGCAGGCAGAACTCGCCATCGCCATACAGTATGTCGGTGATGTGGGTAAGGTCCTTGAAGTTGTCGTCTACCCCCTTGATGGTAACCATGGCCTGCTTGTCCTGGAACACGGCCAGGGCATTGTCCTCTACACACTCGGTGGCCACGGCCACCTCGGGCACCTGGCGTATCTGGGTGAGTATGGGGTCGTCGGCGGGGGCCGACTTGCCTGTCACGGGCGTCACCTCTATCTGCGGGTCAAAGCTGGTGAACAGCGTGGCTACCAGGTCGTGGAACCCGTTGAACGCACTCAGTACTATGACCAGAGCCATGGTGGCCACCGCTACTCCGATGACCGAGATGAGGCTGATAACGTTGATGGCGTGTGTACTCTTCTTGGAGAACAGATAGCGCCGGGCTATGAATAATGGAAAGTTCACTATCCCTCCTTGAGCAGTTGGTCTATATGTTCGAGATAATCGAGTGAGTCGTCGATGAAGAAGCGCAGTTCGGGGATGATGCGCAGCTGATTACGCACACGGGTGCCCAGTTCGTAGCGGATAGTCTTCTCACTGGCATTGATATTGCGGAGAATCTCGTCGCCGCGATCAGAGGGGAAGATGCTGAGGTATGCTGTACAGATGCTAAGGTCAGGGCTGATGCGCACGCGGGTAACGCTGACCAGCACGCCATGCATCTTGCGGGTCTGGGACTGGAAGATAGACGACAGCTCTTTCTGAAGAAGTCGTGAAATACGGTTCTGTCTTGTTTCTTGCATTTATTCTAAATCTATATGTTCGACATTGACGTTCTCGTGGAGAAACATGCGGGCGCCGTCACTAAACTTGTCTGCGTTCTCGGTAGTGAGATAACGGCAGGAAGCGTGGTGGGTACATTTCTGCTCTATCTCTGGGTGGCGTACGAAATACGCTCTGAGACTGCTGGCCACATACTCGCCCTGGGGGACGATGCGTACGCCGCGGGGGGTGTACTTGAGTATCTTGGGAAGCAAGATGGGGTAATGGGTGCAACCCAGGATGATGGCATCTATCTTGGGGTCTTTGGCCATCAGTTCATCGAGCCGCTTCTTGACAAAGTAGTCGGCTCCAGGGCTGTCTGCCTCGTTGTATTCTACCAGCGGCACCCAGAAGGGGCAAGCCACGCCCGAGATGGTGAGGCCTGGCCAGAGTTTCTTGATCTCCATATCATAGCTGTGGCTCTTCACGGTGCCCTCGGTGGCCAGCAGGCCGATGTGGCCGCTCCTGGTGAGCTGGCCGATGACCTCGACGGTGGGCCTGATTACGCCCAGTACGCGCCGCGCAGGATCCCATTGGGGCAGATCGTTCTCCTGTATGGTGCGCAGAGCCTTGGCCGAGGCCGTGTTGCAGCCCAATATGACCAGCTGGCATCCCATCTGGAAGAGTTTGAGTACAGCCTGGCGGGTAAACTCGTACACGACATCAAACGAGCGGGGGCCATAGGGAGCCCGCGCATTGTCGCCTAAGAAGACGTAGTCGTACTGGGGCAACAGCTGACGGATGCCATGCAGGATAGTGAGTCCGCCGTAGCCCGAGTCGAACACTCCTATAGGCCCCGGAGCTTGAGGGAGCGGGGTGCTCATTGTAGACAATCCTTTACCAAGGCCGAGATGTCCTCGCCGGCAGTGGCATTGACATAGGGCAGATTGTCATTATCGGTATTGAGCACGAAGAGAAAACCGCGCGCCTCACCGATGCCGCGCAGCACCTCGGCCAACTTGGCTTTGAGAGGGGCATAGGCCTCGACCTCGGCTTGCTGGAGCAGCCGCTTGGCCTCTTCCTTAAAAGCGATGTTCTTGGCTATCAGTTCCTGAAGCTCGGCCTGACGCTTCTGGAGTATCGACGGCGCAAAGTCTTTCTGACCTTCTAAGAACTGCTCATATTTCTTGTTAAACTCATCCTCGACGCGTTTCATCTCGTCGTCGTACTTGGTTTTCAGGGTTGCCAACTTGGTCTGAGCCGCAGCATACTCGGGCATCGACTTGAGCGCCTGCTGGTAGCTCAGGTAGCCAAACTTGATGGCCGTCTGGGCCTGGGCCATGAACGGAAGCATCAGTAAAACTAAGGAAAAAAGCAATTTTCTCATATCGATAGTCATTTATGGTTGAGAAAAAAGGACAGGCACTATGGCCTGCCCTGTCTATCAGACAAATAGTGTCTTCGTTATTTGCCAACCTTGGCCTTCACCTCTGCGGTGATGTCCTTTACGTTGTCGCCAACGTACACGAGAGCGTCGGTTGTACCCTCAAAGATGAAAGTGTAGGCACCAGCCTTACCAACAGCGTTGATGGCGTTGCGCACCTTGGTGCTGATAGGCTCCATGAGTTCCTCGCTCTTCTTCTGAAGTTCCTTCTGAGCGTCCTGGTAAGCCTGCTGCATCTTCTGATAAAGTCCCTGCAGCTCCTCTTCGGTCTCCTTCTGCTTAGAGGGGTTCATGGAGCTCTTAGACTTCTCGTACTCCTGGCTTTTGCGGCTCAGCTCGTCCTGCATGCCCTTCATTTCGTTCTCTTTCTGCTTCTGGAGAGCAGCCATCTCACCCTGGGCCTTTGCAAAGTCGGGCAATGACTGTACAACTTCCTGCGTGTTAACTTTGCCGAACTTCTGGGCGAATACGGCCATTGGTGCGCAAAGCATCAACATCAAAATAATTTTCTTCATTGTTCTTGTTCTATTTAAAATGTTATTAGTTATTATTCGAGTAACCCAGTTTCTGGAGCACCTCATTGGAGATGTCTATCTTGGGAGAGCCAAAGATGATGCCGTTGTCGCTGGCACGGTCCAATACCAGGCTGTAGCCGCGCGCCTCGGATATCTCCTTGACCACATTGTATATCTCTTCCTGGATGGGAGACATCAGGCTCTCGCGCTTCTTGAACAGCTCGCCTTCCGGGCCAAAGTATTTTTTCTTCAGGTCGGCTGCCTCCTTCTCCTTCTTCATTATCTCTTCCTGCTTGGCAGTCTTCTGCTCCTTGGAGAGAAACACCACCTCGTTCTGGTAGTTCTTGTACATGGTGGCGGCCTGCGTGTTGAGAGCCTCGACCTCGGCCTGCCATTTCTTGCTTACCTGGTTGAGCTGCTCGTTGGCTCGCTCGTAAGCGGGGATGTTCTTGAGGATATACTCCATATCCATCAAGGCGAATTTCTGTGCGTGGGCGGTTACCGCCATCAGCGCCAGGAGGCATATTGCCAGTATTTTTTTCATATCTATACCTTATTATATTATAGAGGTGGCCACGGCTGTTCCGGTGGTACCCGCGGCCACCCTGTCGTGTATCACGCTGTTAGAACTCCTGGCCCAGGATGAAGTGGAAGTTAGAACCACCCTTCTTGAAGTTCACATTATCCTTGTCGAAACCGTAGGCCCAGTCGATACCCATCAAGCCCACCATGGGAAGGAAGATGCGCACGCCGATACCGGCCGACCGCTTCATGTCAAAGGGATTGAACTTGCTCGTGTCGGTCCACGCGTTACCGGCCTCGACAAATCCCAGTCCGTAGATGGTGGTGTTACCCAGCATGAACGGGTAGCGCAGCTCCATAGTAAACCGGTCGTAAGCGTAGCCGTTGTAAGCCAGCGAGCCGTTCTCATAACCACGCAGACCGATAGTCTCCTCAGCATAGCCCGAAGAGTAGCCACTCATACCATCGCCACCCATGTAGTAAGTCTCGAAGGGCGACTTCTTGTACTTGTTGTAGCTTCCTAACAGGCCCATCTCTACGCGCGTCATCAGTACCAGACACTTCTGTCCGTTGGTAAGGGCGTTGTAGGTCTTGGCCTTGAACTTCCACTTGTGGTACTCTACCCAGCGGTACTTCTCCTGCTGCTCCTGCGAGTAGGTAGCCGACTGGTAGTTGTTGGCCAGGTTCTTGTAGTCCTTCTTATCCCACTTAGACCATGGTGGAGTAAGCGTTACCGAAGCTAAGAACTCTGAGCCACGACGTGGGAAGAGCTGGTTGTCGGTCGAGGTACGGCTCAGCGAGAGGTTCAGGTTCAGGTTGTTGGCGTTACCGTTAGTCATCAGGAAGTAGCGCCAGTTCTTGCGCATGTAACGGGTGTAAGCCAGCGACACGGAGAGCTGGAAGTAATCGTCGGGCCAGCGAAGGCGCTTGCCCCAGCCCAGAGAGAGACCGAACATCTTGACAAAGGTGTCAGGGTCATAGTAGTTCTCGTAGTTATTGTAGTAACTGCTGCCGTAACCATACAGGTAGTTATAGTAGTTGTTCATCGCAGCACTATTGTAGTAAGTGCTCGACACGTCGGTCTGCTTAGAGAAGAAGGCGCCGACCGTGAGCTGAACAGGGCGCTTGCCGCCAAACCAGTTGGTAGAGTAGCTGGCGTTGTAACTCTGGTAGTAGGTACCGTTGGTCTGTGCGCCAATCTGCAGGACCTCGCCGTCACCGATGGGCAGGATGCCACGGTGCTCACGGTTCTTGTTAAAGAGGTTGCGCATGGAGAAGTTATTCAGCTTCAAGCCGATGCGGCCTATCACACCAGTCTGTCCCCATCCCAGCGAGAACTCTATCTGGTCGTTGCTCTTCTGTTCCAGGTCCCAGTTGATGTCTACCGTACCGTCCTCCACGTTGGGGTGTACGTCGGGGAGCACTTTCTCAGGCTCGAAGTGGCCCATCGAGGCCAACTCGCGCTGAGAGCGCTGCAGCGACTCCTTAGAGAACAGGTCGCCAGGCTTGGTGCGCAGCTCGCGACGTATCACGTTCTCGTACAGACGGTCGTTACCGTTGATACGTACATGGTTGATGTGGGCCTGGGGACCTTCCTGGATACGCATCTCCAGGTCAATGCTGTCGCCCACCACATTAACCTCGGCGGGAACCAAGTTGTAGAACAGGTAGCCCGTGTTCCAGTAGTTGTTGCCCACAGCGTCCTCGTCCTCGGTAAGGCGCTTGTTGAGCAGCTTCTGGTTGTACACGTCGCCCTTGTGCATACCTAGCACGCGGCTCAGGTAGTCGGTCGTGTAGACCGTATTGCCCACCCACGACACGTTGCGCAGATAGTACTTCTTACCTTCGTCTACCTTGACATATATATCCACGTGCTTGTTGTCATAGTTCCATACGCTGTCGGCCACTATCTCGGCATCGCGATAACCATATTCGTTGTACTTGTCTATCAGGTTCTTCTTATCAGTAGCCCAGCGCTCGGGGGTAAACTTCTTAGCTTTGAGGAAGCTGCCAAACTTGCCCGCCTCATGTGTCTTGGCAAAGGCGCCCTTCTTCAGGAAACCGCCCTTGATTTTGCTGGTTTTGAGCTGATTATTGCCCTCGATGATGATACGGTGTATCTTCATCTTCTCCTTCTTGTCTACTACCACATCGAGTATCACCTGATTCTTGCCAGCCACGTCCTCGCGCTGGTTTATCTCTATGTCGGCGTTCTTGTAGCCCTTGTCGTCAAAATACTTTTTCGCCAGGATCTTGGCACGGTCTATGGAGTTTGGCGTTACCTGCATACCCTTGAGCAAGCCTAACTTGGTCTCCATATCCTCACGCTCTGACTTCTTCAGGCCCACGTAGTTGATAGTAGAGACACGCGGCCTGACCTTCAGGGCTATGTGCAGATACACCTTGTCGGCTATGAGCGAGTCTACGTATATCTTTACCTGAGAGAAAAGCCCGTGCTTCCAGTAGCGCTTCACAGCATCAGTCACCTGCGAGCCAGGGAGCTCTATCTGCTGACCCACGGTCAGCTCGGATATACCCGTGAGCACATAGTCCTCATAACCCTCTACGCCCGACACGTTGATGCCGGCGATGGTCACCGTGCGTGGCGTGCCCGCATAGCTTATCTCGGGATGTACTATCTTGTCCTGAGCGTACATGGTTGTGCCGGCCATCAGGGTGAAGGCCATCAGCAATACCTTATTGATTATCTTCATTTTCATCCTATTTTTCATTTTCCACTTGTTCCTCGGTCTTGCCAAAGCGGCGCTGCCGGCGCTGATAGCTGCGTATAGCTTCGTGCAGGCAGTGCTCATCAAAGTCGGGCCAGTAGGTATCAGTAAAGTACAGTTCGGAGTAAGCTATCTGCCACAGCAGGTAGTTGGATATGCGCAGCTCGCCGCCCGTGCGTATCAGCAGGTCGGGGTCGGGCATAAAAGCCGTGTCCAGATGGTCGCTTACCGTCTGCTCGGTGATGCTGCGGGTTATCTCCTCGGGCGTGGCCTGTGGCAACTGCCTCAAGGTCTCGTCTACTATCTGGCGTACGGCGCGGGTTATCTCCCAGCGCGACGAGTAGCTCAGCGCCACTACCATGGTCATGGCACCGTTGTGGGCCGTGTGCTCCATCACCTCCTGCAGCTTGGCCTGTACGGCCTCGGGTAGCCGGGCTATGTCGCCTATCACCCTGAAGCGTACGTTGTTCTTCATAAAGATTTCGTCCTCAAGCGAGGTCAGTACCAATCCCATCAGCGCTGATATCTCATCAGCCGGACGGTTCCAGTTCTCGGTCGAAAAAGTATAGAGTGTAAGATATTTGACACCGAGCCGGGTACATTCAGAGGTAATCTTGCGTACCGTGTCCACGCCTGCCTGGTGGCCATAGCTACGGGGCTTGCCGCGTTCGGCTGCCCAGCGCCCGTTGCCGTCCATGATGATGGCCACGTGCTGCGGTACACGGTTCATATCTATATCGTTTGCCATTAGTCGTCGTTGTTACAGGTTCTACATTTGCTCATAAAGCTGTAGGTAAGGGTAAGTTGCAGGGCACTGTAGCAGTCGGTGTTCTTGAACAGGCCGCTACTCTTGATGCCGTAGGGGTCGGCCATGTCGTCCAGCTTGTCGCTGAGCGAGAAGTGCATACGCCACTCCACGCCGAGGTTGAGGCGTTCCCTGAGTTTATACTTTACGCCCAGTCCCAGAGGAACATTGGCGGTAAATACGCTGTTGTCGCCCGACACGTAGGTGGCTCCGATGCCACCGAAGATGAAGGGCGTGAGACGCTTGGCACCCCGGTAGTCGCGCCCGGTGCCATAGGGCCAGAAGTTGTACTCATAGGTCACCCCCACATCTACCAGCGAGTGGCTGAAGGTGTAGCCACGCGTGGCTTCATCGGGGTAGTAGGTCTTAACGTCGGCTGCCGCTCCCTTGAGCTTGCCGAATGAGCCCGCCAGACGGAACCCCATGTACGGGTTGAGTATGCGTCTGAGCACCACCGACCCCATGGGCTGCATATTCTTCAGCACGTTGCCGTTGAAGTCGCCCTCGTACGACACCATGCCCACTCCGCCGCCTATCTCCATCAAGTATTCATCGTCTTGCTGGGCTTTCAGGCTCAGCGCCGACAACAGGAGCAACGTGACAAGCAGGGCTTTTCTCATCGCAGTGGGCGTTTATTCGCCAAAATAGGTATCGTCGGTCTTCCAGCCCAGCCGGTTCAGTCGGCCGCGCCATACATCGCCGTTGCTGGCGATGACCCACAGATAGTTCTGGCTGTCGCGGGTGAAGGCAAACTTGCCGCTCTCCGAGCTGAAGCTCTCGGGCAGGTTGTACAGCGTGTTGATGCGCCACGTCAAGCCGCCGTCGGTGCTGGCGTAAAGTCCGCTGAAGGCCGCCTCGTGGCTTTTGCCCATCCCCCGGCCGCCTAAGGCCAGCATAAAGTCGCCGTAGTTTACCACCTGGAGGTTCTCCATGTTAGGCAGACAGAACCGGTTGTTGCCGGCCACGTCCATATAGGTCCAGGGCTGTGGTTCGCTGTGGCTGTCGGTCTCCTCGATACGCGACCACACCTGGCTGGTGTAGGCCGCGGTACCTGCGAGTACCACGCGGTTTATCTTCTGGTTGGTGAGCAGCTTACGCACCATGATGCTGTAGTTGTCTGTGGGCAACGAGTCGGCTGGTGTGTCCATATCCTGCTGCTGCCAGGTAGCACCGTCGGCCGAGGCCATCAGGCTGCGGTCAGCGCCCAGCGCATAGAGCATCTTGTCACTGGCACCCAGTATGCGGCCCAGGCTCACCTCGGCCACCCGGGTCCAGGTGGCGGCGTCGGCCGATGTATATACGGCCCCGTCCTTGGCATAGGTGTAGAAGCGGCCGCCCATGACGGCTATGTTCTTGTAGAAGTCGGTGCCTAAGTCTATGTTGGGGGACACCTCGTGCCACTGCACCGTATTGCCCTCGTCGGTCACATAGATACGGGGGCTGTCTATGTCGCGGCCCATCACGTAGACCCGCCCGTTGAGTGCCAGGGCCCTCATGGCGGTCAGGTCGGCTATCGCGGCACTGTTATTGGCTAACTGCCACTTGAATACGTTGGGCTTTTCGCGGTGTATGTTAACCTTGACGGTATAGTCTACCGTGGCCAGTCCCGACAGGCTCAGCACCCTGAATGTGCGGGGCTTGTAGAAGCTGATAGAGTCCGAGCTGCTGAACACCTTGAGCGTGTCGCTGTTCATACTCTTTATCAGTATGGTAGCGCTGCTCTTGGATGTGGCCTCACAGATTATCTTGGCGCTGTCAATGCCTACCGGCAGCGAGTCAGGGTTGTATATTTCGTGATTAATCTGGTCTATGTAGAAGATATAGCCACTGCAGTCTATCGTGGTCTGATACGTGCTGTCCTTGCCCGATTTTCCCACAGTATCCTTCACTATCTTCTGAGTTCCCAAGGAGAACGCTGTGATGCCCGTCTCGTTAGGATAAGTCACTTCTGTATCATCGTCGCCGAAGCAAGAAGCCATGACAAATATAGTCGATACCAATAAGATAAAAGGTATGAGCTTTCTTTTCATTACACTCTATGTTAAATATTTTAGATGCAAATTTAAGCAGAATAATTCAAATAGCGCGTACTTTTGCGCTTTTATTATGTAAATTAGTCATTACAACGGTGTTTTTTAAGGTTTGTTTAGTGATTGCCACACTGCCTGCGGGCTGTGCCGTAGCACCCACGGGGAGAAAAACAAAAATGTAAAAAAGCAAAAAGATAAAAAGCGCTGGAACAGAGAGCCACTCCGTGATAACGACGCGTATTCCCCCATTCATGGAGACCGATCTTTATGTTTCCCGGAGCCGTCTTTAGCGCGCTGGGAACCGTCATTAGAAAGCTAAAGGCTGTTCTTTTTATTTCGCGCGGCCGCCACTGGCTGGTGGGAAGATATCTCCAGCGCGCAGGAAGTTCTTTTTACCTTTTCACTTCTTCACCTTTCCTCGTTGGGGATTGTTTTCGCTGAAATCATAGCGTCCACGGCTTCGCCACTTGCTATTTGACATTCCCCTTGGGGGGCTTGGGGGCCGTCCCCTGACTGTTGGTAACCGCCTGCATACGCCCTATGCGCTCGGCCAGGTACTGGCGCAGGCCGTCGTCGCCCTCTACCAGGATGTCATCGTACAGGCCCAGGACAAATCTGCCTATGCCCACATAGCTGCACACGTCGAGCTGTAGCCGGTAGCGATGGTCGTCGTAGGGCTCCAGGCCCGTGGCCGCGCGGGGCACCTCTTCGCGCAGCAGGTTGGCCGAGAGCTGGCCCAGGATGAGGCTCACCGTGTGGCGCTCCTCACCGCTAAACATGAACGCATCGGTAAACACCTGACGGTGACGGTCTTCGTGGCTCCACAGCATGTCTATCAGCTCCACGTCGCCCATGCGGGCTATCTTGAAGGTCTTGTTCAGTCCCGAACTGAGCTCGTAGCAACGCACGTCCATATTGTCGTTCATAAAGAGATAAGGCTCCACGATGCGGTCGGTAACCGTCTGACTGTGGGGCGACGAGTACTGGCATATCTTGACCATCTGCCTGAACTTGATGGCCTCGTATAGCCGGTCTATATTGTGCGACAGGCGCTGCTGCACATTGACGTCGGTAAGGATACGCAGGTCGTAAAACTTGTCGAGCTTATGGCGTATGCTCTCTATGAGCGGGTTGGTCTCGTCGCCACCGCTTACCAGGCGGCGGAGCACCACGGCCTCTTGCTCGGTGAAGTCTATGCTCTCGTGCAGACGGCGGAAGAAAGGCGAGTGGCGGTCCAGCCTGTAGTAGTTGCCCGACTTGATGAGGCGGAAGCCCGCGTCGCGGAAGAAGTCGAGGTAGTAGTACAGGTTGCGGCGCGATATGCCTATGCGGTCGCACAGCTGGGCGGCCGTATAGTTCTTGTTCTCGGTCATCAGGAGCAGCAAGTCCAGTTCGCGTTGTAGTTTGTCGTGTCGCATGGTGGGTAGTGGCTGTTGTCGTTACACCTTATTATATTATAGGCCGTGACCCGCGCCCGCGTCGGAGCCCAGGCCCGCGGATAGGCAGTTCGCTGTACGATAGCCATGACTATGGTCACAGATACCGATGGGGCATGGCTATAATCTGTCGCATACCAGGCGGATGCCGCAACAGGTAGCTATGTCGGGCAGGCTCTGACTGCGGGTCATCACACCAGTCTCAGAATCCGAGCTGTTACAGTTTCCGCCACGCTTGACCCTCCCCCGGCCGCTCTGTGGGCCCTTGGGATTGGTCTGGGCCGACGACTGGTAGGGCGCCTGCCAGTCTGAGCACCACTCGTAGGCATTGCCCGTCATGTCGTAGAGGCCCAGCTCGTTGGGGTGCTTTGTTCCCACGGCGTGCAGTTTGCCCCCGCTGTTGTCATGCCACCAAGCTACCTCGTTGATGTCGTCGCTGCCGCTGTATAGGTAGTTGTGCGAGCGGGTGCCGCCCCGTGCGGCAAACTCCCATTCGGCCTCGGTGGGCAGGCGGAACCTCTTGCCACTATAGGCGTTGAGCTTCTGGATAAACTTCTGGGCCGTTACCCAGTTAACCCACTCCACGGGCATATTGTCGGCCTTGGTCCACGATGGGTTGGTACCCATAAACGCTTTCCAGAGCTGCTGCGTAACCTCGTACTTACATATATAGAAGCTGCCAACGGTAACTTGGTGTGCCGGCTTGTCTCCGCTATCGTTCCAGTAAGCCTTGCTGCTGGTACGGCCCATGGTAAAGGTGCCGCCCTGAACGTAGACCATGTTTTTAACCAGCTGGGCTACGGCCCGCTGCTTGGCAGGCGAGGCAGCCGTGGTAGCTGGCTTTTTGACCGTGGCCTTGGGGGCGGGCGCATTGTGGCGGATTATGCCTTGACCCATCGTGGTGGTGGCGATGGCGAGGCCCAGGATAACAAGAGAGGTTCTGATAAATGTCATATCTGTTGTCGTTTAGTATGTTATGGCTGTAAAATTACAAAATTAAATGATGGCTGCCAAGAAAAAGAAGGAAAATAAATACCAGGGGGCTGTGAGAGCCAGCACCACGACCGTTGCGGTGGGTCTCGGTGATAGGACGACCATGTTTTTAGCCATCAGCCCCCTGACCATAGGCACCCATGTGTCCATGGCACTGGCTGACAGCCGTGTATATGCCCTGTGTGTTTATACAGAAAATATGATTTTGATATAAAAAAGCAATTTTTTCTGTCAGATTGTTGCTCTTTTGACTGATAATTATTACTTTTGTCGCGCGATAACGCCATTAATTATTTACGAATGAAGAAATTTTACTTATTAGTTTTATCCTCTTTATTAGGAATAACCACCGCGCAAGGTATTCCGGCCAATCCCACCCCAGCCAAGTAACTTCAACCAGATGGCACGTACCTTACGGTGCGCCTCGTAGGCGACGAATACCAACACCACGCCACCACCGAGGATGGCTATACCGTGCTGAAGTCGCCAACGGGTTACTATGTGTACGCTGAAATAACCGATGGCCGGCTGGTAGCCACCCAGCGCATAGCACGCAACGCCTCTGAACGCAGTACGGGCGACAACGCTTTCCTACAGACACTGCAGAAAAACCTCACCCCAGCGCTCTCTCCGACTGCCAAGGAGATGAAGAAAACCATGAAAAGCATGACCGGCATGCGCCGGTACCTCCGCGGAAACGGCAAGTACGACATCAGCAAGTTTCGCGGTCTTATTATCCTCGTCGAATTTAATAATTGCACTTTCTCCCGTACCGATATCCACGATATAGTCAACAATATGGTCAACCAGAAGAACTATGACGGATACATGTCTTCCTCGCTCATTCCTGAGAAGATAGACTGTACCGGTAGTGTGCGCGACTATTATTACGACAACTCCATGGGAGCCTTTGATCCGCAGTTCGACATCGTCGGGCCAGTCAAGATAAATTATTCTAAGTACGATGCCGGTGGTTCGACTAATGGTCTGGCGTTGGCTGCAGCAGCCAGCAAGGCCGCCGACAGCCAGGTAGACTTCTCACAGTACGACCGCGATGGCGACGGGACGGCCGATATGGTCTTTTTCATCTATGCCGGCTACGGTGCCAACTTCTCGGGTAACAACTCTGACCTCGTCTGGCCCCACGCCTCTAAGATGTTCGGCGTCCGCCTTGACGGCGTGTCTTTGGGCCGTTATGCCTGCTCTACCGAGATGTACGGCCGCGAAGGATCGGGAGTGCTCGATGGTATAGGCACCATCTGCCATGAGTTCAGTCATGTGCTGGGCTTGCCCGACGAGTACGACACCGACTACGCTTCGAGCGGCGGCCAGAGCATTAACCCCGCCACGTGGTCTATCATGGCCGGCGGCAGCTACCGCAACAAGTCGCGCACGCCGGTAGGCTATACCCTTTACGAGCGCTACGCGTTAGGATTTGCCAACCCGCAACTGATAGAGGCGCCGGGGCAGTTCACCCTGGATGCGCTGAACACCTCTAACACAGGTTACCGCATCAACTCGGCCATTCCCAACGAGTTCTTCCTCCTTGAAAACAGGCAGCAGACCCGCTGGGATGCCTATCTGGCCGGACATGGTATGATAGTTACGAGAGTAGACTCTACCAATGTAGATGTCTGGGAGAACAATACCATCAACTGCAACCCTGCCCACAACTACCTGGAGGTGCTGCGGGCCAAGCCGCAGACTAAGACATCGGGCAAAACGACCACTGTGACCGACTCGCAGGGCGACCCTTTCCCTGGTAGCGGCAACGTGACGGCGCTTACTAACCAGACTACGCCCTCGATACGGTCGTGGACGCAAGCCCCGACACCGTTAGAGCTGAAAGATATAGCCGAGAGTGCCGATGGGGTCATCTCGTTTAGCGTGGCCAATGCCAGCATCTCGGAGTTGGTAGAAGACTTCGAGGAGATGGAGACTACTACTGCCGGTAAGGCGGTGGTCAAGGGCAAGTTCTGCGACTGGAGCCTGGACGCCTTGGCCTCCGTGGTGGCTCCCGCCGAGGGCTACGGCAACGGTGAACGCGTCCTGGGACTGAAGAAGAAGGCCGAGATAGTTACATCGCCCATTAACCGCAAGGTAACGTCGGTATCCTTCATGGCCTACAACCCCACTACCTCACTCGCCATTATGCGCTGCTACTACTCGACCGACAATGGCGCCTCGTGGGTAGGTATGAAAGATGTAGACGGGGTAGAAAACACCACCGTACCCACCCAGGGCTCGGCACACCTTATATATAATATAGACGCAGTGAACCCCTGCTTCAAGATAACCGAGACCATAGGTAGCAAGACCGTCTACTGCTACATAGACGACTTTACGATAGCTTACGAGGATGTAGCCGCGGGCATAGACCTCAGCACGGTGGCCACCGAGAGCGGCTTGAGCCATCTGTCTATAGCGGGCAACACGCTGACCATCAGCTCGGGCAGCAAGCAGAGCCGGGTGGCACTCTACGAGGTAGGCGGCACGCTGGTGGCACAGACCACCCTGGCCGGCGGAGTGGCTACCCTGCAACTGCCAGGCCACGGGGTATATATCGTAGCCATAGGCAGCGAGCGATACAAGATAGCTTATTAACTAATTGTAAAAATGAAAGATGCCGGACGAGCCAGTGTGAAAAAGGGGACTGCACTGGCTCTCTTTCCGGTTAATGAGAGAATTTTAATGTCCCCTAAAAATCATGTATTAATATATGAGAAGATTTTTATCTGTATTTGGAATGCTGCTCGTGTTACTGTGGCTTCCAGTGTCTATGATGGCAGATGATGTCAAGCTCGTCAATTCGGTTCAGAACCCTGAACATTCAGGGGGGCCAGTAACCCAACGGCTACTGTCTGACAATGCTGTATCTCAGCTATACGGCGCCGGCACGAAACTGAAGACGGCAGCGGCTTCGCCATCAGCCAAAAGACAAGTAGCCAAGGTGAGGAGGGCTACTGCGGCAGCACCTATGGACCTGACCAAGGCTACCGACTGCGTGATGACCTACAAGACCCTTATCTCATCGGGCAACGATGGCGGTCATGCAGTAGTCATCGCCCCCAAGGTGGGCTATGCCGACTCTATTACCATTACCAACTTCTACGAGGCAGGTATCGTGGTAAGTGCCAAGATTGACACACAGGCCAAGACCATTACCATCCCTAACCAGGTGGTGGGCAAGAACGCCACTTATGGCGACTTCGACCTGGCTGTGTGTACCACCGAGGGCAAGCCCGACCGTAAGTCACAGATTACCGGTAAACTCAACGACGACGGAACGATAACCCTCGACTCGTGGTGGGGACTTTTCATCAAGAGCGGCACCAATGCCGACAAGTTCTTCTGCGCCATGTACGGCACAGAGTTCATCAAGGCCAATGCCACGATGTCTTACCGTGTGTGGAACTCTAAGGAGTCGAAGCTGCAGGACGTTTCCTTCGGTGTATATGCCGTGCAGCAGTCGGCCAATGTACTCTCTATACGCAACTTTGCCAACTTCGGACAGACCGTGGAGATAGAACTGCAGCGCGACCTTACCGGCAAGATAGCCCAGCAGATTGCGCGCAAGGACGCCACCAACGGCGACTGGTCTACAGTGGCCGCTACCTTCAAGGACGACTATAGCGGGCTCACCGCTTACGCTGCCGTAATCAACTGCGACAAGTCTACCAACAATCGCCAGATAACCTGGGGCGGCTGGACACTGCTTACCTCTAAATATTATCTGGGCGCTATGATTAACGGAAAGATTGAGACATCTTTCGACATTACTTATCCGAAGCTCTCGGTAACCGACTTTGAAGGCGAGGGTACCAAGGCCAATCCCTATAAGCTGAAGACGCTCGACGACCTGGTGCTGCTCGCCGACAAGGTTAACGGCGAGGAGCCTACCTTAGGCACCGGCCAGACCAAGTATGCACGTCCCTTCTTAGGCAAGTACTTCCGCATGGAGAACGACATTGATATGTCGGGCTACCGCTTCCAACCTATCGGTGCCGACTGGTCGCACCAGTTCGCCGGAACGTTCGACGGTAACGGACACACCATCAAGGGTCTCACCGTAAGCACCGGTGCCAATGGCTATGCCGGTCTCTTCGGTAAGGCCGATACGCTCAGCGTTATCAAGAACGTCAAGTTTGACAAGGCCGAGGTTCTGGCCGCCAATTACTACGCTGGTGTAGTGGCTGCATGGACGCTGGGCGACATACAGAACTGCCAGGTAACTAACTCGGTGGTAAGCAATACGGGGCAGACAGGTGCTGCCGGTATCGCCGCCATAGCCCGCAACGTTACCGACTGTAACGTTACCACCTCTAACATTACGGGCGCCTTCGGATATGCCAGCGGTGTAGCCGGACAGATTAACGGTACCATCAGCAACTGCTACGCCGTGAACGTAAGCATCAAGGCTGGCGGTGTTACTGATACCTATCCTTCTGGTGGTGTTGTCGGTTCGCTGTATATGGGTCATGCCGAGAAGTGCTACTTCTCTGGTACGCTCGACGGCCGCTATACCTCTGACCTGAGTCTGGGTGGCGTGGCCGGTGTCTGCTACCAGGGCACTATCGATAAGTGTTATGCCACCGGTACTGTCTATGGTTATGGTAACCAGGCAGCCGTAGGCGGTGTGGTAGGTAATCTCTATGGTTCTTTAACCAATAGTTACAGCAACGTAGAGGTTGTAAGTTCCGCTTCTCGTTATGCCGGCGGTATTACCGGTTATGTACGCAACTGGAAGAACGCAGCAGGAACACTCTGCGAGAGCTCTATCAAGAGCAGCTATGCCGCAGGCAACGTAGATGCAGAGACCTACCAGTACAAGCCCGAGACCGAGCGCCGCGAGATACTGGGTACCGTGATGGACGGAGCTAACCCCACACTGGAGAACATCTACTTTGACAAGCAGATAACCAACTTCGGTTCTACTGCCTTTAGTGCCACCACAGCCGAGCTTACTGCCGGTTCTGGTGTTAAGGGCTTCGACGCTTCGGTATGGACCTTTACCGAGGGTGCTTATCCTCGTCTGAAGGGTATGGACGACACCGAGGCTGCTAAGTTCAGTGCCAGCGCATTAAATCTGGCTGACGGCAGCTCGCTCGACAAGGTGACCCGCGACGCCAAGCTCACTCTGCTGGGTGCCACTGCCGTGAAATACTACAAGGAAGGCAAGTTGGTAGACGAGGGAGCCTACTCTGCCATCAGCGGAACGGCTCTGAAACTCAAGGAAGAGTTTGGTACCGATACTATCTGCTTCGTTAACCAGGGCGTAGGTGCCCGTATGCTGGCCCTGAAGGTATCTCCTATTCCCTTCGACGGTGAAGGAACTGCCGAGAAGCCCTATCTGCTGAAGACCAAGGCTGACCTGGTAACCCTGTCTAAGGTTACCACCGTTAAGCAGCAGCTCTTCCCCGATACATACTTTAAGATTACCAACGATATAGACCTGCAGAAGGATCCCGAGTTCTTAGGTATCTGCGCCTGCATCATCACTGGCTCATCGGATGCTCACGTACAGTTTGCCGGACATATCGACGGCGACGGACATACCATCCACAACATGGTTATCAAGAACTCCATGACCTGGCTACCGCTCCTACTGCCAATAAGATGGGTACGCCTACTGTCGGTAAGTGTATTGGCTACAAGGGCTTCATCGGCCGTATGGCCCCCAGTGGCAGCGTTAAGAACCTGAACATCGCCGCCGACTGCGACCTTACTGAACTGTGGGCTACTTCGGGTGCCCTGGTAGGTTACAACTATGGTACCATCGAGAACTGCCGCAACTACGCTAATGTCACTGGCTATAGCTGCTGGATTGGCGGTATCGCCGGACAGAACCAGAAAGGTGCCGTAATCCGCAACTGCTTCAACGCCGGTAACATCGTTAGCGGCTACATGAATGTGGGCGGTATCAGTGGTACTAACTACGGACTGATAGAGAACTGTGAGAACACCGGTACCATCGAGTGCAAGGTCATCTCTACCTTTATCTCGGGCTCTAAGGTCAACAAGCTCAACGGCGTTGGCGGTATCTGCGGTGGCCAGACTGGTGGCCGCGTACTCAACTGCGTCAACTCGGGTACCACTTATGGCTACGGCCGTGTAGCCGGTATCTCTGGTTCGCTCAACGAGGCAGCCTCTACTTCTTACGATTACCACAACGACGTTATCAACTGTATCAACTACGGTACTTCGCTGTCAACAGACAAGGTCGAAGTAGGCGCTATTGGTGGCCAGACAGGTACCAAGGGCGTATGTAAGGACAACTACTACGACGGACAGATAACTCTGCACAAGGCCAATGGTAACACTACTCTCGAGGGCACCGAGGCCGTAGAGACCAGTGTACTGACCAGTGGCAAGGCCCTGGCCAACTACTCTACCGAGCTGTGGTCGTTCGAAGCCGGCAAGTATCCGGTACTGAAGCAGTTTGCCGATGAGCCTTCTGTTAAGGTTACCCGTAGCATCATCATCAGCGTGCCAGCCGGCCATACCGTGGCCGACCTGAAGCAGAATGTTGCCCTCAGTACCGATGCCGACTGCACATGGTCGCTGAAAGATGGCTCGGTATTCAAGATTAATGGCAACACGCTCGTGGCTCCCGCCTCGGTAACCGCGCTTGTCATTGATACGCTTACAGCTACCTATAAGAGTGGCTACACCAAGCCCTTCGTTGTAGAAAGCCGTCCGGCTATCCCTCTGACAGGTGCCGGAACCGCCGCCGACCCCTATCTGATTAAGACCAGCAACGAGTGGAACGCCTTTGCCACCTATATGGCCACTTGTGGCGAGCCCATGACTGGCAAGGTAGTGAAGCTCACCGCCAACCTTACCTTCAACCTGCTCATCCATCCCTTCTCGTCAGACAATGTCACCATCTTCGATGGCGAGCTCGATGGCAACGGCATGACAGTAACTGCCAATTACACCGCTAGGGCCGATGAAGAGGCTATCCTGTTCAAGGCTTTGGGCAAGAACGCTTATGTACACGACCTGACTGTTAAGGGCTCGTTCACCACAACCTATGCCAAGAGCGGCGCTGTGGTAGGTAGCCTGTCAGGTAAACTCAAGAACGTAGTTAACCGCGCCACGGTCAAGGGCGGAACCAAGAGCTACCTGGGTGGCCTCGTAGGTGTTGCCCTGACGGGTGCCCAGCTCACCGACTGCGTCAACGAGGGCGAGGTTACCTCTGCCGGTGCTTATACTGCCGGTCTGGTAGGTTACAGTAACACTGGCGTGAAGTACGTTAACTGTGGTAACAAGGGCAAAGTGTCGTACACTGGCTCGGGTACCACCTCTAAGCTCAACAAGTGTTACCTCGCCGGACTTATCGGAACCTGCAACCCTGACACGCTCATCGGTTGCTACAACACGGGCGAGGTAGTGGCTACCAATCCTACCACCGTATGTACGCTGGCAGGTCTCATCGGTATGGCCACAGCCTCTAAGGACTCTGAGCCTTACTACTTGAAGGACTGCTACAACACGGCCAGCATCTCTTCGGCTACCAACAACGCCGGACTGATCGTCGAGGGTAGCTCATCTGGTTACTCTAAGTACTATATGGAAGGCTGCTACAACACGGGCGACATCTCGTCGACCATCAACAGCACCGCCTCGAGCACCTATACTGCTGGTATCGTTGGCGTGTACACTGCTGGCTCTACCTTTAAGAACTGCTGGAACAGCGGAACCATCCTCTCGCAAAAGCCGGTTTACGCTGCTGGTATAGCATGCTACTATAAGGGCACATTCTCCGAGCAGAATCCTGTCCGCTTCATCGGCTGTCACAACGAGGGCGACATTATCGCCTCTGGTAACCAGGGTGCCGGTATCGTCGCTTATGCTACCAACTACAGTGTTATCGACAGCTGTTACAACAAGGGCGATATCGAAGGTGGCTTCGGCCTCGGCGGTATTGTCGCTGCCCTTACCGGTAACAACACGGTGATGTCTAACTGCTGGAACTCTGGCGACATCACTACTACCAGCAACCGTGCTGGTGGTCTGATAGGTTACAACGCCTATGGCGGCACCACCATCACCAACTGCTACAACCTGGGTGACGTAACCTGCTCGGGTACCGATGCCAAGACCTGCTACGGTATTGGCGGTGTCGCCGGTCAGGGTGGCGGTCACTATAAGAATGTGTATAGCTATGGTACTGTCAAGGGCGTGGCCCGTGTGGGTGGCCTTATAGGCTACTCTGTGGTTGGCTCAGAGCGCAATGGTGTCGTAATAGGCACCCGCATCGAGGACAGCTACTTCGCAGGTACAGTAGAGGCCCCTGCCGACACTTGCGCCATGATCATTGGTGTCAAGATGACCGACAACCCCAAGACCTGGAACCCTGACTACAACTACGTGAAGAACGTGTACTATGTAAAGGAGCTCGCCTCTGAGGGCGTCAACACTGCCGGTACCGCACTGGCATACGCTGACCTGCTCAAGGTAGACATGGGCGATGCCTGGAAGAGCTATGACGACTACACGATGCCCGTTCTGCAGGGATTCTGCGACACGGACGATGCCAAGGTCAACGCTGCCAGCGTGCTGCTTGACGCTGCCGACATGGCTGCCCAGGTAGCTACCAAGGACTTCTACATAGGACATCCCGAGGGTGTAACCATCACCACCGACAATGCCGATGTAGTGGTAGACGGCAACAAGGTACACTTCAACAAGCCCTTCACAGGTACGCTTACCTTTACCCTGACTGCCGGCGAGAGCACTGCCGAGCTGGAAGTTGACTGCAAGGTTACAAGCGTTGTCAACGGTGTCACCACCGTTGAGTCTGAGGCTGGCGTAGTCAAGAAAGAGTACTTCACCACCTCTGGTGTGAAGGTAGACGCTCCTAAGGCTGGCGAAAAGGCTGTATATGTAGTGGTAAAGACCTACAAGGACGGTTCTAAGAAGAGCGAGAAGGTAGTTCTCTAACCGCTCCTACAGCAGTCCGCTCATCCTTTGCGGACCTAATAATAAGGGCTGGATTTCCCAATGGAAGTCCAGCCTTTTTTTTGGCTATTGGGGCGTTTCCCTAAGTCCCCCCTCTAAGGGAGATTCGCTGCTAATGGTTGAAAAGTGATAAGGTAAAAAAGCATGAAGGTAAAAAGTGCGGGGACGGAGGGGCACTCCACAATAACGGGAATTATCATTCCATTCGTGGAGACCGGTCTTTACTTTTCCCGGAGCCCTCTTTAGCGCGCCGGGAGCCGTCATCAGAAACGTAAAGGTCGGTCTCCTCTTTTTCTGCGACTATCTCAGGACAACCACCAGTCAACTCAACCATGGTGGCGACACTCCCGCAAGCAACGCACGGTCATCATGGCCATTGGCCTTGCTATGGCTCGAAGTTGAGGCTAAGCTCGCTGCCTAACAGATTGTAGCTACGGCGATGATAGGGGCTGATGCCATGCTGGCGTATGGCCTCGCGATGCTCGCGGGTGGGGTAGCCCTTGTTCTTGCGCCAGCCATACATGGGATATTCGTCATCCAGACGGGCCATATAGTCATCACGGAAAGTCTTGGCCAGGATGCTGGCGGCGGCGATGGCCTGATACTTGCCGTCGCCCTTGACGATGGTGGTATAGGGCAGGTCGCCATAAGGCTTGAAGCGGTTGCCGTCGACGATGACGGCCTGGGGGCGCACGCTGAGCTGATCCAGGGCGCGGTGCATGGCCAGGATACTGGCGTTGAGGATGTTGATGTGGTCTATCTCGTCGGGCGTAACCACCCCCACGGCCCACGCCACGGCATCGCGCATCACTTGCTCGCGTAGCGCATAGCGCTGCCGCTCACTCATCTGCTTAGAGTCGTTGAGGCCGGGGTTGTCGTAGCCGTCGGGCAGGATGACAGCAGCCGCATATACGCTGCCTGCCAGACAGCCGCGGCCGGCCTCGTCGCACCCGGCCTCAGTAAGGCCGGTGTAGAAGTGGCTTTTTAATGGTGTTTTGGGTATCATTGTGTTAACGTATGTTATAAACAGGAGTTTTTTAACTAATAAAGTCGGAGCGTTGAACCATTTGTGCGCGCTATATGGGTAGCTTTGCCCTTGTAAAGAGAACTAAAAACATTACCGATATGAAGAGAGACATAACAATGACCCCCACAGCCTACACACCGAGTACCACCCAGATAGGCCCCATACTGAGACAGACAGCCGCCGCACTCAGATGGCCCCTCGTGGCCCTGAGCCGCTATTATACGGCGGTGCTGGAGCGGCCCGTGGGCATCAGGCAGACACTGCTGTTGCTCAATGCCCAGACGGCCTTCCTCTTTGCTGCGTTTCCGGTTAGCGGGCCGTTAGTCCTGCGGGCTCTGTGTGTGGCCTGGCTGCTCCATGCCGTGCTGAAGTGCCGCGCGGCCCTATAAGTCACCGTGCGGCCGCTCAGCGGGCAGGCGGACAACTGGCCTGAGCGCTACCCCAGTGCTCGTTGGGACAGCTGCCCATCTCGAATACCAGTGTGCCGCCGGCGGCTATGTCGGCATGGCTGAGGTAGTTGAGGTCGTACGGACGGCCGTTGAGGCGGGCGCTCTGTATATAGATGTTCTGGTCCGACGCGCCATGGGCCACAATGGTGAAGCGCTTGCCGCTGGCCATGTGCAGGGTGGCGCTGCCAAACGAGGGACTGGCCAGGACGTAGTAGCCGCTACCCGGACATACGGGGTAGAAGCCCAAGGCCGAGAAGATGTACCACGCAGCCATCTGGCCGGCATCGTCATTGCCCGACAGGCCGTCGGGGCCCAGCCCGTACTCAGTATCCATCAGGTGGCGCACACGCTGGGCCGACAGCCAGGGCTTGCCCACGTAGTTGTAGAGGTAAGCTATGTGGTGGCTGGGCTCGTTGCCGTGCCACATGCGGTGGGCGGTAAACATGGAGTCGAGGCGGAGCAGGTACTCATGGCGGCCACCCATGCAGTCGAACAGGCCGTACACGTCGTGAGGCACAAACCAGCTGTACTGGCATGGGTTGCCCTCGGTGATGAACGACTGACCCTGGTCGGGACGCTTGCCCGTAATGAACGAGCCGTCGGCGTGGCGCCCCATGACGTAGCCTATACGCGGGTCGAACACATTGCGATAGTTCTTGGACCGTGCGTACAGGCTGTCGGCCACCGCCTGGTGTCCCAGGGCTTCGGCCAGCCGCGCCACGCAGTAGTCGGCATAGGCATACTCCAGTGTCCGGCTCACCTGTTCGCGCTGGTGGAAAGCCTCGCGCACCGGGTCTTCTAACGGGATGTACCCATATTTTATATAAGAGGTAAGGGCGCGACGGCCCTTGCCGTCTTTGTAATCGTCAAATGAGGCCGGCTGCTGATAGGCGTTCTTGAGCAGCGCCTCGTAAGCTGTCTGCACGTCAAAGTTGCGTATCCCCTTGATATAGGCGTCGGCAAAGAGCGACGCGCAGGGGTCGCCTATCATCTCAGAGGTATAGCTGTTCCATGCCGGGAAGATGGGCAGCCATCCCCCCTGCCTGTACTTGTCTACCAGCGACTGCATCATGTGGCCCGACTGCTGCGGGTAGAGTATGCTCAGCAGCGGATGCAGGGCACGGAAAGTGTCCCACAGGCTATAGCCGTCGTAGTACACCCCATCGGTGTGCATGATGTGCTTGCCGCCACCAAAGGAGGGGTAGCGGCCGTCAACATCGTTGAACATACTGGGCAAGAAGGAAGCGTGGTAGAGTGAGGTGTAGAACTTGACCTTGTCGCGGTCGGTGGCGCCGCTAACGGTGATGGCGGCCAGGCGCTTCTCCCAGATACGGGTAAGGTTGCGGCGCACCTGGTCGAAGTTCCAGTGAGGGCACTCCTGCTCTATATTGCGCCGGGCACCGCGCAGGTCACAGTACGAGTTGCCCACCTTGACAAGCACCTGCTCGCCAGCCTTGACGGTGAACGACATGTAGTAGAGCTGGCGGTTGCCCTCGGTCTTTCTGACGTGGCTCACCCCATCGGTCTTGTTGACCAGCACGAGGTAGTGGGCGGCAAATCCGGCGCGCTGGCCGCTGCCCTGGTACAGACGGTGTACCTGGTTGCTTACCGATACCTCGCTGTAGCGCTGCTTACCCAGGCTCATCTGGCCGTAGCCCTCGATGGCGGCATCGTTATAGTCGCTGTTGGGGGTGACGAGGATGTAGGCCCGGCCGCTCTTGTTAAAGGTGAGGCGGAAGATGCCCGTGCGGGCCGTGGCCGTCAGCTCTACCTTGATGGTGCCTCCGTAGAGGTCCATGGCCAGGTAGTCGGGCCGGTGGGTCATGCCGGCCATGGTGAAGGCCGATGTGCGGCGGGCGGGCGACGACGGCACCGAGTCCATCATGGGCATGATGGTGAGCGAACCGTAGTCCTGGGTGTTGCTGCCATTCATCCAGTGCGAACAGCGGAAACCCTGCAACTGGCCCACGACATCGCCCTGCTGGCCGGAGCCACCTTTAGCATCGCCCCCATTGTCATGGGGCGCATAGAACGGGCATACACCGCGGCGCTCCGTGGCCTCGGTCTGCGGTGTCCAAGCGTTCATGCCGTTAGGCACCAGCACGGCGGGCATACACTGGCCCTTGGCCTCATTGCCTGGGCTCCAGCGCCCCTTGAAAGCGCCTGTGCCTATGTGGGTGTTGACATACTGGATGAGCGAGGGGCGCGCCACCATCAAGGTGGGCACCGCGCAGAGCAGGAACAGGAGTCCCTGCAACCGGTTGACTTGTTTCATAGTAGGTATGGTGTTAAATAGATGAGTACTAAGGGTGGCCAGGCGGCTGTCAGAACATACGGGCCACGCGCTCGATGCCCTCAGCCAGTACGTCGACCTCGGCACGGGTATTGTACAGACCAAAGGAGGCACGCACGGTACCAAGGATGCCCAGGCGGTCTATGAGGGGCTGGGCACAGTGGTGACCAGTACGCACGGCGATGCCCAGATGGTCCAGGAGGGTACCCATGTCCATGTGGTGTATCTGGCCCACCAGGAAACTAATAACAGCGTCCTTGTCGGGAGCGCAGCCAAAGATGCGCATGCCAGGAATGGCGCCCAGGCGCCCCATGGCGTAGCGCGTCAGGTCGTGTTCGTGCTGGTAGATGTTGTCCATGCCTAATTGCTCCATGTAGTTGATGGCCTTGGCCAGTCCGTTGGTGGCGATATAGTCAGGAGTACCGGCCTCGAACTTGAGGGGAGGCCGCTCGAAGGTAGTGTGGTCAAAGCTGACGTTCTCTATCATCTCGCCGCCACCCTGATAGGGAGGCAGGCGGTCCAGCCAGTCTTCCTTGCCATAGAGTACACCCACGCCGGTGGGGCCATACATCTTGTGGCCACTGAAGGCAAAGAAGTCGCAGTCCATCTGCTGTACGTCGATGGGCATGTGGGGCGCGCTCTGGGCCCCGTCGACCATCACAGGCACGCCGTGGGCATGGGCTATGCTGATAATCTGCTTCACGGGGTTTACCGTGCCCAGCACATTGCTGACATGGCACACGCTGACGATGCGCGTACGGGGCGTAAAGAGACGCTCGTACTCGTCCATGAGCAGCTCGCCACGGTCGTTCATGGGGATGACGCGCAGCCTGATGCCCCGCTTCTGCGCCTGGAGCTGCCAGGGCACTATATTGGAGTGGTGCTCCATGACCGAGACGATGACCTCGTCGCCCTCGTGCATGAAAGCTTCGGTAAAGGACGATGCCACGAGGTTGAGACCCTCGGTGGTGCCGCGGGTGAACACTATCTCGGACGTCGAGGCGGCATGGATAAAGCTGCGCACCGTCTCGCGGGCGGCCTCGTGCAGCTCGGTGGCCTGCTGCGACATCCAGTGTACGCCACGGTGTACGTTGGAGTTGACGTTAAGGTACTCATCGCGCATGGCATCGAGTACACACAGGGGTTTCTGGGTGGTGGCGCCGTTGTCTAAGTACACCAACGGCTTATTGTAGATGGTGCGGCCGAGGATGGGAAAGTCGGCCCGCACCTTATCAATATCATACATAGGCTTACTTACATAGTTTACAACCTTCGCACTTGTTAAGTTCGCCGCGGAAACGCTTCTCGACAAGATAGTGGAGACGATCCTTGAGCGGTTCGAGCTGGATAGTGTCAATAACCTCATTGATAAAGGCAAATTCGAGTAAGAGGCGGGCCTCCTCAAGGCCGATGCCGCGCTGGCGCATGTAGAAGAGGGCCGCATCGTTGAGCTGGCCCACCGTACTGCCGTGGGCACACTTCACGTCATCGGCGTAAATCTCAAGCATGGGCTGGGTAAACATGCGGGCAGTACGGGTGGCGCAGAGGTTCTGGTTAGTTTCCTGCGAGATGGTCTTCTGGGCACCGTGGCGCACCAGGACACGACCGGCGAAGGCACCCACAGCCTCGCCGTCGAGGACATACTTGTACAGTTCGTTGCTGGTACAGTGGCCCACCTGATGGTCTATGAGCGTGTTGTTATCTACATGCTGTGTCTTGTCTGCTATCACGCAGCCGTTGCAGCGGCACTCGCCCCCCTCGCCCTTAAAGGTCAGGTCCAAGTGGTTGCAGGTAACGCCGTTGTGCAGAGTTATCACATTGTGGTTAACGCGGCTGTTGGCCTGCTGCTCTATATACACGTTGCTGGTGCGGGTGTTGCGTATGTGGGTCTCTTCCAGGCAGTAGAGATCCAGGCTGGCGTTGTCGCCCACGTAAGCCTCTATCACCTGGGTAGCCAGGAAACGGCGGTCGTCGGCAGCATGGTCGCAGAAGAGGAAGCGGGCCTCAGCGCCCTGTCCGATGACCATGAGGACACGGCGGTTGACCATCAGATCGACGTCGGAGCGCAGGATGTTGATGACCTGTACGGTGCGCTCCATCCTCACGTTCTTAGGCACGTAAATAAACAGGCCGTCCTGGGCCAGCATGGTGTTGAGGGCGGTAAGGGCGTCGGTAGCCGTGGGGGCTATGCGACCATAGTAGGGTTCTACCAGTTCGGGATGGGTGACAGCCACATGGCTCAGAGAGTCGATGATGACACCCTCGGGCAGGTGTACCTGTGGCAACTGCTTGGAATAGAAGCTATCGTTGATGACAAAATAGAGGGAAGTACTCAGGTTGGGCACATCGCACTTGAATACGTCGTAGGGATCTACCGGTATGTCCAGGCGGTTAAGGTTTAGCCCGTAGTCGGGTTCAAACAGCTTGGCAATGTCGGTATATCTGTAGCGCTCTACCTTGCGCGTGGGAAAGCTGAGCCGCTTAAAGTCGGCAAAGGCCGCCTCGCGCAGGCGGTTCATCACGGGGGCCGAGTGGGTGTTAATCATCTCGGCACACGTTGTGTACAGATCTATATACTGTTGTTCGCTTTTCATAATTAAGGGGTATTACGGGCTTACTCTTCGTTATCGGCCTCGGCCTTGATCCAGTCGTAGCCGCGCTGTTCTATCTCCTTGGCCAGCTCAGGGCCGGCAGTCTTGACGATGCGGCCCTTGTAGAGTACGTGCACCACGTTGGGGCGTATCATGTCGAGCAGTCGCTCGTAGTGGGTGATGACGATGGCCGACCTCTCGGGGGTGTGCATCTTGTTGACACCGTCGGCCACAATGCGCATGGCATCCACGTCCAGACCCGAGTCGGTCTCGTCGAGTATGCTGAGCTTAGGCTCGAGCATAGCCATCTGGAATATCTCGTTGCGTTTCTTCTCTCCGCCCGAGAAGCCCTCGTTTACACTTCTGTGAGCCAACTTGCTGTCCAGCTCTACTATCTTGCGTTTCTCGCGCATCAGCTTGATAAACTCGCTGGCGTTGAGTGGCTCCAGGCCCTGGTACTCGCGCTTAGCGTTGACGGCCGCCTTCATAAAGTTGGTCATCGATACGCCCGGAATCTCTACCGGATACTGGAAAGAGAGGAACAGTCCCTCGCGGGCGCGGTCCTCGGGCTTCATGGCGAGCAGATCCTTGCCGTTGAAGATGGCCTCGCCCTCGGTAACGGTGTAGAACGGATTGCCTGTGAGCACTGCGCTCAGCGTCGACTTGCCCGAGCCATTAGGGCCCATGATGGCATGTATCTCACCGTCGGCTATGGTGAGGTTAATGCCTCTCAGTATTTCTTTTCCTGCAATGGTGGCATGCAGATTTTTTACCTCTAACATATCTTGTAATTATATCTATATGATTATTAATACGAATCGAGTATTCCCTGGAGTAGTCCGCGGCTGTCGCCCTCAGTAAAGTGGAAAGGGAAGTCCACTTTAAGCCCCATGGAGAAAATATGGCGGTGTATCTGACCATGATAGACGGTAGTTCCGCCCCCTCTGTTGCCGGTATAGACAGCGTGGTTGTGCGAGCCGAACCCAAGGCGGAAACCATACTGAACCTGGAGGGCTATATGGCTGAAGATGTAGACATCGGCACCCACTACGGGGCCGGCGCTGAAGCGGGGCGTGCGGGTCTGACCACTGATGTGATACTGGTAGTGCTCCAGCGACATCGTGACGTCGCTGTCCAGGTTGCCGTGCTCAGCATCTACCGCCCAGAGCACATCGGCACCCACGTAGGGCTGTACCCACCAGTCGGTGGGGGCAGGGCGCCATCGGCCGCCGACCATCAGCTGGTTCAGGTCATAATTGGCATCACCCTTGAGATAACTTATCTCCTCGTGCTCATAACCTGCCTTGACGCTCCACTGACTTCCTGGTACATAATACTCGACGTGCAGACTGGTGAGCATGCCTGTCTGAGTGGCAGATCCTATGCGGTACAGAGGGGTGTTGCCACCCGAGCGATGGGCACTGATGGTGGCATTGCCGCCGATACTGGCATCAACGGACCAGCGGGCCTGCGAGTCGTCCTTGTACTCGCTGTTGCGTTTGTAGCGGTATGTGTCCTGTGCGGCCACCTGTCCTACCGTCACCAGGGCCGCTATCATTGTCAATATAAGTCGATACATATTATCCTACAGTTCCTTCGAGTGATACACTGAGCAGCTTCTGCGCCTCTACGGCAAACTCTAAAGCCGGCTCTTTCTTGTTAATACCTATTTTCTTGTCATGTAAAGTAGATATATCTACCGTTGCTCCATATTCTAAAAAGTGCTCCAAAAAACGTTCCTTCTCTCTTCCCCAATAGATTAAGCAGCAAGCCATGGGCGCGCCCTTGCCAGTATCTTGCCCATTCTCCAGGAAACGGAGCCTGGTGTCGTACAGGAAACATATCGCGGTGGCTTGCCCGAACACGTAGTTCTTCCAGTGCCCGGTATTGGGTGCTACGGGCACCAAGGCGATGACCTCGGCATCATACTTGATGTGACTTTCCACGCATTTTGCCAACCAGTCTTTAATCGTTGTCCCTCTCTGCCGGTCTGCTCCATACGGTGGGTTTACATAAATGGTCTTGCAGTTCCATATCTCTTTCAACCCATCGTTCAATGGAAGCAGAAATTCTGTGTCTGCATGGACGATAGAATATTCATTGGAGCAGGGATCCAGCCCGATGTGCCCATGCCAAAATCGCTTTATGGCATTGACATATTTAGGAGGAGTACCCCAACTTTGACTCATAGTGTTAACATGCCTTCCTGCTGTCATACATTTTCCTCCCAGTTCTTGTTAGTCAATCTAATCAGTGACGTTCTAAGATTTGTTATATCTTGCTGGTCTGGTGTTATCACATTAAACCAATTTTCTATCTGTGCTCTGTTCCTGTGGAAGAAATCGCACAAGGCACTATGCGCGTCTATATTTATTTTAGTCTTTGTGAAGACATTCTCCTTTTTCCCTTCTTGATAGCTTGCGATAAAGGCTTCTCTTACTGCTTGGTACTGTGGCTCTGGGGCAAGAAGCAGGGAGGTGACAAACTCGGCCAGCCCTGCATCTGTTAAGAACAGAAGCCAATCGTATGAGTTGGCCAGCACTTTCATCTCTTTATTCTTATTCTCCGCGGAAAACCAATTACCATGATTGCTGACAACTCCGATGGACAGGATGAAGTCGCGCAGTGGAGTGTCGTTGGCTATTACTTCCTCCAGGAGCTGCTGATAGGGTTTTATCAGAGGGACATTATTTTGGTAGACAAGACCATACCGTTGACCGCCTACCCATATCTTCTGTAGGGAAGAGGTCATTTGAGCTACATAGGCACCTTGCTTTGCCTTTTCTATGGTCTGCGGCCCCTTCTTGAGACCCTCCTCTACACCTACTCGCTTACATTCGACCATGGCAAATGGAGTGTTTCGTTGCAGGGCAACATGAATACCGTCTTCATACAGGTTGGCAACTAACAACTCATCCTGGTTTTCGGCCAAAAGGCATGAGTTTCGTAAAATATGGTTGGCGTCTAAAAGTCTGTTGCTGTTCTTCCGTTCAAAGGGAGCAACCATATCTTCACTCAGACACTTTATTATTTTGGAAGAGGTTATAGGGAGACCATCCGCAGTTACCTTTGAAAGTCTTAGAACTGGATGCAAAGTAAATTCGACATGGTGTAGAATTTCCTTGTCACCAAATTCGGGAAGCCCTCTCTCAATAGCTATGTTATCGGACACCCCCCACTCTCTGAGCAAATAATAAGTTATTAGCTCTACGATAGTCCCCAGCGCTCTACCAGCAGCCTTCTTGGCATCTTTGGTATGCGCGAAAACGGTATCTTTAAGCGTGTTTTGTAAAGTGTCTATTGATTGATAACTCATAGCCCTTATATTGATATTTTAGATAACTCTGATTTATCCTACAGTTCCTTCGAGTGATACACTGAGCAGCTTCTGCGCCTCTACGGCAAACTCCATGGGCAGTTTGTTGAGCACCTCCTTGGCATAGCCGTTCACGATGAGGCCCACGGCCTGCTCGGTGGGTATGCCGCGCTGGTTGCAGTAGAACAACTGGTCCTCGGATATCTTGGAGGTGGTTGCCTCGTGCTCCACTATGGCACTGTCGTTGTGTATGTCCATGTAGGGGAAAGTGTGGGCACCACAGTCGGAACCCAACAGCAGTGAGTCGCACGAGCTGTAGTTGCGGGCGTTGTCGGCATTGCTTGTGGCGCGCACCAGTCCACGGTAAGAGTTCTGGCTGTGACCAGCCGAGATACCCTTGGAGATGATGGTGCTCTTGGTGTTCTTGCCGATGTGTATCATCTTGGTACCCGTGTCGGCCTCCTGATAATGGTTGGTTACGGCAACAGAATAGAACTCGGCCTGCGAGTTGTCGCCACGCAGCACGCAAGAAGGATATTTCCACGTAATGGCCGAACCCGTCTCGACCTGGGTCCAACTGAGCTTGGAGTTGACACCCCGCAGGTCGCCGCGCTTAGTAACCAGGTTGAGCACACCACCTTTACCGTGCTCGTCGCCCGGGTACCAGTTCTGTACGGTAGAGTATTTTACCTCGGCATTGTCCTTGACGATTATCTCGACGATGGCAGCGTGCAGCTGGTTCTCGTCGCGCATGGGGGCGGTACAGCCCTCAAGGTAGGAGACGTAGCTGTCGTCCTCGGCCACAATGAGCGTGCGCTCGAACTGGCCGGTATTGCGCGCGTTGATGCGGAAGTAACTGCTGAGCTCCATCGGGCACCTTACGCCCTTAGGGATATAGACGAAGGAGCCATCGCTGAACACGGCGCTGTTAAGAGCCGCGAAGAAATTGTCACGAAAGGGAACCACCGAGCCAAGATACTCGCGCACCAGGTCGGGGTGCTCCTTCACCGCCTCACCTATACTGCTGAAGATGATACCCTTGGCGCGCAGCTGGTCCTTGAATGTGGTCTTCACGGATACCGAGTCCATGATGGCGTCCACGGCCGTGCCGCTCAGAGCCAACCGCTCCTCCAGGGGGATACCCAACTTGTCGAAAGTCTTTTCCAGCTCGGGGTCTATCTTATCGTTCTTGGGCTTCTTGGCCATCGGGTCAGCATAGTAGGATATGGCCTGATAGTCTATCTCTGGCACATGTACATGCCCCCATGTGGGCTGTTCGAGCGTGAGCCAGTGACGGAAAGCCCGGAGCCTGAAGTCGAGCAGCCACTCGGGCTCGCCCTTCAGACGCGAGATTGTGCGCACCACCTCCTCGTTGAGGCCACGGTCGAGGATGTGTGTGTCGATATCTGACACGAAACCGTATTTGTACTCCTCGCCAACGGCCTCGTCGATGGCGCGCCGGTTCGAGTTTTCGTCAGCGGTAGTGGTGCTGAAATGTGTTTTATCTTTGTTATACGTTTCGTCCATGTCTATTCAACATTGCAGGGCTGCAAGCTGTTCACAGCCCGCTGTTTCAAACGACAAAGTTAGCAAAATTTCACAACTCCGCCAACAAGCCGAAAAATCCGCGGTACCGGTATGGTTTTGGCAACTAAACAGCACGGGCGGCTTCCCGGTGGGGAGGCCGCCCGTGGCAGGGGGTTATGACGTTACTCTTGGGTCAGAAGAGGTAGGTCTTTATGTTCCTTTGGGGCTTCTTAGAAGAGTTTGGTCTTGTTGGGGTTGATGCAGATGCCGAGGCCAAGGTCGGTCGACTCGCTGTAGCGGACAATCTTCTTGGTGGCGGGATCGTAGTAGACGATACCGGCGGGGATGTTGGACGAGTCGGTGGCGGTGGGACGCC
>JALEKD010000009.1 GCA_022769285.1 Prevotella sp.
CTATGACCCTGATGCCCATCAGTACGCAGCTGGTTCGAGTATGGCCCCTTATCACAATTCGGGCGGCACTACCTGCTATATCTGCAGCCGGGCTACCGACCATTACCATTATCGCTGCCTGGAGTGTAAGCGACATTAAGGCTCCTGCGATATTATAAGCGACAAGTGGATGGCGAACTGTCAGTGTCAACAGGCTGACTGCTCGCCATCTGTTTTTTGTGGATAGTTTCAACTGGATGGTGCGAGGGGGGAGGGCTGTCCCGTCATTTGAGTTGCGTGCTTATCTTAGTAGCGACAGAGGCTGTATCTCCAGATGCTTGTCGGGGCGGATATAGATATTGGTTACCAACCATAGACGGCCCATCTCGTCGCTGGTTATCCACACGTGGGTGGTGGTGAGTGGGGCAGCTGTTATCAGGCGGTTGGTAGTAGTGTCGGCCAACGTGTAGGGTATGTCGCTCGCATTGGTTATCGCCACCTCGTACCCGGTCTTGTTTCTGCGCCCCGTTTTCAGGACACTTAGTGAGGCCCGTAGCAGTGGCTCAACATATTCCTTGCGTCCGGCCAGTGTGTTGTCGGCATAAGCTACCGCGCGGCGGGCGAAAAGCGCTTCGCGGATAGCCTTGACACTGTTGTCGCGAGCAAAGATAAGTGTCATAGGGCGGTGGGCACGGCTCAGGTCGAACCGCCAGGCTATAGGCCAGTGGCAGTCAGTGGCGCCGATGGGAGCCAGATTGTAGTCGTAGACATAGTCGATGGCACGGGGATAGAACTCCTGGTCGTTGAAAATCTCAACGCCCTGTATGCGTCCTTTCTTAATCTGCCCGATAAGCCAGGCTGAGAACTCGCTATCCTTGTCGGGCCACCCGGGATGGTTGGTCGTAACCCATACGCTGTCGGCCTGGGCAATGGCCAGGATGCTGTCAGCCTGGTGGGCATTGAGGTCGTCTGTACGGGGATAATAGCGGTTGTTGTCAGTGGTGAACAGTATGTTGAGGTGCCCCACATCTTTGTAATTGCCTTTATAGGCGTGGCTTGTCAGCTCGGCACCACGTATGAGGGTGATGCCTTTGACCTCGGCATCTCTCATAGCCTGTAGGTGCGAGATGTTGCCGTCAGGGTTCTTGTTGTACCTGGGCTGGGGCTGATGGTCGGTGAGTGCGATGGCGTCAAGGCCCTCCTGGTAGGCTTCCCACACACGGAAATAAGGAGCCACACAGGCATCGCTCTGGTGAGTGTGCAGGTGCAGGTCGGCCTTGATAGTACGGTAGCCTAATATGTCGGGAATGTGGATAGTGCCACGATTGTGCTGGCTGAGATAGCCCTTGAAGGTGCGGTACTGTATCGTATCGGTCTGGGCCAGACAGGATGAGGTGGTTATAAGGGCTATGGCCAGAAGTATATGCTTTTTCATGCAGTGTCAGGTTACTTTGCTGGTGGCTGAAGGCGGGATGCTTGGCCCCCGTCTTCAGCTGGTTGGCTATTATTTCCTTTCTTTAAGCAGGTCACGGATTTCGGTTAGAAGTTTCTCTTCGGCCGATGGGGCAGCCGGCGCCTTGGGTGCCTCGGCCTTCTTGCGCGATAGGGTGTTGAGCGCCTTGACCAGCAAGAAGATACAGAACGCAATAATGATGAAATCGAAAGCGGTCTGGATGAAGTTGCCATAGTTGATGGTTGCTGGAGCCAGTTTCTCAATGCCTAAGTCTATCTGGGGCAGGGTGTACTTGAGGTCAGAGAAGCTCACCCCACCGATAAGCCAGCCTATGGGCGGCATGATGATGTCGTTGACCAGTGAGGTTACGATCTTGCCAAACGCGCCACCGATGATGACACCCACGGCCATGTCTACGGCATTGCCCTTGACGGCAAATTCCTTAAATTCGGTTAGAAAATTACTCATAGTTGTATTTGCTATTATTATAATTAATGTATATAGTATCGTTTTTTTTGCTAAGTAGAGTTGTCACTACGTTGTCTGGCTTGTAGCTGATGGTCAAAAACTGTTTCGCAACGTTCTTTTTTTAACTAATTTAATACTCTATTCGGCTGCAAATATAGGAAATATTTTGTACCTTTGCGACAGAAAACGTAAAAAAAGCGTTTGAAAATACGGAAATTCTAAATATAAACCCTTTTAATAAATAAAAGAAAAATGATTAAGATTGGTATTAACGGATTTGGCCGTATCGGTCGTTTCGTGTTCCGTTCTACAGTTGAGGCTGAGAACGCAAAGGATGTTCAGGTAGTTGCTATCAATGACTTGTGCCCTGTTGACTACATGGCTTACATGCTGAAGTATGACACAATGCACGGCCAGTTCGACGGTACTATCGAGGCTGACGTAGAGAAGAGCGAGCTGATTGTAAACGGTAACCATATCCGTGTAACTGCTGAGCGCGATCCCGAAAACCTGAAGTGGGACGAGGTAGGTGCTGAGTATGTAGTTGAGTCTACCGGTCTCTTCCTCGCTTATGAGAAGGCTGAGAAGCACCTCAAGGCTGGTGCTAAGTACGTAGTACTCTCTGCTCCTTCTAAGGCTGGTGCCGATGGTCGTCAGGCTGATATGTTCGTTTGCGGTGTTAACACTGACAAGTACAATGGCCAGAAGATCGTTTCTAACGCTTCTTGTACAACCAACTGCTTGGCTCCTATCGCTAAGGTGCTGAACGACAACTTCGGTATCGAGACCGGTCTGATGACAACCGTACACTCTACCACTGCTACACAGAAGACTGTTGACGGTCCTTCAATGAAGGATTGGCGTGGTGGCCGTGCTGCTGCTGGCAACATCATCCCCTCTACAACTGGTGCTGCTAAGGCTGTAGGCAAGGTTATCCCTGAACTGAACGGCAAGCTGACTGGTATCTCTATGCGTGTTCCTACTCTGGATGTATCGGTAGTTGACCTGACTGTAAACCTAAAGAAGCCTGCTACCAAGGAGGCTATCTGCGCTGCCATGAAGGCTGCCTCTGAGGGCGAGCTGAAGGGTATCCTGGGCTACACCGAGGATGCAGTTGTATCTTCTGACTTCCTGGGTTGTCCTCTTACTTCTATCTTCGACGCTAACGCTGGTGTTTACCTCACAGACAACTTCGTAAAGGTTGTTTCTTGGTATGACAACGAGATTGGCTACAGCCACAAGGTAGTTGAGCTCATCAAGATTATGAAGAAGCACAACGGCTAATTTTAGTCACATGCAATAAAAAATTGCCGTCCAGCACTGCTGGACGGCTTTTTTTGTTTATCTTTGCATAAGATAGGCTGTATCTCGGCTATGAAGACAGGTAATAGGCTATGGGGGTGCACTATCATTATCATAGTTAACGGCTTACTCATGAGCAAGATGATTACCATACTGGGGCCTACTGCATCGGGCAAAACGGGACTGGCGGTGGCGCTGGCCTTGAAGATGGGTGCTGAAATTATCAGTGCCGACTCTCGTCAGGTGTATCGCGGTATGACCATCGGTACGGGCAAGGATTTGGCCGATTATACCATAGACGGCCATGAAACACCCTATCATCTTATTGATATCTGTGAGCCGGGCACTAAGTACAATCTCTTTGAATTTCAGCGTGATTTCCATCGGGCTTACCAGTATATTACCAGCCGGGGCATCACACCTATACTCTGTGGGGGTACAGGGCTGTATATAGAATCGGTATTGAAGGGCTATGCGCTGTCGCCAGTGCCACAGAACCAGCCGCTACGTGACCAGTTGGCATGCAAATCGCTGGCGGAACTTACCACGATGCTGGCCGAACTGAAGGCGCGTAATCACTCGGTAATGCACAACCGCACCGATGTAGACACCGCCCAACGGGCCATACGTGCCATAGAGATAGAGACATATAATATGGAGCACCCCATGGCCGACCGCGAATTGCCAGCCATAGACTCTATAATAATAGGTGTAGATGTTGACAGGGAAGCGCGTCGCCGTAAGATTACCGAACGCCTCTACCAACGCCTTGACCATGGTATGGTAGACGAAGTACGGGGACTGCTTGCGCGGGGTATATCGCCAGAAGATCTGATATACTATGGGTTAGAATATAAGTATATCACCGAATATCTGATAGGACGTACTAACTACGATGCCATGGTGAAAGGCTTAGAGATAGCTATCCACCAGTTTGCCAAGCGCCAGATGACCTGGTTCAGAGGTATGGAGCGACGCGGTTTTACCATACACTGGGTGGACGCGGCCCAGCCTATGGAAGACAAGGTAAACCAAATATTGGCTCTGATAGACCAACAAGACCATAACTAATAGTACCATTATGGCAGTAAATGAGAATAAGTGGGGCATACTCTATTGCCCGAAGCACAGTTTCCGCGCGGCGGCCCGCTGGGAAAGTATCGAGAAATCCCTGCGTGCCCACCGTATCGACTACGATTATATCCAGAGTGAGAACTCAGGCAGCGTGGCTCGTCTTGTCAAGATGATGGTGAACAACGGTTATCGTACCATCATTATTGTGGGTGGCGACTCAGCCCTCAACGATGCCGCCAACTGCCTGATGCAGCTGGACAGCGAGACCCGTAGCCGTATCGCCCTGGGCGTTATCCCCAATGGCATGATGAATGACTTCGCCCATTTCTGGGGTTTCCGTGAGGGTGAGGTTGAGCAGACCGTTGAGTGGCTCAGCAAGCGCCGCATACGCCGCATTGACGTTGGGCGCATGAACTACCGTAATAAGCACGGCGAAGCCTGTCACCGCTACTTTCTCAACTGCGTCAACGTGGGCCTGATAGCCGCTATTATGAACTTGCGCTGGCAGACACGCCATTTCTTTGTGTCGCGAACACTCTCGTTCTTGTTCTCCTTTGTGCTGATGGTATTTCAGCGACTTGAATACAAGATGCGCCTGCACATCAACGGCGAGACTATAGACCGGCGAGTGATGACGGTGTGTGTGGGTAATGCTCCTGGTTATGGGCAGACCCCCAATGCCGTTCCATACAATGGCATGCTGGATGTATCGGTGGTCTACCATACTGAGATGGTACAGCTCGTGGAAGGGTGGTACCTCTTCTTGCGTGGCAAGATACTCAACCACTGCAGCGTGCACCCTTACCGTACCCGCGAGGTAGAGTTTAGCGAAATATCCCAGGCTATGGTGGGAATTGACGGCCGTCTGATGAATACCCCGGTGGCCCCCATCTCAATAAGGGTCGAGCAAGAGGTTATCAACTTCCTCATTCCCGAATAGGTTTATATGTATCGGCACCGCTTTTATGGTGGTGCCGATGCTGTTAGATACCTGGACAAATGGGGCACTGTCTGCTACGTTCAGCGGGCTATGCCCGGGCAAAATATCCATGAAAAAATGGCTGTTTATCCGTAATCGTAACCATTTTCTTAAAATCTCCCACAAAAATTTGTCCAATTGCAAATAATATCGTATTTTTGGAAAAGCATACGGTGGCTATCTGTAGCCTTGCCGTGAGAATGTTTAACTAATAAATAAAATCTTGACATCAGTTTATGAGTTATCTTAGATTTGAGAAAACTCTTATGACTAACCTCGAAGAGTCGTTGCCTAAGGAATTGCTCCGTACTAACCGTTCTGGGGCATATTCCTGCTCGACTATTGTAGAGTGCAACACCCGTAAGTACCATGGCCTTTTGGTCGTCCCCGTTCCACAGCTGGACGATGAGAACCACGTACTCCTCTCCTCGCTCGATGTGACGGTTATACAGCACGGCGCGGAGTTTAACCTGGGTCTGCACAAGTACCAAGGCAATAATTTTAGTCCTAAGGGTCATAAGTATATCCGCGAGTTCGACTGCGAAAAGGTGCCTACTACCCTCTATCGGGTGGGCGGCGTCATCTTGAAGCGCGAAGTGGTCTTTCAGCATTACGAAGACCGCATCCTGATACGCTATACATTGGTAGACGCCCACTCGGCCACCACCCTGCGCTTCCGACCATTCTTGGCGTTCCGCAGCGTGCGCCAGTTTACCCATGAAAATGCGGTCGCCTCGCGCGACTATGCGGCTGTGGATAATGGTATCAAGACCTGTATGTATGCCGGGTACCCCGACCTGTACATGCAGTTCTCTAAGAAAAACGAGTTTATCTTCCAGCCCGACTGGTATCGTGGTGTGGAGTATCCTAAAGAGCAGGAGCGCGGTTATGCTTCTAATGAAGACCTGTACGTCCCTGGTTATTTCCAGATGAATATCAAGAAGGGCGAGAGCGTAGTGTTCGCCGCGTCTACCTCTGAGAGCAAGACGCTGGGCCTGAAGCGTCTCTTTGATGCCGAAGTGGCTGAGCGCACCCCGCGCGACAACTTCTTCCATTGCCTGGTCAACGCCGCCCATCAGTTCCATATCCATGAGAAGAACGACGACCGTTACATCCTGGCCGGTTACCCCTGGTTCAAGAGCCGCGCCCGTGATATGTTTATCGCCCTGCCTGGTCTGACGCTGTCCATCGAGGAGACTGAGTACTTCGAGCTGGTCATGAAGACCGCTGAGGTAGCTTTGCGCGAGTTCATGGCCGGCAAGCCACTCACCAAGCATCTCTATGAGATAGAGCAGCCTGACGTGTTGCTCTGGGCAATATGGGCTGTACAGCAGTATGCCAAGGAATGTGGGCGCGAGAAGTGCGCCGACAAGTACAGCGCATTGGTCAGCGACATTATTAAGTATATAGAGGAGGGCGGCCACCCCAGCCTCAAACTCCATGACAACGGGCTCCTATATGCCCAGAGCCAGCACGGCGAGGCCATTACCTGGATGAACTCTACTGCTAACGGCCACCCCGTGGTTCCACGCAGTGGCTACATTGTAGAGTTCAATGCGCTGTGGTACAACGCCCTCCTGTTCTGCGCGTCCTTGCTGCCCGATACCGACAAGCGGCAAGCCCATTTGCAGCAGTTGGCTGCTACTACCAAGCAGTCGTTTGTCGATACCTTCCTGAACGAGTACGGTTATCTGTATGACTATGTCGACGGCAACATGGTAGACTGGAGCGTGCGCCCTAACATGATTTTCCCTGTAGCTTTTGATTATTCACCCCTTAATCAGGAACAGAAGAAAGCTGTGCTTGACATCTGCACTCGCGAACTCCTCACCCCCAAGGGCCTGCGTACCCTTTCGCCTAAGAGTGGCGGTTACAATCCCATGTATGTAGGCCCCCAGTCGCAGCGCGATTATGCCTATCATCAGGGCACGGCCTGGCCCTGGCTCGGCGGTTTCTATATGGAAGCCTGCCTGCGCCTGTACAAGCGTACCCGACTGAGCTTTATTGAGCGCCAGATGGTGGGCTACGAGGACGAGATGTACAACCATTGTATTGGAACCATCCCCGAGCTGTTCGACGGCAATCCCCCGTTCCGTGGCCGTGGTGGTATCTCTTTTGCCATGAATGTAGCCGAAATTCTGCGCACCATGGAGCTATTGGAAAAGTACTCATATAAATAATAAGGAGGAACGCAAATGAAAGTATTAATGTTCGGATGGGAGTATCCTCCTCATGTATATGGTGGATTGGCCACCGCTAACTATGGCATATCCCAGGGCCTGCACGCCCAGGGCGGCATCGATATCACCCTCTGCCTGCCCAAGCCCTGGGGCGATGAAGATCGTACGGCGGCCAACATCGTCGCCATGAACTGCGTGCCCATCGCCTGGCGCGATGTCAACTACGATTATGTCAAGAGCCGTGTGGGCAACATTATTGATCCAGACCTCTACTTCCGGCTTCGCGACCACATCTATGCCGACTTCAGTTATATGCACGTCAACGACCTTGGTGCCATGGAGTTTGCCGGAGGCTATCCCTCTAACCTGCATCAGGAGATTAATAACTACTCCGTCATTGCCGGTGTGGTGGCCCGTACCCTGGATTACGATATTATCCATGCCCACGACTGGCTCACCTATCCTGCCGGCATCCATGCCAAGAAGGTTTCGGGCAAACCACTCTGTATCCATGTCCATGCCACCGACTTCGACCGTAGCCGTGGGCACGTTAATCCCACCGTGTTCTCTATTGAGAAAGACGGTATGGATAATGCCGACTGCATTATGTGTGTGTCCGAGCTTACCAGGCAGACTGTTATCAACCAGTACCACCAAGACCCCCGCAAGTGTTTTACCGTCCACAACGCCGTGTACCCCCTGCGCCCCGAGATAGCCCAGATACCGCGCCCAGACCATACGGGACGCGAGAAGATAGTTACATTCTTGGGTCGTATTACCATGCAGAAAGGCCCGGAGTATTTTGTCGAGGCTGCCAACTTGGTGCTACACCGCACCCGTAACGTCAGGTTCTGCATGGCCGGCTCCGGAGATATGATGGACCAGATGATTTACCTCGCTGCTGAGCGCGGCATAGCCGACCGCTTCCACTTCCCGGGCTTTATGCGTGGCAAGCAGGTCTACGAGTGCCTCAAGGACTCCGACGTCTACGTGATGCCCTCCGTGAGCGAGCCCTTTGGCATCTCGCCCCTTGAGGCCATGCAGTGTGGCACGCCCTCCATCATCTCCAAACAGAGCGGATGCGCCGAGATACTTAACAACTGCATCAAGGTCGACTACTGGGACATCCACGCCATGGCCGATGCCATCTATTCCATCTGCCACAACGAGAGCCTGTTCCATTACCTCCAGGACGAGGGCAAGAAAGAGGTCGACCAGATTACCTGGGAAAAGGTCGGCGCCTGGATTAAGGAACTCTACGACCGTACACTTAATGGATATAACTGATACTAACAACAGCCGATTATGAAAACAATATGCCTATATTTTGAAATACATCAGATATTACATCTGAAGAGGTACCGCTTCTTTGACATAGGTACAGACCACTATTATTATGACGACTATGAGAACGAGCGAACCATCTCTGACATAGCCGAGCGTAGCTACATGCCCGCGCTCAATACCATTGGCGAGATGATTAAGGAGAACGGCCAAGCCTTCAAGGTGGCCTTCTCGCTCTCGGGCGTGGGTATCGAGCAGCTGGAGCTTCACGCTCCACAGGTGCTTGAGAAGTTGCAGCAGCTCAACGACACGGGTTGCGTAGAGTTTCTCGCCGAGCCTTTCTCCCATGGTCTCTCGTCATTGGCCAACGAGGAGTGCTTCGCTGCCGATGTCAAGAAGCAGGTCGAGAAGATTAAGGAGTACTTCAATCAGACCCCGCAGGTGCTCCGCAACTCTGGCCTTATCTACAGCGACGACATCGGCATGCAGGCTGCCCAGCTCGGCTTCAAGGGCATGCTCACCGAGGGTGCCAAACATGTACTGGGCTGGAAATCGCCCCATTACCTCTACCACTGCGCACTCAACCCCAAGCTCAAACTGCTGCTCCGCGACGTTAACCTGAGCGACGACATCTCGCTCCGTTTCAGCAACAGCGACTGGGAGGGCTACCCGCTCTTTGCCGACAACTATATCCGCCGTATCGCTGAAGCCCCCGCCGAGGAACAGTTCTATGGCATCTTTATGAACCTCTCCGCCATCGGTATAGCTCAGCCTCTGTCCAGCAATATACTGGAGTTTCTGAAAGCCCTGCCCGTATGCGCCAAGCAGAGTGGCATCACCTTCTCTACCCCGACCGAGGTGTGTACCAAGATGAAGTCCGTGGGCGCGCTCGATGTACCCGACACACTTTCCTGGATGGACGAGGAGCGCGATGTGTCGTGCTGGCTGGGCAACCCCATGCAGCGCGAGGCTTTTGATAAGCTCTACAGCGTGGCCGACCGTGTGCGTATCGCCGACGACCCACGTATCAACCAGGACTGGGACTATCTCCAGGCCACCAATAACTTCTACTTCATGTCTACCAAGCCCTCGGGCGTGGCTGTCGATCGTGGCATTTACAGTAGTGCGTTCGATGCGTTTACTAACTATATGAACGTCATCGGTGACTTTATCAACCGCGTTAACAACCTCTATCCTGAGGAGATAGATAACGAGGAGTTAGAGAGCTTGCTCACCACAATACGCAACCAGGGCGATGAGATAGAGATGAAGGACAAGGAGATAATACGCCTGCAGGCCAAGATAGAGAAGATAGAGGCTGCCAGTGACAAGTTGCGCGAGCAGATGGGCGAAAAGCCGGCCAAGGCCACAACAGCCAAGAAACCCAAGGCCACTAAGAAGGCGGCTTCTAAGAAAGTAACTGCTAAAAAGGCCGAGTAGGCCACTATCTATAGCCACCCCTAAAGGGGCTGCACCGTTGTGCTATCATATGGTGCAGCCTTTTTTTTGTGGCCATTTTAATAGTTGTGAATGTCTTGTAAATCAGTGCGATAATCATTGAGTGATGGACGATGGTGCGGGGTGGGGCGCAGATTGCAACCCAGTTGCAAATGAAACTTCCTACCTTTGTACGCAGAAAACCAAAAGTTATCAATATGACAGAAACTACCCATACACACTGCAACTGCGACCCCCATAAGGGTTGCCAGCACTCCGAACAAGACTCCGGGTACCATGGCCATGACAACGAACATGAGCATGGGTCGCTCCGCAGCCAGTTAGTCCTTATCACCGTTACCGTACTGCTGCTCATCGCGGCCGTCGTGACCGAGAAGACTTGTCACCTGGCCCCCTGGCAACTGCTGCTGGTCTACCTGGTGCCCTACCTGCTCATCGGCCACGACACTCTGAGGGAGGCGGCCGAGGGTGTCATCAGCGGCGACATGTTCAATGAACACTTCCTGATGACCATCGCCACCATTGGTGCCCTGTGCATAGGCTTTTTTCCCGGCGCAGAGACCGAGTATCCCGAGGCAGTATTCGTGATGCTCTTCTTTCAGATTGGCGAACTCTTCGAGGGCTACGCTGAGGGGCAGAGCCGTAAGAGTATAGCCCACCTGATGGACATCCATCCGGATGTGGCTTACGTGAAGCGTGGCGGACAGGTTGCCATCGTGGCCCCGGCCGATGTGGCGATAGGCGAGACCATCGTGATCAAGCCCGGTGAGAAAGTGCCGTTAGACGGTGTGGTATTGAGCGGCACATCGGCCCTCAACACACTGGCCCTCACGGGCGAGAGCGTGCCCCGTGACGTTGCTGTGGGCGACGATGTCATCTCGGGCTGTATCAACCTTACCGGTGTGGTCGAGGTGCGTACTACCAAGACTTTCGGAGAAAGCACTGTGTCCAAGATACTCAACATGGTCGAAGCCGCCGACCAGCGTAAGTCGCGCAGCGAGTCCTTTATCACCCGCTTTGCCCGCATCTACACCCCTGTGGTGGTCTTCTTGGCCTTAGCCTTGGCCCTTATCCCACCCTTGGTGCTGATCGGTTCTTTCGCTGACCTCTTTCCCCTCTGGCTCAACCGTGCCCTCATCTTCTTAGTGGTGTCGTGTCCCTGCGCCCTGGTCATCAGCGTGCCGCTCACCTTCTTTGGCGGAATAGGCGGTGCCTCGCGTAGCGGCATCCTTATCAAGGGCAGTAATGATATAGACGCGCTGAACCAGATAGATACCGTGGTGTTCGACAAGACGGGTACGCTTACCTGCGGGCAGTTCGATGTCGAGGCCGTGCATCCCGACCACCTCGACGCCAACCACTTGTTGCACCTGGCCGCCCACGTAGAGCACTTTACCACCCATCCTATAGGTGCCGCGCTGCGTGAAGCGTTCCCCAATGAAGCCACCGACGGTTGCCAGGTTACCGATGTACAGGAGATAGCCGGCCAGGGCATCACTGCCCGGGTCAATGGGCAGACTGTGAGTGTGGGCAATACCAAGCTGATGGATGCTGTGGGTGCCCAGTGGCATAGCTGCCACCGCGTGGGCACCATTATTCATGTGGCTGTCGATGGCGTGTATGCCGGCCATATCGTGGTGGGCGACCGCATCAAGCCCGACAGTGCCGAGGCCATCGTCCTGCTCCGCAAGCAGGGCGTGCGCCACACCGTCATGCTGACCGGCGACCGCGAGGAGGTGGCTGCCGACGTGGCCCGTACCTTGGGTATCGACGAGTATCATGCCGAACTGCTGCCCACAGACAAGGTGACCCACGTAGAACGCTTGCTCGCTGCCCAGCGGCCTGGCCATACTTTGGCCTTTGTGGGCGACGGTATCAACGATGCCCCCGTGCTCAAGCGGGTCGACGTGGGCATAGCCATGGGAGCCCTTGGCAGCGATGCCGCTACCGAGGCTGCCGAGGTGGTGCTCATGGATGATAAGCCCAGCAAGGTGGCCCGTGCCATAGCCATAGCACGGCGAACCACGCGCATAGCCCACCAGAATGTGTGGCTGGCTATAGGGGTCAAGGTGGCTGTGCTGGCCTTGGCCACCGTGGGCCTGAGTAATATGTGGATGGCCGTCATGGCCGATGTTGGCGTTACGGTAGTGGCTGTGCTCAATGCCATGCGCGCCCTGCGTAAGTAGCGCGCTGTCAGCCCGCCTGGTGCTCTGTCTTGCGCTCCAGGTACTGGGCGAAGATGCGCGCGGCGCTCTCCACCTTGGCCGCGCAGGGTCTGGTCTTGTAGTATTCGGCAGTGCGGGCCGACGCTACATAGCTCGAATGGACTTTCTCGTGCCCCTTCAGTCCCAGTATCTCGGCACAGACTATCGAGCCGTTAGCTGCTGCAGACTGCGCTATCAGGTCTTGCACCACCTTGTAGCAGGCCGACTTTCCGGCGCGGTCGCTGCCCACGGTCTGCCCGCAGTCCAGTCCTGCCAGCATCACCAGGGCCGACACGGCACCGCACATCATTCTGAGCCGGCCCACGCCGCCGCCGAATCCGGCCGCCAGGCGCTTGGCCATGGTGTCGTCCAGCCCGTACAGGTCGGCAAAGGCGGCCACCACCGACTGGCAGCAGCCATAGCCCTCCATAAAGTTATCGACAGCCCTTGCCACGCGCGTCTCCATCTCGGCGCTCAGTGGTAAGGGCTTTTGTGTGGCTCCCTCTGCGGGTACAGCCCTATCGTTAGTGTTGTCCATCATCTATGGTTAATTTATTGATTGCGAAGATACTAAATGTGCCCGACACTGCCCCGCTTGCTCCGATGCTTTAACACTCTATAACGCTTCTTGCAACTGTTGGGCCGATGGTGGCCGTCGCGGTAGCGATAATGAACTCGAAATAAGCGACCGACGAGCCGTTTTCTGGCGATTATCATCTAAAATGCTCGTTTTTAACTAAAAAGATTTGTTGGTATCAAATTAAAGTCCTATATTTGCCGTACTCTTTTTGATTTCAACCTTATTATTTTTGAAATCGTCCTGAGGTTGGTCGCATCCTGCACCAACCTCTTTTGGCGCATAACTCCCACCGTTCGTATGATAGCTGGGTCTCTGGCCATGACGGCTTATTTTAATGCCAGAATGGCAACGCATGCGGTAAGTGCAAAAACGGTGAAAGCCAAGCGCCATGAGCCTGCTCAAAAGATCGAGGCGCAGCCTGTTTTAGGCAACAGTATAAAGCCTGGGACAACGCCCCAGGAAAAATAACAATCGTCATGTTATCGCGCTTACAGCGCGCGTTGGTCGCGGGAGCACCCTCACCACAGCCAAGGCACCCGCAGATTTTCCAGAGGCCATCGCGGGAAATGAAAAGACCGTTCTTTAGCTTTCTAAAGACGGCTCCCAGCATCGTAAAGACCGGTCTCCACAATCGGGGCAGATGCTTCTCGTGGCATGAATGGGCATGGGGGCTTTTCACGCGATTACCTCCAGAGCGCCCGCAGTCTTTGCTTTTCACTTTCGCACCCATTTGCTTTTTTACGCTTACGCTCTTGGCTGTCCTGATACCTACCCCGGCTCTTATAGTGATAATCTTTTAGTTAAAAAGTTTTGGTCATAGTGATAAAAATGTTAACTTTGCAATTAATTAACATTGTTCATACAATAAATAGCCAGCGCCTATAGCAAACATTTACTTATTAATAACACGATTAAGGAAATGAATGTACTGAGTAATATGACCGACGAACAGTTGGCCATGGCTTATATAGGCGGAAATGCGGCAGCTTTCGACTTGGTGCTGGCACGCAATCAGCAGAAGATTTACTCCTATATCCTCTTTGTGGTTCACGACCGCGAAACGGCCGAGGATGTGTTTCAGGACACGTTCGTCAAAGTTGTCATGCGCCTTCAGCAGGGTCGCTACATACCCAGTGGCAAGTTTGCTGCCTGGGTTATGCGTATAGCCCACAATGTCATTATGGACCATTACCGCGACCAGCACGGCGAGGGTCTCGTAGACTCGGCGGCCAATAGCGACGCTGCCGACTGCGACAGCATGGATCTGGCTGAGGGCAATGTAGAGAGCCGCTATGTCAACGAGCAGGTATATACCGATGTGCGACACATGATGAACATGCTGCCTCCGGTACAGCGCGAGGTCATCTTTATGCGCTTCTTTCAGGACTTGTCATTCAAGGAGATAGCCGAGGCCACCAACGTGAGCATCAACACGGCACTTGGGCGTATGCGCTATGCCGTGTTCAACCTGCGCCGTATGGCCAAGAGCCATGGAGTGTACCTGCAGTTAGAGCAGTAGCCCGTGGGTTACTTGTGTCCTAACAGGCCCTTGATGGTCTGGCAGGGGTCGGCAGCCCCGAATACATAGCTGCCACTTACCAACACATTGGCCCCAGCCTCTACGACCTGTGGGGCCGTCTGCCCGTTGATGCCCCCGTCTACCTCTATCAGCGGTTTCTTCGTGGTGGCGTCTATCATCAGGCGCAGTCGCTTTATCTTGCTTATCGCCTGGGGTATAAATGACTGCCCGCCAAATCCCGGGTTGACACTCATGATCAGTATCAGGTCTGCGTCCTCCAGAACCTCTTCTACGGCGCAGAGCGGAGTGGCCGGGTTGAGCGCCACGCCCGCCTTCATGCCCGCAGCGTGTATCTGCTGGATGGTGCGGTGCAGATGTGTACACGCCTCGGCATGCACGGTCATTACCTGGCCGCCCGCCTGGCGCACAGCGTCTATATAGTTCTCCGGATGTATGGTCATCATGTGAACATCGAGCACCTTGCTGCACAGGCGCTGGGCCGCCTTGATGACGGGAAAGCCAAAGGATATGTTAGGGACAAACACCCCATCCATTACGTCCAGGTGCAGCCAGTCGGCAGCGCTCCGGTTAATCATATCGAGTTGCTGGGCCAGCTGGCCAAAGTCGGCCGACAGCAGGGAGGGGGCTATTATCGTGTTATTTTTCATCGTACACATTATTATATATATAAGTATCAGTTCATGCAGGTCTTATAGATGTTGGCCTTGCCGCTCGCAGCCTGGTACAGACGGGCCACTTGTCGTATAATGTGCAGCGTTTGCTCCGAGGGCTGCATCTCTTTAGGGGTAAAGTACTTCATAGGCGGTATCATGATTTTTATTAGTATAACGGCCCGCGGCCCCTTTTATTACATAGATGGGTCAAAACTTTTTGCCTACGGCTCTCCGTGGCTTTCCTAATGGTCGGCTTGTGGCCCCTGGCGGCCCCGTACAGGCAGGCGGCTGACGCCCTGGCAGAGTAGGCCATTTGTAAGCCATTCGGGATAATTTCTATTAAAATATCACTTTTCCCCACAAAAAGTTTGCAGGGTCACTTTTTTTTGCTACATTTGCAACCATAAAATTAGTAATGACAAATGAGAAATAATGTATCTACATCATGGTGGTGGCGCTACTCAAGATTGAAACAGTCGTGAGCAACCCAGCCGTGTAGATATCCGAGAGATAGAAAGAGGCCTGCCGTACTTACGACAGGCCTCTTTCTCTTTTGGTAACAACCATCAGTAGCAACTTATAAACAAACAAGGCAGATATGGAAATGAAGGACATTTTGGGCAAGATACTCAATCAGGAGCGGCTTACCCGCGAGGAGACAAGAGAGATACTCATCGGCATTACCCGTGAGGCTTACCCTCAGGAGCAGATTACGGCCCTGCTTACCGCCATACAGATGCGCGGTGTAACGGTCGATGAGCTGTTGGGATTTCGCGACGGCATACTTGAAACGGGCGTCCCGGCGCAGCTGGACTGTCCCTGCTACATCGATGTGGTAGGCACGGGCGGCGACAGGAAGAACACCTTTAACATATCGACCACTTCGTGTTTCGTCATAGCCGGTGCGGGCTACAAGGTGGCCAAGCATGGCAACTATGCAGCCACCAGCGTGAGTGGCGCGTCTAACGTGATAGCCCAGCATGGCGTCCGCTTCACCAGCGACATGGACACGCTGAACCGCTCTATCAACGAGGCCGGCATCGTGTACCTCCATGCCCAGCTCTTTGCCAAGGCCATGAAGTTCGTAGCCCCCATCCGCCACGCCCTGCAGTTCCCCACGGTGTTCAACCTGCTGGGCCCGCTGGTAAACCCCGCTCACCCGAAGGCCCAGTTGCTCGGCGTGGCCAACCTGGACCAGATGCGCCTCTACGCGCAGGTCTACCAGCGTCTGGGCATCGACTATGGCATCATCAACAGCATCGATGGCTACGACGAGATATCCCTTACCGGCGACTTCAAGGTGGCCACCAATCAGTATGAGCGCATCTTCCGTCCCGCCGACCTCGGCATGCAGCCCGCACGCCCCGAGGAGTTGCAGGCAGGTGCCACCGAGGCAGAGGCTGCCGCCATCTTTGACAGCGTGCTCAACAACACCTGTCTGCCCGCCCAGAAGAATATCGTAGTGGCCAATGCCGCCTTTGGCATCCAGGTCATGGAACACGGGCAGAAACCCATTGACGAGTGTGTGGCCATCGCCCGCGAGAGTATAGACAGCGGTGCTGCCCTGCGCACCTTTAATAAGTTTGTCGAGATCAATTCGTAATACCCTCATGGCAGACATATTAGAAGAGATAGTAGCCTATAAGCGGCAGGAGGTGGCTCAGTTTGTCCAGATACTGCCCTTGGCCCAGCTGGCCCGTATGACTGAGCGCGTCATGCACCTGCCGGTACCCTCCATGAGGCAGAGCCTGATGCAGTCGGCCGCGGGCATCATCGCCGAGTTCAAGCGCAAGTCGCCCTCTAAGGGCTGGATACACCGCGAAGCCCGCGTGAGCGACGTGGCACCGGCCTACCAGCAGGGCGGTGCCTCGGCCCTGAGCATACTGACGGACCGTGAGTACTTCGGAGGCTACGATGAGTACATACAGCAGGCCCGCTTTACCGGGGTGACGCTCCCCATCCTCTACAAGAACTTTATAGTCGATGAGTACCAGCTCTTTCAGGCCCGCTATTGTGGCGCGTCGGCCGTGTTGCTCATCGCGGCTGTGCTCTCGGTGGACGAGTGTCGTCGGCTGATGCAGTTGGCCCATCAGATGGGCATGGAGGTGCTGTTAGAGATGCACAGCCCGTCTGAGCTGGACTACGCGGCCCTGGAGCCCGACATGTATGGCGTTAACAACCGCCACTTAGGCACATTCCATACCGATGTACAAACCAGCTTTGACCTGGCCGGCCAGTTGCCCGATGGCACCTGTCGGGTCAGCGAGAGCGGCCTCGCCTCGGCCGATACCATCCGCCAGTTGCGCGGTGTGGGTTACCGCGGCTTCCTCATCGGCGAGACCTTTATGAAGCAGCCCCGTCCCGGCGAAGCCCTGTCCCAGTTGGTGGCCGACCTCGGTGGCCGTGCTGCCCACAACATCCCGGATACAGATAACCACTAACACATATATCACGATGATTATCAAGGTTTGCGGCATGCGCGATGCCGATAATATCAAGGCTGTAGAGCAGCTGGACATAGACCTGATGGGCCTGGTGTTCTACCCCAAGTCGCCCCGGTACGTACCCATGGTCAGGGCGCGGTCGGGCAATATGCCCGATTATAGCGTTGAGCGGCTGGCCACCCTCAAGGCCCGCCTGGCCGAGGGTGGGGTGGTAGCGGGAAGTGCCACGACGGGTGTGCCCCGTGTGGGTGTGTTTGTCGACGATATGCCCCAGAACATAGTTACCCGCGTGTACAATTTCCAGTTGGACTACGTACAGCTGCATGGTAACGAGCCGCGTACCACCATTGACAATCTGCGCCGTACCCTGGATCCCGATATCCGTCCCGGTGTCCGCTTCATCAAGGCCATCAGCATAGAGCGTCCCGAAGACGTAGACCGCTGGCGCGAATACGACGGTGCTGTCGACCTCTTGCTCTTCGACACCCGCTGTCCACAGGTCGGCGGGGGCGGCCACCAGTTCGACTGGTCGGTTCTGCAGCGCTACGATGGTGAAATTCCCTTCCTGCTCAGCGGTGGCATCGGCCCCGACGACGCCGACCGCATCCGCGCCTTCCACCACCCACGCTGTGTGGGCATCGACCTCAACAGCCGTTTTGAGACAGCCCCCGGTGTCAAGGATATTGACTTACTACGAAATTTTATCAATGTTATAAGACAATGAACAAGATTAATGCACTTTTCAGAGATAACACTGGACGTAAGCTGCAGTCACTCTACTTCTGCGCGGGTGCTCCCCGGGTCGACATGGTACCCGATGTACTGCTCACACTGCAGCGCCGCGGTATAGACATGGTCGAGGTAGGCATACCCTTCAGCGACCCGCTGGCCGACGGCCCTGTCATCCAGACCGCAGGTACCAAGGCCCTCAAGAACGGTATCACCCTGGCCCGCATCTTCGACCAGATAGGCAGCGTTAAGGCACAGATACACATCCCCTTGGTGCTGATGGGCTATCTCAACGTCATCATGCACTACGGCTTCGAGGCCTTCTTCAGCCGCTGTGCCGTCACGGGCGTGTCTGGGTGTATCATCCCTGACCTGCCCTTTGCCGACTACCTGTCGGTGGTAAAGCCCATAGCCGACAAGTACGACATCAGAGTTATCATGATGATTACTCCCGAGACCTCGGCCGACCGCATACGCCTCATAGACAGACATACCGATGGGTTCATCTACATGGTGTCGAGCGCGGGTATCACCGGCGTCCAGCAAGCCTTCGGCGATGCCAAAGTAGACTACTTCCGCCGCATAGATGCCATGAACCTGCGCAACCCGCGCATGATAGGCTTTGGCATCTCTAACCGTCAGACCTTAGAGAGTGCTCAGGCTTACGCCGCCGGTACCATTATCGGCAGCAAGTTTGTGAGCCTGCTTGACGAGACCATGGATGCCGACAAGGCCATAGACAAACTTAATGAAGCATTAGCCCAATGAAATACCAAGTAGACCAGAACGGATTTTTCGGACGTTTCGGCGGAGCCTACGTCCCTGAGATATTATACAAGTGCGTACACGACTTGCAGGATGCTTATCAGCCCATCCTGGACAGTGACGATTTTAAGAAAGAGTACCATCAGTTGCTGCGTGACTACGTCGGCCGCCCTTCGCCCCTCTACTTTGCCCGTCGTATGAGCGAGCGTTACGGGTGCCAGTTGTACCTGAAGCGCGAGGACTTGAACCATACCGGAGCACATAAGATTAACAATACCATCGGCCAGATACTCTTGGCCCGCCGCATGGGTAAGCCCCGCATCATAGCCGAGACCGGCGCCGGTCAGCATGGCGTGGCCACGGCTACCGTGTGTGCCCTGATGGACATGCAGTGCGAGATTTTCATGGGCAAGACCGACGTGGAGCGTCAGCACACCAACGTGGAGCGCATGCGCATGCTCGGGGCCACCGTACATCCCGTCACTACGGGCAATATGACCCTGAGTGATGCCTGCAGCGAGGCCATCCGCGACTGGTGCAGCCATCCCCGCGACACCTATTACCTGGTGGGCTCTACCATGGGCCCTCACCCTTATCCTGACATCGTAGCCAAGATGCAGAGCGTCATCTCCGAGGAGATTAAGTGGCAGCTTCAGGAGAAGGTGGGCCGCGACTATCCCGACTATCTTATCGCCTGTGTGGGTGGAGGCAGCAACGCCGCCGGTACCATCTACCATTACATAGACGATGAGCGGGTGCGCATCGTACTGGCCGAGGCTGGCGGACATGGCGTAGATACCGATTATACCGCCGCCACCATCCAGGCCGGTACCGAGGGTATCATCCACGGGGCCCGCACCCTGGTGATGCAGACCGACGACGGCCAGATTAAGGAGGCGTTTACCATCAGCGCCGGACTGGACTATCCGGGCATCGGACCCATGCACGCTGACCTGGCCGAGCGAGGCCGCGAGCAGGTGATAGCTATCAACGACGATGAGGCTATCTATGCTGGCTACGAGCTGACCCGCACCGAGGGCATCATACCCGCTATAGAGAGTGCCCATGCCGTGGCCGCTCTGCGCAAGCTCACCTTCCGGCCCGAGGATGTGGTGGTGCTCACCGTGTCGGGCCGTGGCGACAAAGACGTTCAGACCTATCTCGCCCACAAGGACATGGCCGGCGAGTATGGCCAATTCTGATAAACCTACTGTGATTATGCCAACAATGAAGAAACAATTCCACTATCATGTAGTGAGTCGCTCCGTGCTGGCCGACCTCTACACCCCCGTGGGCATCTACCTCAGCCTGCGCAGCCTCTACCCTCAGTCGGCCCTCATGGAGAGCTCCGACTATCACAGCCACGACACGGCGCGCTCCTTTATCGCCATCCACCCCATGGCTCAGTTCTCCGTGGCTCACGGCGTGGCCCATGCCACCATGCCCGATGGCAGCGAGCGGTGCCTGGAGCTGGACCTTACCCACAAGGGCCGTGCCAAGGAGCAGGTGGCTCATGCCCTGACCGACTTCATGGGCAGTTTCGAGGTGAGTGGCCCTGGCAGCGAGTACTGCGGTGTCTACGGCTTCACCTCTTTCAATGCCGTGCGCTACTTTGAGAACATCGACGTGCGCGATACTACCCTTGAGAAGAATGATGCCCCCGACCTGCTCTATGTGATGTATCGCGACCTGATTGTCTTTGACCACTTCTCTAACCGCATCCAGCTGCTCACCCTTACAGAGGGCGACGAGGCCGCTGGCGAGCAGGTCATAGACCATATCGTCCAGCAGCTCAACCGTCCGGGGCAGTGCTACGACTTCCATCCAGACGGTGAGGTGTATAGCACCCTCACCGACGAGCAGCATAAGGCCAATATACGTCAGTGCGTACGTCACTGTCTGCGTGGCGACGTGTTCCAGATAGTGGTGTCGCGTCGCTTCTGTCAGCACTATACTGGCGACGACTTCCGCCTGTATCGTGCCCTGCGCAGCATCAACCCCTCGCCTTACCTCTTCTACTTCGACTTCGGCGGTTACCGCATCTTCGGTTCCAGTCCTGAGACCCACTGCCGCATCGTGGGCGACCGTGCCTATATAGACCCCATCGCCGGAACCACCCGCCGCACGGGCGACCCTGTGCAGGACCGTCAGAACGCTGAGTTCCTGCGCAACGACAGCAAGGAGAATGCCGAGCACGTCATGTTGGTCGACCTGGCGCGCAACGACCTGAGCCGCAACTGCCGCGATGTCCAGGTCGACTTCTACAAGGATATGCAGTTCTACAGCCACGTCATCCACTTAGTGAGTCGTGTCAGCGGCATCCTGTTAGACCCGTCATCGGTATTCTCGAAGATACACGCTTTCTTTGATACTTTCCCTGCCGGAACCCTGTCGGGGGCTCCCAAGGTGCGGGCCATGCAGATTATCAGCGAGCTGGAGCCTCATAACCGTGGCGCTTACGGTGGCTGCATCGGCTTCATTGGTCTCAACGGCGACCTGAACCAGGCTATCGTCATCCGCACGTTCGTCAGTCGCAACAGCGAGCTCTGGTTCCAGGCTGGCAGTGGCGTGGTGGCCAAGAGCAATGACGAGTACGAACTGCAAGAGTGTAACAACAAGCTCGGCGCACTGGTGCGGGCCATACAGACGGCCGAGAAAATATAATAATAAGGTATGGAAAATATGAAAAGACCACTGCGGGTGGTAGTAATAGATAACTACGACTCGTTTACCTATAACTTGGTACACCTGGTGCGCCACTTGGGAGCCAACGTCACCGTGTACCGCAATGACCAGTTTGTCCTGGCCGACCTGGAGACCTTTGATAAGATTATCCTGTCGCCCGGCCCTGGCATCCCAGCTGAGGCTGGTCTGCTGCTCGACGTTATACGCACCTATGCTGGCCGCAAGCCCATCTTGGGTGTCTGTCTCGGTCACCAGGCCATTGGCGAGGTGTTTGGCGGTAGCCTTACCAATCTGTCTGACGTGTTCCACGGTGTGGCCACCGAGGGCACCCAGTTGCAGAACGACCCCATTTTTGCCGGTCTTCCCCGTCGCATCACCATGGGCCGTTATCACTCGTGGGTGGTAGACCGTGATACGCTTCCTGCTTGCCTTGAGGTGACGGCCGAGAGTGACGAGGGCTATGTCATGGCCCTGCGCCACCGCGACTACGACATCCACGGCATCCAGTTTCACCCCGAGAGCGTGCTTACTCCACAGGGCGGCACCATTGTGAGCAACTGGCTCGCGCTGTGAGACTGACGGCCAGTCTGATACGAGAACGTCCCGTAACCACCATGGTTGCGGGACGTTTTCGGATTGTCGTCTTAGCTGATGGCGAACTATCGGTAGTAAGTGCCGCGCAGTTCAGCTATGTCGTTCACATCATGACAGCGCCCGTTGTCGATGTAGATAAGCCGGTGGGCCATCATCAGGCCCGTTCCTATATATATAATAAGGTATAGGGCAACCATGTCCCGACTGAGGGTGGGGGCTGCGGGTACGCTCGTGGGCGTGCGTTAAAAAATATGGATTTTTCCTTTGGGCTTCGCCATACTTTCTGTAACTTTGCAGAGCAATAGGTTCATAACCGCTGATTAAAAAGGGAATCGGGTGCAAGTCCCGGACAGTCCCGCTGCTGTGAACACCATGTAAATCCGTATGAGGATGGGCGAACAAGGCATCAATAACGTCACTGACAATTTTTCGGGAAGACGGTTCGCCATAAGCCGACTGCCACTCGTGGTTGGCAGGGTGTGAGTCAGAATACCTGCCATTGCTAAGATAACATGGGGTGCGCCCTGCGAGGACGGGACGACATGCCGGATAACAATGATAGATAACGTGATAAGAAACATCGGTCTCGCAGTGGCCGTATGGCTATATGGAGGCATCATGCCACTTATGGCCCAGACTCCTGATACCCTCCGGACAAGAAACTTGCCAGGGGTGGTGGTTAGGGGCGATGCCTCGGCACGTGCCTTGACCAGCACGGCTCCTGTACAACTGATAGGGCGGGTCGACATGCTGCGTTTGGGGGTAACGGATATGGCCGATGCCCTGCACAGGCTGCCCGGCGTGACCCTGCGCGACTACGGAGGGGCCGGTGGTATGAAGACAGTATCGGTGCGCGGTTTCGGAGCCCGCCATACCGGCGTATGTTACGACGGTGTGATGCTCAGTGAGATACAGGGCGGTGAGATAGACCTGTCGCGCTACTCGATAGATAACGTGCAGACGCTCCAGCTGGTCATAGGCGATAACGATGACCTCTTCATACCCGCCCGACAGGCTGCCTCGGCAGCGGTGCTTTCCATAGAGGCCCTGGGCGACATGCCGGCCGACCGGCGGCCCCACCTTACGGCCCAGATGCGTGTAGGCTCGTATGGCTATGCCAGTCCGTATCTGCGCTATGTACAGCGTGTGGGCTCTGGGCTTACCCTCTCGGCCATAGGCGAGTACACCTATGCCGAAAACGACTACTCGTTTAAGTTGCGCAACGGCAATCTGACCACCCATGAACGCCGTACCAACAGCCGCATGAACAGCGGCCATGGCGAGGTGGGCGCCCATTGGCGTATAGGTCAGCGCCACCAGCTGTGGGGCAAGTTGTACTACTATGACAACGACCGCCAGCTGCCGGGCATCGTCAGACTCTATACCAATGTGTGTGGCCAGCAGGAACGCGACCGCAATGCTTTTGCCCAACTGCGCTGGATGGGGCGGGGCCACAACGACCGACTGCTCTTCAAGGTAAACGCCAAGTATAACTGGGCCTCGTCGGCCTACCGTGATACCCTGTTAGTAGACCGGCGCGACGACGCTACCTACTGGCAGCGCGAGGGCTACGTCTCGGGTGCCCTGCTCTATCTGCCTGACGACCACTGGGCGCTGAGCTATGCTGCCGACTATGTGTACAATAACCTGAACAGCACGCTGAGCACCGACCGCCGTCCCTGGCGTCACACCCTGCTACAGACAGTGGCCACCCGCTATGTGGCCGGACGGTTCACGGCTCTGGCCCGACTGCTTTGGACCACCTGTATCAATCGGGCCCACGGAGGGCCATCGCTGCGCGACATGCGTCGGTGGTCGCCCTCGTTCTCGCTGTCGTACCAGCTCCTGCCCGATGAGCCACTGCTGTTGCGGGCATCGTTCAAGGACATCTTCCGGGTGCCCACTTTCAACGAGAGTTACTTCCATCACTACGGCAGCACCGACATACAGCCCGAGAAAACGCTGCAATACAATGTGGGGCTGACGTGGCAGCATGGGTGGGGCCAGCATATAGTGACCCGCATGACGGCCGATGGCTATATCAACAGGGTACACGATCAGATAGTGGGCGTGCCCTACAATATGTTTATATGGCGCACGGTCAATATGGGCCGCGTGGCTGCCTTGGGGGTAGACTACAGCGCACGGGCCACGGTGACCCTATCGGCCAGGCAGGCCGTCGGCGTGTCGGCGGGCTACAGCTACCAGCGCGTGGCCAACCACACCGACAGGGCATCGGCCAACTATGGCAAGCAGTTGCCCTATCAGCCCCTGAACACGCTGAGCGCCGCCGTGGGATGGACCAACCCATGGGTCAACCTGTCGCTCCACGGCACTGGCACCAGTGGGCGCTGGGCCACGGCTAACCACTACGAGGGTACCCGCATGGCCGGCTACTGGGATATGGGTCTTACGGCCTACCACGTATTTAGCTGGCGCGGCCGTGAGGCTGAACTGCGGGCCGATGTTACCAATGTGCTGGCCCATCAGTATGAGCTGGTGGCCTGTTACCCCATGCCGCGCACCCAGTGGCGGTTGGGGCTGAAACTGCAACTATGACACCCCCGCCGGGAGGCACGGCCCGGGGTGCCGAGCATACCGATAATGCAACAAATAACGATACATAATTATAATAACAATGAAGATGAAAAAGTATTTAGTAAGAATGGCTGCGCTGATAGCCTGCGCGCCCCTGTTCCTGACGTCATGCGATGACAGCAATGACGGCCCCTCGTACCGCTATGAGGTGTATAGCGATGATGCTTTCATCGTTAACTCTGGTAACATGCCCAGTCACATCGACGGGTCGCTCACGGCCATCCACCTGGCTAACGGGGCTGTACAGCAGAAGGCTTTTGCCATGGCCAATGACGGCCAGAGCTTAGGCAGTGTCCCCAATGACGGACTGGTGTATGGCGATAAGGTCTACGTGGTGGTCGACCAGTCTAATGCCATCATGGTGCTGAACCGCAAGACCCTCAAACTCATCAAGAAGATTAGCACCACCGACCTAATGGGTGCTCAGGAGGGTGCCGAGCCCCGCCATATCATCGCCGGCAACGGCCATGTGTTCTTTACCACTTACGGTGGCTACCTGGCCGCTGTCGATACGGTCAACTATGCCCTTACGGCCAAGACCAAGGTAGGTTCCTATCCCGAGGGACTGGCTGGCTACGGCAACACCATCATCGTGGCCAACTCTGACTACGCTCGCGGCAACGGTACTATCTCTGTTGTAGACCTTAACACGTTCCGGGCCGATACTCGCACCATCCAGGGCATACACAACCCACAGAAGGTGTTCATTGTTGATGGCAACGTCTACGTCCTGGACTGGAGCTACTACGAGGGAGAGTGGCCCAACTCGGTCGAAAAGGGCGAGAGCGCACTCCGCTACGTTACTAACATGACCAGCAGCAAGGTGGCCGACGCTTACTACGCCTCCCTGCTCGATGGCAAGTTCTACATCATCAGCGATCCTTATGGTACGCCCGCTTACAGCGTGTGCGACGTTACGGCTAACGCCATTAACGGTGTTACTACACCGCTCCACCTCTCTGAAGGCGTGTACAGCCCTGCTGGCATCGAGGTAGACCCCGGTACGGGCAACCTCTACGTGCTGTCGTACAATGCCGGTGACGGTGGCTATGCCGACTATAGCGCCGATGGCTATGTCCAGGTGTACAGTGCTGCTGGCGCCAAACTCAATAAGTACAATACCGGCGTGGGCCCATGTGCCGTGTTCTTCAACATGGGTGTTAAGGCCGTTCCTTATAACAATTAACCGCGATGAGATGTCTACGCACCCTGTGCAGAGGGTGCCTGCTATGTGTTGTTGCCGCCTTGGTGTCGTGCCAGGGTGGCAACAATCGTGTAGATACGTCATCTGGAGGCGACACGCTACGCTTCAAGTACGCCACGCTGCTCACCGTGGTACGCTATGCCGACCACACCCACGTGGTGATACGCAACCCGTGGGCCAGGGGCAAGGTGCTGCGCCAGTACGACATCACAAAGCCACTGTGCAGGGCGGTGGTAACCACCACGGCCCACTGCCAGTTGCTCACGTGGCTTGGGGCCGGTGCCGGCATCGCCGGCGTGTGCGATGCCCAGTACATCCAGGTACCCTATGTGTGGCAGGGGCTGCGTCAGCGGCGTATTACCGACTGTGGCAACTCGATGTCGCCGTCTATAGAGAAGATGGTGGCGGCCGGGGCCGATGCCATTATCGTGTCGCCGTTTGAGAATAGCGGCGGATATGGCAAGTTGGAGCAGTTAGGCATACCCATTATCGAGGCCGCCGACTATATGGAGCCGTCGCCGCTGGCCCGGGCCGAGTGGATGAGGCTCTATGGGCTACTCTTTGGCTGCGAGCGCCAGGCCGACTCGCTTTTCCACGTGGTAGACAGCACTTACAACCACCTGAAGGCCAAGGCCCGTCAGTTGCCCGTGGGCCGCAGGGTGCTCTGCGAGCGCAAGACGGGCAGTGTGTGGTACTGCCCCGGCGGGCGCAGCACCATCGGCCAACTCATAGCCGATGCCCACGGCCGCTATGTGTGGCAGGCCGACCGCCACAGCGGGTCGCTCACGCTGGCGCCAGAGCAGGTGATAGACCGGGCGGCCACGGCCGACCTCTGGCTCTTTGTCTACATGGGTGCCCCCATTACCCGTAGCCAACTGCTGGACGAGTACGAGGGTTACCGCACCCTGCGCGCCATGTCCCAGGGCCATGTCTATGGCTGCAACTCGGGCCGATGTCATTTTTTTGAGGAGACACCTTTCCGCCCCGATTATCTGCTGCGCGATTATGTACAGCTCATACATCCTGGTGTGCAGCTCGGCGGACTGAGATACTATAAACAGGTTGAATAAGATAGTTTACATACTGTTAGCCGTGCTCGTGGTGCTGCTGTTTGCCGCCACGATGCTCGTAGGCAGCGTGGCCATACCCTGGGCCAACGTGGTGCGCATACTCTGTGGCCGTCAGGGCGAGCCCCAGGCATGGCGCTTCATCATCCTGGAGTCGCGTCTGCCCCAGGCCATAGCCGCTACGCTCAGTGGCGCCGGTCTGGCCACGGCTGGACTTATCATGCAGACCGTGTTCCGCAATCCCCTGGCTGGCCCCGATGTGTTTGGCATCAATGGGGGTGCCGGGGTAGGGGTGGCCGTGGTCATGCTGCTCACCGGGGGCAGCGTCAGTATAGCCACCGTGGGACTGAGCGGGGGCATGGCCCTGGTCATGGCAGCCTTGGTGGGAGCCATGGCCGTCATGGGGCTTATCCTGTTTTGCTCCACCTTGGTGCGCAGCGGTGTCATGCTGTTGGTGGTGGGCATCATGGTAGGCTATCTCACCTCGTCGGTCATCTCCCTGCTCAACTACCAGGCCACCGAGCAGGGCGTACGTCAGTATATGGTGTGGGGCATGGGCGACCTGGGTGGCGTGCCGCCATCGCTCTTACCCCTGTTCGTGCTGCTGGTGGTGTGCGGACTGCTGCTGGCGCTGCTGATGGTAAAACCACTCAACCTGTTGCTCTTGGGCGAACGCTACGCGCAGAACATGGGCGTAAGCCTGCGGCCCACGCGCACCCTGCTGCTGTTCTTGGCCGGTGGCCTCACGGCCGTGGTGACCGCCTTCTGCGGTCCCATCTCCTTTATAGGAATCGCCGTGCCCCACGTGGCCCGTCTGGTAACGGGCACCGATAACCAGCGCCGGCTGCTGCCCGCCACCATGCTGTCGGGAGCCGCCATAACCCTGCTCTGCGGACTGCTCTGCTATCTGCCGGGTTCTGCGGGTCTGCTGCCGCTCAACGCGGTAACGCCCCTGATAGGTGCCCCGGTGATACTCTACGTCATACTGCGGCGCCGATAACCTCTTTACAACTATGAGTAAGATATATACGCGACAGGGTGACCACGGGGCCACCCAGCTGTTGGCCCACGAGCGGGTCAGCAAGACCGATGGCCGCATAGAGGCCAACGGCGAGATAGACGAGTTGGTGGCCGTGTTGGGTATGGCCCGTGCGCAGATGGCCGAGGCCGATGCCCATCGGGCGCAGTTGGCCCATATACAGCACCAGCTTATGGCGGTGATGGGCCATGTGGCCTCGTCGGGTGCCGTGGCTGTTAGCGGTCTGGCTGACGAGGTGGCGCAGATGGAGGCGCAGATAGACAGCCTTTCGGCCGATGCCCCCTTCCGCTTCGTCGTACCCGGCACCACACTGGTTGAGGCCACGCTTCACCTGGCCCGTACCAAGGCCCGTACGGCCGAGCGTCGCCTGTGGGGGCTGAAGGGTCAGTACGTCATAGGCGATGACGTGCTGATGTACCTCAACCGCTTGTCCGATTACCTCTTCGCCTTGGCCACTCACTATGTGGGTTAGGTGAAGGCCCCTAAGCATTCCAAGGGCCATGTGAGATACCTTGAAAAGTAAAAAGGTAAAAGGGCAAAAAAGTAAAAAGTGTTCACAGTGCACTGGCGTAGGCATCCTATACGTCAATGTCGGTCACGGAAATCGTGGAGATCTACCTTTACGTTTCCCGGAGCCGTCTTTAGCGGGCTGGGAGCCGTCTTTAGAAAGCTAAAGACCAGTAATCTCATTTTTTGCGGTGGCTATTGGTTCATATAGGAGGTTCCGCCAACTGTTTTGTTTACTCTTTTACCTTTTTGCTTTTTACCTTTCAATATGGGGAGTTTTCTAATGCAAAACGCCAGGCTACCGTCGGGAGTGACGGGCAGTCTGGCGTTGTCTGTAGTAAGTATCTTAGAATTACGAGTGAGCGGCAGTAAACTCTTCGAGGAAGCGGGTATCGTTCTCGGAGAACATGCGCAGGTCGCTGACGCGGTATTTGAGGTTGGTGATGCGCTCTACACCCATACCGAAGGCGTAGCCCGTGTACACCTTGCTGTCTATGCCGCAGGCTTCGAGTACATTGGGGTCTACCATGCCGCAGCCCAGTATCTCGACCCAGCCTGTGTGCTTACAGAAGCCACAGCCCTTGCCGCCGCAGATGTGGCAGCTGATGTCCATCTCAGCGCTGGGTTCGGTGAAGGGGAAGTAGCTGGGACGGAGACGTATCTTAGTGTCGGGGCCGAACATTTCGCGGGCGAAAGTGAGGAGAACCTGCTTCAAATCAGTAAAGCTGACGTTCTTGTCGACGTAGAGACCTTCGACCTGATGGAAGAAACAGTGTGCGCGAGCCGAGATAGCCTCGTTGCGGTACACGCGGCCGGGGCAGATGATGCGGATAGGCGGCTGGTGGTTCTCCATATAGTGCGACTGGTCGCCAGAGGTGTGGCTGCGCAGTAAGATGTTCTTGGTAACGTCGTCAGGGTGCTGCTCGATGAAGAAGGTATCCTGCATATCACGTGCAGGGTGATCGGCGGCGAAGTTGAGCTTGGTGAAAACATGGAGGTCGTCGTCTATCTCGGGGCCATCGGCCAGCGTAAAGCCCATCCGCGAGAAGATGTCGATAATCTCGTTCTTGACAATGGTAAGCGGGTGGCGCGCACCTAAGGCCACGGGATAAGCCGTGCAGGTGAGGTCTATGTCGCTGTTGGTGTCTTCTGTGTTATCTATTTGCTCCTTGAGTTCATTGATTTTGGCCTGGACGCTCTGCTTCAGCTCGTTGATCTTCATGCCCACTTCCTTTTTCATATCTGCGGGCACGGCTCTGAATTCGGCCATCAGGGCGGTTATCTCGCCTTTCTTGCTGAGGTATTTCAGGCGCAGCTGCTCCACCTCGTCGGCATTTGCCGCACTGAGTGTACTTACCGTCTGCATCAAGGCATTTATCTTATCAATAATCATCATTGTATAAATATTATTAATTTGCTGCAAAGGTAATATTTTTGGTGGAAAATAAAAAATATATCGAAATAAAGTTGTACTTTTGCAGCGATTTGAGAGACCGGGCACACCTTATTATATTATAAGGTGGCTTACAGGGCCTGGAAGACTATTAATGTTTATACAGACATGAGAAAGTGTGCCTTATTGATGGTGTTGGCGATGGTGGCGATAGTCACTATCTTTTCTACTTCGGCATGCTCGGACAGGAAACCGGCAGGGGTAGACAGTCTGGCGGCTACAGACTCGGTAGACAGTACCGCTGTAGATACGCTGGAAAGCATGATAGAGCAGCAGCCTATGCCGAAGGCTGCCGATGAGCTTTTCGATGATTTCTTCTTTAACTTTGCTGGCAACCGGAAGTTGCAGGTGAAGCGCATAGTGTTCCCGCTGCCGGTATATGCTGCAGGCAAGGTGGTGCGGCACATCGCGGCAAGTCAGTGGAGGGTAGACCACTTCTTCATGCGCCAAGAATATTACACGCTGATATTCGACTCGCGCAAGCAGATGCAGATTGTAAAGGACACGACCGTCAGCCACGTTGTGGTAGAGAAGATAGTGCTGGCCAATGAGGCTGTCAAGCAGTACGTGTTCGACCGTATCAATGGCAAGTGGATGCTTACGTCGATAGTTAACCGCTCGGTGAAGAACGGGTACAACTCCAGTTTCCTGCTCTTCTACAAGCGCTTCGCTACAGATAGCTTATTCCAGGAGCGGAGCCTGGACGCCAATGTCACCTTTACGGCTCCCGACCCCGACGACGACTTCGGCTCTATCACGGGGACGATGATGCCCGAGCAGTGGTCGGCCTTTAAGCCTTCGTTCTTCCCCAAGGGTGTCATTTATAACATCCTCTACGGTCAGCATTACCATGAGAGCAACCACAAGATATTCGCCGTGCGCGGTATCTCTAACGGGCTGGAGATGGAAATGACCTTCAACCGCCGTAAAGGTAAGTGGCGCCTGTCCAGTTTCAGTTACTAAGCGGGGCGCAAGCCCTGCCGTCATACCCACTCATACTCGTGTACAGATGAAAGATATCAGAGACTACTCGCTGTTGGGCCATAACACTTTTGGCATTGATGCCCGGTGCCGCCGTTATTTAGAGTATGCTTCGGCTGAGGAAGCGCAGCTCGTCTGCCGGGGGCTCGCCGAGACCGACAGGCCCCTGTTGCTGATAGGCGAGGGGAGCAACCTGTTGCTCACGGCCGACTATGCCGGTACAGTGATAACCCCCGAGCGCCGCTTCGATGTGGCTGTACGTACCGTAGATACCGATGCCGATGGGGTGTATCTGGACTGCTGGGCCGGAACCACTTTTGACGATGTGGTGGCCTATGCGGTGGCCCACGGATACCACGGGGCCGAGAACCTGTCGCTCATTCCGGGCGAGGTGGGGGCTTCGGCCGTACAGAACATCGGCGCCTATGGGGCCGAGGCTCAGGATATTATCGTCAGGGTACAGGCTGTGGAGATAGCCACGGGCCGCAGGGTGGAGATGACCAATGAGGAGTGTCAGTACAGCTATCGCCAGAGTAAGTTCAAGCATGAGTGGCGCGACCATTACCTCATCACGTCGGTTACTTATCGCCTGCACCGTTCCTTTACTCCCCATTTGGACTACGGCAACATCCGCGCCCGTCTGGCAGAGCTGCATATAGAGCACCCCACGGCCTCGCAGCTGCGCGACGTTATCGTGGCCATTCGCCGCGACAAGTTGCCCGACCCCAAAGTATTTGGCAACGCTGGTAGTTTCTTTATGAACCCCATGGTGAGCCGTGAGCAGTACGAGCGCCTCCATGCCCAGTATCCAGACATGCCTCACTACACTATAGACGACCACACCGAGAAAATTCCCGCTGGCTGGATGATAGACCAGTGCGGCTGGCGTGGGCGTACGGTGGGCCATGTGGGTGTACACGACCGTCAGGCCCTGGTACTCGTTAACCGCGGTGGTGCCACGGGCAGCGAGGTGGTGGCTCTCTACCAGGCCATACAGCGCGATGTTAAGCAGAAATTCGGTATAGATATTCACCCTGAAGTCAATGTCAGGTAGTACAGGTGACATGCGTATGGCGACGGTTCCCATGACCCTTACTTTCTTAGGTACGGGTACCTCGTGTGGGGTGCCCACCCTGGGCTGTACCTGCGAAGTGTGCCGCAGTACAGATGCCCGTGACAAGCGGCTGCGCACGGCGGCCCTCTTGGAGTGTGGCGATACCCGCATCCTGATAGATTGTGGTCCCGACATTCGCCAGCAGCTCATGTCGCTTCCCTTTGGCCCCCTTACGGGTGTCCTCCTTACTCATATTCATTATGACCACGTCGGTGGACTGGACGATTTACGCCCTTTCTCGGCCTTTGGTGATACTGATATTTATGCCGATGCCGCCACGGTGGCCGGGGTAAGGCGCGCCATGCCTTACTGCTTTACCGATAAACTGTATCCGGGCGTTCCTAAAATCAACCTGCATACCCTGGTGGCCCGCCAAGCCTTCAGGTTGGGTGAGGTAGAGGTCTTGCCGGTTCAGGTGATGCACGGCAAGTTGCCCATCCTGGCCTACCGCTTTGGGCCGTTGGCCTATGTTACCGATATGAAGTCTATCTCGGATGCCGATGCTACTCTTTTGGAGGGCGTAGATACCCTGGTGGTCAATGCGCTACGTTGGGAGAAGCCCCATCATAGCCACATGCTGGTCGGCGATGCCATCCGTTTCTCGCGTCGCCTTGGTGCCCGTTCTACTTACTTCATACACATGAACCACGACATCGGTCTGCATGCCGATGTGTGTCGCCGTCTGCCACAAGGGTTCACCCTGGCTTACGACGGGTTGCGTATCAAGATTAACAGGTAACGCCCTATACCGTGAAGCTGACGTAGCTGCGGTCGTCGAACGAATTAGAACCCTCCATCCATCCCTTAGTGGCACAGCAACTACCTATGCACAGCGGGTCGCTGTGTAGTAGGTTGCCGAGTTGGCGCTCGCTCTCTGCAAGAGTGTCGCAGAGGCAGGGGTAGCCGTCGCTCGCCAGCACCATGTGGTGGCCACCGGCGAGGATGGGCACATGGCTGAGGGCAATGTCGAAACCGTCGATGACGGCATAGTCGCGGTTCTGGCCCTGGGTAGCGTCTATGAGCTGTTGGTAGATGGCGTCGCGCCCGTAGTCATGTCGGCGCAGTTCGTCTACCGTATATAGGCCCCTGTCCAGGGCTTGCCTTATCACCCGTGCCCGCTCCAGGGCTATGGCGTGTTCAGATGGTTTTTCATTGGTATATAGTTGGCCGTCTATAAGGCACTGGCAGTCACCCACCAGCCACACCTCGTGGCGCAGCCTACTGTATATGAGGGCCGAAGCGGTCGCCCGCAGATGGGGGTGTGCTTGTAGTTGTGCCCGCTGGCTCTCGCTGTACAGCGCGGCTACCTGGCGCGTTACCATCTGGCAGAAACCGCGGCAGTCGGTGGCGCTGTCCATGGTGGCTATGCAGTGGCCAACCGTGCGGGCACACAGTTGGCCGTTGCTATAGTGGTCGCTAATCCTTTTATCCGTCTTGCTGGTGCTGCCGTCGATGACGGCCACAAAGTCAGGAGTTACGAGGATGGCGTCCTCGCACGTCGCCAGACTTTTTTTGCCTACTATTTTCTGTTCTACAATTTGCATGATTGAAGTTGGGGTTATACGAGGCTTTCTTGTTGCCCTGTCGGCGGTCGCCCTGTCGCTTAGGCATCTCGGGGCGGCTGCCTATGGCCCGGTCGTCGTAAGCCGTGTGTCTGTTGGAGTAGCCCCGGCCGTTATACAACTTAGCTATCAGTTCCGGGCGACCTATGCGGCGCAGCTCGTGCTCTATGTTACGCCGCTCCTCGGGCTTATACCAGAAGAAGAACTGCCGCTGGGCCTGTTTCTCACGGGGAGTACGGGCGCAGAAGACCGGTTCGAGCGTATAGGGGTCATAGCCAGAGTACCAGGCTTCAGTGCTAACCGTCATGGGAGTAGGAGTAAAGTCCTGGACTTGCTCCAGGTGAAAGTCGAGGTCCTTAGTAATCACGGCCAGTTCGGCCATATCTTCCTCCTGACAGCCAGGGTGACTGCTGATGAAGTAAGGGATAATCTGCTGTTTGAGATTGCACTCGCGGTTAATCTGGTCGAAGATGCGCTTGAACTCGTAGAAGAGTTGGAAGGATGGTTTGCGCATCAGGTACAGCACTTTGTCCGACGTATGTTCAGGAGCCACCTTCAGGCGACCACTCACATGCTTGCATATCAGCTCGCGGGTGTAGTCGCGGGCTGCCTTGTTAATCTTCTCGTCATCAGTCTTATGCAGCAGCAGGTCGTAGCGTACACCGCTACCTATAAAACTCTTCTTGATGCCAGGGAGAGCGTCGACGGCATGGTAGATGTCGAGCAGCTTGCTGTGGTCGGTATTCAGGTTGGGGCAGATGCGCGGGTGGATGCACGAAGGGCGCTTACAGTGTTCGCAGGCTTTGCGGTTTTTGCCGTGCATGCCGTACATATTGGCGCTCGGCCCACCCAGGTCAGACAGGTATCCCTTGAAGCCAGGTAACTCTATGACCTGTTTGACCTCTCGCAGGATGCTATCCTTGGACCGGCAGGTTATAAACTTACCTTGGTGAGCCGAGATGGTACAGAATGCGCAGCCCCCGAAGCACCCCCTGTGTATGTTGACCGAGAACTTGATCATCTCGTAGGCCGGTATCACTTTATCCTTGTACTTGGGATGTGGTCTGCGGGTATATGGCAGGTCGAAAGACGCGTCGAGCTCGGCCGTGGTCATGGGGGGATAAGGCGGGTTGACCACGGCATAGCGCGAGCCTACCGCCTGGAGCAGGCGCTGGGCGTGCATCTTGTTAGACTCCTCCTCTATATGTCTGAAGTTCTCTGCCTGTGCTTTCTTGTTGGCCAGGCACTCCTCATGGCTATGCAGTACGATGTCGTCGGTGGTGATGCCACCCGGGATGGCATCCTCGCGGCACAGGTATACCGTCTGGGGTATGCTGTGCAGGGTGGCTATGTCGGCCCCATTGTCCATCTGGCGGCACAACTCGACAATGGGCCGCTCGCCCATACCATATATAATCAAGTCGGCCCCCGAGTCGCACAGAATACATGGCAGTAGCTTGTCCTGCCAGTAGTCGTAGTGGGTCAGTCGCCGTAGCGATGCCTCTATACCACCCAATACCACCGGTACATCAGGAAACAGCTGTTTTAGTATCTTCGTATAGACTATCGAGGGATAGTCGGGGCGCATGCCGTGACGCCCCCCAGGAGTGTAGGCATCGTCGCTGCGCATACGCCGGGCGGCCGTGTAACGGTTAACCATCGAGTCCATGGCGCCAGGCGATATGGCAAAGAAGAGCCGGGGCCGCCCCAACTTCTTGAAGTCGCGGTAATCGCCGTGCCAGTCGGGCTGGGGGACGATGGCAACCTTGTAGCCATGAGCCTCAAGGACGCGGCCAATGACGGCGGAGCCAAAAGAGGGATGGTCTACATAAGCATCGCCCGAGAAGAGGATAACGTCGAGCTGGTCCCAGCCGCGGAGCTCGCACTCCTTCTTGGTCGTGGGCAGAAAATCGGTCAGTTTATATTCTTTCAAGGCTGCCCCGGTATTATGCGTTTACCTCACCATTGTCGGCGTGGGCGCGCTGGGCCTGCCACTCATGGTAGAGGGTTACCAGCTGGTTAAGTCCGAAAGCCTTCATGTTGTTATTGTACACCACGTCAAGGCAGAGGTCGAGCAGGGCCTTGTCCTTGCCGGCTTCAGACTCGAGCATGGCGCGTATATTGAACTTCAGCTTGTCCAGCACGGCCTCGTCTATGATGCCAGTGCTGTCTACCAGTCCGTTCAGGAGTGCGTACTTCTCGATGGTGGCCAGATGCTCGCTGCTTACGTCTATGCTTCTGGTTCCGGTGGGGTTTGCTTGAATTTTGTACATAGTCTATCTGTCTTTGGTTGTTATCATTGGGGTTGTAAGAATGTCAGTATGCCTTGCATCAGGGCGTTGCGGGTGGTGCCCGAGGTGATACACTCGAAAGGGAAACCCATCACAAAACTGCGGTAGGTGGTGCCCTGATAAGCCACGGCGGCCGAGGTGCCGTTGGCATACTGCATGGCGCAGTAGGCAGGGGCCTTGGGGTGTAGTATCTCTGGATGCTGGACGGCGTAGTGGTACCTGTTGGGTTGGCGCTGGATGCTGAAGTCGACACCCAGACCATGGACCGATGGCTCGGCGCTCACGCTGTCGGTAGGCTGATAGTCCACCTGGAGCACATCGGCCAGGAACTGACGCTCGTGGTCGTCCTGCATATCCGAGCCGATGTACGACCCGCTTACCAACAGGTTGCCCCCCTGCTGGGTGTACGACCGCAGTAGCTGCTGCCATTGTGGCGTAAAGGTCTTGTAGTATTCAAGCGAGTAGGGGGTGAACCGTTCGAGCCCGAGGATGAGGTCTACACAGGGATAGTCGGCCAGACTAACCAGGCCCTGGCTGACGGCATCCTTGCCGCAGCTCACCACATTGTACCGGCCGCTGCTGGCTATGGCCTCGGTATGGCTGGCCACATAGCTGAAGTCGTTGCCAGCCACAAACTGGCCTGCCATCTCCTCGCCGCCATACCCCAGACCGCCAGGACCCTCGATGCCTATGCGGCTGCGGCTGAAGTCGGTCTGCCGCCCGTTCCACTCGGTGAGTCCGTAAGATACGCCCATGTCGGCATCAAGGTCAAAGCCCTGCCGCTCGGGCGTGTCTATGACAGCCGGAGCCGACAGCCGGTCAAAACCGTTGACCACCAGTATGGTCTTGGTGGCCTTGGGCGAGTACCAGGCCGACAGCGTCTCGGTGGTGAAACTCTCGCCGCCGGCATTGACGGCCGCCACCTTGAAGTTGTACTGCCTGTCTGGCTCTATGTCTACCGTGTACGATGGGCCTGTGGCCACGGTGCCGTTGTCAAAGTCCTGCCGGCCCTTAGCCGTATATATTATATAAGAGGTGGGCATGGCTGTGGGCTCGCGAGGGTCGGTCTGAGGCTCCCAGGCCAACTGCACCCGTCCGGGTGCCACCATTTTCAGACTGAAGCGCCTGGGTGGAAGTGGCTGGACCGTATAGCGCGTGCCATGCTGGGCTGCCACGTATTTTAATATACTCTTGTAGAGTGCCCGGGCCATAGTAAATTTGAAGTTGGGGTCCTGGGCGTAAGTCATGTCGGCAAAGTTCTGATGCGAGAGTGTCTCTATGATGGCCGAGGGTACTTCGGGGTTGCGGGTCTCGGAGTAGTTGCGGTCCCAGAGGTACCTTATGGCCCACGTCTTGTACTTGGCGCGCAGGTCGGCGGCTATGCCGTCCAGCAAGGACTGCGCCAGTGTCTTGGACGCCGTCCGCGGGATGCCGGCACTGAGCAGCCCATCGTTAAAGTGGGTCGTACAGATGGCCAGGGTACCCGTCAGATCCTTGCCGTTGTACGTGAAGCCCGCATCGCTGTGTACGGCCAGCGAAAGTTCGATGGGCACCATTCTGCCAACCATCGTGGGCATGTACACGGAGCCTCCGGCGAGCCAGTTGGTCATCAGCGGACGTGTATTGATATCATCGCTGTAGTCGTCGAGCCCTCCCTTGGAGCTGTACACGCTGTAAGGCGCGCCCGACCACTGGGCGGTATAGCGCGCAGCCTCCATGGCACGTGGCATGCCGCTGCCCATGCCACCGCGCTGGATGTTGCCCATGCCGCCACCAAAGCGGACGGCATCGGTGGTAACGATGCCGCGGTGCGAAGCCTGATTGGTAATCACCACACGGTTGGCCTCGCTGTAACCCTGGTCAAAGTAGAAGGTGCCGAGGTAGACCCACGTGCCGCCACCCATCTGCTGATTGACGCGGAAGCGAGTCTCCTGTCCGCCATGGCACACGATGTACTCGGCATCGTCTACGCTGTTGCGCTGGGTCTGATAACTCACGTACACGGCGTAGCGGCCGGCCTCGGGTATGTGGGGGGTGTACACGGCCAGGCTTATCTTGTTCTTACTCTTTGTAGTACGCACCATGCGGGCCGTGCCGGCGCAGAAGGGGTTGTCGCCGTCGGTGAGGATGCTGTGGCGCGCGGCAAAACCACGGTCGGCCGTGGTCTGCCACTGGCGACCGCCCTGTGCTATCTCCTCATAGCGACTGCCGGGAGGCGTGGTGTCGTTGTCGACTACCACTTCGTGGGTCTGCCAGTCGCGTTCGCGGGGCGTAAACACGTTGGCCCCGGCTTGTTCGAGCATGGGTATAAGGTAGGGTACCACCAGCGTGGGCGTAAAGAGATCCTCGGTGGTGGCAAACAGGCTGGGGCGCTGCCACTTCCACGTCCCTTTGCGCTGGTCGTAGTAGCGGCCATGACTGGCGTAGACCGTCAGGTGACGGTTGTACAGGCCCCGGCTGATGGGGTAGGGCCTGGAGACGTTGCGCACCCATGGCTGGCCCTTGTAGTCGATGCGGCCCCACAGGCGGGTGGTGCCTCCCTGGTCATAGTCAGGGTCGGTGGCCAGCAGGTCGATGGTGGTTCCGTTGACGGCGATGCGCAACTTGTAGTCGCGATAGGCTGCGGGCAGCAGGCGGCTTATCTTCTTATAAATCTTCTGTACACTCTCGGGCGTAAAGTCCTGCGCGGCAAAGGCATCGTTGGCCATGAGCGTCACGGTGTGCCCCTGGGTGTCTATGTGGTAACCTGCCAGGCGCGCCTGGAGGTACCCGGAGTGGCGCGGCAGCTTGTAGTTCAGAAAATAGTTGTCCACCCGGCGCTGTGTAGTAGCGTCGAATACCCCGTTCTGCGCCATGGAGGTGGTGGCGCTTATCAGGGCTACAGCCATGATGGCTATCCATCTGCGGTACATCACTTACTCTACTTCTCCTATCGTAAAGAGCTCGGGCCGCTTGCCCTTTACATCTTTATAGTATAGCTTGATGGTGCGCATGTCCTCTTCTACATGGCCCGAGGGCATGATGGCCTTGGTACAGCGTATCTCGCGCCGCTCATAGTCGAGCGCGTAGAGCAGGATGGGTATCTGGGCTTTCAGGGCGATGAAGTAGAAGCCCATCTTCCACTCCGGGGCGAGCGAGCGTGTACCCTCTGGTGTGATACACAGCCTGAAGGTGTCGCGCTTAGTGGCTGCCTGGGCCAGGAAGTCGGTCATGCTGGTGTGGCGGCTACGCTCTACGGGTATGCCGCCCATCTTTCTGAACAGCGCGCCCATCGGCCAGAAAAACCACTCGCGCTTCATCAGGAAGTTGGTTCTCATGCCAGTCGCCGTGGCGTACAGCTGGCCCATAATGAAGTCCCAGTTGCTGGTGTGAGGGGCCAGGCAGATGATAAACTTGGCGGGGTGGTCTACGGTGATGGTCGTGGTCCACCCCATGCGCTTATATAGTATCCATCGACATAGTCTCTGTAGCATGGCTTGACGTATTAATGGAGATTATTGAGCTGGTCTATAATTTCGCCGACCTGCTTGTTAAACTCATCGATGGTAAACTTGTAATATTTTTTGGCTGCTATGCCTGGCTCTGGGAACGATACGCGTCGGATGAAGTCGGCATGTACGCTGATGACCGACTTGAAGATGGGGTCTATCATCTCCTTGTCTTTTTCGGCTCCGTAGAGCGATGTGGCTATACACTCGGCAAATAATTCGGTACACACAGCATGGATGGCACGCTTCAAATCTCTTTTGCTACTCATAGTTTTTGACTTTTTAATAAGGTGTTTGTATGGCTCCCGTATCTGCCAGTGTTGGCAGAGTTGTGGCCTTGTGGCTGTCAGCATCCTGCCGGTTGCCCGTGGGGGCTGTGCCCGTGGCGCAGGGTGTCAGCATGCCTGTAGGGGGCGTGGCGGAAACCTCTATGTTCGACAAAGATAGGAAAAAAAAGGTAAATGCAAGCGCAGTTTCCGGAAAAAATAAATGGGGGAGTCGTTTTCTCTTTTTTTTCTTTCGATATGTCAGTTAAAAAGACTAACTTTGCAGCCGAAAAGGTGCCCCCTGTCCGGGGTGTGGTTGCTCCGGCATTTCTGAAGATGGCTCCCAGCATTGAAAGGTAAAAAGGTAAAAGCGTAAAAAGGTAAAAAGCGCTGCTGAGGGCTGCCACTGGCAAGCCACTGACCAACGCGAGAAATGAAAAGGCCGACCTTTACGATTCTAAAGACGGCTCCCAGCCCGTTAAAGACGGTCTCCAGCCTGCTAAAGACGGCTCCGACTATCGGGGCTGTGGTAGCCTGTGTCTTCAGTATGGCCTTGGGAACCACTGGGATAATATCCTTGTCGAAGAAGTTTATAACAACATATACACTAAGTAACAATGAAAAAAAGTCTTTTGCAGAAAGAACGCGCTGCATATCAGCCCAAACTGCCAAAGGGCCTTCAGGGTGCCGTAAAGGTACAGGAAGGCGCACCTACACAGAGCGTAGGCGATCAGGAAGAAATCAAGAAACTGTTCCCCCACACCTATGGCATGCCCCTGGTGGAGTTTGTACCCGGCGATGAGGCCAAGAGCCAGAAAGTCAACGTGGGTGTCATCCTCTCGGGCGGTCAGGCTCCTGGCGGCCATAACGTTATCAGCGGTATCTTCGACGCCGTGAAGAAACTCAACCCTGAGAACAAGCTCTATGGCTTCCTCATGGGTCCTGGTGGCCTCGTTGACCACAATTACATGGAGCTCACCGCCGACATCATCGACGAGTACCGTAATACGGGTGGCTTCGACATGATTGGCTCAGGCCGTACCAAGCTCGAGAAGGTAGACCAGTTCGAGAAAGGACTGGAGATTATCCGCGAGCTGAATATCAACGCTATCGTCATCATCGGTGGCGACGATTCTAACACTAACGCCTGCGTGCTGGCCGAGTACTACGCTGCCAAGAACTACGGTGTACAGGTTATCGGCGCACCTAAGACCATCGACGGCGACCTGAAGAACGACCAGATAGAGACCTCTTTCGGATTTGATACTGCTACCAAGACTTACTCAGAGGTTATCGGCAACATCGAGCGTGATGCCAACTCAGCCCGCAAGTACTGGCACTTCATCAAGCTGATGGGCCGCTCGGCTTCACACATCGCTCTGGAGTGTGCCCTGCAGACTCAGCCGAACATCTGTCTTATCTCTGAGGAGATAGAGAAGAAGGATATGACGCTGAACCAGATCGTTGAGGGCATAGCTCAGTCTGTGGCCGACCGTGCAGCTGCTGGCAACAACTTCGGAGTGGTTCTCATCCCTGAGGGACTCATCGAGTTTATTCCCTCGATAGGTCGCCTGATTGACGAGCTCAACGACCTGCTCGCCGCACACGGAGATGAGTACAAGAACCTGGAGACTGACGAGCAGAAGAAGTACATTCTGGCTCACCTGAGCGCTGCCAACGCCGAAACGTTCAAGACCCTGCCCGCCGACGTGGCTCGCCAGCTCTCACTGGACCGCGACCCGCACGGAAACGTACAGGTTTCGCTCATAGAGACCGAGAAACTTATCTCAGATATGGTGGCCGATAAGCTGGCAGAATGGAAGGCCGAAGGCAAGTTCGTCGGCAAGTTTGCCGCCCTGCATCACTTCTTCGGTTACGAGGGTCGCTGCGCTGCTCCTTCTAACTTTGACGCCGACTACTGCTACGCCCTGGGCGTTAGCGCTGTTCAACTCATCGCCAACGGCAAGACCGGCTACATGGCTATCGTCAAGAATACTACTGCTTCTACCGATGAGTGGAAAGCTGGTGGCGTGCCCATCACTATGATGATGAATATGGAGCGCCGCAACGGCGAGATGAAGCCTGTTATCCGCAAGGCGCTCGTTGAACTGGACGGCAAGCCCTTCAAGAAGTTCGCCGAGAAGCGCGATGAGTGGGCCAAGGAGACCTGTTATGTTTATCCCGGTCCTATCCAGTACTGGGGTCCCGCCTCTGTGTGCGACCGTACTACCCGCACGCTGGCTTTGGAGCAGGGAGAGTAACTATACATTATTATATATGCACCGGTGGCCCGCTGCGAGCAGTGGGCACCGGTGCATTTTTTTGAATGGAGAAACGTAGGACTACATATCGCAGCCCGGCGGCCGGTCGCCGTCGTGGCCGTAGCAAGCGCTCATCGCGTAGGCATGGCTCCCTCTTCAGCCGTTGCCGTCTGCCGCGGTGGGCTTTCTGGCTTGGTGGTCTCTGCGTGGCCGTCCTCTACTGCTGGGCGTTCTATTATTTCTTTGTCGGCCCCACCGGGTTTCGCTGGAGAGCCCTCTATGGCGACTCTAAGTATCCCGATGGTTACGAGATACATGGCATCGACATTTCTCATTATCAGGGGAAGATAGATTGGGACGAGCTGCAGCACGCCATGATTGGTGGCTGTCCTCTTCGCTTCATTATCATAAAATCTACTGAGGGCGCGAGTCGTATGGATGCCAATTTCGCTGACAACTTTGACAACGCGCTCGAATATGGCTTCATCCGTGGTGCCTATCACTTCTGGAGCAACAAGTCTTCGGCTCGCGAGCAGGCTTATTACTTCCTCAAGCAGGTCCGCCTTGAAGAGGGCGATCTTCCCCCTGTCCTCGACATCGAGCATGCACCTAAGGACAAGTCGGTCGATGACTTCCAGCGCGACGTGCTTACCTGGCTCCACATTGTAGAGGACCGCTATCATGTCAAACCTATCCTCTACACATACTACAAGTTCAAGGAGCGCTACCTGAGTGCTCCCGTCTTTGACGACTACCCTTACTGGATAGCCCATTACTATGTGCCCAAGGTAGAATACAAGGGTGCGTGGAAATTCTGGCAACATACTGATGCCGGCCGTCTTCCCGGCATCAAGGGGTATGTCGATTTCAATGTTTATAATGGTTCTTACTACGACCTGAAGAAACTTACCATCGGTAGTAAGGAAGACGTGTATTGACAGCGCCGTCGCCAGCCTACGCTCTGCCTAACACTAAGCAGGCCCAGTCGCCCAGCGTGTGTCGGGCGGTCTCTTGCAGACCTAAGGCAGTGGCCCGCTCGCTCAGCATGGGTATGTCGGTAGGATAGAAGCCGCTTAGTATAAGCGTGGCACTGGGTGCCATCACCCGTACGAACCGCTCCATATCGGCCAGCAGTATATTGCGGTTTATGTTGGCCATCACCACGTCAAAGGGGGTGGTCAGCGTGTCGGTCACGCGGGCATTGCCTAACCTTATGTCCAGTGCCACGTGATTAATGTCGCCATTGTGGCGCGCATTGTTTACACTCCACTCATCTATGTCGTACCCCACACAGGCCGCGGCCCCCAACTTGGCAGCCGCTATGGACAGTATGCCCGTGCCTGTACCACAGTCTAAGGTGCGGAGCCCCTGTAGGTTCATGTCGAGCAGCGTGGCTATTATCATCTGCGTGGTTTCGTGTGTGCCCGTACCAAATGCCTGTCGCGCGTCGATGCCTATCAGTATGGCGTCCTTGTCGGCCGATGGGGCAGGCAGTTTGGCATCGTAAATAATCATCCGGCGGTCTATGCGGATGGGCTCAAATCCCTGCTCTTCCCACTCTCGGTTCCAGTCTTGGTCTTCCACCTTATTAATAATATATGATATGGTTACCCCGTCAATGGGAAAATCGGCCAGGGCCTGTTCCAGCGCGTTGCGGTCCATCAGCTGTTCCTGTACGTAGCCGTCCAGTCCGCTGGGCGTGTCTTCAAACGATTCAAAACCGGCCTCGCCAGCCATATCGGCTATCAGGTCTTTTACAGTTTGCATCAGCGAGGGGTCGCATTGTATGCAGAAGTGAGCTGCCTGGTATCTCATAGTGTCGCGTAGTGGTGATTAAACATTTCTAATTCGGTTGCAAATTTATAAAAAATAGGGAAAAACCTACCATTGTTTAGGGTTTTTCCTTAATTTTGCAACTGCAATGGTGCTATTTTTGCACTATGGAAATTGTAGAGATAATAATTATGCGAATGAATATGAAGAAAATCTTTCTGCTTGCAGTCCTCATCGGAGCAATGCCAGTCGCTATGATGGCGCAGGACGATGATCTTTACTTCACACCGAAGAAGAAGACCGACAGCAACAGCTCCCTTTCTTCTGAGCAGCCTGCCTACTATGTGGGCAGCAACCGCGACGTAGACGAGTATAACCGTCGGGGCAAGTACTGGAGCCACTACCAGAAGATAGGTTCTGACGGCAAGGGCAATGACATCATCCAGTTCCAGAAAGGCAATGGCGTGTACCCTGACTCTGCTTATATCGACACTACCTTTGTCGGCAAGTATTATGACACTATGGTCGACGGCGACTACGCTTACTCCCAGCGCATGAGTCGCTGGGACGGCTTCTACGACCCTTGGCTCTATGGTTACCGTTGGGGCTTTGGCCCATACTGGCGTTCGGCCTGGTACGATCCTTGGTACTACAGCGCCTGGTATGATCCCTGGTATTATGACTATTACGGCTGGGGATGGCCCTATCGCTATGGCGGCTACTATGCCGGTTGGGGATACCCCTATTATTATGGTGGCTGGGGATGGCCTGGCTACTGGGGTGGTGGCTATGTGGCCCACTATGGCCCGTCTAATGGTTTTGCCGGCAGACGTACATGGGGTGGCCCATCGCGTGGCGGCATTGGCAACGGCATGAGTCACGCCGGCCGTAACGCCACTACCTTTGGTGGCCGTACCAATACCGTACAGCGCAACAGCCAGTCCTACGACCGTAACCGCCAGTTTGGCCAGCGCGTCAATACCGACCGCCAGACTCCTACCAACTTCGGCAACCGTACCTATGGCCCCTCTATGAACAGCGGCTCGTTCGGCGGTGGCTCGTTCGGTGGCGGCAGGCCATCCGGTGGCTTCGGTGGCGGACACGTTGGAGGTGGCGGCGGAGGCGGCCATTTTGGCGGTGGTCACCGTTAAAAGCCCTGTTCTTATCGTTAAACCCTTAAAAAATCAATTATATGAATACTAAATATATAGTAGTAGCGGTCTTGGCTTCGCTGATGGCCTTGCCTGTGGCCGCGCAGGAGACTTATCAAGATACTAAGCTCATTGACAACGACCTCAACGGCACGGCGCGCTACGTGGGCATGGGTGGCGCCATGGAGGCCCTGGGTGCCGATATATCGACTATCAGCACCAACCCGGCAGGTCTCGGCCTGATGCGTAAGGGCCAGGTGAGCCTTACCGGTGGGTTGGTTTTGCAGTCAGGCGTGAGCAATGACCTGCGCTATCGCGACATCGGCGTCCGTATCAATGGCAACCAGACCAATGCCAGCTTTGACCAGATAGGCATAGTCTACCCCGTCAGGTTTATGGGCCAGTCGCGCCTTACTCTCGGTTTCAACTATCACAAGAGTCGCAACTTCGACCAAATTTTGTCTGCTGGCGGAGCACTCAGCAACGCCTCGCAAGGCAAGCTTTCGGCCATCAAGTACGACAAAGTGGGCGAGTGGGGCTGGAACGGTGTCGATGCCAACTACCAGCGACTGTTCGAGAAGACAGGAGAGGATGGTAAGAAGACCATGGACTACTATAATGGTACGGCTTACCTCTTCGGTCAGTACCAGAAGGGCTATATCGGCGAGTACGACTTCAATATGAGCGGTAGTATCAATGACCGTGTGTACCTGGGCCTCACCGTAGGTCTGCACGATGTCAACTACCGTTCCTACAGCATCTATACAGAGAACCTGGAACAGCAGGCAATATCGTCGAACTGGGAGGAACTGAAGATAGACGGTACTGGTTTTGATGTCAAGGTAGGCGCCATCTTCCTGCCGGTCGAGGGCTCGCCTTTCCGTATCGGTGTCTACATTAACAGCCCTGTGTTCTACGACCTCAGTCTTACCGGTACCAATGCTCTTACTATCAACAGCCCCGCTGGCAATGGCAACTCTGACAACAACTGCTCTTACGACTACCGTGTCTATACTCCGTGGAAGTTTGGCGTCAGCTTAGGTCATACCATGAGCAATGTCCTCGCCCTGGGCGCCACCTACGAGTACTCCGATTACGGCACCATCGACAACCGCGTTATAGATGGTAGCTATTACGACCCCTGGTATGGCGATGTCTACGACTCGAGCAGTAGCGACGATGCCATGAACAGTCATACTAAGAGCACCCTCAAGGGCGTGCATACCCTTAAACTGGGTGCCGAGCTCAAGTTGCTGCCCAATCTGGCCCTGCGTGCCGGTTACAACTATCTCTCGGCCGTCTTTGATGAACGTGGCTTCCGCAACGGCTCTATCGAGTCGCCCGGAGTGGGCTACGCCACCTCTACCGACTATACCAACTGGAAGGACACTAACCGCTTTACCTTTGGACTGGGCTTCCAGGCCAGCAAGAACTTCAGCGTAGACCTGGCTTACCAGTACAGTCAGACCGATGGCGACTTCTACCCATTTATGAGCTACGATGGCGACGCCAATCCTGACAACAACTGCGTGGTTAACGCCACCAAGGTGAGCCACAAGCGCAACCAGCTGATGGCTACGCTCACCTACCGTTTCTAAGTGGCCTACCACATACATTATCATCTATATCGCACAGCCCAGGGGCTTTCAAGGCGCCTGGGCTGTGCTGTGTTAATATAATAAGGTATATGGCTGTGTCGCCCATTACGGCCATGGCCGATAGGGCCATGGTCACGGCTCTACGGGCAACCATCATCCCCATAATACTAAGAACCGTATGAGCAAAACCAACGAACAGCGATGGCAAGAAAACTACGATCAGCTCAAGGCCTATGTCCTGGAGCACCACCAGTTGCCCAATAAGAAGAAGGCCGAGAACCGCGGCCTGCTCAACTGGTGGAAGTACAACCAGCGCCTTATCCGACAGGGCAAGCTAAGCCCCGAGCGGACAGAGCGGTTACGCCAACTCAGCGACCTGCGCCATGTGCGGGAACTGTGGACGTAGCTCCCTACTGCGCCCCGAGCTCGGCGAGGATGTACTGGGAGCGCGATAGATGGCGCACCACCCACAGTATGTAGTCAGTGCTTACCACTATGTTGCGCATGTACCGTGGGTCGTTGCGGTAGATACTGAATGTACTCTCAGCCGTACGGTCAAAGTTGACCCCTACCAGCTCGCCGCGCGCATTGAGTACTGCGCTGCCGCTGTTGCCAGCCGCTGTCTCGGCATTGGTGGTAAAGCAGGCTATCGTCCTTTGCGTGGCTGTCCCCAGCAGTCTTCTGAACTTAGGCACCACTGTGTCGGTGCGCGCCAGCATCTCGTCCATATAGCCTATGTCCATTACCCGTCCGGTAGAGAAGCGCAGCGTGTGGTTGGCGTCATACGGCTCGATGCTTCTGGTACCCATTTCATGTTTGGCACGCATGTATGTATTGTACAGCAGGGTGTTGAGCCTTCGCCAGAGCATGGCCGCGCGTGTCTGGCGCTGCACCCGGTTGATATAGATGTCCAGGCAGATGCGGTAGAGCGTGTCGGTGGCCAGGCGATCGGTTCCCTTGTCAATACTTTCAGTTAAGAAACGTTCCAGACGGGCACTGTCTGTCAGCAAAGACGTGGCGTACAGCCTGTCCATGTCCACGGGCCGGCGCAGTGCCTGTGGCAGCAGGTCCTGAGGTACTGCCCGTAGGTAGAAGGGTAGCACGGTCTTCATCATGCCGCAGTCCTCGGCCATACTGATAGACGGGAAAAAACTCCCGCACGTTGCGCTGTATGGCCGCTATCTCCCGGGCCATGTCCCTGGCCCTCGTCTTGCGTTTGGCCACGTCTATGGCTATCAGCTTCTCAAACTTTCCGGCAAAGGGGATGATGCCGGCTCCGCTGCCCACCAACTGGTCAAACGCCTCGTCCATGTGGTTATATACCGTGACCCTCGCGTACACACTGTCCATCCTGTCTATGAGCCGTGCCCCATAGCGCTGCTGTCGTCGCGGGTCGCTGTCTATCCATTGTCGCAGCCTTAGGTCTTCTGCCCGCTTCTGCGCCACCAGCCCAGTGGCCCTTACGCCTTGTATCTCGCCCATTGAGCGCAGATATACATTCCTCAGCTTACTGATACGCACATCATAGCCCGACCGCGACACTCCGGTGGCCCGTTGCCGACAGCTGTCCAGAAAGTCTATCTTGGCCTTGAGCACGTCGGCACGTAGCTGGGTGTCGTGGTTCACTATTAAGTGCTATACATAGTAGTGCTAATAGTCTCATATCTATGGTCGGGTTGTGGTTATACCTTATTATAATGGCTTATCTTATCACTACCTTCTTGCCATCGCGTATGTATATGCTGGCCGGAAGCTGTGTACCCTCTACCTTGACACCCTGCAGGGTATAAGTGCCCTTGCGTGCCGTGGTGCCAGTGGTCGGGGTGTGTATGCCCGTTATCACCTCGTCAGGGGTTACGCCTCCCCAGGCTATGCAGGTCTCTTTCTCGTTCAGATAGTTCAGGTATATGAAGAACCGTCCCTCTCTTTCCAGGTCTATCTTCATGCTCTTAGGATTGTCGTCGACCATATCGCGCACAAAGCGTACGTTGTCTTTCTTGTTGACCAACTTCATGGGATAGCGTTTGATGTTGCTGCTGTTAGTAAACACGCCTGCCGAGTAGTGCTCGTCGTCATCTTCTATCCAGTTGTCAGCTCCCGCCGAGGCCAGACTGCGCTGAGCCTTGGTGTAGTACACGCGGTGCTCTCCGGGAGCACCCACCAGGATGTAGGGCGAGTTGTTGGCTATGACGGTGTTGCCCACATAACCGTTAAACTTCACTTTGCCGCCCGATACAGATACATAGGTTATGTACAGGTCCTTGCCGGTGAAGAAGTAGCCCTTGGCGTTAAAGGGCAGATAGCCCGACTCGGGCACGGTTACCGTCTCCACAGTGGTGCCCCATATCTGGGTGTCGTAAGCCTTTACCCCGATGGTGTTAGATACCTCAAAGTCGGTGTTGCTGTTGTTCGTGTCGTACAGCATCACCCCTCCGTCGTGGCTCAGTGCCGTGCGCCGGTAAGCCACGTAGCCATCCTTGTTCATCTTGACATTGGCTACCACATAGCTGGCATCCTGCGTGTCGCTCAGACGTTTGCGTGTGGCATCTATGGTGTATTCCGTACCGTTGGCTTTGGTCTTCAGTATCTCTACGGCATCCATGGCATAGTAGGTGTTGAAAGGCAGATAGCGGCTGCCCGTAGTCTTGCCGTTGGCGTACACGTATGTGCTCTCATCGCTGGCCGTCAGATGGCTGCCGTTCTTCTGTGAGATGAGTACGATGCCTGCGTCGCCGCCATTGGTGAGGTTTACGGCCTTGGTGTTGGCATTAAACGAGAAGACGAGCTTCAGGTTGGGCACATCGGCATTGTCTGTGCTCATGCCGCCAAACTCGAAGTCGGCCTTGCTCAGGTCGGGCCCGTTCTGAGCCGCTGCGCTGTGGTCTATGGCACATGCGGCTATCACCACAGCATCTCTTCTGGCATCCGGCTTATGCCCCCTGTCTTCTTCAGATAGGTCAGTGTGTTGTTGCGTATGGCAGTAAAGAGGTAGGGATATAGTTGCGTGCCTACCAGCAGGTCGCGCCGTGTTTTCCAGAAGTGTACGAAGAACGACTGGACGATGTCCTCGGTAGCGTCAAAGTCGTCGGTAAATTGCAGGGAGTAGAGACAGAGCGGCATATAGTAGGCGTCGAAGAGCATGCGGAAGCCTGCCGCCCGGTCTGTGTGCAGCATGCTGATAATATCCATGTCCTTTGACGCCAGTCTGTTCATCTCTGCTTGCAAAATTACGATATTTCCTTTTTTATAGTACATGGTGAGCCATGTTTTTTTGGCCCTTTTCAATGAAAATACCTATTAGTAGTGATGTGGCCGTCCCTGCTGGCACACTCCCGCGTGCCCTAACTGTCAGGGAAGGGGGCAGGACTAAATGGGCGAGTGTCCCTACATTTTTTATTACAAGCGCCCTGTAATTCGCAGATTTTAATTAAATTTGCAATTACTTATGAGAAAGACATTATTGCTATTAGCAGCCCTGTTGTGGCTGCTTGCGCCGGGCCAGATGCTGGCCGATGGCGGCAAGCGAGAGTTCAGGGGAGCCTGGATGCAGTGCGTTAACGGTATGTACCTCGGCAAATCGACGGCCGAAGTGCAACGGATGCTCACCCATCAGCTCGATGAACTGGAGAAAGACGGTGTCAACGCGATTATCTTCCAGGTGCGTGGCGAGTGCGACGCCCTCTACGCGAGCAAGATTGAACCCTGGAGCCGTTACCTTACCGGTGTGCAGGGCCAAGCACCTAATCCCTACTGGGATCCTATGTCCTGGATGATAGTCCAGTGTCACAAGCGCGGCATGGAGTTCCACGCATGGATTAACCCTTATCGCGCCCGCATGAAGAGCCCCACTCGGCTGGCCCCTAACCACATCCTGTCGCTCCACCCTGAGCGCGCCTTCGAGTATGGCGGCCTGTACGTGCTCAACCCGGGCCTGAAAGAGAACCGCGACTACATCCTCTCGGTCGTAGACGACATAGTGAGCCGCTACGACATCGACGGCATACACATTGACGACTATTTCTATCCCTATCCCGATGGCGGCCGTCCCATCCCCGATGACCGCGAGTACCAGTTATATAATAATGGTATACAGGATCGTGGCGACTGGCGCCGCTACAATGTCAACCTGTTTATTAAGGAGATGGGCGAGCACGTTCACCGTCTCAAGCCATGGGTTAAGTTCGGCGTGTCGCCCTTTGGCATCTACCGTAACAAGAAGAGCGCTCCCATAGGGTCTGACACTAACGGCCTGCAAAACTACGACCAGTTGTACGCCGACGTGTTGCTGTGGGTAAACAATGGGTGGGTAGACTACTGCGTGCCGCAGCTGTACTGGCAGATAGGGCACAAGCTGGCCGACTACGATACACTGATACGCTGGTGGAGCAAGCACATGGCGGCGCGCCCACTCTTCATCGGCGAGAGCATAGAGAATACCGTGAAATATCCAGACCCGGCCAACCCGGCCACACACCAGATGGCGGCCAAGTTCAAGCTGCACCGCCAGTTGCCCAATGTACAGGGAACGGTGCTGTGGTACGCCAAGGTGGCCGCCGAGGACATGGGCAGTTACGGCACACTGCTTCGCAAGGTGTACTGGAGCCACCCCGCGCTGCCCCCGGCCATGCCTTTCCTGGACAACCACGCCCCCAAGAAGCCCCGCAAGGTGAGTACGGTGTGGAATGAGGACGGCTACATGCTCTTCTGGCAGCAGCCCAAGAGCAGGCGTTGGGGCGACGAGGCCCGCCGCTATGTTGTCTACCGCTTTGGCCGTGGCGAGCGCGTCAACCTGAACGATGCCAGTAAGATAGTCAAGATTACCTACGACCCCTTCTATCGCCTGCCTTACCAGGAGGGTCGCGACAAGTACACCTACGTGGTTACCGCCCTGGACCGTGTGGGCAACGAGAGCAAAGGAGCCAAGCGCAAGGTCAAACTCTGACTCCTGCATTTGCGGAGCTCACCGCGGGCTCCGTCCGAAGGCTATGGACGGCCATCCTGAACTTCCGGATATACATCCAGAGGTTCGGGATAGCCGTTTGCAGTCTTTGGCTGGAGCTGTCAATGGTCAAGAACATAGAAAAGACCAATTACTGTTAAATTGAAAGCAATAGTTATGCACACGGTAACAATTTGTGTGCAAATACAATAAAAAACTATCAATTTATTTCTTTTTATTATATAAAAGTTTATACCTTTGCATTAATAAAGAGATAACCAATAGATTATTAGTGGCACCCATAGTGGGTGCCGAGGTAAAAAGATAAAGTATGGGAGAAAAGTTGAGAAGTTCGGTATGTACCGTGGGGCGCCGTTTTGCCGGCTCCAGGGCCCTGTGGGTGGCAGCCGGAATGAAGCCCGAACAGTTTGGCAAGCCCATTATTGCTATTGTCAATTCGTTTACACAGTTTGTGCCCGGGCACACCCATCTCCATGAGATAGGGCAGATAGTTAAGCACGAGATAGAGGCCATGGGCTGCTACGCTGCTGAGTTTAACACCATAGCCATAGACGACGGTATCGCCATGGGTCACGACGGCATGCTGTACTCGCTTCCCTCGCGCGACATCATAGCGGACTCGGTAGAGTACATGGTCAACGCCCACAAGGCCGATGCCATGATATGTATATCTAACTGCGACAAGGTTACCCCCGGTATGCTCATGGCCGCCATGAGGCTCAACATACCTACGGTGTTCTGCAGCGGAGGCCCCATGGAGGCCGGCCACTGGCAGGGGCAGCACGCCGACCTCATCACAGCCATGGTTAAGGGTGCCGACCCTACCGTGAGTGATGAGGACGTGGCCCGCATAGAGCAGTGTGCCTGCCCGGGCTGTGGCAGTTGCTCGGGTATGTTCACGGCCAACTCCATGAACTCGCTTACCGAAGCCATCGGCCTCTCGCTGCCCGGAAATGGCACCATACTGGCCACTCATACCAACCGCGTACAACTCTTCCGCGACGCCGCAAGGCTCATCGTGAAGAACGCGCTGAAGTATTATGAAGAGGGCGATGTCTCGGTGTTGCCCCGCAGCATCGCCACCCGACAGGCGTTTCTCAATGCCATGTCGCTCGACATCGCCATGGGAGGCTCTACCAACACCATCCTGCACCTGTTGGCCGTGGCCAACGAGGGTGGGGTAGACTTCAAGATGAGCGACATCGATGCGCTGAGCCGCAAGGTGCCCTGTCTGTGTAAATTGGCCCCCAACACGGCCCAGTACAGTGTGCAGGACTGCGGGCGTGCCGGTGGCATCTTAGGCATCTTGGGCGAGCTCTACCACGGTGGACTGGTAGACGGCTCTACACAGCGGGTAGATGGACTGACGCTGCAGCAGGCCGTGAGCCAGTACTCTATATGTACCCCTGAGCCTACGGCCGAGGCTCTGCGCATCTACCGTTCGGCCCCCGGCAACCGCTTCTCTACCCAGATGGGTAGCCAGAGCTGCGAGTGGGACACCCTGGACACCGACCGCGCAGGTGGCTGCATACGCGACCTGGCCCACGCCTACACCCGTGATGGCGGCCTGGCTGTGCTCTTTGGCAACCTGGCTCCTAAGGGATGTGTGGTCAAGACGGCTGGCGTAGACGAGGAACTGTGGCACTTCAGCGGGCCGGCTGTAGTGTTCGATTCGCAGGAAGCTGCTTGCGAGGGTATCCTGGGCGGCCGTGTCCATGCCGGCGACTGTGTCGTTATCCTGTACGAAGGCCCCAAGGGAGGCCCTGGCATGCAGGAGATGCTGTACCCAACGTCGTACATTAAGAGTATGCACTTAGGCAAGGCGTGTGCCCTCATTACCGATGGCCGTTTCTCGGGTGGCACCAGCGGTCTGAGCATAGGCCACATATCGCCCGAGGCCGCTGCTGGCGGCCCCATAGGCAAGGTGCGCAATGGCGACATCATCGAGATAGACATACCCCACCGTAGTATTAATATAAAGGTGAGCGACGACGAGTTGGCAGCCCGTAGCCCGTTCCCACTGACCCGCGACCGCCAGGTTAGCAAGGCTCTGCGCCACTACGCCCAGAGCGTTAGTTCGGCTGATATGGGAGGAGTACGCTTATGAGTGAACGTATTACAGGTGCCGAGGCACTCATGCGCTCGCTCCAGGCAGCGGACGTAAAGACCATATTTGGCTATCCAGGCGGCGCCATCATGCCCGTGTTTGATGCGCTGTACGACTACACCCGCGGAGCCACCAAGGCGTTCGACCACATACTGGTGCGCCATGAGCAGGCCGCAGCCCATGCCGCCGAGGGCTATGCCCGCGTGAGCGGCAAGGTGGGCGTATGCCTGGTTACCAGTGGCCCCGGAGCCACCAATACCATTACCGGTGTGGCCGATGCCATGATGGACTCTACGCCCATCGTGGTGATAGCCGGACAGGTGAGCACGGCCGCTCTGGGTACCGATGCCTTTCAGGAGGTAGACCTCGTGGGCATGTCGCAGCCCATTACCAAGTGGAGTTACCAGATACGTTCGGCTGCCGATGTGGCCTGGGCCGTAAGCAAGGCTTTCTACATAGCCCGCAGCGGTAGGCCAGGTCCCGTGGTTCTCGATTTCCCCAAAAATGCTCAGCAAGGGCTCACCGAGTGGAAGCCCGTAGACCATGTGTCGCTGCGGTCGTATCATCCTTATCCTACTATTTCGGTCGAGGCAGTGGCTCAGGCCGCCGAACTCATCAACCATGCCAAGCGCCCGTTAGCCCTGGTGGGGCAGGGAGTGGAGTTGGCAGGTGCCCAGGCCGAGTTGGCCGCTTTCCTGGCACGTGCCGACATTCCCGCGGCCCGTACCCTGTTGGGGCTGTCGGCCCTCAGCACTTTCCATCCCCTCAATATGGGTATGGTGGGTATGCACGGCAACTACGCGCCTAACATGAAGACACAGGAGTGCGACGTGCTGATAGCCGTGGGTATGCGCTTCAGCGACCGGGTAACGGGCAATCTGGCCACGTATGCCCGCCAGGCCAAGGTGATACACTTGGACATCGATGTGACCGAGATAGACAAGAACGTGAAGACCGATGTCGCCGTGTTAGGCGATTGCCGGCAGACGCTGGCCGCCATAACCGACAGGCTCGAACCGGCCAGGCACACAGAGTGGATCGGCTCGTTTGCCAAGTATGCCGACATGGAGCGGCAGAAGGTCATAGAGCGTGCCATCCATCCCACTGAGGGCCCGCTGCTGATGGGCGAGGTAATAAATGAGGTGGCCGAGCAGACGCAGGCCAATGCTATACTGGTCAACGATGTAGGCCAGAACCAGATGATGTCGTGCCGCTACTTCAAGTACCGCCACAGCCGGTCGGTAGTAACCAGCGGCGGACTGGGAACCATGGGCTTTGGCCTGCCCGCAGCCGTGGGTGCCGTGCTGGGTGCTCCCCAGCGCCAGGTATGCCTCTTCATGGGCGACGGTGGCTTCCAGATGAGTATCCAGGAACTGGGCACCATCATGGAGCAGCGCTTGCCGCTCAAGATGATACTCCTTAACAACAATTACCTCGGTAACGTGCGTCAGTGGCAGGACATGTTCTTTCATGGCCGCAAGTCCTTCACCCGTATGCTTAACCCCCACTATCAGTCTATTTGTCAGGGCTACGGCATAGGTTACGGCGTGGCCATTGGCCGCGACGAACTCAAGGCCCGGGTGGCCGAGATGCTGTCGGCCGAGGGGCCGTATCTGCTGGAATGTGCAGTCAAGGAAGAAGACAATGTACTGCCCATGATTACCCCGGGCTCCAGCGTCGACGAGATGATATTGGAGGTAAACCTATAAACAACCACACCCATGATGGAAGACAAAGAACTGTACACCCTGCTGGTCTACTCAGAGAATATAGCCGGTGTGCTCAATCAGATAACGGCTGTGTTCACCCGCAGGCAGGTCAACATAGAGAGCCTGAACGTCTCGGCGTCCAATATGCGTAACGTACACAAGTACACCATTACCGCCTGGAGCACCGAGCACGAGATTAAGAAGATAACGCAGCAGATAGAGAAGAAGATAGATGTCATCAAGGCGGACTATTACGTAGATAGTCAGCTGTTCATACACGAGGTGGCGCTGTTCAAGATAGCTACCTCGGCCGTGATGGACAATCCCGACGTGTCGCGTACCATACGCCGTTGCGGAGCCCGCATATTAGAGGTAAACTCCACCTACTGCACCGTATTGCTGTCGGGGGTGCCCGAGGACATAGCCGCCATGCACGCCGAGCTGATGATCTACGACTGCATGCTCCAGTACACACGCTCCGGACGTATCGCCGTGACGCGCAGTAAAGAAGAGGCGCTGGCCGACATGATTACAGACAACGAATAAATTATGTATAACCAATAGGCCCGCCACCACGGGCCAGTAAAACATTTACGATTATGGCAGAAATGAATTTTGGAGGAGTAACCGAGACCGTGGTTACCAGTAAGGAGTTCTCTTTGGAGAAAGCACGTGAAGTGTTGAAGAATGAAACCATTGCAGTTATAGGATATGGAATACAGGGCCCAGGTCAGGCGTGCAACTTGCGCGACAACGGGTTCAACGTTATCGTCGGGCAGCGCCCTGGCAAGACTTACGAGAAGGCTGTGGCCGATGGTTGGGAGCCTGGCAAGACGCTATTCTCTATCGATGAGGCCGCCAAGCGTGGCACCATCCTGTGTATGCTGCTCTCTGACGCTGGCCAGATAGCCGTGTGGCCCACCATCAAGGCTCACCTGACTGCCGGAAAGACGCTGTACTACTCACATGGCTTCGCCATCAACTGGAACGACCGCACGGGCGTGGTGCCACCTAAGGATGTCGATGTAATCATGGTCGCCCCTAAGGGATCGGGTACCTCGCTGCGCACCATGTTCAAGGAGGGACGCGGACTGAACTGCTCGTATGCCGTATATCAGGACGCCTCGGGCAAGGCAGAGGAGAAGACCATCGCCTTTGGTATCGGCATCGGCGCCGGATATCTCTTTAAGACTACATTCCAGCGCGAGGCTACATCAGATCTTACCGGCGAGCGCGGCTCGTTGATGGGGGCTATCGAGGGACTGCTTGAGGCGCAGTACGAGGTGCTTCGCGAGAATGGCCACTCACCCTCTGAGGCTTTCAATGAGACCGTTGAGGAGCTCACGCAGAGCTTGGCTCCGCTCTTTGGTGCCAAGGGTATGGACTGGATGTACGCCAACTGCTCAACGACGGCTCAGCGTGGCGCACTCGACTGGGCCCCACGTTTCAGAGCGGCCATTAAGCCCGTCATGGAGTGGCTTTACTACTCGGTGAAGACTGGCAACGAGGCACAGATATCCATTGACTCTAACTCGAAGCCCAACTACCGCGATGAGCTTAACAAGGAGCTTGAGGCCATGCGCAATACGGAGATGTGGCAGGCTGGTATCACTGTCCGCAAGCTGCGCCCGGAGAACGATTGAACACTTGCCGCCACGGGCGGTACCATTTATAACAAAAAAACATTCGCACGGCCATCGTGGCCACTGCGAATGTTTTTTTATGATGGTTGCTGGAAAGGTAGCGGTCAGTCTTCCTTCATCAGCTTGTCAAAAAAGGAGTCGAGGTCTTCGTCCAGGCCCGTCATCAGATCGTTGCCAATGATGACGGTGTCGTCATCTGCCATGTACAGGTCGGCTATGGTGTTGAGCTCCTCATCCTCGAGCACAAAGCTGAAAGGCTTCATAATGCCCATGGCGTCTACCGTATCGCTCATCTTCTTGAGTATGTTGGTAAGAAGCGTTGTGACGTGCGCAAAGAAATCTGCGTCGGTACACTCTATCCACTGCTCGACCACGCAGCGGGTTATTTCCTGGTCATCGTCGTCGAATGTGACCAGCTCGCCGCTGTCTGGCGACACGCGAACGTGAATGTCGGTAATGGCAGATGTCTCGTTGTCGGCCGGGAATTTCTCTGCTGTCTTTCTGATGGCACGCTCTATCTGCTGTACCGTCTGTTCTGTTGCTTTCATAGAGGTAGACTCATTTAATGATTATTGTATCTTATGCAAAGATACGCTTTGCGCGCTAAAGAGCAAAGAAAAATCTGTTTTTTTTGACTCCGGTGCCCATAATTAGCGTGTTTTGGTTGGATGCGATGGTCTAAAAAACTTTAAAGCGGGTAGCCATACTTATTTTGGCCGAAAAAGTGACGTCTAAATCATTTTTTTTGACTACTTTTGCACATGGTATGCCCATTAGAGATGACCTCTGGAAGTGGGCAGATTGCATCGACAGAAACAAGCATTTTGCCTATGGGCAGTGTAATAACCAAGGAAGGTATAGTGACAGAGATCGCGGGCTCGCGTGTATGGGTTCGTGTGCTGCGGGCATCGGCCTGTGGCGGGTGTTCCCTGTCGGGCCACTGTAATGCCGCTGAGTGTCGCACGAATGTAATCACCGTGACGGCCAAGAGTACCGATGGCCTGTCGGTGGGCGACCATGTACGCATATCTACCGCAGTGTCGGCCATACAGCTGGCTCTGTGGGTAGGGTTTGGGTTTCCGCTTGTTGTACTGGTCGGTCTTTTTGCCGCGGCCCGTTATGGTCTGGGGCTGGCTGAGCACCTGTCGGCCGGTATAGGGCTCCTCTCCCTTATACCTTATTATATTGTAGTGTACCTGTGCCGTCACTGGATAGGCCGGAAGGTACATTTCAACATCGAAAGTACAAAACATGAATGATATGAACTACATTTTAGTGGCAGTGATGGTGCTGTGCGGAGTGGCGCTGCTGGCAGCAGTGGTGCTGTACACCGTATCGCGCAAGTTTGCTGTCAAGGAAGACCCACGAGTAAAGGATGTGCAGCAGTGTCTGCCCGGTGCCAACTGCGGAGGCTGCGGCTTTGCCGGGTGTGCCGCTATGGCCGAGGCCCTGGTCAAGGGGGCTGATGCCGGAAGCATCGACGGACTGCGCTGTCCCGTGGGTGGCGATGCCGCCATGGCTAAGATAAGCGATGTGTTAGGCATGGCCTCAGTGGCTGCCGACCCCATGGTAGCCGTGGTACGTTGTAATGGAACCTGTGATAACCGCCCGCAGGTAGCTGTGTACGAGGGGTTGCACACATGTGCTGCCGTCAACGCCTCCTCGGCTGGCGAGACCGGCTGTGGTTATGGCTGCTTGGGCTGTGGCGACTGTGTGTCGGCCTGTCAGTTCGGTGGCATCGTGCTGAACCCCGAAACGGGTCTCCCCGAGGTCAGCGAGGACGTGTGCATAGGCTGCGGCGGGTGTGTCAAGGCTTGCCCGCGCCACATCATCGAACTGCGTAAGAAAGGACCTAAGGGCCGCCGCGTGTATGTACGCTGCGTAAACCATGACCGTGGCCCCGTGGCCCGCAAGGCTTGTCAGGCCGCGTGTATAGGGTGTGGCAAGTGTGAGAAGGTGTGCCCGTTCGGAGCCATAACGGTAACCGGTAATCTCTCATACATAGACTATAACAAGTGCCGGATGTGTACCAAGTGTGTGCCAGAGTGCCCTACAGGTGCCATAGTCAAAGTAAATTTTCCCGTAGTGAAGAAGAAGGAGGCTGAAGCATGAAACTACATACCTTTAAGATAGGCGGCGTGCATCCCGCCGAGCACAAGATAGCGGCCGAGGTGGCCACGCGACCAGCGCCACTGCCCACCCAGGCCATATTTCCCCTCTCGCAGCACATCGGAGCCCCTGCCAAACCTGTAGTGCAGAAGGGCGACACCGTCAAGGTGGGCACCCTGCTGGCCGAGGCCGGCGGCTTTGTGTCGGCACCCATCTACTCATCGGTATCGGGTACGGTGGCTAAGATAGACACAGCCATTGACGCCACCGGGTACCGCAAGCCAGCCATCATAGTCAAGGTGGAGGGCGACGAGTGGGAACCTGGCATAGACCGGACCGACACCCTGGAGACCCTGGCCGCTCACCCGGAGCTGACAGCCGAGGCTATCGTCGAGCAGATTAAGTGGGCAGGCGTAACGGGTATGGGCGGAGCCGGATTTCCTACCTTTATCAAGCTATGTCCGCCTCCTACGGCCAAGGCAGAGTGCGTGATACTTAACGGAGTGGAGTGCGAACCCTACATTACGTCTGACTACAGGCTCATGATGGAACATGCCGACGAAATTCTGGTGGGCCTGGACCTGCTGATGAAAGCGGCCCATGTAGAGCGGGGCTATATAGGTGTCGAGGCCAACAAGCCCAAGGCCATAGCCCTGTTGCAGGAGAAGACGGCCGCTGACCCACGTGTGCAGGTGGTTCCGCTGCAGATGAAGTACCCCCAGGGAGGCGAGAAGCAGTTGGTTGACGCCGTCATAGGCCGCCAGGTGCCCGCTCCGCCCGCCATTCCCGTCAACGTGGGCGCCATCGTGCAGAATGTGGCCACCGCCTATGCCGTCTATCAGGCCGTGATGAAGCACAAGCCCCTCTTTGAGCGTTATACTACCGTGTCGGGACAGGCTCTGAGCCAGTCGGCCAATTACCTGGTACGCATGGGAACTCCCTTTGCCAACTTGGTAGAGCTATGTGGCGGCATGCCGGACGGCGACAACAGGGTTCTGGCTGGCGGGCCCATGATGGGCAAGGCCGTGGTGTCTTTAGACGTTCCCGTGTGCAAGGGCACCAATGCGGTGACCGTGCTGAGCGGTGCCGATGCCCACCGCGGACAGGTGAAAGCCTGCATACGCTGTGGCAAGTGTGTTGATGCCTGCCCGATGGGCCTGGAGCCCTATCTGCTGGCTACCCTGTCGGCCCGGGGCATGTACGACCGCGCCGAGCAAGAGCAGATTGTGTCGTGTATAGCCTGCGGCAGTTGTCAGTTTACCTGCCCCTCATACAGGCCGATACTCGATAACATTCTGATAGGCAAGGGTAGGGTTATGGCTAATATCAAATCAAGAAATAGTAAGAAGTAATGAGCAAGTTAATTATATCTCTGTCGCCCCACGTGCATGGCGGCGATAGTGTAGAGCGCAACATGTACAACGTGGTGATAGCCCTGGTGCCCGCCCTGTTGGTGTCGCTGTTCTATTTCGGGGTGGGCTCGCTGGTGGTGTGTGCCGTGAGCGTAGCCGCCTGTATGTTTTTCGAGTGGGCCATCAGCCGCTATCTGCTGCACAGGGCCCCTACGCTTACCGATGGTTCGGCCCTTATCACCGGACTGCTCTTGGGCATGAACCTGCCCAGCAATTTTCCCGTCTGGATGGTCATTGTGGGAGCCCTGGTGGCCATCGGCATAGGCAAGATGACCTTTGGCGGTTTAGGGTGTAACCCCTTTAACCCCGCCATCGTGGGTCGCTGCTTCCTCTTGGTAAGTTTTCCGGCAGCCATGACCTCGTGGCCCGTGGTGGGCCAGCACCTGTCGTACATGGACGCTGCCACTGGTGCCACACCGCTGAGTGTGATGAAGGCAGCCATCAAGACGGGCGATGCCTCGCTTCTGGACCGGATGCCCGACAGCATAGACATGCTCTTAGGTAACGTGGCCAACGGCTACGGTGCCGGCACCATCGGCGAAGTGTGTGCTGCGGTGCTGCTTATAGGCTTTGCCTGGATGTTGTGGCGCCGGGTCATCACCTGGCATATCCCTGTAACCATACTGGTAACCGTATTTGTGCTAAGTGGCCTGCTCCACCTGGCCAATCCCGTCTACGCCAGTCCCGTAGCCGTGGTGCTCAGTGGCGGACTCATGCTGGGAGCCATCTTTATGGCCACCGACTATGTAACCTCGCCCATGACGCACCGCGGACAGGTCATCTATGCCGTGGGGATAGGCGTGCTCACTGTGGTGATACGCAACTGGGGCAGCTATCCCGAAGGTATGTCGTTCGCCATACTCATTATGAACGCCTTTACGCCCCTCATCAACTTCTATGTCAAACCTAAAAGATTTGGGGAGGTAGCCAAATGAAGAAATTACAATCATCGCTCACCAATATGGTAGTAGTACTGGTGGGCGTGGCGTTGATAACGGGCTGCTTGTTAGCCTATGTGAACCATATAACCACGGCCCCCAAGGAGGAGCAGAAGGCACGCACACTGGCCGACGGCATCAGCGCGGTAATGGGCGGTGGCCAGGTTGAGGTGACGGCCAACTATCCCGTTAAGCAGACCGATAATGGCAAGGAAGTACAGTTGGTGATACACCGGATTGCCGGTGGCGGTGCCGCCGTGGAGAGCCCAACGATGGGGTTCGGCGGTGAGCTGCGCATACTGGTGGGCTTTACGCCAGAGGGTGCCATCTCGGGCTACACAGTACTGCAGAGCGCTGAAACTCCGGGCCTGGGCGCCAAGGCTGCCACCTGGTTTCAGCAGGGAGCCAAGGGCAATATCATAGGAAAGAACCCAGCCACGCCACTCAAGGTGAGCAAGGACGGGGGCGATGTAGATGCCATCACGGCATCGACTATCACGTCGCGGGCTTTCCTCAAGGCGGTCAACCAGGCTTATGCGGCTTACGCCGGGGCCAGTGCTGACGGCCATACTGGTGCAACCGCTAAAGCAAAGAAAGGATAGAATATGAACTATATAGACATTATTAAGAACGGAGTAAGCAGGGAGAACCCCACCTTTGTATTGCTGCTCGGTATGTGTCCCACGCTGGCCACCACGACCAGTGCCATGAACGGACTGATGATGGGTCTGGCCACCATGGCCGTGCTGATATGTACCAACTTTGTTATATCGTGTATCAAGAACCTCACCCCCGACATGGTGCGCATACCAGTGTTCGTGGTGGTGATAGCCACCTTTGTAACCATCCTCCAGATGTTTATCGAGGCTTACGCCCCAGCGGTCAACAAGAGCCTGGGCATCTACATTCCCCTCATTGTGGTAAACTGTATCATCCTGGGGCGCGCCGAGGCTTTCGCCTGTAAGAACACGCCGCTGGCCAGCATCTTTGATGGAGTGGGAATCGGCCTTGGATTCGCCTTGGCACTCACCCTGTTAGGTGCCGTGCGCGAGCTGTTGGGCGCGGGCAGCCTGTTCGGTGTGGCCATCTTGCCAGAGACTACCAATGTGCTGCTCTTCATCCTGCCCCCAGGCGCCTTTATCACCCTGGGCTATCTGATAGCCATATTCAACCACTTTAAAAAGGCATAACTATGGAATACTTACTGATATTTATCTCGGCGATATTCGTCAATAATATTATATTCTCCCAGTTTCTGGGGATATGTCCGTTCCTGGGCGTCTCCAAGAAGATAGATACAGCCCTGGGCATGGGTATGGCGGTGGCCTTTGTACTCACTTTGGCCACGGTGGTTACCTACCTCATCCAGTACTGCCTCTTGGTGCCCTTAGGGCTGCAGTATCTACAGACCCTGGCCTTTATCCTGGTTATAGCGGCCCTGGTACAGATGGTAGAGATAATCCTGCGCAAGGTGTCGCCGGCCCTGTATCAGGCCTTGGGTATCTTTCTGCCGCTCATCACCACCAACTGTGCCGTGCTTGGCGTGGCCATCCTGGTCATACAGAAAGAGTACACGCTGGCCGAAAGCATTGCTTACGCTTTCTCTACTGCCTTGGGTTTCGCGCTGGCACTGACTGTGTTCGCCGGCATCCGCGAGCAGCTGGAGCTGGTGTCTATACCCAAGGGCATGCGCGGCATGGCCATCGTGCTGGTCACGGCAGGCCTGCTCAGCCTCGCCTTTATGGGCTTTAGCGGTGTCGATGGTGGCCTGAGAACGGTTTTCGGATTAAATTGAGTTAATAAAATACACTAACACATTAATTACAATTATGAAACAGACAATTCTGGTTACGGGCGGTACCGGTTTTATCGGGTCGCATACCACGGTAGAGTTGCAGCAGGCTGGCTACAACGTAGTGGTGGTAGACAATCTCTCTAACTCTAACGAGAAGGTGCTGGATGGTATCGAGAAGATTACCGGCGTGCGTCCTGCTTTTGAGAAGGTAGACCTGCGCGACAAGGATGCCACCGAGAAAGTGTTCAAGAAGTATCCCGACATCGAGGGAATTATCCACTTCGCCGCATCTAAGGCTGTGGGCGAGAGCGTGCAGAAGCCCCTGCTCTACTATCATAACAATATCATCTCCCTGGTTAACTTGCTGGAGCTAATGCCTAAGTATGGTGTCAAGGGAATAATCTTCTCATCGTCGTGTACGGTCTATGGACAGCCCAAGCCTGAGAACCTGCCGGTAACTGAGACTGCCCCACACCAGAAGGCCACCTCGCCCTACGGCAACACCAAGGAGATTAATGAGCAGATAATCCTGGACGACATCAAGAGCGGTGCGCCCATCAAGAGTATCATCCTGCGCTACTTCAACCCTATCGGCGCTCATCCATCGGCGCTCATCGGCGAACTGCCCAATGGCGTGCCCAACAACCTGATACCCTATGTAACGCAGACGGCCATGGGCATACGCAAGGAGCTTACCATCTTTGGCAACGACTATAACACGCCCGACGGAACGTGTATCCGCGACTATATATATGTAGTAGACCTGGCCAAGGCGCATGTAGCTGCCATGGCCCGTGTACTGGATAAGGACACCGAGCCTATCGAGTACTTCAATATAGGTACCGGCAAGGGCGACTCGACCCTCGAGATAGTTCAGGCGTTCGAGCGCGCCACAGGCGTGAAGCTCAACTGGAAGTATGGCCCACGTCGCGCCGGCGATATTGAGCAGATTTGGGGCGACTGCACACTCGCCAACAAAGTTCTTGGCTGGAAGGCCGACACTCCTCTTGACGACGTGATGCGTAGTGCATGGAACTGGCAGGTTAAACTGCGTGAGGACGGTGTGATGTAACACTCCGCGTAGTACCACGCATACCAGTATAAGGGCGGACAGCACGAACCGGATAGCCGGCGACTGCTGCCCGCCCTTTGCGATAGTTCACCTGACGTGGCCCAGGTCTGCCAGGCTTTTCCTGGGTGTGGGTGGTAGCCCCCAAGCCCCCAAGGGGGGATGTTGGTTGGCAAGCGCGGGCGTAGAAAGTGCCTCCTATGTAGTAGGATTTTATCACCAGATTTGTGGAGACCGACCTTTTTGTTCGTGGGAACCATCATTAGCGAGCTGGGAGCCGTCTTTGGAAACGTAAAGGTCGGTCTTTTCATTTCCCAACGGTGTCTATTGACCTGATAGAGGGCACTACTCGGGCAACGCTTTTTGCCTTTACATATCTTCTGGCCCTCAGCACCCTCCTGCCGGCCCTGACGCTCCCAGCGGGCATGGTTAACAAAAAAGGCGGACTTCCCATGGGGAAATCCGCCATAAACCTTTGAGTCTGTCGAAGATTAAGCCTCAGCCGGAGCCTCCTCTGCGGGAGTCTCAGTAGCAGCTTCCTCTGCCTTAGCGGCAGCTTCAGCCTCAGCCTTGGCAGCAGCCTCGGCAGCCTTCTTGTCAGCTACTTTCTTAGCGATAGTCTCGTTGATTTTCTTCTCAGCCTCGAGCTCCTTAGCAGCAGCCTCTTTCTTGCTCTTAGCGATGTTCTCGCATACTGAGCTTACCTTCTGATCCTTGCTCTGCTTCCAGGCGTCAAATTTCTGCTGAAGTGCAGCCTCGTCGAAGGCGCCTTTCTTAACGCCGCCCTTGAGGTGCTTCATCAGGTAGACACCCTGGCCCTTGAGAAGAGTACGAACGGTGTCGGTGGGCTGTGCGCCAACCTCTACCCAGTACAGGGCACGGTCGAAATTCAAATCTACAGTTGCAGGATTGGTGTTAGGGTTGTACGTACCAATCTTCTCAGTAAATCTACCATCACGTGGTGCTCTCGCGTCGGCGATAACAATGCTGTAGAAAGCATAGCCCTTGCGGCCGCCGCGCTGTAATCTGATTTTAGTTGCCATAAATAAAATTTTAATTAGGTTTGAATTTTGTTTAACTGCCATCTCGTGACAGCAGGTGCAAAGTTACTCAATCTTTTTGAATATCAAAAGAAAAACAGCAGAAATCTGCATGTAGGCCGTGGCTTTTCCTGTCTTTATGACGACGGTCAGCCCGCGAAGGGCGCTGGTGGCTTCACTTCGCGGGCTGATAGTAGGGCTGGCAGCTGGTTTCTGTGGCTGCCGCTCGGTGACCTTGGCCGATGGGGCCGCTTACTTGGGATTGACTATCTCGTTGACGGCATCGCCTATGCAGGCATTGGGCATCTGGATGTGCAGCATCTCGCACACCGTGGGGGCTATGTCCACGATGCGGGTCGGTGTCGAGGTCTGTCCGTGCTTCACCTTCCAGCCCATGAATACCATTGGGATGTGCGAATCGTAAGGGTTCCATGCGCCATGGCTGGTGCCACGGTAGTCGGGGGTAACCACACCGTCTACGTTGTGCGGTTTGGGTACCACGAAGAGGTCGCCGCTGCGGTCAGGGTTCCATCCGTTCACGATGCGCTCGCGGATAAGCTGCGGCAGGTTGGCATTGACAGCGTTGGCATAGTCTACCACCATGTGAACCTTAGGGTTACGCGACAGATAGTCGGCCACCTCGCGCTTCACGTTGTCCAACTGCAGGCCAGCCTTGGCTATGGCGGCGTGGTTCAGGTATATACGGTTGGCGTTGGCCATCAGGGCCACCTTCTCGATACCATATTTCTCCTTGAAAGTTGCGTTCAGCGGTTTTATCTCGTTCCAGGCAGCATAGCCGTCGGCTGGAATCTTGTGCTGCTTCATCACATTAGCGTTGTGCATGCCGCCATGGTCGGCCGTGAGAAAGAAGAGGTAATTGCCCTTGCCCACTTTGCTGTCCAGGTAGGTAAGAAATTTGGCCAGCTCCTCGTCTGTACGCATGTACACATCGTGGTTCTCCTTACCGCGGGTACCGTAGGCATGGCCGATAATGTCGGTCGACGAGATGCTGATGGTCAGCATATCGGTAACGGAATCCTCGCCCAGATGCTCGTTGTCCAGCACGGCCTTGGCCATCTGGAATGTCTTGGTAACGCCGTCGGGCACTCCCTTCACGTTGGTTCCAGGCTTCACCTGGATGGTCTTGTTAAACTTTTTGGCCCACTCGGGCAGCTGGTTCATGTAGTAGGTGCTGGTAATGAAGTGCCCGGCCGATGTGTCCCACCAGTAGGCAGCGTTGGCAGCATGTCCGGCGGGCAGGATGGAAGCCCGGTCCTTCAGGGCCACGCCAAATACCTTGGCCTTGTAGTCGGTGGCCACCTTGAGCATGTCGCCTATACCTGTGGCCAGCAGGTTGCGGGGCGACATGAGGCCCTCCTTGCTGTTGGAGCCAACGCTCTTGACGGTAGAGTCGGCCACGCAGTACGTGGGCTTGCCGTTTACCATGAAGTCGTTGCCTGCTATGCCTGTGAGAGCCGGCACCGACCCCGTATAGATAGACGAGTGGCCGATGGCGGTAATCGTGGGCACGTAGTTGATCATGGTATTCTCGCAACTGAAGCCCTCGCGGAGCAGGCGCTTGAAGCCTCCCTCGCCATACTGGTCATAATAGTAATAGAGGTAGTCCCATCTCATCTGGTCTACCACAAATCCCACTACCAGTTTCGGACGCTCTATCTGTCCGAACGCCATGGTGCAGGCTCCAGCCAGCAGGATGGCGGCAATAAAACGTTTCATCATCTTTATAATGTTTATTATGGTTTGTGCTATTGTACTCAGGCTTGCGTAGGGAGCCGTCATTACGGGGCTTATGGCGCCTCGCGCTTATGCAAATGTAGCCAAAATAATTGACATGGCGGTCTAAAAAATGAAAAAAAGACCCGGCTTCCTGAGAAAACCGGGTCTTTTTCTAACTTAATTAGTATAATTGTAACGCCATAGGCGTTTTCTGCTTGTTTTCTGATTAAGGGCTTACTTGCCCAGGTCAATGTTGTGACCTAACTTAATCGCTTTGACTGCTGCAAGAGCGATAATCAAGAAAAATCCAAATGTCAACATAATCTTTTTCCTTTCTTTTAATTAACTTGTTATTGTTATCCTTTTGTTATCCGAGTGCAAAGGTACTCTGATTACCATCATAGGCAAAAAAAAGTATATTAAAAACCCGCTAAAAACGCTTTTTGTTGACCTGCATCAAAATAAAAAGGCCCTTACTTGCGTTATATCAAGTAGGAAAGAGTTCCCATGGGTGATGTAACCATTATCGGGGCAGGCACCAAGGTGTCTGTAACTCTACTAAAAGTAAATCGGATAAATACAGAAAAGATATATAAATGACAGAGGGATATATTGTGAAGCGTTTCGGACAGCCCGTAAAACGCTATGTGCAGATACTCAAACTCAAGGACGATGCTGCGCTGCGTGCCGCCTATATCAAGGCTCACTCGCGAGCAGACTTCTGGCCCGAAATCAAGAAGGGTATTCAGGAGGTGGGCATCCTGGAGATGGAGCTATATATATATGGTACGCGCGAGGTGATGATAGTAGAGACCCCGCTTGACTTTGACTGGGACGCAGCCATGGCCCGACTGGCCAAGTTGCCCAGGCAGCAGGAGTGGGAGGACTTTGTGGCCCGCTTTCAGGAGTGCAGGCGTGGCGACACGTCCAATGGGAAGTGGAAGACCATGGAGCGCTTCTTCTATCTGTACGAGGATGAGCATGGAGCGCCCCTCGGCTAACACCGTGTAAGCAGGTGGCCTCATCGGCTTACACATTGTATCGGCCGGAACCATTCTGGGTGTGAAAATGATGAATATGGCATGTGTAGTTCTGATGAAAGTATGGAAAACAATCATTTTCCTTACTTTTTTCAATGCTTTTGTTAGATTTGCTGACGTTTTGGCTTGTTTTTCGATAATAATGTGTAACTTTGTAGCCAAGATAGTGCAAGCCGAGGGCGCTGAGCCTGCTCTGATGGCCGAGGTGTAACCTATTTTCTGTAAAGATTGAAAGTATAGTCACAACGATTAACCATTTTATTAAAACAGACAGCAAGATGAAAGCTACAGATGTTGTGGAAAGTCTGAAGAGAAGATTTCCAAATGAGCCTGAGTATATCCAGGCAGTAAGCCAGGTGTTGGCAACCATAGAAGATGAGTACAATAAGCACCCTGAATTTGACAGGGCGAACCTCATCGAGAGACTGTGTGTACCCGACCGTATCCTGCAGTTCCGTGTTAACTGGATTGATGACAAGGGCAACGTGCAGACTAATATGGGCTACCGCGTCCAGCATAACAACGCCATCGGCCCTTACAAGGGCGGCATCCGTTTTCATTCCTCCGTCAATGCCTCTATCCTCAAGTTCCTCGCCTTTGAGCAGACTTTCAAAAATTCTCTTACCACCCTGCCCATGGGCGGTGGCAAGGGCGGTTCCGACTTCTCTCCCCGTGGCAAGAGCAACGCTGAGGTGATGCGCTTCTGCCAGGCTTTCATGCTGGAACTGTATCGCCACATAGGCCCTGACGAGGATGTGCCCGCTGGCGACATCGGCGTGGGTGGCCGCGAGGTCGGCTACATGTTTGGTATGTACAAGAAACTTACCCACCAGTTCTGTGGCATCCTTACCGGTAAGGGTCAGGAGTTTGGCGGTTCGCGCATACGTCCCGAGGCTACTGGTTATGGCAATATCTACTTCCTGGAGGACATGCTTCAGACCCGCAACATCAGCCTTGATGGCAAGACAGTGCTTGTCTCTGGCTCGGGCAACGTGGCTCAGTACACCATGGAGAAACTTATCCAGCTCGGCGCCAAGCCTGTTACCTGCTCTGATTCTGATGGCTATATCTACGATCCCGATGGTATCGACCGCGAGAAACTGGACTACATTATGGAACTCAAGAACATCGAGCGTGGCCGTATTCGCGAGTATGCGGAGAAATATGGAGTGAAGTATGTAGAGGGCGCGAAGCCTTGGTTCGAGAAAGCCGACATCGCCACACCCTGCGCCACGCAGAATGAAATCAACGAGGAGGCTGCCAAGGCATTAGTGACCAACGGTGTGATAGCCGTGAGCGAGGGTGCCAACATGCCTACCACTCCCGAGGCTATCAAGGTGTTCCAGGATGCCCGCATCCTGTACTGTCCCGGCAAAGCCAGCAACGCCGGCGGTGTGGCAGTATCTGGTCTGGAGATGACGCAGAACTCAGAGCGCCTGCGCTGGTCGCGCGAGGAAGTCGATGCCAAGCTCCACGACATTATGAACGATATCCACGCTAACTGCGTGAAGTACGGCACCGAGCCCGATGGCTACATTAACTATGTAAAGGGTGCCAATGTGGCCGGCTTCCTCAAGGTGGCCAAAGCCATGATGGCTCAGGGCATCGTCTAAAAGACTATACGTACCACGTCGTCCATCGCCGTGCGCCGTTCCTTGGGAATGGCGAAGTGCAGAAAGCCTTCACGATGGATAAAGGATAACTCTTCGCCCGTGCGCAGTAGCGTGACACGGGCAGGCTTACGGGCAGTAATCAGGCTTACCTGGTTGCTGCCTTTTGGCATTATATGTGCGTATAGGGTGTCGGCTCCCCGCGACGTAACCTTGACACTGCACAGTTCGGGGCCTGGCGTTATGCCCGTGCCGATGACCGACTCGCGGCCATAGGCCATCCACTGAGCCAGGCTGTCCATCTTGGCGTAAAACTCGCGTGGCATATCGCCGTCGGGCCGTGGCCCCACGTTGACCAGGAAGTTGCCGCCCAGTGCGCGTGCCTGTGTCCAGCGGTTAAAGAACCACGCCATGGGGCGGAAGAATTCCTTGCGGTCGTAGCCCCATCCGCCCCCGTATGTCCACAGGTCCTGAACTTCCCACCAGGGCGATGGTATGTAGGTGGGCTCGCCACACTCAAAGGGCGTGGTGATGTCGCCTATGCGCACCTGGGTGCCATTGGGGTTGTCGGGGTCTACCAGGTTAGCCCAGCGGTCATTGATAACGATGCCGGGCTGCATGGAGCGCACCCAGGTGTATATCTTCTCGGTGTTGTTCTCGTTGATGCCGTGCCAGCCCATGCCATCGAGCCACAATAGGTCTATCTTGCCATACTGGGTGAGCAGCTCTTCCATCTGGCGCATCACGTAGGCCAGGAAGCGTACGTACTCCCGGTGGTTGGCCACAGTATCGGTGATGGGTGTCACTTTCTGGCGCGTTCTGACGTTAAACTCGCAGGCTTCCATGAACCCAGGATAGTGCCAGTCGCGTGGTGAGAAATAGAGCCCCACTTTAAGTCCGGCGCGCCGGCAGGCCTGAACGTACTCGCGCACCAGGTCGCGGCCGGGCAGGTACTGGCGTACGCCGATGCCGTACTTAGAAGGCCAGAGCGCGTAGCCGTCATGGTGGCGTGCGGTGAGTACGGCATAAGTAAAGCCGGCACGGCGGGCAGCCGTGAGGAAACTGTCCTGGCGCTGGGTGGGCCTGAAGCGATCGGCCAGTTTGTAGTAGCGGCGCGGGCTGTAGTAGCGTTTGCCACCGTAGCGGTAGTGCTTTATCATATTCCATGACGGCTGGATGCCCGCCACGCTGTGTATGCCCCAGTGCATGAACAGGCCGAGTGCCGCCGTGGGATACCACTGCGCATCGGGGTGCTGCGTGGGCATGGTGACGGCTTCGATGACTGGGGAGTCTATAAGCCGCTGTGCGCGGGCTATGTCGGCTGCGTCTATGGCGTAGTCCTTAGGATTTATGCGGGGCTGGGCCCAAGCCAGGGCCGATAGGGAACTGATGGCGATGAGCACGGCTGTGCACCTGATGCCTGTTGTAGAAACCTTCATGGTGATAGGAGTAATAGTTAAGGTCACAAATTTACGCAAAAGTATGTTTTATGCCAAGCGTTGCCGCGATTATTTCGCCCGCGGGCATAAAAAAAGGATTGAAATTGCTTTCAATCCTCTTAGTGACCCCGGCAGGAATTATTTGTGACTCCGCTGAATTACCTTGTGGCTCTGGTAGGATTATTCAAAAATCCTATCCTTTATCTTTGATATACAGTATTTTACCAGTGATTCTCTTTTCAAATCAAAATTTATATATCCCATCCTTTGCCTCAAATATCACACTCGGCTCTATCACTTCCACCGTGTGCCATGCTCCTTTTGGTATCTGGCATCCATATTTTGCCTCCGCTGGGCAATGAAGAATGCGTTGCACCTCGCGACACTCGACTCTCCGTGTTACATCCTGCGCATCTATACCCATTGGCAGAGCTTTAGATGCAGTATTCTCTTATGTAACAATCTCCTCATATATCACTGCGTCTAAGTTTCCACATAGACAGATTACCGACTCTGTTGTGTCTTCATGACGATGAAGAGGTACAACCGTACCAGGAAGTAATGCGCTTAAAATACGCTGACTGGTATCAGCCGAAGACGTGCGCAAATCGAAACTCTGACGTAATCTCGGATTTATCGTAGCTTGCTCGAAGAACTTACCTAAAAAATCTTTATCAAATACCATAATCATTCATTATTAGGTAGGTGATGCGCCTTTCTTGGCACAAACAAATATTTGCAGAATTGCCAAACGTCATACAGTAATCTTCTCATCGTTCAGTGACAATAACCTTAACTGTCTCGAAGATAAGTTTGATGTCATACCAGAACGAACTGTTCTTCACATACTCCAAGTACAGCATTATCTTCTCCTGCATAATCACATGGATATAGTAATCCTCAGGATCCTCAGCCTTCTCCATCAGCTCGTTCTCGTTGCGGAACTTGATACTTGCAGGGTCGGTGATACCAGGACGAACATCCAACACGTGCATCTGCTCGGGTGTCCAGTAATTCACATAGTGACGCACTTCGGGACGAGGACCGACCAAACTCATATCTCCAATAAACACGTTTATAAGTTGTGGTAGTTCATCAACCTTATATTTACGGATATAATATCCCGAACGGGTCACACGAGGATCACGACCACCAATGGTTACTAAAGAACCCTTATCTGCTCCTACACGCATAGATCGGAATTTGAATATTCTGAAATCCTTATTTCCACGTCCCACACGCACTTGTCTATAAAACACGGGACCTTTAGAATCAAATTTGATCCAAATAGCCAATATTATAAACAATGGGCTTAAAACAATTAATCCACAACCAGATGCAACTATGTCAAATAATCTTTTCATACTTTTAGGGTAAGAAAAACCTGAAGATAAAGATATTGTCTTCATCTCCAGGTCTGTGATAATTAATGATTAAAGTTCAGATACAATCTCTACAAAATTCTCTATTACATATTCCAAATCCTCGTCCGTCATCTTAGTGTTCAACGGCAGAGTAACCTCATTAACAAACATATTATAAGCGTTAGGAAAATCTTTAATGTCGAAGCCCAACTTCTTATAGGCCGTCATCATGGGTAGTGGTTTGTAGTGAACATTTGTAGCAATGCCACATTCCGCCATCTTTTCTATCACCTTGTTTGCTTCCTCACGAGTCTTACCCAATAGACGAACCAAATACAAGTGACCAGACGATGTATGCACTTCATCATAATGATTCAGCACAGCAACGTTCAAAGGTTTCAATGCCTCGTCATAACGCTCAATCATCTTGCGTCTGCGCTCCAGCATACCCTTATAACGCTGCATCTGCACCAGTCCGATAGCAGCCACTACATCCGTCATATTACACTTATACCATGTGCCAATGATGTCATACTCCCAAGCACCCAGCTTAGTCTTAGCCAAAGCATCCTTGTTCTGTCCATGCAGACTCAACAGCTGTGCCTTACGATAAAGATTCTCATTCCAAGTCTCACCCTCTATCTCAGGCACACCGCTGAACATGTTATCCACATTCTTGTCCAAGTCCTTCACCACCTTCTCATTACCGAAAGGCAGGTTCCACGACAAAGCACCACCCTCAGCAGTTGTAAAGTTCTTCACTGCATGGAACGAGAAAGACGAGAAGTCGGCAATTGCTCCTACCATCTTTCCCTTACGTGATGCACCAAAAGCATGGGCAGCATCGCAGCAGATAGCAATACGACCAAGCTTCTTCTGCAAGTCAGTCTTAGGAGTAAACATAGCCTTCTTGCCTTCCACGATACTATACAGTCTGTCGTAATCGCAAGGAATACCAGCCAAGTCAACAGGAATAATCGCCTTAGTATTAGGAGTGTTGGCCTTCTCCACTGCATCATAGTCCATCTCAAGACAATCCTTCTGCACATCCACAAACACCAACTTGGCACCCACATGCTCCACAATAGAAGCACTTGCTGTATAGGTATAAGCAGGCACAATCACCTCGTCGCCCTCACCAATGCCAAGCAATCTAAGAGCCATCTCACCACAAGCAGTCTGCGAGTTAAGGCATACAGCCTTCTGCACACCAATAAACTCGGCAACTTCTTTCTCTAACTTCTTTGTGCGTGGTCCAGTTGTTATCCAACCAGACAAAATAGCATCACGCACTTCTGCAGCCTCAGCCTCCGTCATATCAGGCGGAGAGAACGGCACATTACGCAATTTCATTGTCATAATATGATTATAAAATATTTAATTGATTAAATTATTTGATTGGAAAATTTCGTTTTTCAACGATTTATTAGTTTGGATAATTTCGTTTTTCGTCAATTTATTTGTTTGGAAAATGTCATTTTTCGGCAATTTATTTGTTTGGATAATTTTATTTCGTTATCTTTGCCACTGAATTACAACAATTTACGAACCACTATGTACTACAAGAGAATTATAGATAAATATCTATCAGAATGGGCTTCACGCGACACACGTAAACCTATTCTACTTCGAGGAGCACGCCAGGTAGGCAAGTCTTCTGCTGTGCGTCATTTAGGCAAGCAATTCAAAAACTTTTTGGAAATAAATTTTGAGATGGAGCCTCAATACAAAGCTATCTTCCAGCCCGACCTAAATGTCAATCGTATCGTTATGCAGATTTCTGCAATGTCAGGCTCAAGGATAGAAGAAGGCGAGACTCTTCTCTTTATGGATGAGATTCAAGAGTGTCCAGAGGCCATCATGTCATTACGTTTCTTCAAAGAGAATATGCCACGACTTCATGTTATTGCTGCAGGTTCACTATTAGAGTTCGCCCTTGCAGAATTACCAACATTTGGCGTAGGTAGAATACATTCCATGTTTATGTATCCAATGACCTTTGATGAATTTCTTCTTGCCAACAAAGAAGATATATTACTCGAAGCTCGTAATGCAGCATCTTCACAATCACCTCTTCCTGAGCCATTGCACGAAAAGTTAGTCAGTCTACTTCGCACATATATGCTTGTAGGAGGTATGCCTGAGTGTGTTGCCAAATGGGTTGAGACCCACGATTACCTGCTTTGTCAGGAAGTTCAAAATGATATACTTGTAAGCTATGAGGACGATTTTCCTAAATACAAGAAAAAGGCTGATGTCAATTTACTTCGCAACATATTGCGTAGTGCAGCAGTACAAGCCACGAAAAAGTTTGTCTATACCAAAGTAGGCGACTATAAGACAGCAGAAGTAAAGAGTGCGCTCGACCTGCTCATTCTTGCAGGATTACTAATTCCCGTAACTCACACCAGTGCCAATGGACTTCCTTTAGGTAGCGAAGCAGACAATTCCTATCGTAAGATTCTATTCTTTGACTGTGGACTTATGCTGCGACTTTTGGGCATCACTATAGGAGATACAACCATGCTTACCACCCAAATACTTACAGCCACAGCAGCCGACCTTGTCAACAAGGGTGCCATAGCAGAGCTTGTTGCCGGTTTGGAGATGCTTCACTATATGACACCCAACTTACGGCATGAGTTGTATTATTGGGTACGCTTGTCAAAGAATTCATTAGCAGAAATCGACTATCTCCTGCCATCACATCTTAATATTCTCCCCAT
>JALEKD010000017.1 GCA_022769285.1 Prevotella sp.
GGGTGGCAAGATACGGCGTATCTATATCCCCAAGACATTGCGCACGGAAACAGAAAAGTGGTTGCAGACACTCAACCGTACAAGTGGCTATCTCTTTCTCAATCGCTTTGGCGAGCGCATCACGACAAGAGGCATATCACAACAGTTGAAGAACTATGCCGTAAAGTATGGCTTAAACGAGAAAGTGGTGTACCCTCACTCGTTCCGCCATCGCTATGCCAAGAATTTCTTGGAGAAGTTCAACGACATAGCCCTGCTTGCCGATCTCATGGGACACGAAAGCATCGAAACGACACGTATCTATCTGCGAAGAAGTAGCTTGGAGCAACAAGAAATTGTAGATAAGGTTATCACTTGGTAAAATGCCTATAAAGGTTCATAGGAATAAGAGGAGAAAGAGATGCAGGTCTCTTTCTGCTCTATCCATGTAAAACGTTTTATCATATTACATGCATATATCAACGACAACAAATCCGTTTCTCTCCTTGCTTCCATTTACATAGAAGACTGTCTTGAAAGTGCATCTCATAATCCTTACTTTTTTGTTCGGTGCGAAAATAAACTATGAGAGCTGCATGGCAAAACCAAAACTTACACAGAATGGGGAAATCTGAACAGCCACCGTTAAAAATGCTTATTAGGGCGTTTCTGCGAGGTAATGAATTGAAAGCGTTTCTATTTCATCAATCTGCGTTTTTCGCATTTCCTCGTCTATGCCACTTAAAGCCAACGGCTTCCACAACCACTTGAAACTCAAAATAAAAGCATCTTCTGCTATTTTTTGCTTTTTTAGACGTTATTTTCAACAAAAAGTGATGTCTAAATTTCCTTTTTTCCTTTTTTTAGGTTATCTTTGCGGCCAATAGTAGCATGTTATGAGTAAAGAAAAATTGTTTCCGGACTATATATTCGAGTCAAGTTGGGAAGTGTGTAACAAGGTGGGCGGCATATATACTGTGCTTTCGTCGCGTGCACTCACCCTTCAGCGCCTGTTAGGCGACCATCTCATCTTTATCGGCCCCCTGTTTGATGCCCCTAACCCTTATTTTGAAGAAGACAGCCAGTTGTATGCCGACTGGGTGGCTCAGGAGAAAGAGCTCCACATGCGGGTGGGCCGCTGGAAAGTGCCAGGCCGCCCCGTGGCGATATTGGTAGACTTCAGACCGTTCTTCGCCCGTAAGAACGAGATATACACCTGGCTGTGGGAGCTGTACCAGGTAGACAGCCTACATGCCTATGGCGACTACGACGAGGCTTCGATGTTCTCGTATGCCGCCGGTAGGGTGGTAGAGAGTTTCTACCGCTATTATAAGTTGGACGACAGTCGGGTAGTCTACCACGGCAACGAGTGGATGACAGGCTTGGGACTGCTCTATATTAATAATAAGGTACGCGCGATAGCCACCCTGTTTACCACCCACGCCACCAGCATAGGGCGGAGTATCGCTGGCAACAACAACCCCCTGTATCAGTATCTTCCCGAGTACAACGGCAACCAGATGGCCTGTGAACTGAATATGCAGTCGAAGCACTCAATAGAGTTGCAGACGGCCCACCATGTAGACTGCTTTACCACGGTGAGCGATATCACGGCCACCGAGTGCCGCGAGTTGCTCGACAAACCGGTCGATGTGGTGCTGCCCAATGGGTTCGAGGACGACTTTGTGCCCACCGGAGCGGCTTATGCGCGTAAGCGAAAGGCTGCCCGGGCACGGCTGTTAGACACGGCCAACGCCCTGATGGGTACCCATCTCGATGACAGTACCCTTATCGTGTCTACCAGTGGCCGGTACGAGTTTCGCAACAAGGGTATCGACGTGTTTATCGATGCCATGAACCATCTGCGTCATGACAGCTGGCTCAACCGCGATGTAGTAGCCTTTATAGAGGTTCCCGGGTGGATGGCCGGGCCACGCCAGGACCTGCAGGAACGGCTCCGGGCCATGGAGGGTGGGGCTACTTTTGACACACCACTCGACAATCCGCGCCTTACCCACTGGCTGCATAATACCAATGACGACCGAGTACTCGGCATGATGAACTATCTGGACATGCACAACCGGCCCGAAGACCGTGTAAAGCTGATATTCGTACCCTGCTACCTTACCGGCAGCGACGGTATCATAGACCTGCCGTACTACGATGTGGTGCTGGGCAACGACCTGTGCGTATATCCATCGTACTACGAGCCGTGGGGTTACACGCCGTTAGAGTCGGTAGCTTTCAGCGTGCCGTGTATCACGACCGACCTGGCAGGCTTCGGTCTGTGGGCCAACAAGGTGAGAGGCACCCTAAGCACCATCATGGATGGGGTAGAGGTGGTACACCGTACCGACTATAACTATGCCGATGTGGTGGCTGGCGTCGAGGATACCGTGGCACGCTATGCCTCGCTGCCAGCCTCGGCCGTACGCTCCTGTCGTACCCGAGCCCATCGGTTGGCCAAGCAGGCGCTGTGGAGTCGCTTCATCGCCTACTACCGCGAGGCTTACGACATAGCCCTGCGCCGTGCCGAGGCGCGCTGCGACCAATAATCGTGTAAACAGAATAATCACTATATAATCAGTTATGAAGATTAAATCAGATTATGTCAACGAACCCCAGTGGAAAGAGTTGACCATCAAGTCAAGATTGCCAGAACAGCTGAAGTGTCTGGATGAGTTAGCCCACAATATGTGGTGGGGCTGGAATTACGAGGCACGCAACATGTTCAAAAGCCTGGACGAGAAACTCTATGAGGCCGTAGGCCACAATCCCGTGCTGCTCTTGGAGCGTCTGAGTTACGAGCGCAAGGAAGCCATCGTCAAGGACATCATCCTGATGAAGAAGATTAAGGATGTGTACAATAAGTTCAAGGCATACATGGACGTAGAGCCCGACAAGAGCCGCCCTTCGGTGGCTTACTTCTGTATGGAGTATGGCCTCAACCAGGTACTTAAAATCTACTCTGGCGGTCTGGGCATGCTGGCTGGCGACTATCTCAAGGAGGCCAGCGACAGCAACGTAGACCTCTGCGCCGTGGGCTTCCTGTATCGCTATGGCTACTTTACTCAGAGCCTTAGTATGGACGGCCAGCAGATAGCCAAGTATGACGCGCAGAACTTCAACTCGCTGCCCATCGAGCGTGTGCTCGACGCCCAGGGCACCCCCGTGGTGGTCGATGTACCCTATATGAACTACCAGGTACACGCCTTTGTATGGCAGGTCAACGTGGGCCGCATCAAGCTCTATCTGCTCGATACTGATAACGACATGAACTCCGAGTTCGACCGTCCCATCACCCACTCTCTGTATGGTGGCGACTGGGAGAACCGACTCAAGCAGGAAATACTGCTCGGTATCGGTGGCATACTCACGCTGAAGAAGTTGGGCATCACCAAGGATATTTATCACTGCAACGAGGGCCACGCTGCTCTCTGCAATCTGCAGCGCCTGTGCGACTATGTCGACGGTGGCCTCACTTTCAACCAGGCCATGGAACTGGTTCGCGCCTCATCGCTCTATACCGTGCATACCCCCGTACCCGCTGGCCACGACTACTTTGACGAGTCGCTCTTCGGCAAGTATATGGGCGGCTATCCCAGCCGTCTTGGTATCTCGTGGGATGAGTTCATCGGCATGGGCCGTCAGAACCCCGACGACCACAGCGAGCGTTTCTGCATGTCTACCTTCGCCTGCAACACCAGCCAGGGTATCAACGGTGTAAGCCGTCTGCACGGATGGGTAAGCCAGCAGATGTTTGCCCCTCTGTGGAAGGGCTACTTCCCCGAGGAGAACAGCGTGGGCTATGTTACCAATGGTGTGCACTTCCCCTCATGGACGGCTACCGAGTGGCGCAAGCTGTACGACATACACTTCGACGAGACCTTTATGAGCGACCAGAGCAACGAGAGCCTGTGGCATGCCATCTACGATGTAGATGATGCCGAGATTTGGGACACCCGTATGGCTCTGAAGAAGAAACTCATCGACTATATCCGCGAGAAGTTTACCCAGACCTGGCTGCGTAACCAGGGCGACCCCGCCCGTGTGGTTTCGCTGCTTGAGCGCATCAACCCCAATGCGCTGATGATAGGTTTCTGCCGCCGTTTTGCCACTTACAAGCGTGCCCATCTACTCTTTACCGACCTGGATAGGCTCAGCAAGATAGTCAATGACCCCGAGCACCCCGTACTGTTCTTCTTCTCGGGTAAGGCTCACCCTGCCGATGGTGCCGGCCAGGGTCTTATCAAGAAGATATACGAGATAAGCCAGCGTCCCGAGTTCCTCGGCAAGATTATCTTCCTCGAGGACTACGACATGCAGCTGGCTCGCCGACTCGTGTCGGGTGTAGATATCTGGATGAACACGCCTACCCGTCCACTCGAAGCATCGGGTACCTCTGGCGAGAAGGCCGAGATGAACGGCGTAGTCAATCTCTCTGTGCTCGACGGCTGGTGGGTCGAGGGCTACCGCAAGGGTGCCGGATGGGCTCTGCCTGAGAAGCGCACCTACCAGAACCAGGGCTATCAGGATCAGCTCGACGCGGCTACCATCTACGGTCTGCTCGAGAACGAGATTATCCCGCTGTACTACAACAAGGGCAACCGCGGTTACAGCGAGGGCTGGATCAAGGTTATCAAGAACTCGATAGCCACCATAGCACCTCACTACACCATGAAGCGTCAGCTGGACGACTACTATAAGAAGTTCTATAACGCACAGGCAGAGCGTTTCCACCGTCTGGCTGCCGACGGCAACCGTCTGGCTAAGGAGATAGCTCAGTGGAAGGAGACCGTGGCCGAGCGCTGGGATGCCATCAGCGTGGTATCTAAGGACACCGAACTGCTCGATACAGGCGGTGAAACAGGCAAGACTTACAAGATGCGTTATGTGATAGACGAGCAGGGCCTGGTAGATGCCGTAGGACTCGAGGTGGTATCGCTCAATCCTGAGCTGGTATCCGATGGCCATCAGGTGTACAGCGTACGTCCGTTCGAGATGGTGGCCCACGAGGGCAACAACTACACCTTTGAGGTAACGGTAGAGCCCGACCATGCCGGAGCTTTCCGCTCGTGTGTGCGTATGTATCCCAAGAACGAGAACCTGCCTCACCGTCAGGACTTCTGCTACGTTAAGTGGCTCAGCTAACGGCCTGAGACAGTCTTATCGGGTATAGGCCCCATCCCTATGGGGGCTATACCTATATATATAATAAGAGAGAGGGGGGAGCCTATGCTCCCTACCGCCCCTCGTTACCTTTATTTTCCCCCACCGGTCATCATACCATGTGGGGTGATATAAGTAACGTAGATAGAGGCCGGTAGGGAGCATAGGCTCACCCCCTCTCTCTTTGTGGTTATTGACAAGGCATGGCGGGACAGAACCCTCGAGACAGGGCGCTCTACTTACCTGGAGGCAGTGGCCAATAATACCATATTTCGATATTATTATAGGGATTCTCTTAGGGATTAAGAAAGAGTGTTTAGCGTACTTCGCTGTTCAGATTGTGGGTGAGGAAGAAGTGGCGGGCGGCGACATAAAATAATAAGACACCAACACTGTTGACCGCAGCAACCAACCAGAATGAGGCGGTATAGCTGATGGCTTCGGCCACAATGCCGCCCAACAGGATACCCATTCCGAAGCCCAAATCCCATGACGTGAGGATGGATGAGTTGGCCGTGCCACGCTCATTGTGATGGGCTATATTGATAAACATATTGAGAAAACCTGGATACATGTGCCCGTTGCCCAGACCGATAAGCAGGGCCGACCCATAGTAACCTACGGGGGAGGGCACAGCTACAAAGAGTGTGTAGCCTATCATGGATAAGAGCATGCCGTGGGCTGCATTGCGCGTAACATAACCTTGGCGCAGGGCCTTGGCTCCCTGCAAACGCGAGCAGAAAAGTCCGATGGAAAGCAACATGAAGTAGGTACCCGTGCCGCCCGTTATGCCCAGTTCCTCCTTACTATATATAGCCAGGTAGCTGCTCAGTACGCCAAAGCAGAACCCAAAGAGGGCTATGTTTATGGCTAACAGCCAGGCTCGGGTGAGGAAAAAACGGTCCAAGGATATTTTCTCCTTATTACGTATCACGGCCTTGGTGGGTATGTGTACCGTGGTGGCTGTAAAGAACCCTACTAACGCTACGGCTAAAGCAAGCCAGAACAGGGCGGTAAAGTCCTGTAGGAAATGGTATATGTATATGCCGGCTGAGGGGGCTATGGCCATGGCCAAGTTGTTGCTCAGCCCATAATAGCCTATTCCCTCATTGCGACGGCTTGATGGTAGTACGTCAATGGCACAGGTAGAATTGGCCACCGTAACGGCCCCGAACGGGGCACCATGCAGGGTACGCAGAATGGCAAACATAAGGAGGGTACCAGCAGCCACATAGCCCAAGAAGCATACGGCAAAAAGGCCAAAAAAGATGAGTAGCACGCGCTTACGCGGAAAGCTATCTACCAAGTAACCACTAAAGGGACGGATGATGAGCGCTGCGATGGTATAGCCCGACAAGACAATGCCTATCGTGTCCTTGGGAGCGCCAAAATACTCGCTCAAGTAGATGGGCAACAGGGGAGTAAGCAGGTAGAAGGCAAAGTAGAGCATAAAGTTGGCTGTCATCACCTTCAGGTAATCCCTGTTCCACAGCTTGTCAGTCGTAGTGCTATCCGCTGTCATCATTATAAAGTTCCCTTAGTTGACGGCAGGTCGTAATGGTATATATCGCGGTGTACGGCCATCTTCAGCGAACGTGCCAGCGCCTTGAAGATGCCCTCTATCTTGTGATGCTCGTTTTCGCCCTCAGCCTTGATGTTCAGGTTCATCTTGGCAGCGTCGCTCAGGCTCTTAAAGAAGTGGAGGAACATCTCTGTGGGCATCTCGCCAATTTTTTCACGATGGAACTGAGCATCCCATACCAGCCAGGGACGGCCTCCAAAGTCGAGGGCCACCTGGCAGAGGCAGTCGTCCATGGGCAGGGTGTAGCCATAACGCTCTATGCCCCGCTTGTCGCCAAGGGCCCGGGCTATACACTCACCTATGGCTAAGGCTGTATCCTCAATGGTATGGTGCTCATCGACATAGAGGTCACCGTGGGTATGTACGGTCAAGTCTATCTGGCCATGCTTGCCTATCTGTTCGAGCATGTGGTCGAAGAAGCCTAATCCGGTATCAATATCGCACTTGCCGGTTCCATCCAAGTTCATCTTGACATATATCTGGGTTTCCTTGGTATTGCGTTGCACCTCGGCTATACGCTCGCCGGCAAACAACAGTTCGGCTATCTTGTCCCAGGTCATGCCGTCGCGGCCCAGAATAAGGGCCTGGCACCCTAAGTTGGCAGCCAACTGGGCATCGGTGTCCCGATCGCCTATCACGTAGCTGCCCGCTAAGTCGTAGGCCGGATTATTGATATACTCGGTGAGCATACCGGTACCCGGCTTACGCATGGGAGAACCTTCGGCCGGAAAATGTCGGTCTATATGCTGAGCGGCAAAGGTAATGCCCTCGCCACTGAGGGTCTGCAGGATAAAGTGGTGTACAGGCCAGAACGTATCTTCGGGAAAGGCATCGGTGCCAAGCCCATCCTGATTGCTCACCATGACCAGCTGGAAGTCCAAATGCTGCTGTATGAAACGCAAGTTGGCAAACACACCCGGAACGAACCGCAGTTTGGCAAAGGAGTCAATCTGCTCGTCCTCGGGTTCCTCTATCAGCGTTCCATCTCGGTCAATAAACAGTATTTTTTGTGGTTTCATCGTCTTTCATTATTTTAGTTTGCTTCTTTCTTTCAGCCTCCTGGGTGGTAATGGAGCCACATACGTAGCACATGACTAAGATATGCCACACCTCTACATACACCAGAATGAAACAGGTAGCTACCGATGTGGCGATGAACAGTGTGAGGAAGTAAGAGGGGGCTCCGTCTGGGTCACCGTTAATGATGCCAAGGGTATTCTGCAGATGGGCCAACGAGATGATGGTCAAAGGGGCGGCAAGTATCAACATGAGCACCAGGGAGATAAGGAACGTTACCACCGAGGTAAGGAACAGAGTTCCCCAGTGGTGGAAGGCGGTAGCATAATCGCGGGTTACGACCTGCGAGAAGGTAGTATCGCGGTTCAGGATGTACTTGACCGAAGCCATGTCCAAAGGCAGCGATAACGCATATAATAATATAAGGATGAGGGCCACGGCTATGACCGAGAGGATGGTGGCTGTGGTGGCCGACAGATGAAAGGTCTTGACACCAAGGCCAATACCCTGGGTAACAAGCCCTGTGGTGACACTGCTCATAATGAAAGCATAGAGGTAAAGTACCACGGCCAGCACCACGCTGCGTGTAAAGTTGAGGCGTATCTTCTCGCCGTTGACCAGCGATACTGCACTGGCTAAGACCCATACCGTGGCTACAAAAGTACCTATGTAGGACAGACACAACAGGACAAAGGCCACATTGATATGGGCCATTCCGGCATCATTAATCTGTTTGGAGGGGATAAAGGCAAGTATCAGCATGGTAAGCATGACGGCCGCACAGAGCGCCGACGGCCATGTCTTACGGAGAATGTGCTTCAAATTGCCCACGGTAAGCGAAGTGGCTATGCGAAGACAGCCGGAAACACTTCTGGAGGTGTACAAAGAGTCGTTCATATCGTTATCTTCTTCTAAATTCGCTGCAAGTAATGGCTGTGGCGATGGCCACATTCAGGCTGTCGGTAGTGGGGTGCCCCACGGGATAATTGGGGATGAGTAGCCTGTGAGTTATCAGCCGACGGATGGGTGTCGATATGCCCTTGCCCTCATTGCCCATAACGATAATGCCATGGGCGGTAAGCGGGGTGGTGTAGATGCTGTCGCCATCGAGCAATGTACCATAAATAGGGGTATCGGCGGGTAGGGTGGTGAGGTACTGGGCTAAGTCGGTATAAGTTACTGATACGCGGGCTATGCTGCCCATAGTGGCCTGGATGACCTTGGGGTTATAGGCGTCGGCCGTGTCGGGGCTACATACTATCTGCTCGATGCCAAACCAGTCGGCTATGCGGATAATGGTACCTAAGTTGCCGGGATCCTGTACTCCATCGAGCGCCAAAATCAGTGCGTGGCTGGCATCAGGAAGCGTTGCGGACGGGGTGGGCAGGGAAAAGACGGCTAACACATCCTGCGGATGTTGTAAAAAACTGACCTTACGGAGCTCATCGTCGCTGACGAGAAGTTCCTCGGTACCAGGCGGAACAGCCACAGGCATCCAATGGGCTGTATGAATAAGCAAGGTAGGGGCCGCGATGGTCATCAAGTCGCCCACCACCTTGGGGCCTTCGGCCACAAATACGTTTTCGGCATTGCGGTGTTTCTTCAGCTCCAAGGAGCGGATATATTTTATCTTGGCCTTGCTTATCATATTTGAAAATATTTATTGCAAAGTTACGAATTATTCTCATCTTTTTTGTAATTTTGCCCGATAAAAAAGTGTGAATTGAAGTTTATTAAACCATACCTCATTATTTCGGTTGTGGCCATACTCTACTCGTGTAGTGCCACCAAATTTGTACCCGAGCAGAGCTACCTTCTGGAAAAGGTAGAACTCAAATCCACTCAGAAGGGGTTTGATGCCGCCGTGCTGGAACCTTACATTCATCAGAAAGCTAACTCTAAGTGGTTCTCGCTGTTTAAGATACCCCTGGCCACCTACTCGCTGGCAGGGCGCGATACTGCCAAATGGATAAACCGCACGCTGCGCAATATAGGAGAGGAACCGGTGATATACGATGTACACGAGGCCCGGCAGTCTATGGACGACCTGAAAAACGCCATGCACAACATGGGGTATATGCACGCCAAGGTGGAGTTGGACACACTGGTACATGGACGTAAGATAACTGCAAAATACACGCTGACCCCGGGCGAACGGTATTATATTAATAAGGTAACATACCGAGTAGATGACGATACCATAGCCAGGTTGCTCCGTTTGGATAGCAGTGAGAGCCCTTTCCGTATAGCTCATGGGAGCCCTTTCAGTGTGGACTTGCTGGACAACACTCGCAAGCGCATAACCGATTATCTGATGAACAATGGCTACTATCGGTTCAACAAAGACTTTATCCAGTTCAATGTGGATAGTGCGGCTACCTCGCAATTAGTCAATGTAAGGCTACACCTGTTGGGTTACCGCACTAACAACGACGCGCAACCCACGGCCCATCCACGGTACAGGATAGGGCGAGTGAAGTATGACATAGACAATACTCAGGGACATTTGCGCCCTAAGATAGTGATGAACAATACGGCCATCGAGGAGGGCAAGTACTTTGACGAGTCGGCCCTGCAACGTACCTATAATAAGTTTGCTAAGTTAGGGGCCGTGAAGTACACCAGTATAGTATTCGAGGAGCAACCAGACACTAATGTGCTGAACAGCACGATACAGCTGATAATGAACAAGCCCTCTTCTATATCATTCCAGCCCGAAGGTACCAACACGGCGGGCGACCTGGGTGCTGCGGCCTCGCTTACCTACACCAACCGTAACCTGTTTCGTGGCAGCGAGCTGTTCAGTATAGAGTTCAGAGGGGCTTACGAGGCCATTACAGGACTTGAAGGCTATAAGGATCAGAACTATACAGAGTACGGGATAGAGGCCAGGCTGGCTTTTCCACGCTTCGTGGCGCCGTTTCTTTCTCGCTCTTTCACCAAACACAGTCAGGCTACGTCTGAACTGGGTCTGAGCTGGAACCTGCAGAACCGCCCGGAATTTCATCGCCGCGTATTCTCGGCGGCCTGGCGTTATCGCTGGGAGGAACCACGCCATCACATCTCGTACAGGTTTGACCTGCTCGACCTTAACTACATCTCGATGCCCTGGATAAGCGACACCTTTAAGCGCGACTATCTGGATGACGAGACCAACCGTAACGCTATCCTGCGGTACAACTACGAGGATCTGTTTATTATGAAGCTGGGGTTTGGAGTGAGCTATAATGATGGGCACAATGCTTTCAGAGGTAATGTGGAGTCATCGGGCAATCTATTAGGAGCCCTCTCGCAGGCGGCCAATTTCAAGACCAATGCTGACGGGCAGCACATCCTGTTTGGTATAGCCTATGCGCAGTATGCCAAATTTGACATAGACTATACTCGGATGTTCAAATTTGACACCCACAACACGCTGGCCGCTCATGTTGGTTTGGGTGTGGCTTATCCTTACGGCAACAGCACCATCCTGCCATTTGAGAAACGTTATTTTTCGGGTGGCGCCAACTCGGTACGTGGTTGGAGCGTACGTAGCTTGGGCCCAGGTCAGTTCAGGGGTAAGGATGGGCGTATAGACTTTATCAACCAGACGGGCGATATGAAGCTGGATATGAATCTGGAGTATCGCACGCTGTTGTTCTGGAAATTTAACGGAGCTTTCTTTATCGATGCTGGTAATATATGGACGCTACGCGACTATGCTGACCAGCCTGGGGGACAATTTAAGTGGAACGAGTTCTATAAACAGATAGCCGTAGCTTACGGTATTGGCCTACGGCTCAACTTTGACTATTTCATTCTGCGCTTTGACATGGGCATGAAGGCTATCAACCCTGCCTACGAAACCCGGCAGGAACACTATGCCATCGCTCATCCCGATTTCGGACGCGACTTTACCTTTCACTTCGCGGTAGGTCTTCCATTCTGATTTTCCAGCTGTCGCCTACACGTACTGCTGTCAACTTGAAAGTCTGTTTGTCTGTGGCTTCGGCATTATGGCCTATTGCAGCAGGGGCTATAAAGTCGGTTACCGACAGGCGTATATCCGCTCGGTTCTCACCGTCGTTCATCGTCACATCTGTAATTTCGACATCTGCTCCATGGGCCTTAGAACGCAGGGTGTCTATATCGGCCTGAGTAACCTGGCTGGCAGCAAATTGTAGCCAGCGTACAGACTCTGGTGTACAGAAACGCGCGGCTCCGCTAAAGTTCCAGTTGAAGTAGTTTACAGCAAACGAGTCGGCACAAGCAGCAGCCTGCTCATTATTGGTTCGGTTTCCACAGCTGCCCACAATGGTTAAGAAAGCCAAGGTAGCGGCACATCGCAATGCTAATCGGTACATAAGATTTTTTTAAATTATGTAGCAAATTTACTACATTCTGTTCGTTATCCGCCATTTAGCGATGACTTTTTATAGAAATAGCCACCTTTATAGAAACCGTGTATGTGTTTTTATACCTAAGCACGACAAAAAAGGGCGTTTTTGCTTCCGCATGTCCGAAAAAGTGGGTACATTTGTAATATCAACCATAAATTATAAAAACCACTATGTTATCAGAAGCAGATATTAAGCAGATTTCCGCAAGGGGAATAAGCGAGGAGAAAGTGCAGAAGCAGCTCCGCCAGATAGAGCAGGGGTTCCCGTTTCTTAAATTGGAGGCTGCGGCCTCGGTCGAACGTGGCATACGGGTTTTGGACGGTGAGGAGCGTGAACGGCTTATCGACGACTGGAATGAGTACAAGGCTCATGGACACAAGGTAGTCAAATTTGTACCAGCCTCGGGGGCGGCCAGCCGTATGTTTAAGAATCTGTTTGCCTTTCTGGAAGCCGACTATGACGAGCCTACGACCGACTTTGAGCATACTTTCTTTGACAATATCCGCCGCTTTGCTTTCCGCGAGGTTTTGTGCGACCAGTGTAAGGTTAAGTGGGGCAAGAACCTGCGTAGCATGCTGGACGAGCATCGGTACAAAGACATTGTGGCAGCATTGCTCGGGGTCGATGGACTCAATTATGGGCAGTTCCCCAAGGGATTGCTTCTCTTCCATAGTTATGCCGATGGTCAGCGTACGCCTATGGAGGAGCATCTGGTAGAGGCTGCTCTCTATGCCGCCAGCAACGGTCAGGCTCATGTACACTTCACGGTAAGTCACGAGCATCTGGAGCTGTTCCGGCAGAAAGTAGAGCAGAAGCTAAGCCACTATGAGCAGATGTTTGACACTCAGATAGAGGTGACATTCTCGGAGCAGAAGCCTTCGACCGACACCATTGCAGCCAATAATGATAATACACCATTCCGCAATGCCGACGGGTCATTACTTTTCCGTCCGGGCGGGCATGGCGCACTCATAGAGAACCTGAATGATATAGATGCAGATATCATATTTATCAAGAATATAGATAATGTGGTGCCAGACCGCATCAAGGGCGATACGGCTCTGTACAAGAATGTGTTAGCAGGAGTACTCGTCAATCTGCAGAAACGGGCTTTCGGCTATCTGGAGACGCTCGATACAGGAGTCTACAATCATGAGAAGTTAGAGGAAATCATCCGTTTCCTGCAACGAGATCTCTGTTGCCGTCGCAGCGATATCAAGGAGCTTGAAGATGCTGAACTGGTAAGTTACCTGAGGCGTAAACTGAACCGCCCGATGCGTGTATGTGGAGTTGTTAAGAACGTTGGAGAACCAGGCGGTGGTCCTTTCCTGGCTTATAATGCCGATGGTACGGTAAGCCTGCAGATACTGGAGTCGAGCCAGATAGACACGTCAAATCCAGAGTATGTCAAGATGTTCAAAAATGGCACTCACTTTAATCCCGTAGATTTGGTGTGTGCCACTAAGGATTATAGGGGACATGCTTTTGATCTGATGCGCTATGTAGACCCTGCTACTGGGTTTATCAGTAAAAAGAGTAAGAATGGGCGCGAACTGAAGGCACTCGAGCTTCCAGGTTTGTGGAACGGGGCCATGAGCGACTGGAATACAGTGTTCGTTGAGGTTCCTCTTGATACATTCAATCCTGTCAAGACGGTCAACGACTTGCTCCGTCCTCAGCATCAGCCATCGCCAGAAGAGGGCACTCATCATCACTGCGCTCACGGATAAAAAACGGCTTACATAGATAATGGTAGCACATCCAACCCGCGGAAAAAGGGTAGAGGTGCTACCATTTTTAGTAGGCGTTACAGCCTAAGCTCCATATCTACTACATCAAGCCAGTGGTCAAACTTACGGCCCACTTGATGGAAGCGCGAGACCTGTACGAACCCTAATTTGCTGTGAAGAGCCACACTGGCTGCGTTGCCCTGAGTAATGCAGGCTATGAGCACATGGATGTCGCGCTGGCGACACTCGTCTATCAGCCTGCTCAGTAGGCGAGTACCTATTCCACGTCCGGTAGCATCGATGGCTAAATAGATGGTAACTTCGGCAGTATGACGGTAAGCGGCGCGAGCCTTCCAATAATGGACATAAGCATAGCCTAAGATATGCCCTTGCTCTTCATATACCAAATAAGGGAAGTGAGCCATGATATCGACCATCCGCCTTGTATTTTCCGCGATGGTTATCTCTTCTGTTTCAAAAGTTATGGTTGTATGACGGATATACTCGTTGTAAATGGCTGTAAGGGCTTCTGCATCAGTAATCTGTGCTTGGCGTATAGTGAACATTTCTTCTCTATCTTTATTTATTCATTGGGTAGTGTAATATCTTTCCACAATGTAGCAGGAGTGCTAAGCATACGGATAAACTCACGGGCAGCATGTTTTGTATAACTATTGTGTAGCGTATGAATACAGCCCTCCATATAACCGAGCGGCGAGTCTATGGGGATGGCCTTTAGCCCGTTTTCGCCAACCACGGCCGATTGCGCAAGTATTGTTATATAAGTGCTTTGGCGTATCAGCTTAAACAAAAGGTTTACATTGTTGATCTCAGCCTTTATTTTGAGTGATAAGTCACATCCGTTTATAACTTTCTCAAACGCATGGCGTGCCTGCAGACCAACAGCCGGTAAGGCCAGGCTATAGGGTTCCAATTCTTTCAGGCTGATAAGTTTGCGGTGTGCCATCGGATGACATTCACCCATCACAGCTGCCAAACGGGTGCGAAAGAGTACCTGGCTCTCAACGTGCTCATCGGGTTGAGTGGGTTTGAATGCCAATACCAAATCCAACTCATGATGTTGCAGACGTTCCATCAGTTCGGCCATCGAGGCATAGCACACATTGAGTTTTACCCGAGGATACTGTTTGAGGAAAGCCCCCATAGTCTCGGCCATAATGCTACTGAAAGAGAAAGTAACTCCAATGTTGAGTTTACCGGTCAGTAAATGCTTCAATTCCTGAAGCAGTGTTACACAGCTTTCTGCGGCATTGATGCTGGCATGTGCGTGTGGCAATAGCAGCTGTCCGGCTTCAGTAAGAAGCACCTCGTGACTATTACGGACAAAAAGTTGCTGATCAAACTCACGCTCCAGATTAAGAATCTGCTGCGACAGCGTACTCTGAGTTATAAACAATTCTTTAGCCGCCAAAGAAAAATTGAGCGTTTCTGCCAATTTCAAAAAATATTTCAGTTGCCTCAGTTCCATGCATCATTACTAATAAAATACAAAGTTATAAATTTTCGGACTAAAAGGTTCACAAAAATCACAAAAAGTAGTATGAACATTATCTTGGTAAGTGTTTAGTTGGTAAGTGTGGCAAGTGGCCTCATATCAATCAGCCCTTTTGCTGCTATTATGGCTGTAATATCGAAGTGGGTGACAATTTTTTTTGCCAATTTCGGCTTTATGGTTTTAGATGAGGTTTGGGTAACCATAGGTGACAATGCCTTTATTGGCCCCAACGTGAGCCTTGTACACGCCATGCCTCCCCACAACGCCGACGGAATGCAATACGGGGATACAATGGGCCAAGTCTATCAGGATAGGTAATTCGGTATGGATAGGGGGCTGTGTTACTATCCTGCCCGGTGCTACCATTGACGACAATTGTACCATAGGGGTTGGTTCGGTGGTAGCCAAGGATATGCCAGCCAGTTGTATAGCTATGGGCAACCCCTGTCGGGTGGTTCGGAAGATATAGATAATGGGCTGATGCCCATAGGCCCTCTTTGGGCAACGTACCCATAGTCTGCCATGCCCTTATATATAGGTGGGCTGGCAGGCTATAGACAGTTTGGAATATCTATTTATTGTGCTGAGGAACGATGGCGAAATAAAGCAGGTCGTGGTCAGTCAGATTTTCCATATAGTGCGAGTGGCCCTCGGGGCAATAGTGGCACTGGCCGGCACGTACAATTTCAATTTCGCCGTCATAGTGAAAAGTTCCTTCGCCACTGATGACAAAGATGACTTCGCTGTTGCCTACATGAGTATGCAGGCCCGTAGAGGCACCTGGTCTGAGGGTAGAGTACATTATCTTTACGTTGTCATCTGCGTAGTTGCGGCTATCCAGGGGGCCTTTGCCACCCTTGAAGTCCATAGTGCGGACTTCCTTAATTTTTTCAAAGTCTATTACCATAATTTCTGTCTTTAAAACTATACTTGCAAAAATACAGAAAATTATCAGTTGAAGGTATAAATGTACAGGAAAATATTTTGGGAGCGCTATTTTTTTACGTGGCAGCGGTCTTGGGAGATGCGGGAACCATCATGGTGATACTAAAAACCGGCCACTTTTAAAATAATAGGTATGGATAGACTGGGTGCGTCCCCAGGCGAAAGTGGGGCGGTGCTAAAAAGGAAGAAGCCAGTTCTGTTTAGAACTGGCTTCAGTATGTTTGTTTGGAATAAGTTGTTGTTTTATTTAAGCATCAGCCTTCTTGGTTTTCTCAGCGTAAACATCGGGAGAGAGAACAGAAACTGTGCTCTTGTTGCGGGCTCCCTTGTGGAAGTAAACCACGCCATCTGTAAGAGCATACAATGTGTCGTCCTTGCCCTGAGCTACATTCTCACCGGGGAAGTGCTTGTTACCACGCTGGCGAACGATGATGTTGCCGGCGATGATCTTCTGGCCACCCCAAATCTTAACGCCTAATCTCTGTGAAGCTGATTCACGGCCGTTCTTAGAACTACCAACACCTTTTTTATGTGCCATTCTGAATTCCTCCTGTTTTTAAGCGACTACTTGTTTAACTTCTACCTGTGTGAACTGAGCGCGATGACCATTCTTCTTACGATAGTCCTTGCGACGCTTCATCTTGAAAACGATGACTTTGTCACCCTTCACAAGTGGGTTCACAACCTCTACTACTACCTTGGCACCTTCTACAGTTGGTGCGCCTACTGTGACAGCACCCTCTTTGTCTACGAGGAGTACTTTGTCAAACTCAACGGTCTTACCAGCCTCAACGTCCTTGATGTGGTGAACGAAGAGCTTCTGGCCTTCGGTCACCTTGAACTGCTGACCGTTAATTTCTACAATTGCGTACATTATTTATAATATAAATGTTTTTCCGCCAGGCGGCTGAATGGCATTTCAGCGCTTCTTCGAGCCCGAACGGACTAAATCGGCTGCAAAATTACTACTTTTTGCCCATATAATCAGTTGGTCGGTGACAGTATTTTCAAGCGATTAAGCAACTTTAACGCTTTTGGCGGTCGTTGGAAGAACCGCGGTATTGGCGGGCGTGTTGCTGACGGTCTCAGAACTCGAAGAGGATACGCCCGTTGAGCATGCGGCCCGTAAGGTAATTGGGCACGGCATACTGCTGATTGGTAACATCGGTTATCCAGTAGTAGCTATTTACATTATTGATGCCGAGCAGGTTCAGGCAGTCTATACCGAGCCAGATATTCTTGAAGGGCACCTTCTTGCTACGGTTCTCGTTGTCCAGCAGACGGTAACTCATACCGATGTCGGCCCGCTTGTAAGCCGGAGCCCTAAAGGAGTTGCGCTCCATCTCGCGGTGGGGAGCCGAGAACGGCAAGCCGTCGGCATAGGCCAGCTTGAGAGCCATCTTCCACTTAGTAGTGCCAGGGAAGTAATCGGTAAAGAACAGGTTCATGGACCACCGCTGGTCTGTGGGCAGCGGCATGGAGCGTCCGTTGAGTTTCATCTGCGTGTTCATCAGCGAGAGCGATATCCACGAGTCCGTCCCAGGCACAAACTCGCCATAGAGTTTCAGGTCTATACCAGCCGCATGGCCACTGCACACATTGTCGCCATAGTAGACCACCTTGACGTTGTTGACAGAGTAGGGTATAAGGTTCTGCAAAATTTTGTAGTAAGCCTCGGCCGAGAAGCGGAAGGGGCGGTTCATACTGTTAAAGCGGTAGTCGTAGCCCGCCACAAAGTGTATAGAGCGCTGGCTTTTTATCTTGCGGTTCAGCTCGGCCACCGTTATATTATTATAGGTGGTGGTGTCGCGCAGTTCTTTGTAGAATGGAGCCTGATAGTATAGTCCGGTGGCGAAGCGCAGGGTCACGTTCTGGTTGAAAGCTGGTATGATACCTACCGAGACCCTGGGCGAGAGAATGGTTTCACCGTTGAAATTCCAGTGGCTCATGCGCAGACCGTAGTTGAGGGTATATAGCGTGGCGGCAGAGTCGGTACCTGATGTAAAGCGCCACGTGTCCTGTACGTAAGCCTCCGTACGGGTGGCATCCAGCCTGTTCTTGGCCCTCATGGAGTATATCATGTACAGGTCGGCCCCCGTGTGCGGTATGTTGTAGCCTGCCGAGTCGCGCATCTCGTACTCGGTAGAGTTCTCCTTTATGTGCTCGCGCTTCAGGGTTATGGCGGCCTCTATGTCGTGCTTCTTTACCTTGCTGCTGAGTATCAGCTTGACATTCTCGACGTGTGCCTGAAGGTAGTTGCGGGCATGCTCGAAGTAGGTGCCCACCGCCATGTTCTCGCTCGACTCTGCCTGTGTCAGCCAGTACTGTCCCTGGATGTCATAGGTTTCCCGCTCCTTGGTAGAGTAGGCCGAGGCGATGAGGGAGAGGCGCGTGGTGGGACTGAAGAACCTGTTTATGGACAGTGAGCCAAAGTAGGTGCGGAAGAGGTCTTTCTCCTGGCCGTCAAAGTACACTCTGAAGTTCATCACGTTCTGCATGGTGCCAAAGGCAGTACTTCTGTCCTTCGGGTAGAAGTTGTAGTGACTGTCCGAGATGTTGCCTATGAAGTCTATCTGCCACCGCTTGTTGGGCGTGTAGCTCAGATAGGTCTGATAGTCGAGGAAATTAGGACGGTATTCGCCGTTTTCCTGAAGTGAGCCCAGCAGATATTTGTTGGTCTTGTACCTCAGCCCATTGGCCCAGGCTATCTTGGGCGTGGCAAAGCCTACATACGCGCTGGCCCCCAGTAGACTGGCTGAGGCATTGGCCTCAAACCGCTTGGGGCGGCGGTACGTTATGTCCAGGGCCGACGACATCTTGTCACCATACTTGGCCGCGAAGCCACCCGTAGAGAACCCTATGCGCTCCACCATGTCGGGGTTGATGACCGAGAGACCCTCCTGCTGGCCCGAGCGTACCAAGAAAGGTCTGAACACCTCTACATTATTTATATATACACTATTCTCGTCGAACGAGCCGCCACGTACGTTGTACTGCGAGCTCAGTTCGCTGTGGGTAGACACGCCCGCCTGGCTCTGTATCAGTTCCTCTACTGCGTTGCCGCCGGCTGATGGCGCCATCTTCATGTCCTTGGTCTTCAGTTCCTGCGTCTGCCCGCTCTGAATCTTCTGTCCCTGTACCTGAACCTCGCCCAGCGTGCTCACATCAGGGTACAGCGCCACTCTCAGGGTCTGCCGCCCGCGCGGCTTCCTTAGCACCTTGGTCTTGGCACGGTACCCTAACATAGAGAACCTTATTACTACCGAGTCGGCCGAGTGGAGCGTAAGTGTGAAGTTGCCCTTTAGCGAGGTGAAGGCTACCTTGCCTTGGCGGGCACACGTTACCGAGACAAACTCGATGGGGTTGTCTTTCTCATCGGTAACCTTACCCTGTAGAACGAAGGTCTGGCCCTGGGCCGTAAGATACATGGCTGTGGCCAGCAGTAAGAGAATGAATTTCTTCATACTCTTATAACGCCGGATGCTGGCAAATATTGTGCTAACCGATGTACCAGCGCGAAAGAATTTGGTTAATCCATGGAATATTGAAGCGGAACCACCGATACTTGCTTACCGTCTTGCCGCCAAAACCAAGGATAAACTCACGGAACAAGTTGCGCCTGAAGGGCAGGCCGGCATCCAGAAAATAGAAGTGTCGGCAATCGCTGTCGTAGGCGCTGTTGATGGCCTGCCAGATGGTCATGGCGTTGGGGTGTAGGTAAGCGTAGCGCTTACTCTTAGAGGCGTGGAACCACAGGTAAGCGTTGCCCTGGGTATATATGCAGGCACACCCGCCGATGATGTTGTGGTGGTACAGGGTGATATAGATGCGTGCGTGCGAACTCTTATAGAGTTCGTCGAAGAGGGCCCTTCCTGGCAGAAAGCGGCGCACCCGCGTGTGATACACCCTGCGCAGCATGGTGTAGAAGTCGTGTACCTCGTCAATAGAGTTCACCTCGCGCGTAGTAATGCCGCTGTTGGCCGACTTGGCTATCCGCCGGCGCGTTTTGTCGGTAATGCGGTCGGCCGGAGCCATCGAGTGCAGCGAGTTGTGTACTTCCAGCCAGCGAATAGGGAAGTACTCATTGGCGCGGAAGTACTTGTAGCCAAACATCTTGTGCGTGATGTCGCTAAACTCGACAAACAGGCACAGCTTTCTTCTGAACTTGACCGTCAGAGCCCTCAGCAGTTCGCCAAACACAGCTTCGGCATCTACGTCGGGGGCATATTCGCCCTCGCCATACACTCGGCCCTGTGTAAAGAAGTACAACGGCAGCAACCGGTACCGACAACGTACCGAGGCCAGGATGTGGCCCACCACACGGCCGTCGGCATCCCGGGCTATGGCCATGTAGGGCTGCTGCCCCGGAGTGCTCTCTATCATTCTGAAGAGCTCGGGACTGTGAAAAAAGTTGTGGCTTGTTATGGTCGGCAAGTCCTTGCTCTTCGTGATAATCGTTGTACTTACCTTATACATAATGCAAATATACGAAAAAGATAGCTACCTATCTCCGCCAATGACCATAAAAATGACGGAAAGCCCCATAATTTTATAATCTGTTAAGATTGTCAGCCGTTTAGCCTGCTTGTTGTGGCCTGGCGATGGTGTTCTGCACATAAATGACAGTTGGGGGAAATGAAAAGGCCGGTCTTTACGTTTCCCGGAGCCGTCATTAGCGCGCTGGGAGCCGTCGTTAGAAATACAAAGGCCAGTCTTTGGCTTGCAGGAGGTAGGGCACGGCAGGTATGGAGCATATTTTTCGCCCTCGGATGACCGCTATCTCCGTTTTTTTTTATAAGTTTGCATCGTAAATAAGACATGCTTATGGATTTCAAACAACTGGTACAGACGCGCAGGAGCCACCGCCGGTTTACGGCCGAGGGTGTTAGCCCTGACGATTTGCAGCTCATACTGCGCGCCGCACTCATGTCGCCCACCTCAAAAGGGCAGCGTCAGTGGCGCTTTGTGGTAGTAGACGACCCGCTGGCCATCGAGAAGATAGCCGATGCCAAGGAGGCCGGGAGCGCGTTTCTCAAGGGGGCGCCGCTGGCTATCGTGGTTTGCGGCAAACCTGCCGACAACGACTGCTGGATAGAGGATGGGGCCATAGCGGCCATCTCCATGCAGTATCAGGCGGCCGACCTGGGCCTGGGCACGTGCTGGGCGCAGATGCGGGGCCGCGGGCTGAGCGATGGAACCACGGCTACCGATGTTATAAGGGGCGTGCTCGGGCTGGACGATACCTTAGAGGTGCTCTGTGTCATAGCCGTGGGTCATTATGCCGACGAGCGCAGACCTCAGAACGAGGAGGCGCTGAAGTGGGAGAACGTAAAGATTTTTGGCAACGATGATTAATTACGACCTGACCAAGATTAAGGCCGTCGCCTTTGACGTAGACGGTGTGCTGTCGGCTGAGACCATCGGCATGGACGACGGTGGGCAGCCCCTGCGTACCGTGAATATCAAGGATGGCTATGCCATACAGCTGGCCTGCAAGTTGGGGCTCCGGGTAGCCATCATTACAGGCGGCCATGCCGAGGCCATCGTGCGGCGGTACCGCTACCTGGGTGTCGAGGACGTGTATATAGATTGTTCTGTCAAGATAAAGACATACGAGGCCCTTCTCCAGAAATACGGGCTGCACGATGATGAGGTTATCTATGTGGGCGATGACATTCCCGACTACGAGGTGATGCGCCGCTGCGGCTGCCCCTGTTGCCCGGCTGATGCCTGCCCCGATGTTCAGGAGATAAGCACCTACGTGAGCGACCGCCGTGGCGGTTATGGCGTTGGGCGCGACGTGATAGAGCAGGTGTTGCGCGCCCAGGACAAGTGGCTGAGTGACGCTAAGGCTTTCGGGTGGTAAAACAGACGAGAACGATGATAGCAAATAAGTACAAAATAATACTGGCCTCTAACTCGCCACGGCGCAAGGAACTGATGAAGGGGCTTGATGTAGACTTTGAGGTGCGGGTGATGCCCGGTATAAGCGAGGAGTACCCCGCCGACCTGCCCGTGGAGCAGATTTCGCAGTATATAGCCTGCGAGAAGGCTGCCGCCTATACCCTCGGTGTCGACGAGCTGCTCGTTACGGCCGATACGGTAGTGGTGCTGGGCGACGAGGTATTAGGCAAGCCGGCCGATGAGGCCGAGGCCCGCCGTATGCTGCATGCGCTGAGCGGGCAGACCCACCGCGTCATCACTGGCGTGGCTCTCACCACTACGCAGGGCCAGCGCGCCTTCCACGTGGCAACCGAGGTAACCTTCAGAACCCTTACAGACAGCGAGATAGACTACTATGTAGACACCTATCGCCCGCTGGACAAGGCCGGAGCCTACGGCATCCAGGAGTGGATAGGCTATATTGGCGTAACATCGCTCCGCGGTAGTTTCTTCAACGTCATGGGACTGCCCGTGCAGCGCATTTACGACGAGATACAGGCCATGGCATAGTTGAAAAATATCTTAATTTATCAGTTTATCCCCTTTTTTAATATTATTTAGAACCTTACTTTCGCCTCTGTCTATGTTTTGTAGTACTTTTGCAGCAGATAGACGGTGCGCGACCACCCGGAGCAGGCTCCCCGTGGCTCTGTAGCGCTGTCATGGTATTAAATTTAACAAAAGTAGATAATAAGAGTATGGCAGAAGCTATTGATATCCGCGAGCTGAATATGCGGATTGAACAACAGAGTACCTTTGTCACTAACCTGACAGCGGGTATGGACCGAGTAATAGTAGGGCAGAAGCACCTTGTGGACTCGCTGCTCATATCGCTGCTCAGCGACGGTCATATACTGTTAGAGGGCGTGCCCGGACTGGCCAAGACGCTCGCCATAAAGACCCTGGCACAGCTCATTGACGCCAAGTATAGTCGTATACAGTTCACCCCAGACCTGTTGCCGGCCGATGTGGTGGGCACCATGATTTATAGTCAGAAAGAGGAACGCTTCCAGGTTAAGAAAGGCCCTGTGTTCGCCAACTTCGTGCTGGCCGATGAGATTAACCGTGCTCCGGCTAAGGTACAGAGCGCCCTGCTCGAAGCCATGCAGGAACACCAGGTCACCATAGGCGACAGCACATTTGCCATGCCTACTCCCTTCCTCGTCATGGCCACTCAGAACCCCATAGAGCAGGAGGGTACGTATCAGTTGCCCGAGGCCCAGGTCGACAGGTTCATGCTGAAAGTCATCATAGACTATCCTACCATCGAGGAGGAGAAGAAGATAATGCGCGAGAACCTCTTGGGCTCGCTGCCCAAGGTGAGCCCCGTTACCACGGCCGACGAGATACTGCGCGCCAGGGAAGTGGTAAGCCAGGTGTATATCGACGAGAAGATAGAGCAATACATTGCCGACATCGTGTTTGCCACCCGCTATCCCTCGCGTTACGGCCTAAAGGAGCTTGAGGATCTGATTACCTTTGGCGGTAGCCCCCGTGCCAGCATCAACCTGGCCAAGGCTTCGCGTGCCTATGCCTTTGTCAAGCATCGTGGCTACGTGGTTCCCGAGGACGTGCGCGCCGTGGCCCACGATGTGCTGCGCCACCGTATCGGACTGAGCTATGAGGCCGAGGCTAACAATGTTAACTCAGAGGAGATTGTTTCTAAGATTATCAATAAAGTAGAGGTTCCTTAATGGAGACATCTGAGATACTGAAGAAAGTAAGGAAGATAGAAATAAAGACTCGCGGACTGAGCCAGAATATCTTTGCGGGGCAGTATCATTCTGCCTTTAAGGGCAGAGGTATGGCCTTTTCCGAGGTGCGTGAATACCAGTACGGGGATGATGTCAGAGACATCGACTGGAACGTCACGGCGCGTTTCCACAGGCCCTATGTCAAGGTATTTGAGGAAGAGCGCGAGCTCACGGTCATGTTGCTGGTCGACGTGTCGGGCTCCCTCGATTTCGGAACCACTGGTCAGTTCAAGAGCGACATGGTTACAGAGATCGCCGCTACCCTGGCTTTCAGCGCCATACAGAATAATGACAAGATAGGCGTCATCTTCTTCTCAGACCGTATAGAGAAATACATACCGCCAAAGAAGGGGCGTCGTCACATTCTCTATATTATCCGCGAGATGCTCGATTTCCATCCCCAAAGCAAGCGCACAGACATAGGCATGGCCATCGAGTTTCTTACCCGTGTGTCCCGCCGTCGCTGCACAGCCTTCCTGCTGAGCGACTTCTACACCCGCAGCGATTTTCAGACCCAGCTACAGATTGCCAGCCAGAAGCACGACCTGGCTGCTATCCAGGTGTACGACCCCAGGGCCAAGCAGTTGCCCGATGTGGGTCTGCTCAAGGTGTGCGATGCCGAGACGGGACACGAGACGTACATAGATACGTCGAGCAAGCGGCTCCGCCAGGCCCACGCGCAGTACTGGGTTCATCGTGAGGAGGCTCTCCACCAGTTGTTTGCCAAAAGTAAGGTCGACTGGGTATCAGTGGCTACCAACGAGGACTATGTACGCTATCTGATGTTGCTGTTCGCGCAGCGCGGAGATAGCTAATAAAATGAGGTAGACGAATGAAAGCGTTTTTGAGATATTTATTAATGTCTGTATGGGCCTTAGTTGCGGCTACAGAGGCTTCGGCTCAGGTTACTGTCGAGGCAAAGATAGATTCCATCAGTATATTGGTGGGCCAGCAGGCTCATCTGGAAGTGGGGGTGACGGCTCCGCAGAACGCTCACATCACCTGGCCTAAACTCAGGGCTTCGCAGTACCTGGTGCCAGGGGTCGAGGTGGTGGACGTGGCCGACGGAGGCTCCGAGCAGGTAGACGGCAACCTGGTGCGAACCACGAAGCGTATCACCCTTACCTCGTTTGACGAGAAACTGTACCCCATTCCGGGTATGAAGGTTAGGGTCAATGGAAAGGTGTATGTCGCCAACCAATTGGCACTGAAGGTGGTGACCATCGATGTAGACACCCTGCATCCCAACCAGTTCTTTCCGCCTAAGGGTGTACAGGATAATCCTTTTATGTGGAGCGAGTGGAGTCCATTGTTTTGGTTGAGCATCATCATGCTGCTCGGTTGCGCGCTGGCGTGCTACTTGTATATCCGGCTGCGTGAGAATAAGCCCATCGTGGCCAAGATACGTATCGTAAAGCGTGTGTTGCCACATCAGCGGGCCCTCAGTGCCATGCAGAAGATAAAGGCTGAGAACCTGGAGCACTCCGAGGATCAGAAGACTTATTACACCCAACTGACAGAGGCTCTGCGCCAGTATATCAAGGAGCGATTTGGCTTCAACGCCATGGAGATGACGTCGGCCGAGATAATCGACCGGCTTCAGCAATGTGGAGATAAAAAAATGATAGACGAGTTGCGCGAGTTGTTCCTTACTGCCGATTTGGTGAAGTTTGCCAAGTACTCGACCTTGATTAATGAAAACGACCTCAACCTGGTCAATGCCATTAACTTCATAGACCAGACCAAGCAGGAGAACGTTCCCACCGAGGAGCGGATAGTGCCCAAGTTGAGCGAGGCCGACAAGCGTAGCCGGCAGACCCGCCGTACCATCAAGTGGATTATCTCCGTAGTAATAGCGGCCGTGGCCGTATTGCTGGCATATATAGTATATAGTGCCATTCAACTTGTAATGTGACATGGAATTTGCAAACAAAGAATACTTCTTGCTGCTACTGCTGCTGATACCATATATATTATGGTACTTCTTATACCGGCGGCACAGCGAGCCCACTATACTGATGAGCGATACGTTCGCTTATCAGTATGCGCCTAAGAGCTGGCGCATACGCATCATCAACCTGCCCATGGTGTTAAGGTGTATCACCTACGCCCTGGTCGTTATCATCCTGGCCAGGCCCCAGACACACAACGCGTGGGACAAGCGCTCGGTCGAGGGTATCGATATTATGCTGGCCATGGACGTGTCGACCTCTATGTTGGCCGAGGACTTGCGCCCTAACCGTATCGAGGCTGCTAAGAGCGTAGCCGCCGAGTTTATAGCTGGTCGCCCTAACGACAATATCGGTCTGACCATCTTCGCGGGAGAGGCTTTTACGCAATGCCCGATGACCACGGACCACGCATCGCTGCTCAACCTGCTTCAGAATGTACGCACGGACATAGCCGCCAGCGGTCTGATACAGGACGGAACGGCTGTGGGTATGGGACTGGCCAACGCTGTGTCGCGCCTGAAAAACTCCAAGGCTAAGAGTAAGGTGGTTATCCTGCTGACGGATGGTTCCAACAACATGGGAGACCTGTCGCCGATGACTGCAGCTCAGATAGCCAAGAGTATGGGTATCAGGGTGTACACCATTGGTGTGGGTACCAATAAGGTGGCCCCTTACCCCATGCCGGTGGCTGGTGGCGTACAGTATGTGAATATGCCGGTAGAGATAGATACCAACACGCTGCGCGAGATAGCAGCCACTACTGATGGCAACTTTTACCGGGCTACCAACAATGCCGAACTTAAAAAAATATACAAGGACATAGACAAGCTGGAGAAGACCAGGATGAACGTCACGAAGTTCTCTAAGAAGTACGAGGCTTACGAGCCATTCGCCCTGGCGGCCATTATCTGTTTACTGTTAGAGATTGTATTAAGGACAACTGTATTAAGGAGAATACCGTAAATGTTTAGATTTGAAGACTCTACATATCTGTGGCTACTGATAGTGGTGCCTATCCTGGCGGTGGTTCGCCTGGTGGTGTGGCGCCAGCGCAAGAGTAAGTTGAGGAAGTTTGGCGACCCCGAGCTGCTTCGGCGACTTATGCCAGATGCCTCGGATTATCGGCCCACGGTAAAGTTCTGGCTGCTGATGGCTGCCTTGGCCCTGCTCATTGTGACGCTGGCCCGTCCGCAGATGGGCTCAAAGGTATCGCATGAGAAGCGCAACGGAATAGAAATCATTATCGCGATGGACATATCCAACTCGATGAAGGCAGAGGACGTGGTGCCGTCGCGGTTGGACAAGAGCAAGCTCATGGTAGAGAACCTGGTCGACCACTTTACCACGGACAAGGTGGGGTTAGTGGTTTTTGCCGGCGATGCCTTTGTGCAGCTCCCCATCACCAGCGACTACGTGTCGGCGAAGATGTTTCTGCAGAATATCACCCCTTCGCTTATCAACACGCAGGGCACTGACATCGCCAAGGCCCTCACGGTGTCTATGCGCAGTTTTACCCAGCAGGACAAGATGGGAAAGGCTATCGTACTGATTACTGATGGCGAAGACCATGAGGGCGGTGCGTTAGAGGCAGCCAAGGCCGCGGCCAAGAAGGGCATCAATGTATTTATATTAGGTGTGGGTGATCCTAAGGGAGCACCTATTCCTACAGGCAATGGAGGCTATATGACCGACAATACCGGTCAGACGGTTCTTTCGGCCCTCAACGAGAAGATGTGCCGCGAAGTGGCGCAGGCTGGCAGTGGCATGTACATCCATGTCGATAACACCAGCGATGCGCAAGACCAGCTCAACGCTCAGCTTACCAAGCTCCAGAAGGGCGATACTGACAGCGTGATATATAGTGAGTATGATGAACAGTTTCAGGCATTTGCCCTATTGGCGCTGTTGCTGCTGATAGTAGAGGCGTGTCTGTTAGAATCTAAGAATCCATTGTTCAGAAATATAAAGTTGTTCAAGAAGAAATGATGGGAATAGCAAGGATATTAATGATGCTCGTCGTTGGCATGCTGTGTCAGTCGGTCTATGCCCAGGCTGACCGTCAGCTGATACGTAGCGGTAACCGATATTTTAGACAACAGAACTACGCTAAGGCCGAAACAGAGTACCGCAAGGCGGTCTCTGTCAATGGGCAAAATGCTCAGGCCGTCTATAACTTAGGGTGCGCCCTTCAGGCCCAGCAGAAGGACTCGGCCGCCATCGTGCAGTATCAGAACGCGGGCAAGATGGAAACCAACAAGATGCGTAAGGCCAAGGCATATCATAACATTGGGCATATCTGTCAGAGTCGTCAGATGTACCGCGAGGCCATCGAGGCTTACAAGGAGAGTCTGCGTAACAACCCCAATGATAATGAGACGCGCTACAACTATGTGCTCTGCAAGCGCTTGCAAAAATATCAGAAGCAGAATAACAAGAACGACAAGAACAAGCAGAATAAGGATAAGAATAAGAATAAACAGGATAAGAATAAGCAACAGAATAAAGACCAGAAACAGAAACAGTCGCCTCAGCAGAACCAAGAGCAGATGAGCAAGGATAATGCTGAACAACTGCTGAACGCTGCTATCCAGGAGGAGAAAGCTACTCAGCAACGGCTCAAAAAGGCGATGCAGCAGCCGCAGCGCAGACATTTGCAGAAGAACTGGTGATGACCTTCTGTCGGCTATTGATAGACAGAGGATTTGATAAAACAAGAGTGAGACTAATAGAAGTGAATATGAGACGATATATAATGCTACTTGCCGTATGGGCGATGACAGTAATATCTGTAAATGCCCAGCGGATTACGGTGTCAGCGCCCTCGCGTGTCGCGGCGGGCGAGAATTTCCGGGTGGCGTACACCATAACCACTCAAGACGTAGACGATTTTAGGTCCAACATGCGATCTACCGATGAGGTAGAGGTCATCGCGGGCCCCTATACTTCCAAGATGTCCAGTATAAGCATGGTTAACGGTCACACCAGTTCTACCTCGTCGGTAACGTACACCTATACACTCTACGCCAATAAGGCGGGAGTCTACAAAATACCTCCGGCCCATGCCAAGATTAATGGGCGGAGTGTGGCATCTACTGCTGTAAAGATAGTTATCAGCGGCCATGCCCGTGGCAACACCCCTAACGCTTCTACCCGGTCCAATGGCCCTTCGGGTATCCATGAAGCCGGAACGCCCATATCGGGCAACGAACTGTTTATCAAGGTCAGCGCCAACAAGAAGCGAGTTCACGAGCAAGAGCCCATACTCCTTACGTATAAGGTGTACACCACCCTGGAGCTAACTCAGTTAGAAGGCAAGATGCCAGACCTCACTGGATTTCATACGCAGGAAGTTAAACTGCCACAGCAGAAGAGCTTCCATGTGGAGCGGGTCAATGGCCGTCCCTATAGATGCGTTACGTGGAGCCAGTACGTTATGTACCCACAGATGACGGGCCGCCTGAAGATACCCAGTATCACTTTCCATGGAATAGTGGTTCAGGAGAACCGGTCGGTAGACCCCTTTGAAGCCTTCTTCAACGGTGGCTCTGGCTATGTAGAGGTTAAGCGCAACATCGTGGCCCCGGGTCTCTCCGTAGTGGTCGACCCATTGCCCACACGGCCTGCCGGCTTCTCCGGCGGTGTCGGCAAGTTCAACATCTCGGCTCAGCTGAGCGCCAAGGAGGTAAAGGCTGGCAACCCCGTAACCCTGCGTGTGGTAATCGGCGGCATTGGCAACTTGAAGCTCATCAAGCAACCTGTGGTGAAGTTCCCCAAGGATTTTGATCAGTACGATGCTAAGGTAACGGATAAGACTAAACTTACCGCGAATGGTTTGGAGGGCAATATGGTGTACGATATTCTCGCCGTGCCCAGGAACCAGGGCGACTATACCATCCCGGCCGTAGAACTGACTTACTATGATGTAGCGCAGAACGCTTACCGCACCCTGCGCACCCAGGCTTTTAACCTGCATGTGGCCAAGGGCGATGGGCATAGTACCAGCGTGGCTGACTATGCCAGCGAGAAAGATACAGACATACACCCCATTAAGTTAGGGACAGCCGAGATGGTCGACACGTCTAACCTGTTCTTCGGCAGTGTGGCCTACTGGCTGTCGCTGATAGCTTCGCTGGTAGCTTTTGTGGTTCTCCTTATTATATTTAGGAAACGGGCCATCGCCAATGCTGACATTGTGGGCATGCGGGGCAAGAAGGCCAACAAGGTTGCCACCAAGCGCTTGCGCCTGGCCAACACGCTGATGCTACAGGGCAAGTCTACCGAATTTTATGATGAAGTTCTGCGCGCCCTGTGGGGCTATGTGGGCGATAAGCTCAACATGCCAGTCGAGAAGTTATCTTCTGAGAATATAGCCGAGACCCTAAAGGAACACGGAGTAGACAACGCGACTATAGGCAAGTTCACCGGTGCGCTGGCAGAGTGCGAGTACGAGCGCTATGCCCCTGGCGACCCTGCCGGAAATATGAACAAGACCTTCGAGACGGCTATGACCGCCATCATGGATATAGAAAGCGTTATGAAAAAGAAGAAATCGCGTTCCCACCGTCCGTCTTTGGTACTTTTGTGCCTTATCTGCCTGTTGCCCCTGCAGGCCATGGCCATTACCAAGGACAACGCGGATACCGAATACAAGAAAGGCAACTATCAGCAAGCCATCAAGGACTATCAGGAACTGCTCCGGCACGGCCACTCGGCCGACCTATATTATAATTTAGGTAACTCCTACTACCGTACTGACAACCTTACGCGTGCCATTATCTGCTATGAGCGCGCCTCGTTGCTCTCGCCGGGCGATGCCGACATACGTTTCAACCTCCGTTTTGCCCGCAACAAGACGATAGACAAGATAGTGCCCGAGACCGACATGTTCTTTAGCACATGGTATCAGTCCGTGGTCAATTTTACCAGTATCGATACCTGGGCCACCATGGGCGTGGCCTCTATTGTTATAGCCTTGGTATTGGTATTGTGCTACCTTTTTGCTTCGCGGCTCATCATCCGTAAGATAGGGTTCTACGGGGCAGCCGTGCTGCTGGTCGTGGCCCTGCTGTGCAATGTCTTTGCCAGTCAGCAGAAGTACGCCCTTAACCACAGGACAGGCGCCATCGTAGTAGCATCCACGGTGAACGTCAAGAAGACCCCCGCCCTGTCGGGCACCGACGACTTCGTCATCCACGAAGGCACCCGGGTAGATATTACAGACCGTACTATTAAGGGCTGGTATGGCATTAAGTTGGCCGATGGCCGCGAGGGATGGATGCGGACATCGCAGTTAGAGGAGATTTGATAGGTAGTCATGTCACTAAATGAATGGTTTGAAGTAGACCGGGCGGTGCTCTCGTTCTTTAACGACTGCGATTCGCTCTTCTTAGACGGTTTGGCCAGTTGCCTTACCTGTGGCTACTTGTGGATACCGCTGTATATAGCACTTCTTATACTGATTATCAAGAACAATGAGACCATGGGCCAGATAGCCCTGGCCATCGGGGCTACGCTCGTGTGCATCATCCTGTCTGACGGGCTGGCCGACTTTGTTGTAAAGCCCGCCGTGGCCCGGCTGCGGCCCACCGAGGAACCCCTTATCAAGTACGCCGTCCATGTGGTGAACAACTATCGGGCCGGTGGGTTCAGTTTCTTTTCGGCCCATGCCGCCAACACCATGGCCATAGCCACTTTCTTCTGCATGGTGGTTCGCAACCGCATTTTTTCGGCTTTCCTTATTTTCTGGGCGCTAACCAATAGCTGGACCCGCCTCTATCTCGGTGTCCATTATCCCAGTGATGTACTGGTGGGCATGGTATGGGGAGCCGTCTCGGGGGCGTTGGTCTACCTGCTGTACAGGCGGCTGTATGGGCGGATAAGTCCCAAGCAGCACTATATATCATCGCAGTACACCCGAACAGGCTACAGCCTGACCGACATAGACATGGTGAGCTGTGTACTGGTGGCTACTTATCTTTTTGCAATTATTTTTAGCGTGATATAATGGATACAAAACATATTAAAATCAGTGATTATAACTACCCGTTGCCCGATGAGCGGATAGCTAAGTTCCCCCTGGCCCAGCGCGACCACAGCAAGTTGCTTGTCTATAAGCATGGCCAGGTGAGCGAGGATGTTTTCTACCATCTGCCAACCTATCTGCCCACGGGCGCATTGATGGTTTTTAATAATACCAAGGTCATTCAGGCCCGCATGCACTTTCGCAAGTCTACCGGTGCCCTGATAGAGATATTTCTGATGGAGCCCGCTGCTCCTGTCGACTATGAGCAGATATTCCAGACACGTGGCCATTGCTCGTGGCGGTGTATGATAGGCAACCTGAAGAAGTGGAAGGATGGCCCGTTGCACCGCGAGTTTGACATAAAGGGCCATCAGTTTGTGCTGACGGTTACCCGCAATGACAGCCAGAATGTCCATGTGGCTACCGGCACCAACTTCTGGATTGATTTCGACTGGGATTCTGATGCCATAAGTTTTGCGGAGATTTTAGAGGCCATCGGCGAACTGCCCATTCCGCCGTACCTGAACCGCGAGACCGTAGAGAGCGACAAGACTACCTACCAGACGGTCTACTCCAAAATCAAAGGCTCGGTGGCAGCTCCCACGGCTGGACTGCACTTTACCGATGAGGTGCTGAAGCAGTTGGATGCCCAGGGCATAGACCGCGAGGAGCTCACCCTGCATGTCGGTGCGGGCACCTTCAAGCCCGTCAAGTCTCAGGAGATTGACGGCCACGAGATGCACAGCGAGTATATCGTCGTCCGCCGCTCCACTTTGGAAAAGTTAGTCCGTCACGACTGCGCTGCCATAGCCGTTGGTACCACCAGCGTACGCACCCTGGAGAGCCTTTATTATATAGGTGTAAAGTTGCAGGCCAACCCCGACGCTACAGAGAACCAGCTGCACGTTAATCAGTGGGAACCTTACGACGGAGGCCGCGACGGCCATCTGGTCGATGGCATTACACCCATCCAGGCAGTGCGCAACATCCTGAATTACTTAGACCGCAACCAGCTTGAGGCTCTCCACACCAGTACACAGATTATTATCGCTCCTGGTTACGACTACAAGATTGTTAGGATGCTTGTTACCAACTTCCATCAGCCTCAGAGCACCTTGCTTCTCCTCGTTAGCGCCTTTGTTCATGGCGACTGGCGGACCATATACGATTATGCCCTGGCCCACGACTTCCGTTTCCTGAGCTATGGCGACAGTTCATTATTAATTCCATAACCCATACTGTAACTATGAAAGTAGGTGATAAAGTAAGTTTCCTCAGCGAGACAGGCGGAGGCGTGATAGCCGGTTTCCAGGGCAAGGACATCGTCCTGGTCGAGGATGCCGACGGTTTCCAGATACCCACCCCCATATCCGAGGTGGTCGTAGTGAGCAATGCCGACTACAGCATGTCTAACATGGTGGCTGCCCAGCAAGCCCCCAAGGCCGATACCAAGGGCAAGAGCATCAAGGCCATGCTGACCAGCGATGATGAGGATGAAGAGACGGCCGACGATACCGACGAGGTAGACCTGAGCCGCGAGATAACGTTCAAGGCACCCGCCGAGGAACGCAAGGGCGGCAATATGCTGTCGTGCTACCTGGCCTTTGTACCCCTAAACATTAAGGAGATGACCACTACCCGGTTCGAGGCTTACTTGGTCAACGACTGCAACTACTATATGCACTACGCGTTTATGACGGCCGAGGGCAATGCCTGGACGCTGTGCTCCAAGGGCGAGATTGAGCCTAACACGACCCTCTTTCTGGAAGAGGTGGGCCGCGAGGAACTCAACAACCTGCTCAAGATAGGTTTCCAGATAATGGCCTATAAGATCGACAAGCCCTTCACGCTCAAGCCTATGGTCGAGGCTCAGTTCAGACTGGACCCGGTAAAGTTCTATAAGGTTCATACTTTCCAGAGGACTCTCTTCTTTGATACCCCGGCCCTGCTCTATACCATCGTAGAGAACGATAGGGTGGCCCGGCCGATCGCTATCGACGTAAAGCAGCTTAAGGAAGAGATGTACCACAGCGCGGCCACACCCGCAGCAGGCTCCGATGCGCCCCGCCGCGACGAGGGTGCCCAGTGCCATGCCACCGCCGTCGCTAACAAGGGCAAGGACGATGTCCTGGTGGTAGATCTCCACGCTGAAGCTCTCCTGGACACCACGGCTGGCATGTCGCACGCTGATATTCTCAACTACCAGGTGTCTAAGTTCAAGGAGGTGCTCGACAGCTACAAGAATCAGAAGGGCAAGAAGATAGTTTTCATACACGGCAAGGGCGAAGGTGTGCTCCGCCACGCCATTATCAACGCCCTCAACTATCAGTACAAGAGCTATCGGTACCAGGACGCCTCGTTTCAGGAGTACGGCTACGGTGCCACACAGGTTACTATAAAATAAATACAGACAATCAATACTAATTTAGTATCAACTATGGATTACGGGTTTATCAAGGTGGCCTCGGCCGTACCGTCGGTCCGCGTGGCCGACTGCAAGTACAATGTAGAGCAGATCGAGGAGCAGATAGTGATGGCCGAGGGACAGGGGGCCGAAATCATCGTGTTCCCTGAGTTGTCCATTACAGGCTATACGTGCCAGGATCTGTTCAGGCAGAACCTATTGCTCGAAACCTCAGAAGCAGCCATGCTCATGCTGCTCGACTTTACGCGCCAGCTCAACATCATCTCTATCGTCGGACTTCCCATTGCCGTTGGCGACCTGCTGCTCAACTGCGCCGCGGTTATCCAGAAAGGTCAGATACTGGGCGTGGTGGCCAAGGAGTACCTGCCCAACTACAGCGAGTTTTACGAGAAACGGTGGTTTGCCTCCTCGCAGGACCTGCGAACCACCGATTTCCGCTACGCCGGTAGCCTGGTACACATCTCGCAGGCTCCCCAGATATTTGTAACCTGCGATGGCGTCAAGTTTGGCATCGAGATATGCGAGGACGTGTGGGCCCCAACGCCCCCCAGCAACCACCTGGCCCTGGCGGGTGCCGACATTATCTTCAACCTGTCGGCGAGCGACGAGCTTATCGGCAAGCACGACTACCTCTGCGGCCTGCTGGCTCAGCAGAGTGCCCGCACCATTACCGGTTACGTCTACGCGAGTGCCGGTTTTGGCGAGAGTACCCAGGATGTGGTCTACGGGGGCAACGCCCTCATCTTTGAGAACGGTCATCTCCTTGCTTCGGGCGAGCGTTTCTCGACCGACAAGCAGGTACAGATGGCTCAGATAGATGTAGAGCGGCTGCGGGCCGAGCGCCGGAGCAACACTACCTATGTCAATGCCCAGCGCCGCATGATAGGCGAGCCCGTTACCTATACCAACGCCCACTCCATAGCGCCTAAGGACTTCGTGCTGGAGCGCGCGGTCAACCCCCATCCCTTTGTGCCGGCCGATAACGACCGCGACAAGCACTGTAACGAGATATTCAGTATCCAGGTGATGGGATTGGCCAAGCGCTTGGTTCACACGCACTGCCATAGGGTAGTGGTGGGCGTCAGCGGTGGCCTGGACTCTACATTGGCCCTGCTGGTGTGTGTCAAGACGTTCGACAAGTTGGGCTTGGACCGAAGCGGCATAGTGGGTGTTACCATGCCGGGCTTTGGTACTACCGACCGAACCTATACTAACGCCGTATCACTGATGAAGAGCTTAGGCATAACCCTCCGCGAGGTGAACATAGCCGCCAGCGTAACGCAGCACTTTGCCGATATAGGTCACGATGCCGCTATACACGACGTAACGTACGAGAATTCGCAGGCGCGCGAACGCACCCAGATACTCATGGACATCAGCAACCAGGTGCGAGGTCTTGTCATAGGTACCGGCGACCTGTCGGAGCTGGCCCTGGGCTGGTGTACCTACAACGGCGACCACATGAGCATGTACGCCGTAAACGCGGGTGTGCCCAAGACGCTCATTACCTATCTGGTGCGCTTTGTGGCCTCTACGGTAGATGCCGACTCGGCCGCCACGCTGGTAGATATTATCGACACGCCCATCAGTCCGGAGCTGATACCGGCCGATGAAAACGGGCAGATAAAGCAGAAGACCGAGGACTTGGTGGGCCCATACGAGTTGCACGACTTCTTCCTCTACTACTACCTGCGCCATGGTTTCCGCCCTTCTAAAATATATCTTCTGGCTCAACATGCCTTTGTGGGCAAGTACAGCGACGAGGTCATCAAGCACTGGCTCACCGTATTCTGCCGTCGCTTCTTTGCCCAGCAGTTCAAGCGCTCGTGCCTGCCCGATGGTCCTAAGGTGGGCAGCGTCAGCCTCAGTCCCCGTGGCGACTGGCGTATGCCCAGCGATGCCTCGGCCGAACTCTGGATTAAAGAGTGCGAGTTGCTGTAGGATAAGATAGCAGGATAAAGGACTACTCCAGCCACTACTGGATAAGCTAATGATTTCCATAAGAAATCACTTGTTCTCTAAAGTAGACGATAAAAATACTAAGGAGTATTATTACAGATACAGAAATGCCCGGACATCCCATTGGGGGTTGTCCAGGCATTTTTTTGCGTATGGTTGGGCAGCGCCTTAGTGCCCTTGTGATAGGGGGAGATAGCCCTTAAAATTGCAGAGGCCGACTTTAGTTTCCCGGAGCCGTCATCAGCGAGCTGGGAACCATCTTTAGAAGTTTAAAGACCGGTCTTTGCGTTTCTCATAACCATCATTGGTGTATAGGGAACCAGTGTCAGCGAACGAGCAGCGCTTTTCAACCTTTTACTTTTCATCTCTTTACTTTTCAAGGTTCTCTTGCTGCTTCAGGAAATTCTCAGCGCGCTTCAGGTCATCGGGCGTATCTATGCCCACGGTCTCCATGTCGGTGGTACCCACCTTAATGGAATATCCGTTTTGCAGCCACCGCAGTTGCTCTAAGCTCTCGGCTATCTCTAACGACGACTGTGGCAGACGGGTTATCTCCCTCAGCACCTCGCGGCGGTACGCATAGATGCCTAAGTGCTTCAGATAGGGGTATCGCGTCAGCCATTCACTGCGTTCGGCACCGCGAACAAAGGGGATAACACTGCGCGAGAAGTAGAGCGCGAAGCCCTTGTTGCTCACCGCGATTTTCGGCGAGTTGGGATTCTCTACCGCTGCCATGCTGTCGAACGGTTTGCCTAAGGTAGCTATCTGTGTTTCGGGGTCGTCAAAGCAGCGGCAGAGGGTCTGTATCTGGCTCGAGTGTATAAAAGGCTCGTCGCCCTGTATATTAACTACCACATCGGCATCACTGCCTATCTTCTCTATGGCCTCCTCAATACGGTCGGTGCCGCTCTTGTGGTCAGTGCGTGTCATCATGGCCTTGCCGCCAAATGCAGCTACGGCCTCGTATATGCGCGCGTCATCGGTGGCCACATAGGCCGTGTCCAGCACGCTGGTAACCTGTTCGTACACGCGCTGTATGACAGGCTTGCCACCCAGGATGGCCAGTGGCTTACCCGGGAAACGGGTCGATGCGTAGCGCGCAGGGATAATAGCTATATACTTTGTCATAGTTTTATATTTATTCACTGCAAAGATACTGATTTTTAGTAATATATTTTGCCGTATCAGCGTTTTTTGCTAATTTTGGCAGTAAAATAAATCTTATAGTGAAGAAGACTACATTACTATTCATCATATTGCTGTTTCCCCTGTATATCGCTGCTCAGCGCGTGTCGCTCGGCTCGTGCGTAACGGCAGACGGCGGACAGTACAAGGGCGAGATGGTGGGCGGCAAGCCCAATGGCAAGGGGTATGCTGTGTACAAGAACGGCGACACCTACGATGGCGAGTACGTCAGGGGAAAGCGCCAGGGTTATGGCGTGTACTCCTTCTCGGATGGAGAGAAGTATGAGGGGCAGTGGTTTCAGAACCAGCAGCACGGCCGTGGCACCTACTACTTTCTGACTAATAATAAATATGTGGGACTATGGTACCGCGACGAGCAACAGGGCAACGGCACCATGTACTACTATAACGGTGACAAGTACGAGGGCAACTGGTTCAAGGACAAGCGCCACGGCAAGGGTAAGTACACCTTTGCCAGTGGGGCTTACTACAATGGCAACTGGGAGAATGACAAGAAATCGGGCCGGGGCTTCTTTGACTGGGGCAACGGTACCACCTACGACGGCATGTGGCTGGACAATCAGCGCTCGGGCCGTGGCACCTTCCGCTACGCTGACGGCGATGTGTACGTGGGCGAATGGAAGGAGGACATACAGAACGGACGCGGTATCTATAAGTTCCAGAACGGCGACTACTACGAGGGCGAGTACGTCCAGGGCGAACGCACGGGTCAGGGCATCTTCAAGTATGCCAACGGCGATAAGTACGTGGGCCATTTTCAGGATGGCGAGAAGAGCGGTTACGGCACCTTCTACTGGGCCAACGGCGATACGTATGTCGGTTATTGGCAGGCTGACAACCAGCATGGCAAGGGCAAGTTGACTAAGAAAGCCGGCGATGTGTTCGACGGCAATTTTCTCAATGGCAAGATAGACGGCGAGGTTATCATCCACTTTGCCAACGGCGACCGCTTCAAGGGCATCTACAAGAACGGCCTGCGCAACGGGGCCGCTATCGAGGAGGACAAGGACGGCAACCGCTTTGAGGGTAGCTATGCCAACGGCATACGCGACGGCCGCTATGTAGAGAAAGACCGCAACGGCCAGATAGTAGGCCGTGGTCGCTATGAGAGCGGTCGCAAGATTAAGGAGTGATATAATCTACATTATATATAATATAGGTATTATGGTAATAGACAACTTAGCTAATTTGCAGAACTACACGGCGCTCAGCATGCGCCTGGCCAGTGTGGCCGACTTCATAGCCCATCACAACCTGGCTGAGATGGCCGTGGGCCATTACCCCATTATGGATAACGATGTATGGGTAAACATACAGGAAGGCCCGGGTAAGAGCAGGGCCGAGGCAACCATAGAATATCATGCGCAGATGATAGACCTGCAGATACCGCTTACGGCCGCCGAGACGTATGGCTATGCCGATGTTACCCAGGCCGACAAGACGGGGTTCGACGCCACCCAAGACATCGGGTTCCTGCCCTCTGTCGTTCCGGCAGGCTACGTTACCTGTCAGCCGGGCATGTTTGCCATCTTTTTTCCGCAGGATGGTCACGCCCCCATGATTACTGACGATGGGGTAGTATTCAAGAAAGCAATATTCAAGATTAAAGCATAAATTTATGGTGGTATCTACTAAGCATGTGGCTGCCAAGACAGCCAGGCCGGCATCGGCCGCCAAGCCCCGGGCCACCCACGCCAAGCATATCGGGCTGGTTAGACACGACGCGTACCTGGAGCCTTACGAGCAGGCCATCCGCGGTCGTCACGACCATGCCCAGTGGAAGATAGACCAGTACACCGGCAAAGGCCGGCGCCCGTTATCCGACTTTGCCAATGGTCATGAGTATTACGGACTTCACAAGCTCAGCCGTGGCTGGGTGTTCCGCGAGTGGGCCCCTAACGCCACCGCCATTTATCTGGTCGGCGACTTCAACGGTTGGCAGGAACAGCCCCGCTATCAGTGCAAGCGCATCGAGGGAACGGGCAACTGGGAACTGCGTCTGTCTGAGAAAGCGCTCAAACACGGCGACCTCTACAAGATGCACGTGTACTGGGACGGCGGCGACGGCGAACGTATCCCAGCCTGGTGCCGCCGGGTAGTTCAGGATGAGCGCACCAAGATTTTCTCGGCTCAGGTGTGGAACCCCGAGCATCCCTATGTGTGGAAGAAGAAGAGTTTTCGCCCCCGGGTCAACCCCCTCTTTATCTATGAGTGCCATATCGGTATGGCGCAGGATGCCGAGAAGGTGGGCACGTACGACGAGTTTCGTGTCAACGTGCTGCCGCGCATCATCCGCGATGGTTACAACTGTATTCAGATTATGGCCATCCAGGAACACCCTTACTACGGCAGTTTTGGTTATCACGTCAGCTCGTTCTTTGCTGCCTCTTCGCGCTTCGGTACTCCCGAGCAGCTCAAGCAGCTTATCGACGAGGCCCATCAGCACGGTGTGGCTGTCATCATGGACATTGTACACTCTCATGCAGTCAAGAACGAGGTCGAGGGACTGGGTAACTTAGCTGGCGACCCCAACCAATACTTTTATCCTGGCGACCGCCACGAGCATCCAGCCTGGGACTCGCTCTGCTTCGACTATGGCAAGGACGAAGTGGTTCACTTCCTCCTCTCTAACTGCAAGTACTGGCTCACCGAGTTCCATTTCGATGGCTTCCGTTTCGACGGCGTCACCTCCATGCTCTACTATAGTCACGGACTGGGCGAGTCGTTTACCAACTATGCCGACTATTTCAATGGTCATCAGGACGACAACGCCATCTGCTATCTTATACTGGCTAATCAGCTTATCCACGAGATTAACCGGCACGCCATAACCATAGCCGAGGAGGTCAGCGGCATGCCCGGACTGGCTGCCAAGTTTGCCGAGGGTGGCTACGGGTTCGATTACCGCATGGCTATGAACATCCCTGACTACTGGATCAAGACTATCAAGGAACGCCAGGACGAGGAATGGAAGCCCAGCTCTATTTTCTGGGAACTCACTAACCGCCGCGCTGACGAGAAGACTGTCTCTTACTGCGAATCGCACGACCAGGCATTGGTTGGCGACAAGACTATCATCTTTCGGCTCATTGATGCTGACATGTACTGGCACTTCAAGCGTGGCGACGAGAATATGCGCGTCGAGCGTGGCATTGCCCTGCACAAGATGATACGCCTGGTTACTGCCTCGACCATTAATGGTGGCTACCTCAACTTTATGGGTAATGAGTTTGGGCACCCTGAGTGGATTGACTTTCCGCGCGAGGGCAACGGCTGGAGCTACAAGTATGCCCGCCGTCAGTGGAACCTCGTTGACAATCCCGATTTGGACTACCACTATTTAGGTGACTTCGACCAGGCCATGCTGCGTGTGCTCTCCAGTGTGAAAGAGTACAACAAGACTCCCGTCTGCGAGATATGGCACCATGACAGAGACCAGGTGTTGGCCTATGCACGTGGCGGACTGATTTTTGTGTTCAACTTCTCGCCTACGCGCTCTTATACCGATTACGGTTTCCTCGTTCCCGAGGGTGCTTACCATGTGGTGCTCAATACCGATGCCTGCGAGTTTGGCGGCAACGGCTTGGCTGATGACAGTGTCGAGCACCTCACACTCTCTGACCCGTTGGCCGCACGCGACCACAAGGGCTGGCTCAGACTCTACATCCCCGCGCGTTCTGCCGTGGTGCTTAAACGTAAATAAAGATATGATGAGTAAAGTATATAGGAATGGCATGACGCTGCCGCGTGTGGCGTGTGCCATTCTCTTTGTTATATTTAGTTTTTGTTTCCTCTATTTCTTCCAGGCCGATATCCTGGCTGCAGCCCAGCATGTACTTTCGCATGGCAAGACCACTTACAATGCGACTGTGGGGGCTGTGCTTATCACACTGGTACTGTATATATTGCAGATAGGCGTGGCCATGGTTACGCGGTTACGCGGTGGCCTGTATGCGCTTACCTATTTTCCGTCGATGTTACTGCTTACGGTTCTCACGGACATCAGTACCCATATAGATACCCACTTTACCTTTGGGTGGTGGGCCTTGGCGGTGCCCGTGTTGCTGTTGCTGTATGCTGGGTTTGTCTATATCGTATGGCAGAACCACATTGACGAGTCGCACCGCCTGGTTTGCAGCAAGTACTTGCGGCTGCTGTGGGTCAATATGGGTACACTGTGTGTCATGTTCTGGTTCACAGCGGTTTACTCACAGACTAATGATGCTTTCCATTACCGTATGCGTGCCGAGCAGTGCCTGCTGAAGGGTGACTATGCGGCAGCGGCTCAGGCAGGTATCAAGTCGGGCGTAGCCGACTCGTCCCTTACCATGCTGCGGGCATATGCCTTGGCACGGCAGGGTGTCTTGGGCGACCGCCTGTTTGCCTATCCCGTGACCGGAGGCTCGCGGGCACTGCTACCCGATAGCTGTACGGTTAGGTTGGTGGTCTTCCCCGTCGATAAGATTTATCGTGATTTAGGTGCAAAGCTCAAACAACAGGCTTCGCCATTGGCCTATCTAAAGTTTATTGTCCGTCATGGGTACGCCACAGCCATGGGCAGAGACTATCTGCTCACTGCTTACCTGCTGGATCGCAATCTGGATGCTTTTGCCCGTATCTTGGGCCGGTATTATACGGTTAACGACAGTCTGCCTCGCCACTACCGCGAGGCCCTCACACTCTATACCCATCAGCACTCGGCTCCCTGTGTCGAGTATCATAACAGCGTGATGGATACTGACTATGAGGACTATCAGCAACTTTACCAGTCGGAGAGCAATCGTGTCGTCCGCCAGGCCAAGTTGCGTGATAGTTACGGTAACACCTACTGGTATTACTACCAGCAGGGTGAATAAGGTTACCAGTTGTTGCTCTTGACATCTTCCAGGCACTTCACCCAGTTGGTGTCGAGCGAGAACTGAGTGAGGAAGTTCTCATTGTCGACATAGGCATAGATAATATCCTTGTCCATGTCGTTAAAGAGAGCATTCTGGATGGTCAGGTTCTTGTAGCGGGTCATAATGAGGTCTTTCTGAGCCTTCTTCTTCTCTTGCGAGAGCCGCTTGATGTACAGGTTCACGAAGTCTATCATCGCGCTGGTCTGCGTACCTAAGTCATAGCTTGTAAAGTGCTGGCTGTCGCCTGCCTTTACGAGCATATAATATATCGCGTCCCATTTGAAGGTGGCTATCTTGCGCTCCTCGATGGGCTTGGCCGTATTAGTCTTGATGGCCTCCTGGTTTTGCATGATGCGCCTCACTTCCTTGTAGATTTCCTGTGCTGAGGCACTTATCGATAGTGTGCCCGCCAGCAGCATTGTGATTAAAATCCTTTTCATATATACCTTGTCTTTAATGTTTACTATTTTATAGGTTGATTAACCCGTTGCTGGTTACGTGTTACAAACTCCTTCCAGCTGCCATATTTGTGCTCACTCTGTGGGGCATTTTGCTGGAGAAAGTGGCAGTAAGCAGCCGCAAGGGCATCGGTGGCGTCCATGAACTTGGGCATGTCACCATCGTCTATCCGCAGCAACCGTTTCAGCATCGCTGCTACCTGTTCCTTGCTGGCCTGTCCCTGGCCGGTTATGGCCATTTTTATCTTGAGCGGTGCGTACTCGTGGATGGGCACATCGTGGCGTATGGCAGCGGCAATGGCTACGCCCTGAGCTCTTCCTAATTTGAGCATAGACTGCACATTTTTACCAAAGAAAGGTGCCTCGATGGCCAGTTCATCTGGCAGAAATTCATCAATGACTCCCGTGACCCGCTCGAATATCTTGCCAAGCCGCAAGTAGGGATCGTGCATCTTGCGCAGGTCTATGACACCCATGGCGACCAGCTGTGCCTTGTTGCCTATGGCCCGGAGCACTCCATAACCCATCACGTTGGTTCCCGGGTCTATGCCTAAGATGATGTGCTCGGCCTTGGTCATCGGTCCAGATACGGATTGCTGGCCAACTCGCTACCGATGGTGGTCTGCTCACCATGGCCTGGATAGATAACCGTGTTGTCAGGCAGCTGGCAGACCATGCGCAGACTCTGGATAATCTGAAACATGGAGCCGCCGATAAAGTCTGTGCGCCCGATGGCGTGGCGGAAGAGCGTGTCGCCAGAGAAGGCTACGCTCTCGGCCTCGCAGTAGAAGAAAACACTGCCAGGAGAGTGGCCAGGGGTCTCGATGACGGTCAACTGATGGCTGCCAAAGCTGATGGTGTACTGACCGTCGAAGTAATGGCCCACAGCTGGCATCTCGTAGTCCAGTTCGACACTCGCAATGGCCTCAGCCTGACGGCCGAGCATATCCATAAGCGGCTGGTCGGCTTGGTGAACCTCGGGTTGTAGCCCAAATTCCTTATAGATGGTATTGTTGCCAAAATTGTGGTCAATATGGCCGTGCGTGGAGATGAGGTGAACGGGTGTAAGACCATTGGTACGAATGTAGTTCACGATGGCATCGCGCTCGCGGTCATAGTAAGCGCCACAGTCGCACACTACACACTCCTTGCTCTCATCGCTGACAACGTAGCAGTTCTCCTGCAGCATGTTGCAGGTAAATCGCTGAATTTTCAACATGGCAGATATATTATGTTTTTCTCCTTAAACCAGTCTTCCTTGAACCAGTTAGACACGGGGGTGACCTCAGCCAGGTGGCGGTAAGGTCTCAGCTCGGCGTCCAGGTTGCCACCTTTCAGACAGATGATGCCATTGGGCAGTGCATTGTTCTGTTTCTTGGAAATATTCTTGGTGACTATCTTGACCAAGTCGGGCAGGGGCATCACGGCGCGGCTCACTACGAAGTCAAACTTACCCTTCTCATCTTCACCCCTTAGATGCTCGGTCACCACGTTGGTCAGCCCGATGGCCCGGGCCACTTCTGTGGCCACCTTTACTTTCTTCCCGGTTCCGTCTATCAACTTAAACGAACACTGGGGGAACAGTATAGCCAGTGGGATGCCTGGAAAACCGCCGCCGGTGCCGAAGTCCAGTATCTGGGTACCCTCCCTGAAGTGTATGAGTTTGCCAATAGCCATCGAGTGGAGCACATGATGCTCATACAGGTTATCTATATCCTTGCGCGAGATGACATTGATCTTGCTGTTCCAGTCGCGGTAGAGCTCGTCGAGTTTGGCAAACTGTTCGCGTTGCTTCTCGCTCAGCTCCTTAAAGTATTTCTCTATGATTTGCATATTTCCTGATATTCTTCTGATGAAGTGTTACACGTATATCGCCTATCTCCACGGGAGCCACCTCACCTATATTATATATAAAGGTAATGCCCTCGTGAGCCACGATGAAGTTGGGCGCTACGTAGGGTGCTTCGTGGACAAAGATGCCCTTCGCCCTCAGTCCCGCCAGCCCCTCGGTACCCATCTGACGGGCCATCTGGGTCACAATGTCATGCAGTAGCTGCTCCTCAGCCCCCTCGATGACAATGTCGGTCAGCGCCACCTGTCGCCCAGTCCGCGCGCTGAGGTTGATGACCTGCGTCTGCGCCTGGTCAGCCTCCTCGCCCGTCTGCATATGGGTCGTTACCACGTAGTTGATGATGCTGTCGGCACCCTCGGCCACCTCGGTACGTACCGAGATGTGCTGCCCGTAGCTGTCGGCATGGGCAGTGTCGCAATGGTACATGGCGGCCATCTGCCTGTACTCCTCCAGGCGGGTCTGAATATACGCGCGTATCTGCCTGGCCATCTTGGGCCCAAAGCGAGAGGCCGTGCTGTTAGTCCGACCATCCTCCGTATAGGCCGACAAGATGGGGGCTAATGCCGCGCTGCTCATCAGCGTCCGGTTGATGCGTGGGGCAGCGCCTGCGCCGGTGGCGTACAATATGGAGCAACTGATGGTACACTGGGGAGAGCCTGCTGTTGACGCAATGGTTACCGTGGTGTCGGCCGATGCGGTGGCAAAGGCTATCCCGTAAGCCATTTCAACTGCCCTGTTACCCGTACAACTGCCCAGGTAAAGTGCAATTAAAGCGCTAACTATCAATTTCTTCATATTGTATGCAAAGTTACGATAAAATTGTCGTAACTTTGCAAAGAAATGCAATTATTAAGTAAATAATGATTAAAGCAGCACTTTTTGATCTTGACGGGGTGGTCGTAGACACCGAGCGTCTGTACACTCGTTTCTGGTCCGAGATGGGCCGCCGTTATCTCCCTGAGATAGATGATTTTGCCACGAAGATTAAAGGACAGACCCTCGATCAGATTTACGCTAAGTATTTTGCTGGCCATAAAGACGAGCAATCCCGCATTACCGCCCAGCTCAATGACTTCGAACAGCACATGGATTTCGACTATGTGCCTGGTGTTGTTGACTTCATTACCGAACTGCGTAGTCGTCAGGTGAAGACTGCTGTCGTTACCAGCAGCAACCTCGACAAGATGCGTAATCTGTACGCTGCTCACCCCGAGGTTCACCAGCTCTTTGACCGCATTTTCACGGCCGAGGACTTCTCCCGGAGCAAGCCCGACCCCGAGTGCTACCTCATCGGTGCTGCTGCCTTTGGCGTGCAACCGTCTGAGTGTGTCGGCTTCGAGGACAGCTTCAATGGTCTGCGGGCTGTCCGTGCTGCCGGTATGTATGTAGTGGGCCTTGCCACCACCAATGACGAGGATGCCATACGTACTTATTGTGATGTTGTTATTAAAGACTATACAGCGTGGATACACAGAATACCACTCTCCATTTAAAGCTCTGGCATAGAGAATTTTGGCTTCTCGCTTTTGCTCACCTGATGGTCGCGGTGGCTGTCTACATGATGATACCCGAGACCATGGCCTACATGCGACTCAACGCGTTCACCCCTGCTCAGCAAGCAGCGGTCATGGGCGTGTACACGCTGGGTATCTTTGTGTTCGGGCCTATGGTTAACGGACTTGTAGAACGTTATAGGCGCAAGAAAGTATGCTTGGTGGCCCTGCTGTTTCTCATGGTCGATATAGTGGCGATGTCCTATCTGCGCTCCACGGCCATGGTGCCCGATTTCTATGTTCTGTTGGCCCTGCGGGCCGTCTTGGGCGCTACCAGTGGATTGGCCCAGATGGTGCTACTTAGTACCCTGGTCGTGGATGCCGTCCAGTCGTTTTTCCGAACCGAGGCCAATCACCATGTCAACTGGTTTGGACGCTTCGCCGTGGCCGTTGGCCCCTTAGTGTCGCTCTGTGCGGTGTCGTACGAGAGCTTAGAGTGGGCCTTTACCCTTTCGGCCGTATTGGTGCTGATAGCCTTCTTGCTCATCAGTGCTGTAAAGTTCCCGTTCAAGTCTCCGGCCGATGAGGTGCGTACCTTCAGCTTAGACAGGTTCTTCTTGGCATCGGGCGCGCGGCTGTTTGTCAACCTGATGCTTATCACCATGATGTTGGGCATGCTCTATACTCTGGCGCTCACCATGAGTTTTTATGTGTGGATGTTAGTGGGCCTGTTGGTAGCTGTGGTTATAGAGCGGGTAGTGTTTGCCAATGCCGAACTGAAGAGCCAGGCTGTTGCCGGGCACCTCTGTGTGGCAGCCGCGCTGCTCATTCTGCTTACCCAGAGCCGTCCGGCCGAGGTGGTGCCCGTGGCTGCTTCGCTCATGGGCATCGGCGTGGGTCTGTTAGGCTCCCGCTTCCTGATGTTCTTCATCAAACTGAGTAGCCACTGCCAGCGCGGTACTTCGCAGAGCACTTATTTCTTAGCCTGGGAGTCTGGTGTCGGTCTGGGTCTTGGTATCGGCCTCTGTGCTTTCAGTGGCTCGCCTCGCCTGTTACTGCTTGGTGCCTTGGCTGTCACCCTCTGCTCGGGCATCCTTTACACCGGCTACACCCATTGCTGGTATGTACATCACAAGAACCGTTAACCCCTCCCTATAAAACGACATTCGGATGCCAGAGAGTTGCTCCAGCATCCGAATGTCTGTTTCTGTCAAGCTGTCAGCTACGGCCAACAGCTTATTTAGCCTCAGTCATATTTCCCTCGATGTACAACCGAACCATCTCGACCTTTCCGTTGGTGCGAATGGTAATAGATTTCTTAAAATGTCCGGGGAATTTGCCCTTGCCGTTGTACGTTACCTTGACCGTGCCTGTCTTCCCGGCCTGGATGGGTTCTTTGGTGTATGCCGGAACGGTGCAGCCACAGCTGGCGATGGCCTGGTTGATAATCAGCGGCTCCTTGCCTATGTTGGTAAAGGTGAATACGGCTGTCTGGACAGGAGATTTTTCGCTAAAGGTACCAAAATTGTGTACCGTCTTATCAAACTTAATCTCTGCTTGGTTCTGCTGTGCGTTGGCAACGGCAGCTACCAGCAACATGATAATCGTCAAAAACTTTTTCATATCCTTTTGTTTTGAAACTTGATGCAAAGGTAAGTATTTCTTTCATATATGCGTTATGAAAAGCAATATTTTTAAAATATTATAGGGATCCGGCCGGGTGGGGCGGGGGTCGCAGGTCGATCCGCAGGCATATATCCTGTTTCTTTAGCCCTCGCGTAGCAGCTGGTGGGCAGCAACCAGTCATCTGCGGATAATCCAGTGCTCGGTGGTGAGGTCGTTGGCCTCGGCCCATGAGTGTTACGGCCTGTCTCCTCGTCGCTCTCTGGCTCCGTTCCAAGACTTAGAATGTAGATTTACAGCTTTCGGACGTTTATTCTAAACTTTAGAACGTCCATCTCAAAGTTTGGGATGGAGTTTGTGATGGTCATGGGCGGTTGGACGGCCACCGGCACCACAATTTCTACCGACTTGTGCCTTGCAGGCAATAAGGGGTCAAGATGGGGCTGTAGGCAGTAAACGACCCTCTGCTACTACTTTTTTTGCCGCAATAATCGCCTTACAGCCTAAATAACTCAGTTTTAAGGTAAAAACTACACTTTTTTTCGCTAACTTTGCAGATGGTAGGCATCGCCTCGGCAATTAAAACAAGTTTTATAGCCCTCGGCTCGCGCTCCCATTGCAGATACTGACAGGGTTGCCCCTATGGGATAAGCCGGAGAGATGTGGGGCGGGCAGGCCATTATGACAGACAATTAAATAGATAAGCATATAATTATGGGCGTTTTCGATTTTTTCACCAAAAAGAAGAAAGAAACATTAGATCAGGGACTCGAAAAGACCAAAAGAAGTGTCTTTGAGAAAATATCAAGGGCCGTGGCAGGCAAATCTAAGGTGGACGACGATGTGTTGGACGACTTGGAGGAGGTGCTTATTACCTCGGATGTGGGCATAGACACCACCCTGAAGATAATAGACCGCATACAGCAGCGGGTGGCACGCGATAAGTATGTATCGACCTCTGAGCTGAATGGTATTCTACGCGAGGAGATAGCCGCGCTGCTGGCTGAGAACGAAAAGGAGGGCTTTGACAACTGGCAGTTGCCCGCTGACCATAAGCCGTACGTCATACTGGTAGTGGGAGTAAACGGTGTGGGCAAAACCACCACCATAGGCAAGCTGGCCTACCAGTTTAAGCAGGCCGGAAAGAAGGTTTACCTCGGCGCAGCCGACACTTTCCGCGCGGCAGCCGTAGAACAGCTCCAGATATGGGGCGACAGGGTAGGGGTGCCCGTGATTAAGCAGCAGATGGGGGCCGACCCAGCGTCGGTAGCCTTTGATACGCTGCAGAGTGCCAAGGCCAACGGGGCCGATGTGGTACTGATAGACACCGCGGGCCGTCTGCACAACAAGGTGGGCCTGATGAACGAGCTAAAGAAAATCAAGGAGGTGCTGAAGAAGGTGATGCCCACTGCCCCCGATGAGGTGATGCTGGTATTGGACGGTAGTACAGGTCAGAATGCCTTTGAGCAGGCTAAGCAGTTCAGCGCGGTGACGCAGATAACCAGTCTGGCCATCACCAAGTTGGACGGCACGGCCAAGGGAGGCGTGGTTATAGGCATATCGGACCAGCTCAAGGTGCCTGTGAAGTACATAGGATTGGGCGAGCAGATGGATGACCTGCAACTATTTGACCGTAAGGAATTTGTAGACTCTCTCTTTAAGTAAAATAACAAGCTGGATGAAGAAAAATCAGATAGATATTGTCACCATGGGGTGCTCCAAGAACCTGGTGGACTCTGAGAGATTGATGCGCAAGCTCAGCGCTAACGGGTACCACTGCGTACACGACGCCAAGCATCCCCAGGGCGAGATAGCAGTCATCAATACCTGCGGGTTTATAGGCGATGCCAAGGAGGAGAGCATCAACATGATACTGGAGTTTGCCCAACGTAAGCAGCAGGGCCAACTGGGACAGCTCTATGTGATGGGCTGCCTGTCGCAGCGTTACCAGAAAGAGTTAGAGGCCGAGATACCCGAGGTAGATAAGTTCTATGGCAAGTTTAACTTCAAGCAGCTGGTGAGCGATTTAGGTCCCGTCGAGGACGGAGGGGGCTCGTTCTCTTCGGCCCGTACTCAGCATCTGCCTACTACGCCTCACCACTATGCCTATGTCAAGATAGCCGAGGGCTGCGACCGCCACTGCGCTTACTGCGCCATCCCCCTTATCACCGGGCGTCATGTATCGCGTCCTAAGGACGACATCCTGAAGGAGGTTCGTGACCTGGTGGCCGATGGCGTTAAGGAATTTCAGATTATAGAGCAGGAACTGACCTACTATGGGGTAGATATAGACGGCCAGCGACACATCGCTGACCTGATAGAGGACATCGCCAATATCGAGGGAGTGAAGTGGGTGCGTCTGCACTATGCTTACCCCAACCAGTTCCCCATGGACTTGCTCGACGTGATGGCTCGCCACGACAACGTGTGCAACTATTTGGACATAGCGCTCCAACATATTTCGGATCACATGCTCTCCAGGATGCACAGGCATGTTACCAAGCAGGAAACGATGGACTTGGTGAAGGCCATAAGGGCCAGGGTACCCGGCATACACCTGCGTACCACACTGATGGTGGGATTCCCGGGCGAGACGCAGGCCGACTTTGACGAGCTGGTAGACTTTGTCAAGTGGGCGAAGTTCGAGCGTATGGGGGCCTTTGCCTACTCGGAAGAGGAGGGTACCTATAGTGCCGAGCACTATACCGATGATGTGCCCGCAGAGGTTAAGGAACAGCGGCTGGCCCAGCTGATGGCTGTGCAGCAGACCATCAGCGAGGAGGTAGAAGCCCAAAAAGTGGGGCAGACGCTCCAGGTTATCATAGACCGCAAGGAGGGCGACTACTATGTGGGTCGCACGGAGTACTGTTCGCCTGAGGTGGATCCTGAAGTACTCATCCGCGCCACCCGCCAGCTGCACGTGGGCCGCTTCTACAATGTTGAGATTACTGACTCTGAAGAGTTCGACTTATATGGACATGTAGTATGAATAATAAGGAGTTTATTACAGAGCTGTCGCAGCGCACGGGCTTTACACAGGCCGATACCCAGAAGTTAGTCAATACTCTGGTTGATGAGATGGGTAACAGTTTCTGCGCGGGCGACACGGTGGCTGTGTCATCGTTTGGCTCATTTGAGGTAAAGAAGCGTCTGGAGCGCGTCGTGGTCAATCCTGCGACCGGCAAGCGTATGCTGGTTCCGCCTAAGCTGGTCTTGGGCTTCAAGCCGGCTCCCTCGGTCAAGGAGAAGTTAAAGAATGGAGGACAGGAAAATGGCTAAGTTAGGTGTCAAGGAACTGGCTACCCTGTTGGCCGACAAGCGCAACTTGGACATAGCCGACGCTACGCACTTCGTAGAGGCTCTTTTTGACGTGCTCAGTACGGGGCTGCATTACGAGAAGGTCGTTAAGATTAAGGGACTGGGCACCTTTAAGGTAATAGCCGTGAGCGCGCGCAAGAGCGTGGACGTTAATACCGGCGAGGCCATCGAGCTGTCTGGGCGTGATAAGATTACGTTTACGCCCGATGCCACCCTGCGCGATCTGGTAAACCGCCCGTTCGCCCAGTTCGAGACGGTGGTGGTCAATGACGGTGTGGACTTCTCGGCCATCGATGCCAAGATGGAGGATACCCCCGAAGCGCCCACAGAGGTGGCTGCCCCAGTAGCCTCGGAGGCTGCCCAACCTGTGGCAGTATCTGAGGTGGAGGTGTCGGCATCCGCCCGCCCCATAGCTGAGTCTACAGTGGCAGCCGAGGCCCCTGCTAATGAGGCTCCGGAACCTGCGCCCGAAGTGACCCAGTCAGCGGTGGTGACACCGGAGCTCCCTGGAACCTCAGAGGCAATAGAAGATAGTACGGGAACTGCTGTGGCAGGCTATGAGCCTGCGACGGCAGTGACTGAGGATGCTCCGGCTACTCCCGAACCCACAAAGGTGAGGCCCGAGCCTGCGGCTCCAACTCAGTCCGGGGCTGAGGAACCGACTGCACAGACGGCCCCTGAGCAGGAGCAGTCCGCTAAACCTACCCCACAGCCCATGGCAAAGTCTGCGACCACTGTCTCATGGCAAGACCAGATGATGGAGTCGCAGACCAAGACACTCATGGAGACCAACGAACTCTTGCGCGAGCAGTTGGAACACTCGCAGCGGCTGATGCGTATCTTTGGGATAGTATTAGTGGCGTTTGTCGTGCTCTGTTGCTGTGGCGGCTACTATATGTTTAGTCAGTTTACCCAGCGCGATAACCGTATAGAGCATTTGGAGACCCAGATACTGCTGGCCAAGCAGGCTAAGACCATAAAGCCGAAGCCCGCGCCAAGGGCCGCCAGCGAGGCCATCATCCCCACCGTACCAGATGAGGTTCCCCAGGATGCTGCTCCTGAGGCCAAGGCCACAGCGGCTACCCCCACTACGGCCAAGGTCACTGAGAAGGCCGCTCCGGCCAAGCTGGCGGAAAACAAGAAGATCGAACGCACCGCCATGGCGCAGTACGAGAGTGACCCTCGCGTGCGCACGGGCGCGTATATTATAATAGGTGTCAAGACTACGGTCAAGGCAAAGCCTGGTCAGTCGCTGGCATCTATCAGCCGCCTGTTTTTGGGCCCTGGCATGGAGTGCTATGTGGAGGCCGTGAATGGGGTGACCGAGGTGAAGGCTGGGCAGACGGTGAAGATACCGGAGCTGAAGCTCAAACGGAGGTAGCCAGTCGTCGCGGTGGTAACAATGATAACAGAATGATAAAAATCAGATACACCTATGATTACGCAAGAAAACTTTGACAAAGAATATGTCGACATGATAGAGCGGCAGCAGATAGATAAATTCGTCTGTGCTGAGATGGGGCGCCAGATACATCGCTATATCAAGGCCATGGCTGGCACCAAGACCATGATGGAACGCTTTGAGGAGCAGTTGGCCCATTTGACGGTTCCTCAGAAAGAAGAGGCTATCGCGCGGTACATCGACCTGAACCGCAAGGTACTGGATGGACTGGACCTGAAGGTAGTGCTGGCGCGCGCAGTGGCCAACTATTGTGACACGTTCAGCTATATGTTGTCGTTTATCAACAATAAACAGAAAGTGGCTTACTATATAGACCGTATTAAGGCCAAGTACATCCAGTTTCACAAGGTCTATGAGGAGAATGGCAAGTTTGGCATCCTCGACCACAACGGCGATATACTGGTTCACCCTCTATACGACTTTCTGCGTACTCCCTACGTCTATGTCGATGACCTGGTCACCATGCCCCTTATCGCCCAGAAGGATGGGAAGATGGGCCTCATATTGGCAGACCGTCAGGACACCATTGTCGCTGACTTTATATTCGATGATATATCCCTCCGCGAGACTCCGCCTTACTTCGAGGCGGTCAAAGACGGCAAGGTTACACTCATCTGATGTCCGTATAACAGCAGTAGCAGCCACCCTATACCAGGGTGGCTGCTACTGCTGTTATAGGGGGTATGGGTGGTTAGCTCTTAATACTGTTGGCCATCTTCTTGCTCCTGTTGGTTATGCTTTCTCTTCCCGATACAACTGCTCGAACCACTGGCGCAGCAGCGGGCGGTTCTCTATGATGGTCTGCAGTTGTCGGAGCTTTTCCTGGTTGGGCGAGTTGGGAATCCATAGCCGTATATAACCATTTCGTGAGTACTTCTCGTCCATGTGCGAGGCGAAGCGCTCCCACTGTTTGTCGTCATCCAGTTCGGGGTACTTCTCAAGGCCGTACTGAATGGCTCTCCGAAAGATGTTCTCGGTGTCCAGGTCGCGGTCGGCCTCGGCCACTATCTTGCCATAGATGGACCGGGGCTGTCGGCTGGCTGATGCCCGATGGTCCTCGACCGCTTCCTTCATAATCTGTATGCGTTCCGGCGAGAACCACTTTTTCAACCGCGCATCGCTTGCAAGTATTTTGCCCCCTGTAATATGGTGAATGGCCCGCGGGCCGCTCATGCCCAGGTCGTGGTAAGCCGCAATGACGTAAGCCATATTGATGTCGGCCCCGGTAAACTTAGCCAACTCCAGGCTATTCTTGATGACCCGCTGTACATGGGTAAGCCCGTGACTCTTGCCAAAGGCCACGTAGCGCGGCAAGATTTGCTTCTCGACAAAGTCCATGATGTCTAAGTTGAGCTGTTGCATTGCTGTAGATTTTTAAGATATAAGTATGGCTGTGGTCGACATGATGCCGTACACCAAGATGTTTCGGGCTGTCTTGCCCAGTACTCCGTTGAGCGCCTTGCCCTGCCTTATCTGTACCATCTGCCGATAAGTAACGAGGTGGAGGAGCAGGTATACGAGCAGGAGGGCGGCTGTCAGCATGCCGGTGCTGTGGCTGTTTATCCAGAGGGTGACCGCCATCAGCGCCACAGCCATGATGCCGGTAGCCAAGTAAAGCCACTCGGTGCGCCGGGCCCCTAAGCGTACGGCCAGGGTAATCTTGCCAACCGCCCTGTCGGTGTCGCGGTCGCGATAGTTGTTCACTATCAGCAGAGCGTCAATGGCCAGTCCGCAGCCGATGGAGGCTATAAAGGTTTTGAGGGTGATGGTGCTTAGGGCGATGGGCAGAGCCAGGTAGTAAGTAAGACATACGGGCACAAAGCCGAAGAACATAAGCACCAGGACATCGCCCAACCCGATATGGGAGAACTTGGTGGTGTACAAGAAGCAGAATATGACGCACGCGATACCCACGAAGACCATCATAAAGCCTCCGTATATAATAAGAGGTAGCCCGATGAAGCATGCCAGTATCGTGGTGGTGAGAATGCCGCTCACCATGGCCTTGGGAGTAATCCATCCCTCGGTGCAGGCTCTCTTGGGCCCCAGGCGAGTGGTTCGGCTGTCCGTCTTGTCCCTATAGTCAAAGTAGTCGTTGACCAGGTTGGCGTCAATCTGCATCACAAAGGCAAACAGCAGGCACAGTATAGTTGGGATGACCTGAAAGAACTTGCCCCCGTTGCTGTCGGCATAGGCCAGGGCGGCTCCTATCATTACAGGGACGGCCGCCCCCGTTAGCGTCTTGGGTCGCGTGGCGAGAAGCCATGCCCTCGCCGAGTTAGTCTGTACCTGTTCGTAGCCTGTTTGTTGTTTCATTGTCTTTAGTTGAAGAAGTTCCAACTGAGGCCGAACCTCAGGATGCGCTCGTTGAGTGGGTAGTGAGGCGCCAGGAAGTACTGGCGGTTGCCGCTGCCTGCATTAACGTGGCTCATCATAACAAAAAACCGCGTATGCTTGAGGTGGAAGTTGGCGTAGACGTTAACCAATGGATAGTTGCCAATATCTACCTTGTTGTCGTTCTCCTGGACAGCGTACTGCCCCAGTCCAGGGGCGTAGTCGGGTGCGTGGTACTTGGTGAAGTAACGTATGTCGGCACCGAAGTCGCACTTGAGCACCCGGGCAATCTTGAAGCGCAGGAAAAGATTGGTATATACGTTGAGCTGAGGTACCGGCAGCACGTCATCGGCCGTCGATTTCTGATAGGTGACCACGTTCTCCCAGTTGAGCGGCCCTAAGCAGAAGTCCTGGAACAGCTGAACGGTAAACAGGGTGATGGCGTCGCCGTGCTGGCGGACGTTGGCCTCGTTGTTCTGACGGCCGTAGGTGTCCGTGATGTTGTAACTGAGCCCGAAGTAAGTATAGTTGGAAATCTCGTCGAACGCCACACGCAGCTTAGTGTGTGTCTTGGCCCAGCTGAGCATGCCCTGGATGCGCGTATGGGTTATCTTGTCCAGGTCGTCGTTATCCCACAGATAGTGGCGGCTGTGATAGTGACGGAAATAGAAAGAGGGGGTAGTACGGTGGAAGAAACCGCCGGCCTGGAGAGTTACGGTGTCGCCGAATAGCTTGAAGTTGAGGTCGGCCGAAGCATCCACTTTGATATTGCCGATGTCCTTGCCCGTTACGCCGAACTCGCCCAGTGCGTTATAGTGTAGTGTCTTGCCCTGGAACTTACTTAACTGGCCGCCTACATACAGGTTCTGCTCGTTCCACGAGGCTGTGCCCTGTGCTGCAGGCAGCACGAAGTGGCGCATCTCATGGGCTACAAAAGCCTTGATGCCCGCTTTGGCCCACTTGTTGAACCCTTCAAGGAGCGAGAGGGCGAAAGTATTGCGCAGCGAGAAGTGGGTAGTCTTGTCGTAGATAGAGTCGCCCGGCAGTTCTTCGTCCATATCGTAGGTGTGAGCGTAGTACGAATTCGGGGTTTCGTAAGCCTGGTAGATGCGGCTGTAGTTATTGAACTCTAAGGTGTGTATAAAACTGGTAACAGGCACATACTCGCGCTTCATCCACATGCTATCCTCGCTGGCCTTGGCCGCGGCTGTGGCCAGGCTGTCGGCCACTGCCTGGTTGGGTACCTGTATGCGCCCGGTGGCCTTGTTCTTCAGCGTATCGGTAGGCTCTATGCCCGCAATGGTCGCGTTCTTGGGGCGCCCGGCAAATTTCGGCGTGTCCTTGTGAGTCTTATTAAAACTCTCCTCATCAAAGTCCTCGCCGTCGCGTTCTGCTTTACGCTCCGCCTTCTCACGAGCTTCGCGCTTCTCTTGGTCTTTCTTGGCCTCAAGGGCAAACTTCTTAGCGGCAATCTCATCGTCAGTCATGCGGACAGAGCGATGAAAACCGAGGCTATAGCGATGGGTGAGGAAGAGGTGCTGATTATCGTTGCGATTCCAGTTGCGGTTGAGCACGGTGGGGATGTCGGCCGTGGCAAAGCTCTCAGAGAACAGCTCGGGATGTACGATATAGTCATCGTTGGTGATGCCGCCGTTCTCGGTGACCTTCTGGTGATTGGTCGAGAAGAGAATATGGGCCTGGTACTTGTCGCCCAGGTACGATCCGTACATGGTGTAGTTGAAATGAGACGTACTCTGGTTGGAGTAGTAGCCCCGGCCGTAGATATAGTCAAAGTGGAAACCCACGCCAAGCCTTTTGCCCGCGTTGACACCAAACTTAGCCGTGAAATGGTCATCGCCGTTAGTGCGGTCGCCCGAGGTGTTGAACGTAAGATTGGTAAACGCCGACAGGGTGTTGGTAAAGTGAAACTTATCTACCGGCGTGAGAAAGAAGTCGTAAGGTGTCGTAAAGATAAACTGCCCCTCGGCAGGCCGGTCTACGAATATGCGGTTCTGGCGGGGGGCTCCCAGGTTGCCCGTGGTATTGAACTCACCCCGCTTGCCGGTGGTGAAGATAGTATTCATAAACAGGTGCGACACCGTGTCGGGTGTCGCATGCGTAATGTCGCCAAATCGGCTGTCTATGGTCCACACCTTGATTCCCTTGGGTATCTCCTTACTGGTGCCTAAGTCGTCTGGATTAACCTTCTTTTTCAGCGTGTTGGTAATGGGACCGTCGTCATTGATAGTGTTTAAGTCGTTGAGGTTGTTAACCTGTGCCACGGCCATGGTGGCAACGGTGCTGAGGAGGGAGATAAGTGCGAGGGTCTTCTTCATTATCATTAACGAATAATTCTGAGGCAACATTCAACAAACTTGAACGCCATAGCGACCAGTACGATAACAGTACCGGTCGTATGGCTTGATAGAGCGTACACGGCAACGCCGATAATGGCGAGGAGCATAAAGAGGGCGTTCAGGAGATTGCGAATCTTGAAGAAACGACTATCAGGGCCGCCCTTTTTATGTCGGCCGTGGTCTATATTTCCGTTTATAATCATGGGGAAGATTACTTGAATAGATTGGTTATACCTGCGAATATCTCATTCTTACGGTCTATGGTCTTGCGGCGGAACTTTCCATAAGGCGCAACGAGCTTGGTCTTCTTCTTGTTCAGACTGGCCTTGTCCGTGATGACTTCCTGAGCCGGCAGGGTAAACCCGGTGCTGCGGTTGGCCTCGTAGGTATACGAAATGCGCTCCAGGGACACGTGCAAGTGGCCTTCGGTACATGTGGCGATAAGCGTGTAGTTAAATTCGGTCTGGTCTATCATCACAAAGTTATTCGTAAATACCAGCCACTCGTACATTTTGGCAGCTATGGAGTGCGTGCCCTTGTTCACGATGGCTATCTTGCTGCGGGCCTCGCCCTTGGTGTTCTGATTGTCGTCTACGGTTAGGTTGTTAATGTACTCGAAGACCTTATCGTATATCTCCTCGGCGCTCTTGCCTGGCACGTCGATGTCCAGGCCAAACACCACCTTGCCATTGACCATGGGTACGGCTCCGGCGAGATAGGGGGTAAGGTCCTCGGTGCCGGTTACCTTCTTGGCAGCGGTCTTGGGGCTCACGGCAGGGGCTGCCACAGTAGACCAGCCATTGGTGTTGGAGTATTCCACCTCTCCGTTGGCGTCCGTCTGGGCCTTCTGCTCAGCCGGAGCCTTCTTCTCGGCAGGTTTCAGGGGCGTTGCGGGTACGGTGGCGCCTGCCTCCTTAGCCTCAGCGTTCAGTTTCTCGGCCTCGGCGTTCAACCTGGCGGCCTCGGCCTGCGCCTTCTTTATCTGCTCCTGTATGGCGGCCTGCTTGGCTGCCAGCTCCTTAGCCTTGGCCTGCTTGGCTGAGTCCTCCTTGGCTTTGGCCTCAGCGGTAGCCTTGGCCTTAGCTGCTGCAGCGGCTTTCTGTGCCTTAGCGGCATTGGCCTTAGCTGCCTCTACCGCTTTCTGAGCCTCTTCCAACTGCTTTTGAGCCTGTTCCAACTTCTGTTCAGGGGTGAGGGGCTTGACGTTCTGAGCGTGGCAGAGCACGGGGGCAAGCGCAATAATAGCTACCAGTATTTTCTTCATAATCTGTATTTTTTGTATTAAGTTTCACAAAATTACTAAAAACTGCTGTACAGAAGAAACAATCTACCATATTTAACGTAAATTATTTGTTTGCAGTGCCCCTGATGGCTGTGATGGTCAAGGCGATGGCTCGCCGACACAGGGAATCCGTCGCCCTATATATTTAAGGTGTGGAGAGAGGGACGGGCCTAAAAACAAAAAGTGGGGAAGTGGTCGCTATTATGGCTGTGACCATCGGACTGAGCCTAAAGACGGTAGCGACTATTCTAAAGACGGCTCCCAGCGCGCTGGAGACCGTCATTAGCGCACTGGGAGCCGTCTTTAGAAGCGTGGAGACCGGTCTCCACAAAATTTGGAGATTTCCGGGATGTGCCTGGGTTCCTCGTGGTATGGGGCGGTAGGGCAGACAGGGACGCAATGAGCGAGGGCAGATTACTTCTTGTTGTCCAACTCGCCTTGCAGTCTGATGATTTCGTCGCGATACTGGGCCGCCTGGATGAAGTCGAGGTCCTTGGCAGCTTGCTTCATCAGCGCCGTGGTGCGCTCGATGCTCTTCTGCAACTGGCTCTTGGTCATCTTCAGTACGATGGGGTCGGCGGCAAAGGCCGCGGGCTCCGGCTCGGTGTAGGGCTTGTACGCCATCATGGGGCCGGCCTCTGCGGGCTGTGGTTTGGCCGTGGGCAGATCCGACTTAATCTCTTTCTTTATCTGTTGGGGCGTAATGTGGTGTTCCTCATTATACTTTAGCTGTATGGTGCGCCTTCGGGCAGTTTCCTCTATGGTGCGGCGCATGCTGTCGGTTATCGTGTCGGCATACATGATGACCTTGCCATTGACATTGCGGGCTGCGCGACCCGCCGTCTGGGTCAGTGAACGGTGGCTGCGCAGGAACCCCTCCTTGTCGGCATCGAGTATGGCCACCAGGGATACCTCTGGCAGGTCCAGGCCCTCGCGCAGTAGGTTGACGCCCACCAGTACATCGTACACGCCGGCTCGCAGGTCGGTCATTATCTTTACGCGGTCCAGCGTGGCCACGTCGCTGTGTATGTAGTTGGCTCGCACCGAGTGGTTGAGTAGAAACTCGGTCAGCTCTTCGGCCATGCGCTTGGTAAGGGTGGTGATGAGCACTCGCTCGTGGCGGTTGGTACGAGTCAGTATCTCGTCCAACAAATCATCTATCTGGTTCTCACTTGGGCGAACCTCTATCTCTGGATCCAAGAGCCCCGTGGGACGTATAATCTGTTCTACCACTACGCCCTCGGCCTCCTGTAGCTCGTAGTCGGCCGGCGTGGCCGATACATAGATAACCTGGTTGGTCATAGCCTGAAACTCCTCGAAGCGGAGGGGCCTGTTGTCAAACGCGGCAGGCAGTCTGAACCCATATTCGACCAGGTTCTGCTTGCGGGCGCGGTCTCCCCCATACATGGCGTTTATCTGTGGCACGGTAACGTGGCTCTCGTCGATTACCATGAGGTAGTCTGTGGGGAAGAAGTCTAACAGGCAGTACGGCTTTTCCCCTGGCTCGCGTCCATCGAAGTACCTGGAGTAGTTCTCGATACCACTGCAGTGTCCCAACTCCTTTATCATCTCCATATCGTACTCTACGCGCTCCTTAATGCGCTGCGCCTTGATGGTGTCGCCTATCTCGGTGAAGTAGTCTACCTGCTTGACCAGGTCATCCTGTATCTTGCGGATGGCCACCTCGGTCTGCTCCTTAGAGGTGACAAACAGGTTGGCCGGGTAAATCTGATATTCGCTGAAGGAGGCTATCCGCCTGAACGTCATGCTGTCCAGCTCCTCTATGCTGTCTATCTCGTCGTCCCACCAGCTTACCCGCAGGATGTTGTCGCTGTACGCCATGGCTATATCTACTGTGTCGCCTTTCACCCTGAACGTTCCGCGTGCCAGCTCGATGTCGTTGCGTATGTATAGAGCGTCTACCAGCTGTCGCAGAAAGGCATTGCGGTCTTTCTGTTCGCCCTGCTTGATAGAGATGATACTGTTGCTCATGGTGGTGGGCCCTCCCATACCATATATGCAGGACACGGACGACACCACGATGACATCGCGACGTCCTGAGAGCAGGGCGCTTACGGCGCTAAGCCTCAGCTTGTCAATATCCTCATTGATGGCGAGGTCTTTTTCTATATATGTATCTGAGGAGGGTAAATAGGCTTCCGGCTGGTAGTAATCGTAGTACGAAACGTAGTACTCTACGGCGTTATTGGGAAAGAATCCCTTCATCTCTTGGTACAACTGGGCCGCCAAGGTCTTGTTGTGGCTCAGAATGAGGGTGGGGCGGTTCACATTGTTTATCACGTTGGCCACCGTGAAGGTCTTGCCAGAGCCCGTGACACCTAACAGCACCTGGGCCTTGTCTCCCCGCTCTACGCCAGCAGTAAGTTGGCTTATGGCAGCAGGCTGGTCGCCCGTGGGAGCATACTCGGAAACCAAATTGAAATTCATAATTGCAAAATTAATAAAAAATAGAGCCTTGATAGCTTATAATAGCTGTTTTTTTGCTAAAAAATATGTTTTTTACTTTGGCCATAGCGGAATTATATGTAATTTTGCAAGACAAATCTGTGATTATGAATAAAATTCTGTTTGCTGCTTTAGCGGCGCTGCTACTCTTTTCAAGTTGCGCCAATGAGTTTAACAAAGTCTATATGACCAGCAATGTTCCATATAAATACGAATACGCAAAAGAGTGTTTTGCCAACGGAAAATGGACACGCGCTACGACATTGCTTACCGATATGATAACGGTATTGAAAGGCACTGACAATGGGCAGGAGAGTTTGTACATGCTTGCGATGGCTCAGTATAATAATAAGGACTACGAGGGAGCAGCCAAGACGTTCAAGAGTTATTTCAAAGCCTATCCTAAGGGTTATTATGCCGAGATGGCTGAGTTCTATGCGGGCCAGAGTCTCTACGAGAGTACTCCGGAACCTCGTTTGGATCAGTCGGCCACAGTATCGGCCATCTCTGCCTTTCAGGAGTTTTTGGATTTGTACCCTGATGCCAAGTTGAAACCAGTTGCTCAGCAGCGCCTGTTTGCCCTTCAGGACAAACTGGTGCGTAAGGAATTGCTCAATGCCCAGTTGTACTACGATTTAGGCCCTTATTTCGGCAATTGTAATAATGGCGAGAACAACTACGAAGCCTGCATCATTACTGCGCAGAACGCCTTGAAGGAATATCCCTACAGCAAGTTGCGCGAGGAATTTTCCATCCTGCTTATGAAGAGTAAGTACGAGTTGGCCCAGCAGAGTGTGGACAACAAGAAGATGGAACGTTTCCAGGATGCCGAAGATGAGTGCTACGGCTTTATCAATGAGTTCCCCGATTCTAAGGAGCGGGCTACCGCCGAGCGCTATATCAACAAGTGCAAGGACTACATCAGCACCCACAGCAACGAGTCGGCCATCCCTACATTTGGAAGAGATTAACGAAGTTAAAACATACATTATTTAATAAGAAATGGATTACAAGAAGTCAAAGGCACCAGTCAATACGGTTACCCGTAACATCATGGATCTTTGCGAGAAGACCGGCAATATTTATGAAAGTGTAGCGATTATCTCAAAGCGTTCTAATCAGATTGCCGCTGAGATAAAGCAGGATCTGAATAAGAAACTTCAGGAGTTCGCATCGTACACGGACACACTGGAGGAGGTCTTTGAGAACCGCGAGCAGATAGAAATCTCGCGTTATTACGAGAAGCTGCCCAAGCCAACCCTTTTGGCCACTCAGGAGTTCATCGAGGGCAACGTCTATTGGCGCGACCCGTCACAGGATAACGAAGACGCTAATGCTACAGCGTAAGCAGACCTTATTCCTGTTAGCGGCTATTGTCGTCACGGCTGTCTGCCTATGTCAGCCCATTGGTGCGATAGAGCCTCAAGGTATGGGTACCTGGACGGCGATTTACTCGCTCTTCGTAACAGGGCCAGAGGTATCGTTCAACTTGTGGCCCCTGTTCGTGCTGTTAGTCCTTACGTATCCCGTGGCCATTATAGCCATCGCCCTGTACAAGAACCGTAAGGCCCAGGCCCGTCTGTGTGTATGGGCAGTAGTGTGCAACGTGCTGTGGTATGCTTACTTTCTGTTCGGTATATTCACAGCCTTTCAGCAGGTTGGCACTTTCCATGTAAAGTTTGCTGCGGGCTTACCGCTCATCAACATCATATTGTATCTGTTGGCCCGCAAGGGTATCATGGATGACGAGCGGTTAGTTCGCTCAGCCGACCGTATCAGATAAAGACATTATATTAATGTATAGAGATAAAAAATCTCAGCCTGTCGAGGGCTGAGATTTTTTTTATGCTTGTAGGCAATGCGGCAGTGGGGTGCGTGCTGATGGCCGGGGATGGTGGCCACCAGCGTGTCAGTTTACTATCACCTCATCGGTAAACAGCCAGGCCCCGTCGCGATCATTCTTCTTGGCGTGCAGGCGCACATAGCGTGCCTGACCCGTGTAGAGGGTTGCGAACTGCTTGAAGAGCAGTCGCTCGTAGCTGTCAGGAATATCGTTCCAGGCCGTGCCTACCAGTTGGAAGTCACTGCCGTTGGTAGATACATAGAAGTCAACTTTTTGGGGAACGTACACCCACGCACCTGCCGAGTGCATAAAGGTGGCCCCGATATAGTGTATATCCTTCACGGTCCCGAAATCTATCGTTATATCAAAGTCATTCATGGTTCCTTGCCACTTCCTATCGGTATAACTCCATCCGCCTAATACACCGTCAGTAAGGGTGGTGTCGCCATGGGCCTTCCACTTACCGTAGAGAGGCACATTATAGGTAACCTTGCATCCTTTAGCCAAGTGGTCGGCAGGGGTAAGGCTCTCCCGGCGCTCGCCATATTCATGGGATAGGTCAAAGGGATGGAAGCCCTTGTTAGTAAGTAGTTTGCACAACTCAACAGCCCTTGGGCGGAAGCTATCGTAATTCTTATTAGCTGTTTGAGTCCAGCCAGTTTCAGCTATGGCAAAGGCACGAGGGTAGTACATGTACTCGGCATGGTTATCTTCGGGTATGTACTCACTCCACAGGTTGCCCTGTATGCCCAATAGATGGCCGGCCTCCTCAGGGGTAAGCCCTTGGGCAGGGTTGTAACCATATACGGTCTTCAGGGGAGTATAGCCGCCTATCGATGGCGGCTCCTTGTAGGGAGCATCCTGCGTATAGTCTAAATAGCAGTACTCGCCAGGTGTCATGATGACATCGTGGCGTGCGCACAGCGCTTTCAGACCACCTTCAGTTCCGCGCCAGGACATAACCGTGGCGTTGGGGGCCAAGCCACCTTCCAGTATCTCGTCGTAACCTATGAGCTTGCGCCCTTTACTGTTGATATACTTCTCTATACGGTGTATGAAGTAGCTTTGCAGTTGGTCTACATCCTTCAGGTTCTCGCTCTGCATGCGTTTCTGACAGTCGGGGCAGCTGCGCCAACCATTCTTGGCAGCCTCGTCGCCTCCGATGTGTATATACTCGGAGGGGAAAAGCTGTATCACCTCGTCTAACACGTTTTCCAAGAAGGTGAAAGTAGCCTCTTTGCCTGCACAGAAGTCATCATTCTTGTACGGCTGACCACTGCAGGACAACTCGGGGTAAGCAGCCAGCACCTCCTCGCTATGTCCAGGCATCTCTATCTCGGGGATAACGGTGATATGGCGTTCCTGGGCATAGGCTAATATGTCGCGAATGTCCTGCTTGGTGTAATAGCCGCCATAGGCATTGGCGCTGTTCTTGCCGCAGTAGCGTTTACCCTTCTCTGTCCATTCAGTCCAGGTGCGGGCAGGGCGCCAGGCTGCCAGTTCTGTCAGCCGGGGATAACGGTCAATCTCTATGCGCCAGCCGGCACCATCGGTGAGGTGGAGGTGCATACGGTTGAGTTTGAGCAGGGCCATGGCATCCATCTGCTTGAGGAGAAACTGTTTAGGGCGGAAGTGGCGCGACACGTCAAAGAGTAGTCCCCGATAGCGAAAGGCAGGCTGGTCCTGGATGGTGCAGCACTGGATGGTACCCGCATGCTCGCCAGTTATCTGCAGGAGGGTCTGTATGGCATAGAAGGCACCTGTCTCGGTGGCTGCCTGTATGTGTATCTGCTTGGTGGCTACCGTTAGCCGATAGCTTTCGTCGGCTGTAGTTCCCTGGGGCTTCTTGTAACTTCCGCTGATGGTTATAGCTATATGGGCTGTAGCCTGGCGGGTGGTGGGCACCAACTGTAGCGGGCTGTGCTGCAGGTAGGTGCCCAGACCGGCCGTAGTTATGCCTTTAATATAAAAGGTGGCCCCCTTGGCGGGCAGGGTGAAGTAGCCCTTGGTGGTTACAATGTGATTAGGCAGTGGCGTGACCCTAAAGGGCGACCCCAAGGGGGCGACATCGGTAGTCGATGCAGTTGCCCAGCAGGCCGTGAGGCTGAGTGTCGCCAGACATAGGCCGGCGAACAAAGTTCTTGCGATTTGCATAATTGTATAGGTTTTAATAGTATTTATTTGCTCTTGTCTGTCTTTGCCTTGTGCGGTTTCCGAGCTTTCTTTTTCTTGTTCTTATTGAGGTTGAATAGGTCACGGAAACCATTGAAATCTTTCTTTAGGATAAGTCCGATGCCCTGTGTGTTGAGGCTGTTCTTGGTGAAGTAGCGGTCGTTGGTCTGGTTGTACACCCGGACGGCAAAATTTCCATTGGGGTATATCAGATACTGCAAGTCAAAATCGCCAATGAAACTGGTAGTGGCATTGGCCTTGTCGCGGTAGCCAAACTGACCGTTGAAAAGCAGGCGGTTATTGAGCATGCGGCCACTCAGCAGGCCCTCGTACTCGGCGTTGTTCCATCCCTCGTCGCCGGTAGATATGTTGGCGCCGAAATTCCAGTGGTCGTTCTTGGTAACCGAACCTATCAGGGAGTTGAGTTGCTGGCTGAGGGTTCCGCTCAGTATGCTCTGCATGGCCAGGGATGTCTGGCTGGGCTGCTGGCTGGAACTCTGGGCTGCACTATTGTTGTTCTGAGAGTAGAAGCGGCCCACCGCCAACAGATACAGGACTTGCTGGTTCATGCCCTCCTCGCTGTTTATCAAGCTGGTAATCATCTGCTTGGCATCGGCGCTTACCGTTGGCAAGTCCAGGCCGAAGTCTACTTTTGGTGAGTTTGGCGTTCCGGAGATGTTCATCAGACAGTTAACCCGGATATTGTTGCTGGTAAACGAGCGGCCAATACTTAGGTCGGACAGGCTGACACCGTTAACCGCATATTGGGCCTTCAGGTTGAGCATGGCATCCATGGCGTTGCCCCCAAAACCGATGGTACCGCCAGGGAGGAACTGGAAATCGCGCCGGATGATGTTCTGGATGGTGAGCTTGTAGATACCATGGTCTACCTCGTAAGTGCCAAACATGTCGAAGTCGCCCTTATTAAAATAGGTGGCCCTGATGGTACCATTGCCGTTGAGTGCTATGTAGTCGCCCGAACGCTTGTCCATCAATACTCTAAGCGTGGCATCAGGGGTGCAGTTGATGAGCAGATTCATGTGTATATCGCTCGGTATATCTATCAGCGCGTTGTCTATGCTGTCGGCAGGGACTCTGGTGGAAGAGGATGCTAACGCCATGCTGTCCCTGTCAGTCCAGTGGATAAACGACTGATTGCTGATGGCATCGGGGCTTGCAGCGTTGTATTCGATAAACGAGCCCTTCTCGGGGGTAAGGTTAGCATCAATGCGCACCTCGCCGCTTTTGCCCTGGATACGGCAGTCGCCCGTGGCGAAGACCGTACCGTAGAAAGTGTTATCGCCATAGTCCTTGAAGTCATAAGCTAACAGGTTGTTGGCCTTAACTCCGATGTCATAAGAAAGTTTGGTAAGATGCTTGTGATATAGGCTACCATTAATGGTACCGTAGTTTCCATTGCGGTCGCGTATGGCATCGCCCTGCAGCTTTATCTCATTGGGAACCATCTTGATAGGACAGTTCTCTAAAGTGTAAGTGGCATTGAGAGGCTTGATGGTCATGGTGCCATTGACAATAGCATCGCCCTCCAGGTTTACCTCCTTCAAATCGCCATAAACCCGGATATTGCCATTGGTCTGCAGGTTTACATCTTTCATAAAGCTGCTGCAGAAACTTTCCAGGAACTCGCCACGGGTATTGTTGGCCCGTATGCGCAGGTCTATGTAGTTGCGGGCTGGCGACACGTATCCGTTAATGTCGGTTCGGGCATTGTTATCGTCATAGGCGGTGGCATCAATGTCTATCTGCTCCTTCTGCCGGTTCAGGTTGACATTAGCCGAGAGGATGCCCATGCGTCCATCTTCAAATCGGAAGTCGCGTACCCACAGGTCTGCCCGCGCCTCGGGTTTGGCAAAGGGAGCAGAGATGTACGCATAGCCAGTAGCTTTGCCGCTAAACTCGACCGAATGGAAGTTGATAAGATTGAGGATGTAGTTGACATCGACATCCTGTAAGTCTACCTTGACGGTGTCGTTAGGGCTGGGTGTGGCGCGGCCCGATATAATGATGTGCTGCTTGTTGTGCTCGATGGCGAGCTGGTTGATGGCGACATGGTCTTTGTAATAGCTGACGGTGGCAGGTCTTACATTCCACACGCTGTCACTAATGGTGATGTTGGAGGGTAAGACGTTGACATGGGCTGTAGCGAGGCCATGCTGGTTCTTGTAGAACTGAGCCTCGGTGTCTAACATACCCGCGAAGCCGTTTTTGCCGTTGTTCTCAAAGGATAGCTGCGTGCGCAGTTTGTTGTGGGCAGCCTGGGCCTTGACATTCCAGTAAGTACCCTGGTTGCCCTTGGCTACCTGCTTGAGGTGTGCGTAGGTTTTCAGAGTATCATTGGGCGAGGTGAGGCGTATATAGCCACGCTCGTACTGACCTCCGTTGTACTCAAACATCGGCATGTTGAGTGTCATCTCTATCTGCCGGAGCCGGTCGTTCACACTTCCTTTGAGGGCAAATGGCCGTTTCAGTTCTAGCGGTATACCGAAGAGATAGTTTAGCCAGTCGGACTTGTTGATAACGGCATTGATGGCGAAGTCGTTATGGACAGCCTTGGTGGTATGGGGCAGTCCGGGAAGCGTGGGGAGCTTGCTGCCCACGATATTGGTAAGACTCTGAATAAAGGTGGCGTAGTCGTAGCGCCCGCTAACGCTCATGTGCCCAAAGTCGCTATCCATAACCATGACACGGTGGCTACCGGTGTTAGCCGCATTGAGAGTAAGCGAGGCGAGGCGGTACTCTGAGTCCTTGGTGGTCATCAGCAGGTTGGAAATGTCCAGGTGTCCCAGCGCATCGTTGATGGAACGTCCCTGAATGTTGGCCTGTATGTCGGCATCGAACGTGGCAGCACCCCACTTGTTGGACAGATGAAGTCCCGCAGGACTGAACCTGCGTATCTTGGCAGAAAGATTGGTAGCCGGAGTGCTGGATAGGTTTACCGAACCGTCTATTTCAACCAGGCCGTTAGGGTCGTTCAGACTCGCCGTACCCTTGATGGTGCTGCGGGCATACTTGCCGTCTATCGCAATATTCTTATAAGTATAATGGCTGTAGTCTATCCTGGAGATGGTTCCCTGAGCCAATAGGGAGGTTATCTTGCCCTTGGACTGGGTACCTTTGAGATAGAGCGAGGTGGCAATGTTGCCTAACAGGGCATTGTCTGCTATCAGCCCGAGGTTGAGTCCCCGTGTGGTGATTTCTCCGTTAAATGCCGAGCCACTTTTCCCAGCGAACAGGTTAATCTTTCCAGCGCTGGTTTCCAACACGCCTTTGATGGCGATGTCCTTGCCCTTTCCACCGATATGCCCCTGGTAGCGGATGTCGCCCAGTCGGTGTACCACAGCCGGAAGCTGAAATCGGTTCTTAATGGCCTGGGCTATGTCTTCTACGTCTGCTGCGCTAACGGTTATTCGCTGGATGTCGGCAGTCCATTTGGGCGTAGCGTTCCAGTCGGTTATAGAACCATTAGCAGCTATGATGGTCTTCGCTTTATAAGCTATTTTCAGGTCGCTTATCCGGAGTGTGGTGCTGGTTCCTCTGAAAGTGGTTCTGATATCCACCGGATGGGTTAGCGGGCGCAAGGTAGGTACAAAGCAGGTCAGGTCTGCAGGGGTGATGTCCGTATGATCGATGCTGCCATCAAACTGGATGGTGGCAGGCTCTATCTTGGTGCCCACGCGGCGGTATGAAACGGTAATGTTAGGTATCGTCAGGGTAGAGTGGGGTAGCTGGGCTTCAAACTGACTCAGTTGTGCGCTCGTGGTTCCTGCTATCAGGTTAAAGGTAAGCCCCTTTAACTCCAGGCCACTTTGCTCTTTGCCAGAGAATTTCTTGACAAATACATTGACCGAGTCATCTTTGATGGCGTTCAGCATGATGTGTGTACTGAGGTTACTGATGTTCAGATGTTTGGTCGAGAAAGTGCCTGTTTTGGCTATATCATTCTGGTCGTATCTGATATGGCCATTCCTGATGATGAGAGAACGGATGGAGAGGTCGAGGGGTTTATGGGAAGTGGTGTCCTTCGAGGCCAAAGAGTCTAATACAAACTGATAATTGGCCTTTGCTAAGGCTGAAGGCTTATAGAAATGGGCCTGCAGGCCAAATAGCTGGGCCGAGGAAATGGATATTTTGCCCTCGGTCAAAGGAAGATAATCAAACTTTGCCGATACACGCCCGGCGCTAATCATCGGGCATCCATGTTGGTCTAATATGGATATGTCGTCTATTATAAATCGGTTAAACAAGCCTAAGTCTACCCGCCCGATGGTTACCTGCGTGCCTAACTTACTGCCGAGCGCATTGCCGACCTGCGTACCAATGAAGCGCTGTATTGGCGGTATATGCGTCAATATCATTAGCGATACAATAAGCCCACATACAAACCATATCGCGGCATTAAAAACTCGTGTTGCTTGTTTCACCTTATTATAAATGGACTACAAAATTACAAGTTTTTCTCCATCCCGATGGAAATAGCTGCTGTTTTTTTTCCGCAAGTGCTTTTTTTTACGTATTTTTGCAGTGCTTATACATATAGCAATTACTATATTTGGCGCGGAAATAATTACAATAAATATATTTACTTGTATGGCAAATGTTATTAAATTGCGCAAAGGCCTTACCATTAACTTGAAAGGACGAGCACAGGAGAACATTGTTGAGCTGGAGGTTGCGGGCGAATATGCCTTGGTTCCGGACGACTTTACAGGCGTTACTCCGAAGGTGGCCGTCAAAGAGGGTGACAGCGTGAAGGCTGGCGACGCACTATTCATTAACAAGCATTACCCAGAAGTAAAGTTTGCCTCGCCTGTCAGTGGCACGGTGGTGGCCGTAGAACGGGGCGAACGTCGCAAGGTTATGTCTGTAAGGGTAAAGGCTGATGAAAAACAACAGTTTGTAGATTTCGGAACTTTTGAGTTAGGCCAGATGAGTGGGGAGGACGTTAAGAACGCCCTGCTTACGGCTGGGCTTTTCGGCTACATGAATCAGCTGCCTTACGCAGTGTCTACCAATCCGGCTACAACCCCTAAATCCATTTTCGTATCAGCCTTGCGCGACATGCCGTTGGCTGGTGATTTTGAGGTGGAACTGAAAGGCAACGAGGAGGCTTTTCAGGCTGGACTCACGGCCCTGTCCAAGATAGCCCCGACCCATTTGGGCATCGGAAGCAAGCAGACGGCTGCAGCCTTGACTAAGGCGCAAAAGGTGGAAGTAACCGTTTTTGACGGCCCCTGCCCTGCGGGCAATGTGGGTGTACAGGCTAACCATATAGACCCGGTAAACAAGGGTGAGGTAGTATGGACGGTAGACCCTACTGCTGTTATCTTCTTCGGCCGGTTGTTCTTGACGGGTAGGGTAGACCTCACCCGGACCGTGGCCGTAGCGGGTAGCCTGGTATCGGCTCCTATGTATGTGCGTACGGCGGTAGGTACCCCTCTGGCCACGATACTTGACGGAAGACTGGCCCAGACGGAGCATACCCGTATCCTGAATGGCAATCCTCTGACGGGTCGGAAAGCTGCGCTGACTGACTTCTTAGGTGCGCATACCTCTGAGGTGACCGTAATTCCCGAGGGCGATGATGTCAATGAAATCTTAGGTTGGATATTGCCCCGCTTCAAGCAGTTCTCTGTTTCCAAGAGCTATTTCTCATGGCTCTTGCCTCATCGTAGTTACAGTCTGGATGCCCGTGTCAAGGGCGGCGAACGCCACATGATTATGAGTGGCGAGTACGATAAGGTGCTTCCCATGGATATTTATGCTGAATATCTCATTAAAGCGATTATTACGGGCGACATAGACCGTCAGGAGCAGTTGGGTATATACGAAGTAAGTCCTGAAGACTTCGCCTTGGCCGAGTTTGTAGACTCTTCTAAACTGGAATTGCAGCGAATAGTGAGAGAAGGATTGGATATTTTACGTAAAGAGAACGCTTAGACTATGAATATAAAAGGTTTATTTGATAAGGCAAGGCCTCATTTTGAAAAAGGCGGCAACCTGCATGCTTTCTGGAGCCTGTATGATGGCTTCGAGAGTTTCCTGCTCGTTTCCAATGCTACTTCAAAGAGTGGTTCAAGTATTCATGATGCGATAGATTCGAAGCGTATCATGAGTATGGTAGTCATCGCTCTGATGCCAGCCATGCTCTTTGGTATGTACAATGTAGGCTATCAGACCTATCTGGCCGCTGGTACACTGGCCACGGCCAGTTTCTGGGCTGTATTTGCATACGGCTTTTTGGCCGTGTTGCCTAAGATACTTGTAAGTTACATCGTGGGACTCGGCATAGAGTTTGCCTGGGCTCAGTGGAAACACGAGGAGATACAGGAGGGCTACCTGGTATCGGGCGTCATCATCCCCCTGATAATACCGGTTACTACGCCGCTGTGGATGTTAGTCATAGCCATAGCTTTTGCCGTGATATTCGCAAAGGAGATTTTCGGTGGAACGGGTATGAACTTCCTCAATGTGGCCCTGGTGGCCCGTGCGTTCCTCTTCTTCTCTTATCCGGCCAAGATGAGCGGCGACAGCGTATGGCTTGCCACCGATACCATCTTCGGACTGGGCAATCAGTTGCCCGATGGCTTCACCATGGCTACCCCGTTAGGCCAGATAGGTCAGGGGACTGTTCCTACTGCCAGTCTAACCGATATGATACTCGGTTTCATACCGGGTTCTATCGGCGAGACCTCTGTAGTGGCCATAGCCATAGGCGCCGTCATCCTGCTGTGGAGCGGGGTGGCCAGTTGGAAAACCATGCTGAGTGTATTTGTTGGTGGTGGTTTGACGGCTGCGCTCTTCCACGCCTGTGGAACCTCTCCCATTACCTGGTATGAGCACCTGGTGCTCGGCGGTTTTGCCTTTGGTGCCGTGTTTATGGCCACCGACCCTGTAACCTCGGCCCGCACCGAGACTGGTAAGTGGATTTACGGTTTCCTGATAGGATTTATGGCTGTGGTGATACGCGTGCTCAATCCGGGATACCCCGAGGGCATGATGCTGGCCATCTTGTTGATGAATGTTTTTGCTCCGCTGATTGACTATTGTGTGGTTGAGCGCAATGTCGCACACCGCATTAACCGTGCGAAGAATAATAAGAAGGAGGCTTGATTATGAAATTGAATACAAACTCGAATACATACATCTTAGTATATTCGTCTGTACTTGTTGTTATTGTGGCTTTCTTGCTGGCAGCAGTCTATCAGAGTCTGAAACCGGCTCAGGATACCAATGTGGCCCTTGATAAGAAGAAGCAGATACTCTGTTCGCTGAACATCCGAGACATTGATAATGAGGAGGCTGAGAAGAAATATAAGGAGATGGTTACAGCCGATGAAATCATGGATGAGAGTGGCAAGGTACTAAATCCTGGTACAGCCGGAGGCGAGGATGCTGGTTTCAAACTGGACGGCTCTGACTACAAGGCTGGCCGCCTGGCACTGTTCGTATGTAACGTTGATGGCAGCACGAAGTATGTAATCCCCGTTTACGGTATGGGCCTGTGGGGTGGCATCAGTGGCTACATTGCCATCAACGAAGACAAGGAAACTATTTATGGAGTCTACTTTAATCACGAAGGCGAGACCGCTGGACTGGGTGCCGAGATTAAGGACAACCGTCAGTGGCAGGAGCAGTTCCGCGGAAAGAAACTTTTCTCTTCGGCCAATAATTCGCAGGTCGCCCTGTCGGTCGTGAAGAAGGTAGAAGACCAGACTACACAGGTAGATGCCGTGACAGGCGCAACGCTTACCTCTAACGGTGTGACCGACATGCTGCACGAGGGTCTGGGCAAATACATTAAGTTTCTAAAGGATAAATAAGTTTCTGATTATTTTTAAACTACGTAAATATGGCATTATTTAGTAAACAGAATAAGGAGGCGCTTATCAATCCCCTGAACTTGGACAACCCGATACTCGTTCAGGTGCTGGGTATATGCTCGGCTCTGGCCGTGACCTCTCAGCTGAAGCCCGCCATCGTCATGGGACTGGCCGTGACGGTCATTACAGCGTTTTCCAATGTGATAATTTCTCTGATACGAAAGACTATACCTACCCGCATACGCATTATCGTGCAGCTGGTGGTGGTGGCCACGCTGGTAACCATTGTCAGCCAGGTGCTCAAGGCTTTTGCCTATGATGTGAGTGTCCAGCTGTCGGTCTATGTGGGCTTGATTATTACCAACTGTATCTTGATGGGCCGCCTGGAGGCTTACGCTATGACCAACAAGCCCTGGCCATCATTCCTTGACGGACTGGGCAACGGACTGGGCTACGCTCTGATACTGGTTGTCGTGGGAGCGTTCCGCGAACTCTTCGGCCGTGGCACCCTGTTGGGCTTCACGATTATCCCCAAGGGCGTTTACGACTTTGGGTATGTCAACAACGGCATGATGACCATGCCAGCTATGGCCTTGATACTCTTGGGCTGTGTTATATGGGTTCACCGTGCATTTTTTTACAAGGATAAATAACGAATATGGAACACGCAATAAGTTTGTTTTTCAGGTCGATTTTCGTCGATAACATGATATTCGCTTTCTTTCTCGGCATGTGCTCGTTCCTTGCCGTTTCTAAGAATGTGAAGACTTCTTTTGGACTTGGCGCAGCTGTCACCTTTGTGCTGTTAGTTACCGTTCCGGTAGATTATCTTCTGCAGACCAAGGTGCTGGGGCCCGACTGCCTGGCCGAGGGTGTAGACCTCTCTTACCTCAGCTTTATCTTGTTCATAGCAGTTATCGCCGGTATCGTACAGTTGGTAGAGATGGTGGTCGAGAAGTACAGCCCGTCGCTCTATGCGGCTTTGGGAATTTTTCTGCCGCTGATAGCTGTTAACTGTGCCATCATGGGTGCATCGCTGTTCATGCAGCAGCGTATTAATATGGATCCCTCTAACTCGCAGTACATCGGTAGCGTATGGGATGCCTTGGTCTATGCACTCGGGTCGGGTATCGGCTGGACGCTGGCCATTGTTGCCATGGGTGCCATTCGCGAAAAACTGCAGTACAGTGATGTGCCCAAGCCGCTGCAGGGCTTAGGTATCACCTTTATCATCGTGGGCCTGATGGCCATGGCCATGATGTGTTTTAGTGGACTTAAAATATAATAAGGAGTAGATATACATGGGACAGTTTATATTGATTAGTATAGGAGTCTTTCTGCTGATAATACTCCTTCTTGTAATTATTTTGCTGGTAGCCAAGCGCTATCTCAGCCCCAGTGGCAATGTTACCATTACTATTAATGGCGACAAGAAACTGTCGGTCGGCCAGGGCAGTAGTCTGATGACTACCCTGAACGAGAATGGCATCTTCCTCCCCTCTGCCTGCGGCGGTAAGGCCAGCTGTGGCCAGTGCAAGGTTCAGGTTCTTGAGGGCGGCGGCGAGATTCTGGACTCCGAGCGTCCTCACTTTACCCGTAAGCAGATTAAGGAGCATTGGCGGTTAGGATGCCAGTGCAAGGTAAAGGGCGACCTGACCATCAAGGTACCCGACAGTGTCATGGGTGTCAAGGAGTGGGAGTGTACCGTCATTTCTAATAAGAACGTTTCGAGTTTTATCAAGGAGTTCAAGGTGGCCCTGCCTCCTGGCGAACACATGGACTTTATCCCTGGCTCGTATGCTCAGATTAAAATACCGGCTTACGACTGCATTGACTACAACGTAGACTTTGACAAGAACGACATCGGTAAGGAGTACATCGGTGCCTGGGAGAAATTCAACATCTTCTCACTCAAAGCACACAACCCGACACCAACGGTGCGTGCCTACTCTATGGCCAACTATCCGGCCGAGGGCGACATCATCACGCTTACGGTACGTATCGCCACTACGCCGTTCCTTCCCCGTCCGCAGGTAGGATTTCAGGATGTTCCCACGGGCATCGGCTCGTCTTATATCTTCAGTCTCAAGCCTGGCGATAAGGTGATGATGAGTGGCCCTTACGGCGATTTCCATCCCAATTTCACCTCGGGCAAAGAGATGATATGGATTGGCGGTGGTGCCGGAATGGCCCCCCTGCGTGCTCAGATAATGCACATGACCAAGACGCTGCATACTACAGACCGCGAGATGCACTTTTTCTATGGCGCACGTGCTCTGGGCGAAGCCTTCTTCCTGGAGGATTTCTGGGAGCTCGAAAAGGAATTTCCTAATTTCCACTTCCATCTCTCGCTCGACCGTCAGGATCCCAAGGCCGATGCTGCCGGTGTAAAGTATTATACTGGTTTTGCAGTTAACTGCATCCGTGATACTTACCTGAAGGATCACGATGCCCCCGAAGATTGTGAGTATTATCTCTGCGGCCCACCTATGCTTATCAAGACGGTTACCGACTACCTGGATAGCCTGGGTGTAGACCAGGATAGTATCATGTACGACAATTTCGGTTAATACAAGCAAACTGATATCGAACATTGCCTCGTCGCAGACTTCTGCGACGGGGCTTTTTATAAAGTTTAAAGTTAGAAAGGGAAACTATGAACAGAAAATTATTTATTTTAGGGTTGTTTTTGCTTTCGATTGTAAACATAAAAGCCCAAAACCAGATGCAGAAGGACTCGCTTACGATGGAAAATATACTGCACAATCTTCCGGAGGTAATGGTTAAGGGGTCACGTCCTATTGTTAAAGTAGAGCAAGGTATGTTGTCATACAATATGCCGTTACTTATAAAGCAGTTGCCTGCTGATAATGCTTACGAGGCTCTTACACGTATTCCCGGTGTTAGCGATGCTGGGGGGGTATTAGGTTTTCGGGCAATGATGTAACGCTTATTATTAATGGTCAGGCTACCACTCTGACTCAAGAGCAGTTAGCTGATAGGCTAAAAGCTATGCCTGCCGCACAGCTGGCAAAAGCAGAGGTAATGCTTGCCGCTCCCGCACGTTATCATGTTCGTGGTATGGCTATAAATATCGTTACGAAAGATTATGTAGGTACAAATCGGTTATCGGGACAGATAATTGGAGGATTGCAGCAAAGCAAATATGCAGAAGGCTTTGGCAATCTATACCTTTCTATGCAAAGGGGCAAATTCGGATTGGATGCACAGTATCAATATAGAGATGGCAATTCGTACGATGAATCGTCACGAATGGCTAACCATCCATTGGGTAATAAACGTGTAAACTATCAAGATGAGACCAGCCAAAAGTCATTTGGGATTACCCATGACTACCGACTTGGTATGAATTATACTTTCAGCAAGAGCCATCGACTTGACGTTGCCTATACAGGAAAATGGGACAAATCATGCGATAACAGCTACACGACAGGCTCAAGTAAAAGCGGAATGTATCGGGGCAGTCATGCGTACTTGCACAATGTCGATGTAAATTACTCACTTCCTTTTGGCCTCAATGTTAGTGGCTCGTACACTAACTACCGCACTCCTCAGCAACAAAGACTTGACGGTACGATTTCTGCGAATGAATACGCTACAGAAACTGAGAGGAAACTGACAAGTGGTAGTGAGCAGACTATCAGTAAATGGATGTTTACGGCTGACCAAACCCATTCTTTGGCGCATGGTTGGGGATTGTCGTATGGCGTCAAGGGCCAGTTCACAAGTAACAAGAGCTATCAGACCACACGTGATAAAGGGGGAAACCTGTTGGATAATGCGACAAGCAGTGTGGATATCAATGAGCGGATATGGAATATATATGCAGGTTTCAGTAAGCAATAAACAAGGCCCTTAGCCTTGAAGCGTCCGTTGCCGCCGAACAATACCACTCTCCGATATGGGACAAATGGCACATATATCCTTCGCTCAATGCTTTGTGGAACATCAACGATAGCTATTTACTCAATTTGTCTTTTAGTTCTAACTCCGAGTTTCCGAGTTATTGGTCTGTAATGGGCAGTGTGTATTATTCTTCGGCATACACAGAGATACACGGCAATCCTAATTTGCAACCGTATTCTTATTACAATGTCAACTTGATGTGGCAGATAAAGAGGCGTTATACGCTGATGGCTTTTGCAAGTCTGAAGCCTGATTATTCTGTACAGTTGCCTTATCAGACAACAGACCGCATGGCTGTAATATTGAAGGAAACCAACTTTAACTACGAAAATAGCTTTGGATTGCAAGCCTCTGCAATGTTCAGTGCAGGCAAAAGGCTCAATGGTAATGTGTTTGCCGCTTGAATTTACAAACACGATAAGAGTAACCATTTCTTCGATTTACCATTCGACCGCCAAAAATTATCTGCGGCATTAGGAGAAACTGCCTCTATAAAACTTTGCAACACACAAGATGTGCGCCTTATACTCAATCCATTCTTTCAGTCAAAGGTTATACAAGGAGTTTATGACGTAAGCCCAATCTTTAGAATGAACGCCAAATTGCAATGGTCTTCACATGATGGCAAATGGGGCTTACGTATCAATGGTAGCAACATCTTCAACAATAAGGCAGACACTCGTTCCATACAAGGAAATCAAGACTATCGTATGAAGATTAACAATAATTGGGCTACCGTCACTTTTGCAGTTATCTATAAGTTTGGTGGTTACAAAGAAAAGAAAGTAAAGGCTGTTGATACTTCAAGAATGGGACATTAATGACTTATGTAATACCAGGGACGGTAGATAGCAAATAATAGATTGATGGGGAGGCGAAATAAGATAATTGCTTGTTTAGCCTCCCTTTCATTTATTTTTGGCACGACGTTTGCATATATTATAATGAATATGTAAATTTGCATCAGAAGAGTAAGTGTAACGATAACAATAGCAATTATAATGATAAGTCAGTTTTCCCGAAAAGTTTCTGAAGTCCTTGCTTTCTCGCGCGAAGAGGCCAGCCGGCTGGCGAGTAAAACTGTGGGCCCAGAACATATATTATTAGGTATATTGAGAGAGACGGACGGTGTAACGACCGATTTCCTGCATCTTAAGCATGTAGATACCAATGACATGAAGACCGAGCTTGAGGCCGTGGCCAGCAGCGATGGTACCGAGGGGGCTATGGCCCTATCCGAGTTGGCGCTTGATGAAAAGGCCAGCAACATTCTGAAATTGGCGGTACTGGAGGCGCGTCTGCAGCATACCCAGACTGTCGACGTGCCCCACATTGTGCTTGCCATGCTACACGACCAGGCCGATACTAAGGCCAAGGAGATTCTGCTGCGCAACGATATTCACTACGAGGATATGAAGAGCTATATGCAGCAGAAGACCAGCGATGTGCCCACCAACGGTATTTTTGCCTCGGACGATGACACGGAAACTCCCGAGTATGAGGGTGCCGACAATGGCCAGTGCCAGTCGGCCACGCAGGCTACCCAGAAAAAGGGCGGTACGCCTGTGCTTGACAACTTTGCCACCGATCTGACCAAGGCGGCTGCCGAAGGCAAACTGGATCCGGTGGTAGGGCGCGAGAAGGAAATCATGCGGGTTACCGAGATACTCTGCCGCCGCAAGAAGAACAACCCTATATTAATAGGTGACCCCGGCGTGGGTAAGAGCGCCATTGTCGAGGGACTGGCGCAGATGATTGTGCAGCACAAGACGTCGCCCGTGCTGTTCAATAAGCGATTGGTCAACCTGGATATGGCTGCCATGGTAGCCGGAACCAAGTATCGCGGCCAGTTTGAGGAACGCGTGCGCGCCCTGCTTAAAGAACTGGAGCAGAATGAGGACATTATCGTCTTCATAGATGAAATTCACACGCTGATAGGGGCGGGCAGTACGCCGGGCAGCATGGATGCGGCCAATATGATGAAGCCGGCCCTGGCCCGGGGAGTCATCCAGTGTATCGGAGCCACCACGCTCGACGAGTACCGCAACTCTATCGAGAAGGATGGGGCCTTGGAGCGTCGGTTCCAGAAAGTTCTGGTCGAGCCGACCACTGCGGCTGAAACCCTGCAGATACTTAGAAATATAAAGCAGCGCTACGAGGAGCACCATCATGTTACCTACACCGAGGATGCCTTGGAGGCGTGCGTCAAACTTACAGATAGGTATGTCAACGACCGTTCCTTCCCAGACAAGGCTATTGATGCCTTAGACGAGGTGGGCTCTCGGGTACACCTGGCCCACGCCACGGTGCCCCCGGAGATAGCCGAAAAGGAAAAGGAAATAGCGGATATCAAGGAGAAGAAGCAGAGCGCCGTGCGCAACCAGAATTTTGAGCTGGCAGCCAGCTTCCGCGACAAGCAGACCTCTCTGGAGGCCGAGTTAGAGGCCATGCAGAGGCAGTGGACCAGCGGCGAAGGCGAGCAGTGCGAAAAGGTAACCGAGTATGATGTGGCCAATGTGGTGGCCACCATGACGGGTATTCCCGTGCAGCGCATTGCCGAGGGCGAGAATGTACGGCTGCGCCAGTTGGGCTCTGTCCTGAAGCAGTCGGTCGTCGCCCAGGACAGGGCGATAGAGAAGGTGGCCAAGGCCATCATGCGCAATCGCGTGGGACTGAAAGACCCCAATCACCCCATCGGAGTTTTCATGTTCCTTGGTCCCACGGGCGTAGGAAAAACCCACTTGGCCAAGAAGTTGGCCCAGCACATGTTTGGCTCGGCCGATGCCTTGATACGCGTAGACATGAGCGAGTACTCAGAGAGTTTCAACACCTCGCGATTAGTTGGTGCCCCTCCGGGTTATGTAGGTTACGAGGAGGGCGGACAGCTCACCGAGCGTGTTCGCCGCCATCCTTATTCGATAGTCTTGCTCGATGAGATAGAGAAAGCACATTCCAATGTGTTTAATATGCTGTTGCAGGTGCTGGACGAGGGCCGTCTGACAGACGGAAACGGTCGCTTGGTAGATTTTCGTAATACCGTTATCATTATGACGTCCAACGCAGGTACCCGGCAGCTCAAGGAATTTGGGCGTGGCATAGGCTTCGCGGCCAGTGGAGCATTGGGTGCCACCCTGGATGAGGGCGACAAGGAGTATGCTCGTGGCATTATCCAGAAGAGTTTGAGCCAGCAGTTTGCCCCGGAGTTCCTAAACCGACTGGATGAGATAATCACCTTTGACCAGTTGGACTTGAACGCGTTGAAGCAGATTATCAATATCGAGTTGCGAGGTCTCATAGACCGGGTACAGGCCATGGGTTATGGGCTACAGCTGACCGACACGGCCAAGGAGTTTGTCGCTACCAAGGGCTACGATGTCCAGTTTGGTGCCCGTCCACTCAAGCGGGCCATTCAGAACTACATCGAGGACGGTCTTTCCGAACTGCTGCTCAATGAGAGCCTCTCCCCCGGTAGTACCATCCTCGTTGACAAGGCTGCCGACAAGGACGAGCTGACCTTTAAGGTCGAAGACAAGTCCGAAGAAGCCAGCAAGCCGTCGGCCGATACAGAGGAGAAACCTGCCGATACCGCAGAGTAAGCAGCATACTGATAAAGAGAATAGTCTCGCAGTCTGATAAGCGCTACAGAGCTATCGGATTGCGAGATTTTTTTGCCCTGTACGTTCCCCATAGTGGTTAGGGCACCAGGGCGATTTACACCTATTATAAATATGGGCCGATTCCCACCTCATGGGAATATCAGCCTGTCTCCTCGCGACCTTCTGTGGCTTCGTCCGAAAACTTGGGATGTACATTCTCAGCTTCAGAATGTGTGTCCTAAACTTAGGAATGTACATTCAGTGCCTTCGGATGGAGCGGGGGAGGGTGATGAAGAGATACGCGAGGGCAGGGGTGCCATTTCTATTGGACGATGGGATGATGCGGGCGGGGTGGGGGCGCTCCGGTTGGGCTGCGGGCATAATACAGGGTGCCATAAACTTTGGTAGAGCAGGAAAATAAAACCATGAGAAATGGATGCAGTGAGCATTTTTTTGCTAATTTTGTACCTGTAACCATGCGCTTGTCCCCGATGAAGGCTACAGCCCTCGCAGCGATAACGCGCGTGGCAGCGACAGAATATAAGGCGTGGCTCGGAGAGTCACTTAAAAATGTACGCGCAATGAAGAAGCAGAAAGTGTATGAGGCTGACGATAAGATGATATCCATCTTACAGGATAATTATGACGTGCTCCGCTGCCTGGGAGCCTTTGGCATCAACCTGGGTTTTGGCAACAAGACGGTAAAGGAACTCTGCGATAGCCAGGGGGTCGATAGCTTTACTTTCCTGTGCATCGTCAATTATACCATCAATGGTTATTTAGGTGTAGACGACATGGCGCGCCTGTCGGTGCCCACACTGATGCACTATCTGCAGGCTTCGCATGAGTATTACTTAAATTTTGAGTTGCCCTTTATCCGTAAGGAACTGGCCGGAACGCTCAACCCGTCTGACAACATGGCCCCCCTCATTATGAAGCTGTACGACGAGTACGCCCATAGCATACGCCACCACATGAAGTACGAAGAGAAGACAGTCTTCCCATACGTCGACTCGCTCCTGCAAGGCAAGGCGCGCGACAACTACGACATTGACACCTTTTCCAAGCACCACGGCCAGACGGATGTGAAGTTGCGCGAGCTGAAGAACATCATTATCCAGTACCTTCCTGCTGATGGGCAGCGCAACAACCAGCTCTGTGCCACTCTCTACGACATATATAACTGCGAGTCGTGGCTCGCGCAGCACTCGGAGGTAGAGGAAAACATCTTTATACCGGCCATTCGCCAGCTGGAGAAACGCGTGAAGCAAAACGATGTGAGCATAAAACTCTCGCACATGATAAACAAGAACCAGGACAGCGAGGCGCTGAGCGACCGAGAACGCGAGGTAATCGTATGTCTGGTTCAGGGAATGACCAATAAAGAGATGGCTGACCACCTGTGTATCTCTGTGAATACCGTGATAACCCACCGCAAAAATATCGCCCGCAAGTTGCAGATACACTCGCCTGCCGGTCTCACCGTTTATGCAATCGCGAAAGGATTGATAGATATTTCGGCTGTCAAACTTTGACGACATCTTTCTGCCGTTTTACTCTGCAAGTCGGACTTATGCCCGCCTGTAAAGTCTTGCTGGCTCCGCAGGAGCTCAGAGGGTGTCGGCCAGGGCTCTGGAGGCTCAATATAGACACCGCGAGCGTGGCGGGAAGAAAAAAAGAACGAACTGGGATTTTGTGTAGATAAGTTTGTAAGTAGTTGTAATACAAACTATTGTGCTTGTTTGTATAAATTTTTAGATTAAGATAATCGCGGTGATAGCCCTGGCGCTCTCCCCAATTGCGTGTGTTAATATATGTAAAGCGCTGATAGTTTTTAGCCCTCTGCCCATATAGGAAAAACCTTTTTTTATTATCTTTGCATCGCATAAGGGAGTTGACCAGGAAAGCATATCTAATCTCTGAATTTTCAAGGAAAGTTATCAAAAATGGAAAACTTTTTAGAAAAAATAGAGAAGAAAGTTTTCCAAAACTACAAACTCCAACGAGAGAATTATCATAAATAAAAATAAATAAAATGGAGATTAAGAATTTTACCATTACCAAGCGCGACGGCACCAAGGACCGCTTTTCATTAGACAAGATAATGAATGCCATCGTCAAGGCGTTCGAGTCAGTTAACGAGGTTGTCGACCTCGGTAACGTGTCCAAGATTATCAGTAGGCTGAATATATATAATAATATAAAGGTAGAAGATATACAGAACCAGGTAGAGGAGGCACTCATGGCAGAGGGCTACTTTAAGGTAGCCAAGTCCTTTATGCTCTACAGGCAGCAGCATACCGAAGCCAGGGAAACACTGGAGCGTCTGAAGTTCCTCACCGACTACATGGAGGCATCTAATGCGGCCACAGGGTCTAAGTATGATGCCAACGCCAACGTGGAGCACAAGAATATAGCCACTCTGATAGGCGAACTGCCCAAGTCGGGCTTTATCCGCCTTAACCGCAAGTTGCTTACCGACCGTATTAAGAAGATGTATGGTAAGGATCTGGCCGATGAGTATATCGACAAGCTCACCCACCACTTCATCTATAAGAACGACGAGACATCGCTGGCCAATTACTGTGCCTCTATCACCATGTACCCATGGCTCGTGGGCGGCACCACGTCTATCGGTGGCAACTCTACCAAGCCCACCAACCTCAAGTCGTTCTGCGGGGGCTTCATCAACATGGTCTTTATGGTAAGTTCTATGCTCTCGGGCGCCTGCGCCACCCCTGAGTTCCTGATGTACATGAACTATTTCATCGGTATGGAGTATGGCAAGGACTACTATAAGCGTGCCGATGAGGTGGTAGACCTCTCGCTGCGTCAGCGCACCATCGACAAGGTCATCACCGACTGCTTCGAACAGATAGTGTACTCGCTCAACCAGCCTACTGGTGCCCGTAACTATCAGGCTGTGTTCTGGAACATCTCTTACTATGACCGCTATTACTTTGAGAGTCTGTTTGGCAATTTCTATTTCCCCGATGGCAGTCAGCCTGACTGGGAAGGGCTCTCCTGGTTGCAGAAGCGGTTTATGAAGTGGTTTAACAAGGAACGCACCAAGACTGTCCTGACATTCCCCGTAGAAACTATGGCCATGCTCACGGAGAACGGCGAATGTAAGGATAAGGAGTGGGGCGAGTTTGCCGCCGAGATGTATGCCGAGGGTCATAGCTTCTTTACCTATCTGAGTGACAATGCCGATAGTCTGAGCTCTTGCTGTCGTCTGCGTAACGAGATACAGGACAATGGTTTCAGCTACACATTGGGTGCCGGTGGTGTTTCGACCGGCTCTAAGAGCGTGCTCACCGTCAACCTTAACCGCTGCATCCAGTATGCCGTCAACCACAAGATTGATTATAAGGAATATCTGTCTCAGGTTATCGACCTCTGCCATAAAGTGCAGTTGGCCTACAATGAGAATCTCAAGGAGTTGCAGCGCCATGGTATGTTGCCCCTCTTTGACGCAGGGTATATCAACATGAGCCGCCAGTACCTTACCATCGGTGTAAACGGACTGGTTGAAGCGGCTGAGTTTATGGGCTTGAAGATTAACGACAATCCGGATTACCTCCAGTTCGTGCAGACAGTCCTCGGTATCGTGGAGAAATACAACAAGCAGTACCGTACTAAGGACGTCATGTTCAACTGCGAGATGATTCCAGCCGAAAATGTAGGTGTTAAACATGCCAAGTGGGATCGCGAGGATGGTTACTTCGTGCCGCGCGACTGCTATAACTCGTACTTCTACGCCGTAGAAGACGATTCGCTGAGTGTGATAGATAAGTTTAAACTGCACGGAGCCCCCTATATCGAGCACCTCACAGGTGGCTCGGCGCTGCACATGAACCTGGAGGAGCACTTGAGTAAGGCCCAGTATCTGCAACTGTTCAAGGTGGCTGCCAAGGAGGGCTGCAACTACTTTACCTTCAACATCCCCAACACGGTTTGTAACGACTGTGGTCACATAGACAAGCGCTATCTCAAGGAGTGCCCTGTCTGCAAGAGCAAGAATGTGGACTACCTTACCCGTATCATCGGTTATCTCAAGCGCGTTAGCAATTTCTCACAGCCCAGACAGGCCGAGGCAAGCAGAAGATACTATGCTAAAGTACGTTAACACTGGGGTGGTGTTCCAGGAAATTCCTGACGAGGTGACACTGGCAATTAACATCAGTAATTGCCCGTGCCACTGTCCGGGGTGCCACAGCAAGTATCTTTGGGACGACATCGGTGTGCCTCTTACTACCGAAGCGCTCGATGAGTTTATCAAGAAATTTGGTGTCGACATCACCTGCATTTGCTTTATGGGCGGTGATGCCGACCCTGAGTATCTCTGCCAGTTGGCTACTTACATCCACACCCACTATCCCCATTACCGTGTGGGCTGGTATAGTGGCCGGCTCCGGATAGCAGCTCAGGCCAACCGGCGCGAGTTTGACTATATCAAGGTGGGCCCTTATATCGCTCATCTGGGTTCTCTTAAATGTAAGACCACTAACCAGCGTCTGTACAAACTGGACGCCGGGGGCGGTTTTCAAGACATTACCTATCGTTTCTGGAGTAGATGATATGGAGGAGATGACAACGGGGCCATTAGGGGGTACCCCACCTAAGATAGCTATCGTAGAGGCTAACATGCTGGCAGCAATAGGACTGAAGTCGTTGCTACAGCGTGTTATGCCGATTATGGCTATTGATGTTTTTGGTACCTTCGGCGAGTTCGAAGCCAGCGCACCCGAGCGTTATTTCCACTTTTTTGTCTCTGCGCATATCCTTCTTGCCCACAGGGCTTTCTTTCTGGAGCACGTGCGTAAGACTATCGTGCTGACGGTAGCCGCGGACGGCAACGAGTTAATCCCGGGATTTCATTCTATCAACGTGAATGTGTCAGAGAAACAGTTGGTCAAAGCCATCCTTATGATGGAGCAGTACGCGCATGCACATGGACGCAACCTGCCGGCCATTCAGCGGCCCGCAGCCACCAGTCTGCTGAGCAACAGGGAAATAGAGGTGTTGGTGCTCATTGTGAAAGGATTTATTAATAAGGAGATAGCCGACAAGCTCAACATTGGACTCACCACCGTCATTTCGCACCGTAAGAACATCATGGAAAAGTTAGAGGCCAAGAGCGTATCGGCGCTCACCATCTATGCGGTGACCCACGGGTACGTAGATATAGCCTCTATCTGATACTCCTACAGGAAGGGAGCCAATAGATGGCCCACCCATCCTTTGAATTTCTGCCAGGGTGTACGCCACTGGTTCCATTTCTCTTGATCTAAGAGAAAACTGTCTTTCTTATTCTGTTCAAAGTGGTTGTCCAGTTCCTTGGTGGTGTGCTGGTCTACGATGACAGCGTTCTCCTCGTAGTCCCAGCGCAGGCTGCGAGAGTTGAGGTTGGCACTGCCCACGGTACAGAATCTGCCATCGACCATGATAATCTTAGTGTGGTGAAAGCCAGGCGTGTACATCCATATCCGGCAGCCCTTCTTCATCAGTTTATGGGCGTTGTAGAAACCGCAGTCGGGGGTCAGCGGAATGTCGCTATGGGTCGACAGCATAATCTCGACTTTCACCCCACGTCGGGCAGCCGCTGCCAGCGCTTTTTTAAGAGCCCGGCTCAGTGTAAAGTAGGGATTTATAATCTTGATGCTGTCCTTGGCATCATTGATGGCATCGAGGTAGAACGTGCGGATGATGTCGCTGCTTATGCGAGGCTCCCGGTTTATGATGCCCACCATCTTACGTCCCCGGCTGGCTGTGGTATCTGGCTTCAGATGCTCAAAACAGCTCATGTCGGGGTAGTCGCCGTGGTAGTACTGGCTACCATGTATGTTCTGTTTGGTAACTTTGTTCCACATACTGAGGAAGATACGCTGCAGCGTGTTTACTTCGCTGCCCTCCAGACGGCAATGCAGGTCGTGCCAGGAGCCCACTTGCTTGGTACCCTTGATGTAGTAGTCGGCCACGTTCATTCCACCGGTGTAGGCGACGCGCCCGTCGATGACGACAATCTTGCGGTGGTCGCGCGAGAAGACATGGTTTATCCAGGGAAACACGATGGGGTCGAACTTGTAAATCTCTACACCATTGGCACGTATCGAGTCAAGATGGCGAGCCTTCAGGGGACGATTATTGGATGAATTGCCAAACGCATCGAACAGCGCCCTGACCTCTACACCCTCCTTGGCCTTAGCCTCCAGCAGTTGGAAGAGCAGGTTGGCTATCGAGTCGTTGCGAAAGTTGAAGTACTCTAAGTGTATGGAGTGCTTGGCACACCGTATGGCCTGAAACATATCGTCAAACTTGGCTTGCCCGGTCATAAAGAGAACCACCGAGTTGTTGTGTGAGAACTTGATGCCCTTGGCTCTCAACTGGTGTACTATAAGAGAGTCTGCCGTCTGCCCGTTCGCTATTGTGCAGAGCGCCAGGGTAACGAGTAAAACTATAATTCGTCTCAAAATTTTTCTATCTTCAACGTTTCTATATCATGCAGCTGTAATGGTCCACCACGCCGAGTAAGTGGTTCTCCTTGTCGACCACCAGAACCGTGTGTATCTTGTGCTGGTGCATCACGCGCTGTATCTCTGTAATCTTGGTGGTAGGCAGTACGCTCTTAGGGTGGCTCGTCATGATGTCCTTGACCTGCTTGTCAAAGAACTTCTCGCGCCATTTCTCCATTGCGCGACGGATGTCGCCGTCCGTAATCAGACCTGCCACCTTGCCATCTGCTAACGACACACCCAAGCCCAACTTGCCCTTGCTTACCAAGATGATGGCGTCGCCCAGGTGCATGTCCTGGTCTACGATGGGAAGGTCGTTGCTCCGCATAACGTCCTCTGCGGTGGTCAACAAGCGTTTTCCCAGTTCGCCACCAGGGTGGAACTGCGCAAAATCGCGTGGCTTGAAGTGGCGTACCTCCATGAGGGCCACGGCCAAGGCATCGCCCATGGCCAAGGCTGCCGTAGTACTACTGGTGGGAGCCAGGTTGAGCGGACAGGCTTCCTTCTTGACCCACACCTTGATATGCGCGTTGCTGTACTTGGCCAGCAGTGAGTGCTCATTGCCTGTCATGGCGATGATGGGCACGTGCATGTGCAGTACCATGGGTATGAAGCGCAACAGCTCGTCGGTCTGCCCAGAGTTGCTGAGGGCCAATACAATATCATCGGCCGTCATGACACCCAGGTCGCCATGATACACATCGAGCGGATTGATGAAGAAAGCCGGGGTTCCCGTTGACGACAGCGTGGCGGCTATCTTGGCCCCCACGTTGCCACTCTTGCCCACGCCCGTAACGATGATTTTACCCTTGCAGTGGTAAATCATGTCGACAGCCTTGTCAAAATTTTCGTCCAACTGTGGGATTAGGTCTATCAGAGCCTGCGCCTCGTCCTTCAGGCACTGCGCGGCGTAGCCACGTACGCTGGCTATATTTTCTTTTGTCATAGTAGTTGCTTAATTAAGTCTTTCAAGTCATCCAACCGTAGCATATTGGGGCCGTCGCTCAGTCCGCGGTCGGGGTCGGGGTGAACTTCAAAGAAATATCCATTAGCTCCGAAAGCCTTGGCGGCCAAGGCCATGGCAGGGACAAATCTCCGGTCGCCACCGGTGGTACCATTGCCAGCTCCCGGACGCTGCACGCTGTGGGTGCAGTCCATGATGACATGCTCGGTGATTTCGCGCATGTCGGGAATATTCCTGAAGTCGACCACCAAGTTGTTATAGCCGAAGGTATTGCCACGTTCGGTGAGCCAAACCTCGCTTGCCCCGGCATCCAGGGCTTTCTCTACGGGATAGCGCATGTCGCGCCCACTCAGGAACTGCGCCTTTTTAATATTTATGGTCTTTCCCGTCTTAGCCGCAGCTACTAACAGGTCGGTCTGACGGCACAGGAAAGCCGGAATCTGTATCACGTCGGCCACTTCGCCCACGGGGGCCGCCTGCCAGCTTTCGTGTATGTCGGTCAAGATACGCAGTCCGTATTTCTCCTTTACCTCGCTGAGCATGGCCAGCCCCTTCTCCAGCCCCGGGCCTCTGTACGAGTGGATAGAGGTACGGTTGGCCTTGTCGAACGAAGCCTTGAAAATGATGTCGGTACCCAACTGGGCATTGATTTCCACGATGCGGTCGGCTACGGTGGCCAGCAGTTCGGCACTCTCTATGACGCAGGGGCCCGCTATGATGATAGGTTTCATAGTTCAGTCTATTAATTTATATCTTATTGTGGGTGGCCAGCCGCAGATAGTGGTCAGCCACGCCGTTAGTATCATTCTAGTTGCTCCCCATCGTGTATAATATGTATATCGCGCTGAGGGAACGGTATCTCGATGTGATGCTCGTTGAGGGCGTTATAGACAGCCTCCATTATCTCGCCCTTGGCATAGAAATGAGTAAGGACAGGCACCCAGACGACTATCTTGAAGTCGATGCTGTTGTCACCAAAATTGGTGAACACCACTTTGACCGGGCGCTTGGTGTCGCGGCACTTGAGGTGGTTCACCGTGTCGCTGATAATCTGCTTAACCTCCTTGGCATTAGAGCCATAAGCCACCCCGACAGGTATCATGGCCAACTCGTAACCATGGTTGCGGGTCAGGTTCTTGTAGTTTTTGGTAAAAAGCTGCGAGTTCTGGAACGCGATGACGCTTCCGTCGATGGTATCCATCAGCGTAGAGGTGTACGAGATGGAACTTACCTTTCCGCGGACACCATCGCACTCTATCAAGTCGCCCACCTTGATGCGGCCCATCATCAGCGACAGACCGTAGTATATATTCTCGATGATGTCCTTCATGGCGAAACCGATACCGGTAGACAGGCCACCCGAGATGACTACCAGCCAGGTGTTGTTGACCCTGAATATGTTGAGCACCAGCATGAGCCATACGCCCCATACCAGCACCTGTATCACATTCTTGGCCATCACGTTCTTACTGGCGGCCGTAGACTTATCGGCCTTCTCGAAGTGCAGTTTCAGAAACTCCTTGGCCGCCCTGTTAATATAGCTGAATACGATATAGAGGATGGCGGCCATGAAGATGGCTATGATACTTATCCGGATGTTGCTCGAGTCGATAAAGTTGCTGGTATAGATGCGCATCGTGGTATCGCTCAGGTTGAAGATGTTGGCGGCCCAGTAGATGGAGAATACCACAGACACCACACCCAATATGGGTAGCAGTACGGTATATATCAGCCCATAAATCCAGGTCTTTGTGATGGGCTTCTTGTCCAGTTCGTTGCGTACGGCGTAAGCCTTTACGATGCCCTTGATACAGGTTATGGTAAGGATGCACGTAAGCTGCATAATCCACCATATCAACAGCTCCACACTGAGTAGTGTATAGCCCACCCATGAGCAGATGGTCGAGGCCACGAACACCAACAGCGACAGGTAAGTGTAGTACACGTCGGTCTTGGGGATGTTGCTGTTATGCCGCGTAATGACATTCCACTGCCACAGGGTACACACGAGCAACACTGGGGGAAATATCAGGTTGGTAAACACATTGGGGATGAGCACAATGCGGAAACTGATGATGATAAAGTCTATGAATATCAGCGGCGAGTAGATGCGGAACCCACTCTTGATTTGTGCGGCATCCAGGCGGATGAGCAGCGAGATGAGTATGACCCCTAACAGCCACGCATACTCTACCAGCAGGTTGCAGGCCATGGTCAGGAAGTTCTGGTCGGCCGCTATCCGGATGGCCGCGAGTACGATGGCAAATGTAATGACCGTGGCGGTGAGCGTAATGCAGGTGCGCTTACCCATAAACGAGTCGCGCACGGAGTTCAGATTGTCCGTTCTGAACAGTTGGGCTATAAACCGCGTAGCCCGCTTGGACTTGAACATCCACGTTACCGCAAAGCGGAACAGCAAGACGTTGAGCGAGATGGACACTACGCCTCCGAATAGGATAATGATAAGCAGTCCGAACATAAGGCGGCTGTCCCACTGCGACTTGCTTTTCGTCTGTGGCTTGTACTTCTCGGATAGCGTCGTGGTGGTTTCACTCACGTTGGTGCCGATATGCTTTAAGATGTTAAAATAGCTGTCGCCCGCATTGCTGAAGATGCTGGCCTGTATGTCGGCATAACGTTTCAGGGCGTAGTCGTTCAGACTGCGCAGTTGCTTCTCTGTATTCTGGTAGTACTTGATGTACATACTCATCTGCTCATTGTTGCTCTTGAGTGTGCGGAGTATGTTGATAGACAGGGTGAGGCACACGTTGCGGTCTATGGCTGCGCGCTCGCTCAGGGTGCGGTCGCTCATCTGACTGAGCACGTTGACAAGTGAGTCGAAGCGTGCTATCTCGCTGGTGGAGCGTGCCAGGTAACTCTCGAAGGGTACGATAGACTTGCTGAACTCGTGATACATCTCCGTGGCTTCGTGACAGGCGTAGGTAAGGTCGAAGATATAACCGCTCTTCTGTGAGTAGAGCATCAGGGAGTTCTGACTACACTGGTTAACGATGGCATACATGTTGGCCGTCATGTGGTCCTGTTGCTCCTTCATGTACCCTGTCTGCCGCTCCAGCTCTATGCGGTAGCCCGTGAGCTCCTCGCGCAGGATGGAGAGGGTGTGCGATAGGTCTTTCTCCTTCAGTACAGCCATAGACGGCATGGCCATCATCAGCATCAGCAGTATAGTGAATAGCTTTGTCCTCATTTCATTCTTATATATTAATGCAAATTTACTCAAAAGAATTCAAAACACTACGAAGAAAATTAGTAATTTTGTATGTGTAAACTAAAAAAAATGGATAGCAATGATTATAATAGCCGATTGTGGCGGCACCAAGGGTGACTGGGCCATTGCCGATGGTGGCGTGTGTCTGCGCCGCGTCAGGACGGGCGGCATCAACCCCTTTCATCAGCAGCCGGCCGACATACGGCACCAACTGGAGGTACTCGGGGCGTCGTGCCACGACCTGTTCTCGGTGGCCGATGTCCTGGAAGTCTATTTTTACGGTGCTGGGTGCAACGCCGTGGGGAGCGGGGTCATGGAGCGCCTGCTCGCCGAGGCTCTGTCTGGCTACGGAGCCACCCTGCGGCTGCACGTAGCCTCAGATTTGCTCGGGGCGGCCCGCGCGCTGTGTGGCAGAGCCGAGGGCATAGCCTGCATACTGGGTACGGGCTCCAACTCGTGCCTCTACGACGGCACGCGCATCATCGACAACACGCCCCCGTTGGGCTATATTTTGGGCGACGAGGGCAGCGGGGCCGACCTGGGCAAGCATTTCCTGCACGGAGTACTCAAGGGGCTGTTTCCCACACAGCTGCGCGATGCCTTTTACGATGCCTATCACACCTCTTACAATCAGCTCATTCAGCAGATATACCAGCGGTCACAGGCCAACCGCTATCTGGCCACCATCGCTCCCTTTGTACATCGCCATGTTGGCCAGCAGTGTGTGGCTGATATGGTTATCACTGAGTTTCGCCATTTCTTTGCCGATAACATCCGCCGCTATCAGCGCCCCGACCTGTCCGTGGGGTTTGTCGGTGGTATAGCCCATGCCTTTGAACCTCAGCTGCGCCAGGCTGCCCAGTTAGAGGGTTTCCAGGTTGGCACCATACTCTCGGCACCCATGCCAGGGCTATTGACGGGGCTGAATATACAAGAATCACCTGTATGATGACGACCGACCAGCAGGCTTTGCCCACGTCCGAGAGCGTTGCCAACTGGGGTGGCAGGGTCACCGAGACAGTGCAGCCTTGGTATGCCGTCAGGCTGTTCACCCTGAGGCTCCGCGAGGTGGCCGACTGGTTCGCCCAGGCCGGCATGGCGTATTTTGTGCCGATGGAGTATCGCGAGGTAGTACACGCTGATGGGGGAGTGGGCCGCGTGCTGTCGCCCGTGGTACGCAATCTCATCTTTATAGCCAAGGACAGGCCCGAGACCGAGGTCAAGGCACTCATAGCCACGGCCCCCTTCAGGCTCAGTGTGCTGCGCAAGGGGCGCGAGGACATTGCCTATTACGAGATACCCCACGCTCAGATGCGGGAGTTCCAGACTATGTGCAACCCGGCCATCGAGATGAAGCGCTATGTAACTGCCGACGAGGCTCGGGTCAAGTCGGGCCAGCCCGTAACGGTTACCCATGGTCCGCTGAGGGGCCTTACGGGCAGGCTGGTACGCGCCAGCAAAAAATACTACCTACTTAAAGAGGTGCCGGGCATGGCGGTGATGATTAAGGTTAGCCGCTGGTGCTGCCACCCACTTCAGCAAAAATAGAGAGGTAATCTTGAAAAGCAAAAATGCAAAAGAGTGAAAAGGTAAAAAGTGCTCCCTGTGTGTTGGCGTAGGCTTTCTTGTATGCCAATGGCTATTACCGAAATTGTGGAGATCAGCCTTTACGTTTCTCGGAGCCGCCATTAGCGTGCTGGGAGCCGTCATTAGAAACGCAAATACTGGTCTTTTATTTTCCCACGATAGTCATTGGCGCATAGTCAACCGGCATCAGCGTACAGGTAGCACTTTTCACCTTTTCACTCTTTTGCCTTTTTGCTTCTTCGAGTCCCTCTTACTTTTTCCTCTTTTATCTTTCCCCGCCGGGGGACATCAAAAAAACTTTATCCGGCCACTCCCTTGTGTGGGGAGATGGCCGGATAAAGTATTATGGCAGTCGGGGCTTGCCACGGGCAGGCCCCTGATAATAAGTCGATGGTCTTAGAACTCGGAGGTGAAGTGGAACTTGATGTGTTCGAAGTCTTGCTGAGCCATGGAGAGAACATAGCCGCTGTCGGCAAGGAAGACGTCGCGGCCCTCAGAGTCTTTGGCCATATACTGGTACTTGCGCTTCTTGAAATTCTCGTATTCCTGCTCGTCATCGCTCTCTATCCAGCACGCCTTGTACAGGTGTACGGGCTCCCAGCGGCACTTGGCGTTGTACTCGTTCTCCAGGCGGTACTGGATGACCTCAAACTGCAGCTGGCCCACAGTCCCCACGATGCGGCGATTGTTAAACTGGTTGACAAACAACTGGGCCACGCCCTCATCCATAAGCTGCTCCAGTCCCTTGGCAAACTGCTTGGACTTCATGGGGTCATCGTTCTCTATATACTTGAACAGCTCGGGCGAGAAGCTGGGCAGCCCACGGAAGTGGATTATCTCCCCTTCGGTCAAAGTGTCTCCTATCTTGAAAATACCATTGTCGGGCAGACCCACTATGTCACCGGGATAAGCCTCTTCTATCGTTGACTTACGCTGGGCCATGAACTGCGTAGGCGAAGAGAACCTCACCGTCTTGCCTAACCGCACATGGGTATAGGGGACATTGCGCTGGAACTTGCCAGAGCATACTTTGCAGAACGCGATACATGAGCGGTGGTTGGGGTCGATGTTGGCCGTAATCTTGAAGATAAAGCCTGTAAACTTGGGCTCAGTAGGCTCGACGATGCGCTCCTCTGCCTTGGTGGGGCGAGGGCTCGGGGCTATCTCGACGAAGCAGTCGAGTAGCTCCTGGACACCGAAGTTGTTGAGGGCACTACCGAAAAACACGGGGGCCACCTCGCCACTGCGGTAGGAAGCCACATCGAAAGTGGGGTACACACCGTCTACCAGCTCCAGATCGTCGCGCAGCTGGCTGGCCTCGCGTTCGCCCACGTGGGCATCCAGCTCGCTGCTGGCCACATCTACCTCTATCTTCTCCGTGACACGCTGCTTGTTGGGCGTGAACAGGTTGAGCTGCTGCTCGTATATGTTGTACACGCCCTTGAACCTCATGCCCTGCCCGATGGGCCACGACAGTGGTCTGACGTGTATCTTCAGCTCCTGCTCCAGTTCATCGAGCAGGTCAAAGGGGTCTCGTCCTTCACGGTCCATCTTATTGATGAATATAATGACCGGCGTATTGCGCATGCGGCACACCTCCATCAGCTTGCGGGTCTGCGCCTCGACACCCTTGGCCGAATCTACCACAATAATGGCCGAGTCTACGGCTGTCAGAGTACGGTATGTGTCCTCCGCGAAGTCCTGGTGACCTGGGGTGTCCAGTATATTTACCTTATAGTCCTTGTAGTCGAACTCCATGACCGACGTGGACACTGAGATGCCCCTCTGCTTCTCTATATCCATCCAGTCTGACGTGGCGGTCTTCTTTATTTTATTGTTCTTGACGGCTCCGGCCACCTGAATCTGGCCTCCGAAGAGCAGAAACTTCTCGGTGAGCGTAGTCTTACCAGCATCTGGGTGCGATATGATGGCAAAGGTTCTTCTGCGTTCTATCTCGTTCATTGTCGTTATGTTGTTTGCAGTTTCTGAATACATGCTTCCAGGCTCTCTTCCCAGTAAGGAATGTCGAGACCGTATGCTTGTTTGATTTTAGTCTTGTCCAGCACGCTGTAATGAGGGCGATGGGCTGGGGTGGGGTATTCGGCCGTGTGCAGGGGACTGACCTTGCAAGTCGTGATACCTGCTATGCGGTGTATGGCCTTGGTAAAATCGTACCAACTTATAACTCCCTCATTGCTAAAGTGGTAGATGCCTGGCTTAATGCCTTGGTTTATGGCTGCCATGATGGCCACGGCCAAGTCGTGGGCATAGGTAGGCGTGCCTATCTGGTCAAATATGACCCCTAAGCTGTCCTTGGTTTGTCCTAGGCGCATCATGGTTTTCACAAAGTTGTTGCCAAAAGTAGAGTACAGCCATGCCGTACGTATAATCATGGTTCGGCTGCACTTGGCCATGGCTGCGGTTTCGCCAGCCAACTTGGTTCGGCCGTACACGCTGTCCGGGCAGGGCGTATCTGTCTCTACGTAAGGTGTGTGGTGGGTTCCATCGAACACATAGTCGGTAGAAATTTGTATCAGGAACCCTCCCCGCTTCTCTATGGCTTCGGCCAGATAGGCCGGGGCCTTGGCGTTGAGCAGGGTACATAGCTCCACATTACTCTCGGCCTTGTCTACCGCGGTAAAGGCGGCACAGTTTACGATGCCGTCTATCTGCTTCTCGGTAACGAACTTGTCTATGGCTGCGGCATCGGTAATGTCCAGATCTGCCACGTCTGTATTATAATAGGTGTACGCTCCGTTGCTGCTCTCTAACAGCTGCATCTCGTTGCCCAGCTGTCCGTTACATCCTGTTATCAGTATATTCATCGGTATGTATGTCCTCTATTTAGTCATCTTCAAACTTGAGTCCCTCCGTGCGGTCCTTGATATAATAGTCAGACAGCAGCCCCACCAGGGTGGTTATCTCCTTGATGGCATTGGCCGTCTCGGGAGTTATCTCCTTTTTCTGTAGCCGCAGCATCATAATCCCGTAGAGGGCATCGAGGCACGTTTCTATCTCATTGACATCCTTGTCGCCCTTATTGCGCAGTTCCACGATAAAAGGCAGCGCCTTGTAGTAAGCTGCGTTGTAGAAGGGGAACTTTGTTGACTGCAACAGCCTGTTGTGCAGGTCTATTACATCCTGTAGCAACACCTCATTAATCTGCAGGTGACCGTATTCGCGTTTGCCCTCTTCATTCATCATTCTGATAAGATTAGCAAACCAGTCGGTCTCTTCGCTCCGCTGCTCCTCGGAGTAGTCAAACTTGCTGATGTACTCACGCCTGATGACAGGGAGAGAGCACCCGTACACACGGATGATGTCTTCTATCTGCCACATATAGAGAAGATACTCGGCTATCGATTTCTTCCTAAGTTCTTTTGCAACAAACATTTTGTCAGTAGCTAAATGTATATAGATTGAAGATAGTGCCGATGAGCACCAACAGGGAGAAGGCTATCACCAGACTACCTATTACCTTATTAATAATAAGAATACCGTTGTCATCAAACTTCCCCCGTATCTTGTTGACCAGCCACGTGAGCCCAAACCACCACAGCAGGGCCCCGATGATGATGCTGATGTAGCCCAATGTCATCTCTAAGGGATGGTTGGGTACCACAAAGGCAAACTGGGCAAAGGTTCCCATGAAGAGGAATATGATAAGGGGATTGGAGAATGTTACGAAGAACGCCGTGATGGCATTGTGCAACAGCGAACCTTTATTTTTTCCGCTGGGGTGTATGTTGCGTTTGGGATTGGCCTTGAAGCTGTATAGACCGAATATAAGCAGTAGCACACTGCCGCTTATCTGTAACCAGAACTTATTGACGGGATTGGTAATCAGATCCATGATAAAGCTCATGCCGGCTCCTGACAGCAGGGCGTATATGATGTCGCTCACCGCAGCGCCTATACCAGTTACAAAGCCGTACCATCTGCCCTTGTTCAGGGTTCGCTGAATACAAAGAACACCCACGGGACCCATTGGTGCCGATGCGATGATACCTATCAGTACTCCTTTGAGTATCATCCCTAATATATCTATCTGAAATGGAAACGGCATAACAGATGCAAAGTTAACAAATTAACTTGAAAGACGATGCGGGAAGTAGAAAAAATGTCTTACAGAGGTAAAAAACTTGTCGTTTTCTTGCCCGTAGTGGCTTTTTTCTTTACCTTTGTAAATGGTAGGTTCGGTACTGCCATTGTGGCCTGTGCCGGAGGCGTTACCCTGCCACTCTACACACTCGAATATAACTCAATAACTAAAGAATAGAAAAATGGAAACACAGAACGAAATGAAGCCCTACGTTATCGGATTGGACCTGGGTGGAACTAACTCAGTATTCGGTATCGTGGACAGCCGCGGCGACATCAAGGTGACCACCGCCATTAAGACTCAGGCTTACGACAATGTCGATGACTATGTAAAGGCTGCCGTGGAGGCACTGCACATCATCATAGACCAAGTAGGCGGCATCGAGAAAATCAAGGCAATGGGAATTGGTGCGCCCAATGGTAACTATTATAACGGAACGATAGAGTTTGCGCCCAACCTGAAGTGGGGCCACGACGGCGTGGTACCTTTGGCTAAGATGTTCTCCGAGGCCTTAGGCATACCAGTGGCTCTGACCAACGACGCTAACGCAGCTGCCATCGGCGAGATGACTTACGGTGTGGCCCGTGGTATGAAGAACTTTATTATGATAACCTTAGGTACTGGCGTAGGTTCTGGTATCGTGGTCAACGGCCAGTTGGTATATGGCTGCGACGGTTTTGCCGGCGAGTTAGGTCACTCCATTGTACGTGTCGACGGTCGTCTCTGTGGCTGTGGCCGTAAGGGCTGTCTGGAAACTTACTGCTCGGCTACTGGCGTAGCACGCACGGCCCGCGAGTTCCTGTCTAATCGCGACGATGATTCGCTCTTGCGCGAGCTGAACCCCGACGATATAACTTCGCTCGACGTGGCTATCGCCGCCGGAAAGGGAGATAAGTTAGCCAAGGAAATCTTTGACTATACTGGAGAAATCTTGGGTGAGGCATGTGCCAACTTTGCGACATTCTCATCGCCCGAGGCATTTATATTCTTCGGAGGTCTGACTAAGGCTGGTGACTTGCTGATGAAGCCCATCATCGACAGTTACAATGCCCATATCCTCAACATTTACAAAAATAAGGCCAAGTTCCTTGTCAGTGGTCTCAATGGTTCGTCTGCTGCTGTTTTAGGTGCTTCGGCAGTAGGATGGGACATCTAAAGGATATTCCTACAAAACAGATAAACCTATTGGGGGCGCCGCCATCGGTGCCCCCCTTTTTTGTATGAAGCAAGTGAGCAAAATTAGTTACCATCTTCAGAAAGTTCAAATTCTTGATTATCAGTCGTTGTGTATATTCTCTCGTACCACGCTTATTCTTTGTGCTATTTTGCGGTAGCTCTGATGCAGCAATTGTAGTTATAATCAGTGAGAAACGAGCAGAAAATGGTAGAATTGTGATTGGTGAGACCTTGAATTAGAGTTGTTCCGTAGTAGAATTGATGTAAAACGCAATAACATGGATAATTATTTCCATAATTTTTCTTGATTATCCAAGATAGTTGTTACCTTTGTGAAACAGGAAAATAGATGAAGGTCATGGTAAAGAAAGACATCAATCGAATAAAGATAGTATTGGTTGAAAACAAGAGAACAGCCAAATGGCTGGCAGACGAATTGGGTAAAGACCCTGCCACTGTGAGCAAGTGGTGTACCAACAGTTCGCAGCCGAGTCTCGAAACACTTGTTCAAGTGGCAGAGGCGCTCGATGTGGATGTAAGGTCGCTCATCGTGCAGACGAAGAAAAGCCGCATTGAGATAGAAGCGGAGAAACTTCTTGATATTTCGGCAAATGAGTAGTGCAAATCCAATTCAATTGATTATGACAGCAAAAGAAATTGACGAAAAGTCGTTAAACAACGCACTCCGTCTCTATGAGTCGGGCGATATAGATAAAATTCCTGTTGGTACGACGGCAGGTCTCCAGCAGATACATCATTATCTGTTTGAAGGCTTGGAACCATAGAGTCAAGTTTGGTATCATTTGAAGACCAGACTTTGGTGATGCAGCAGGTAAAGGATGTTGAAGGAAACACATTGTCTGTAAACAATTTCTTTGTTCCATCCTCTGTGTCAGAAACAAAGGCAAACATCAAGGTTGAAACAATGAAATTGGGTGGTACGTTCAAAGAAAATGTGGTAGAATGAAAATAAGGCATATTTTAGGACTCCTTTTCATTATGTTTTGCACGACTCTGTATTCACAGAGTCGTGACTATATGAATGAAATGGAGCAGAACGACTTGAGAATCAGACAGAAGCCTAATACAGAAGGATTTCTGTCTGATTATTTGCATTCTGTAAACATTAAGGAAGATACAGTTTATGCGATTCTTTATAGTCCTGCCGAATGCTTTAGATGTGAAGCTGCAATTCCTGCATTTTACGAAAAACTGAAATGCAACAATCCGAACAATAAGTTGTTGCTGATAACAGTATATGAGGATTCTACGACCGCAAGTTGGTATAAT
>JALEKD010000019.1 GCA_022769285.1 Prevotella sp.
CCTGAAAACAACTGGAGAGACGGGCGACAGCCTGCTCTGGGATTTTTCGCAGGTCAGCCTCGGAGAGCATCCAGGTAAACTATATCTCTTGGCCGATAGCCTTGGGGCTCCATCGGTCATCTTCTCTGCCACCCATTACCAGCTATCCGTCCATTCCGACACCCTCGTGCTTCGTGGCATGGAAGACAGGGCTCTGCGCATTACCTACTCCCGGAGTCCAGTTCTGTTGGCTGCCCCCCTGCGCTATGGCAGCACGCAGGCAGGAGCACTCCTTGGGGATGGGGTGTATTGCGACCGCCTACATTTGCGGCTCAACGGGCATTATACCCTGCGGGTTGATGCTCAGGGCCAGCTTGTCACACCTGATGGTGATACCCTGCGTTCAGTCCGCGTACACCTGCAAAATGTTTACGATGCCTTTCTGTCCCCGCTCAGCACCCCCGGTACTCCCCTCCGGCAAGTCCGGCTTTTTGAGGACATGTATACTTGGTATCCTTCTGACAGCTTCATCCCCGTTATTGTGGCAAGAACGGTAAGTGCAGACCATCGGCATAACCTTATCGACAGGGCCTGGTATGTCCGTCGTGGCGGCCCAGGCAGGGCTATGTCCCAAAACGACTCGGGCGAATCCCTGCGTACCAGACAGACTGACGGCAACAGTCATCGCCTGCACTCACCTGTTGATTATCAGATGTCTGTAGGCCGTGGAGGACGCAGCGTAGAGGTTTCGTACACGCTCGCCAATGATGGGCATGTAGAGTTTGTCCTGTCCGATGCCTCCGGCATAGTCTACCAGCGCCACCATGTAGATGCCCGGGGCCGTGTACCTACAAGCCAGCAGATAAGCTGCCTGGCTATGCGCCCTGGCCAATATGTGCTCTATATCAATATTGCAGGCCATCGCTATGCCGAGAAATTCCTTATAGAATAACCCCTATATACTGTCCGCCATGTACCGCATATCCATACACCACCCTTATAGCTGTAGCTTGCTGACGTTGCTGTGCTGGCTGTTGCCTGCCATAACTTCTGCTCAGCAAAAAACGTCCTCGGCCATCACCGAGGGAACCCTGCGCATCCAGCGTACCTTTAGTGATGAGACGGTGCAGCCTGCGCCATCGGCTGCAGCGCTGCCAGCATGGACAGACGGTACGGTAAACCCTAATACGGGCTCCATAGCCGTGTCGGTTCCACTCTACACACTGCGTTGTGGCCAGCTGGCGCTTCCCCTGTCCCTTGCCTATCAGGGCAATGGCGTCCGTGCCCGCGGTTCCGACATGTCATGGGGCGCAGGCTGGTCGCTCTCGGGAGTGGCCTGCATTACCCGGGCCATACACGGCATGCCTGATGGAGGATCTGTGTGGTCGACCTTTGAGCTGCGCACCCGTTTAGAGGAAGACAATCAGTCTGACATACAGTATCTGGCGGACGTACTGCATCGCCGAAAGGATGCCTGCCATGATCGTTATTACTATCGCGTGGGCAGCTATTCGGGCAGTTTTATCGTTTCTGGGCAGCAGGTGATAAAAATCACGCGCGATGACGTGCAGGTATGCACCGTGGGCACGCTGCGCGAGGGCGTGTACGACTTTCTTATTACGACACCGGACGGAACCCGTTATCTGTTTGCGGAGCGTGAGCATATCGAATACCGTACTAACTCGATGTCGTTAGAGATAGTATCATCGCTCATGCCTGCAGACTATGACGCAGTGTGTGCCTGGCAGCTTAGCGAGGTGGTGTCGCCCTCGCGTGCAGATACCATACGCTTTGGCTATCAGCGTGTGTACGAGAAGCAGAATGACAATGACAAGCTACTCAACTATACCTATAGTTTTTATTATGGTAAGGTGCAGACAGGCGGCGGTCATAGTGTTGACACCTCGCCCTGTCCCACACGGACCTACTCGGACAGATGCCTGCTTGCAGCCGTGCGATGCCGTACTGCCCATATAGACCTTACGATGGAAAGTTGTGACGGCTTCTATGGCCAGGCCCACCGTTATACATCCCTACGTGTGAGTACCCCTCAGGGGTGTGCCATACGCGATATAGCCTTTGCTTACGACAAGTTCTGTCTGGCCCGTATAGCAATGAGCTGTAATGAAACCCTCGTGGACAGCCGTACCTTTACTTATTACACGGCTGACAATATAGAGAATATGCTGACTCGCATACCGGGTGTCGCTAAAGACCAGACTGCCAGTGTCGTTGATGAGCTTGGACGGTTGCGTGCCGCCAGTCGCCTTTGCGTAGGTGAGACACCCTTTCTGCACCTCCGAACGGTTACCTCGGCTATGGGCGCTACTGCCACCTATAACTATGAGCCAAGCGTATGCCCTACCACTTTCCTGGACGACACGCTGGTGTGTACAGGCTTACGTGTACATTCGGTGACAGTAACAGACCCCGTTACACACCGTACTCGTTCTACTACCTATCACTATGAGTCGCCTGCTACCACTATTAATTTCGGAGTTGTAAAGCCTTCATGTTTTGTTATGCCCGGTGGCACTACCCTGGTCAGTTTTCCACGAGGATTCCGCACATATACTTCGGGCGCTACGCTTACCTCGCTGTGCCGTATACCAGGCAAGTCGCTGGAAAGTGCGGAGATATATTACGCACGGGTAACAGAGGATGTGACGGGTACCGGCATTGCGGCCCCTCTACGCACGGTGTATGAGTATGACCTGACCGATATAGAGCATCCGTTTATTTCCAACGGAGGCCTGACCTGTAACCGCATGGACGGGTTTGAGGATGACGAGGGGCGGTACTATGGCAGTAAGATATATGACCAAAACAGTCTCTGCAGGGAGTCGTTTCTCTTTGCCCCGCATATCATCCGGGGCCATTACCGGGAGACTTGCTGGGAGCATGCCCCACTGATACGTCGCACCATTTATCGCCATACAGCTGCCGGGTACGAGCCTGCAGAGGAAGAACGCCACTGGTATTCGACCGATAAGGAAGCCCCCATGACCATAGGTCTCTATGTAGATAAGGTAACGCGCAGTATATACTCGGATGCCACGGGGTTTACCAAGGACGTGACCGAGCATGTGTCGGACTTCAACTGGTTCGAGATAACCGTGCAGGCGGGCAGGCTCTTCCGCGACAGCACGGCTGTAACGCATTATTACCCTGGCGGACACAGCCGCCGCATATTAGCGGCCTATACCTATGATGGCAGGAGGCCCCGTAATGTAGTAGGCCCCGTTTTCCCGATAGACTCACTGATATTCCTTCCCGATACGGTCGTGCCCATACGTCCGCGCCCTGTGCACGAGTCCCCGGTTCCCCTGCTGCGCTCAGTTTGCCTGGCGTGCCAGGGGGAAAAGTTCACCCGTAGCTACCTGTATTCGTCCAACCTTGACGCTGGTTTCTACCGACAGATTACCGACAGCGGCTATACCGCGCTGCCCGTAGAGGAGAGCGTCGTGGTGGGGGGCGACACGGTGAGGCTGACTACCTCGTACCGTCATTTTGATACCGGCGGGCTGCAGCGCGACAGCCTGCGCATACTCTACAACGGCCGTGAAACGGCACGGCAGGACTTTTACGCCTATGACCGGCGGGGCAATCTGCTGTTCACAGCCATCAACGGCGGTGTACCTACAGCCTACCAGTGGGATACAGAGGTGTCGACCCTCACTGCAGCCATGCTTGGCGGGGGGGCGTCGGCATCACCAGATGCCGACAGCGTGCTCACCACGTCCTATACCTACGAGCCCCTGGTGGGATGTACCGGCATAACCACCCCCGACGGGCGCCATACGGCCTATGGCTACGCGGCAGGCCGGCTCAGCGAGATACGCAATAGCAGCGGGCAATTAACCGACACCTATGCCTACTCGCTCTATGGAAGCGATGGCTCCAACCTCGTAAGCCATAGTGTCTATACCGATACAGGAGGCCGCCAACCCCTTGTTACAGATACCTATTACGATGGTTTGGGCGCAGCCGTAACTTCCCGGCAGCGACAGTATTCTCCGATGGGCAGTGACTTGGCCACCCTGACCCTCTATGATGGCATCGGCCGGAAGACGGCTGAGTGGCTGCCCGTGCCGGTAACCCCTGCCAACGGCCCCGTGACAGCCAGCGAGCTGTCGGTGGCCGCTGCACAGGCTTATGGCGATAGCCGTCCACTGGAAGAGTATCACTACGAGGAGCAGCCCGATGGTGAGCAGACTGCCGTTACACCTGCCGGCGAGGCCTATCAGCAGCATCCTGCCACGACAGCGAGACTCTGCTCGGACCCAGCCCAGGGCGAGCTGGCCTGCCGGAGGCTCACGCTCGCTGGTAACAGCCTGCGGGTAGGCGGACTCTATGCGGCAGGCGAGCTCGATGTGACCCTCACGGCTGATGCTGACGGCCGCCGGCGGTGGACTTTCACCGACTGGCGCGGCCAGAAGGTGCTCGACCGCATTGATACCGGCTCCGGCATGGCCGACACCTATTATATATACGACCCCGTGGGCAACCTGCGCATGGTGCTGCCACCGGCAGCCTCGGAACGGCTGACAGTCAGCACTGGCACCTATGATACACGTACAGACACCACGCTGCTGGGCTATGCTTACCAGTACCGCTACGACAACCGCCTGCGATGTGTGGAGCGATGTCTGCCTGGATGCAAGCCGGTACGCTATCTCTATGACCGCACGGGGCAGGCCGTGCTCGCGCAGGATGGCAACGCGCGCAGGCGTGGCGTGTGGACATTCACACTGCCCGACAGATACGGCCGACCAGCCATTACGGGCGAGTGCACGGAGCCCGACACCGCGGCCGTGGGCAGGGTGTGGGCGCACGTGGGCACAGCCTGCTTTGCCAATATGGGCAGTACCCTGTGCGGCAGTGGCTATACGGCTAACATACCCATTGCCGGTGCCCATCTGCTCAAGGCCATCTACTATGACGACTATGAGTTTCTGATGGCCATGCCCCAAGAGGGGATGGAACTATGCCCCGACACACTGGGCCACCGTGGACTACAGACGGGCTTCGTGTGTGCCACGGGCAATGACGGGACATACAGGGTTACCAAGTTGGACTACGACTCAGAGGGGCGCGTCATGCTCACACAGACTTTCTATGGCAGTAGTAACGCAGCAGAGGTAACGGCCTATACCCACGATGGCAGGGTGGCGCACCGCAGCATACTGACGGCAGGGCCAGACGGCCGTACACATACAGAGGACTACCGGTACAGCTACGACGCACAGGCTCGCCTGCTCAGGGTAACGCACTCGCTCGACGGCGGCGCGGAACGTACGCTGGCAGACAATGTCTATGATGCCTTAGGGCGTGTGACCGAGAACCGGCGCGAGGGTAGCGGGATGCTCACGGCACGCTACAGCTATGATGTGCGCTCACGTATCAGGGAGATAGCCTGTCCGCTCTTCAGCCAGCACCTCTATTATGCAGAGTCTTCTGAGGGCGGTGCACCGCAGTACGGTGGCAATATCTCGGCCATGGACTGGCAGACATTAGGCGACTCGCTGCGGGGCTACCGCTATGCCTACGACGGCATGGGGCGGCTGGTGGGTGCCGACTACCGTGAGATGGGTCGGCCGTCTGACCATTACTCCACGGAGTATGCCTACGACCTGCAGGGCAACATCCTCGCCCTGCGCCGTAACGGCAGGCTATATGGCAGCGTGTACGGAGTGACTGACGACCTCACCTATGAGTACGACGGCAATCGACTGACCAAGGTGACTAACCTGGCATCGGAACGGTCGGCGTACAAGGATGCCATGTATTATGTAGATTGGACCGACCTGGACACGGAGCGTGCCTACGATGCCAACGGCAACATGGTGAGCGATGCTGACCGGCAGATTACCCGCATCAGCTACGACCAGCAGAACCTGCCCCGGAGGACAGACTACCTTGACGGCAGCCATGTAGACTACACCTATGATGCCGATGGGGTGAAGCTGAGGGTAGACTATTATCTGTCTCCCTATATCATGGTGCCGGGCGACGAGTTTGGTATAGCCGTAGACAGCACGCAGCTGGTACACACCTGGCGCGAGTATGTGGGCAACAGCGTCTACGAGAATGATACACTGCGCATGGTACTCATAGACGGGGGCTACATTACCTTCGATGGGGCCAGCCACCAGCCACTCTACCACTACTATGCCAAGGACTACCTGGGCAACAACCGCGCCGTGACCGATGAGGCGGGCAGGATAGAGGAGATAAACCACTACTATCCCTTCGGAGGGCTGATGGGCGACAGCTGGGCTACCGCCACGCAGCCCTACAAGTACATAGGCAAGGAGCTGGACCGCACCCACGGACTCGACTGGTACGACCACGGTGCCCGCCACTACGACCCGGTGACGGGAAGATGGAACGTAGTGGATGCCATGGCGGAGAAATACTACCCATGGTCGCCCTATGCGTCGTGTGGGGACGACCCGGTAAACACTATTGACGAGAATGGTATGGACTGGTATACAGATATAGATAAGACTTTTCAGTATAATCCACAAGTTCATTCACAAAAAGACTTGAGTAAGGGACAGGTGTACAGAGGAGCATACTTCACTACAGGGAAGGGTAATTCACAGGTAACTTACCGTCGTGACGGCAGTATTCTCTATGCCAATGAGACCAAGGCATATAACCGAATCTGGAATCAGGCCAGCGTACATTATCGAAGAATGGGTGAAAAGGGAGGCAGGGAAGTAGCAGCATTTATCCTTGCCGATGGTCGTGTGCTGGTACTTCCCGATTACAAGAATGATAATACAACATCAAGGATGGATGTAGCTAATTATCGTTTGACAAGACGAACCCTGTCCAATGGTAAAGAGAATTTTCTCACTATTGGACAAGTTCATACCCATCAAGATAGGTCTTATCCTGCAACTCCCTCTTACTATACGCTTGATGGGTATGGCGATTTAGGATATTCTAAGGATCACGCTTCTTTACCAGTCTTTACGTTAGGGCATGATGGTCAAGTACATGGAATACGTGGATGTACGAATAGTAACGGTCAAGTGATTGGCTTAATAGCGAGTATAAGGAAGAACGAAAAATCACTTCAAAGTCTGCTTAATGGACGGACGAGTTTATATAGTTTGATTAAAAGGTTACCAACAATAAAAAGATAAATCTATGAAATATAAGGGCTTTTTTGCAATTATTTATTTGCTTTCTGTATTATCGTGCACAAACAAAGAGGGTAATGCTCGCGGACAGCAAGATATAGTCGGTACAATTGAGAATTATATTGATAATGATACCATTTCGCATCCGTCCTATCTGATATGTAGTACCGATAGCTTTGTATTCCTTGACGAAAAAAATAAGGTTAATGGGGTGTTTATCGCCCCCTTGTATCGTAATCCCTATAATAAAGGTACGAGAAGTTATATACCATTCCTTATCTATCAGGGTAAAAAGGTCTATTGGGAAGTTTATAATGATAAGAAAGGGGAGGAGGCAGATAGTAATATCGTGTTTTGTGATAATGACAGCTGCATATTATATGATAATACATACACTACTGATTACTTTTATAATTATTTAAGGAGGGCAGATGTCATAACATACGCTAATGGAAGAATAGTAGTACTGCATCATGTAGACACATTGATTTTGCCTACAATTAAGACTGATGCGCCACTCAGGAAACAATAGATTGTGTAATAGCACAAGAAATAAGAAAGGAGATAGGAGAATATGTGCAGAAGGAGACAGAAAACCATACCGGTTATCGCCATTGCATCTATGGCGATACTATTGGTTAGTTATAAGCCTGCTCCTACAGGACTTAAAAGTATCTGTGGAGAAGGCATAAAGCTAAGTGAGGTAAGACGAGATGATTCGATTATCAGTATCTTGAAAAACTACATGAGGCGCCGCCCAAGATATAACACCTATGTATTGAGTCGAGCTATCGGGCTGTCTCTGGATGATAATAAGAAATGGAAAGGACTCATCTTTGGACCAGGATACCGCCCCCTTTATGGGCGACGAGAGAAGATGGACACTCTATGGCTGAATGGGAAATGTATAATAAGTTTTGACTCCATCGACTCCAGAGACCTATACTATAAAGAGGGCTTTTTGGAGTACAAGAATACACATAAGGAGAAACAAGATTTATATATACAAAGTAATGGATATGTCGTTGATAATGAACTTTGCAATTATATTTTCCGGTCTGTCTATATAGACAGGGTGGAGGGTAAATTGATAATAAACACGAGGCCAGACACCCTGTTCCTACCAGTGTTTGAGAAATCGAATATTAAATTCACATGTCCAAAGGGGAAAGGCTGGTACAAATAACAATTTCAGTACGTAAAACATCTAATGTTGAATACGAGTATAAGCATCGTAGTCCTATAGATACAGGAAACTTTTGGGAGGAAATAGCAGAAAAGTTAAATCATAATTTGAAATAAAATGAAAGCAGTGAAAATGATATTTAAATTTCTTCTGAAAATAATGTTAATATACTCTATATTCTTTTTTTGTATAGATGGATTATTTTCATTACTATCTATGACACCAACTTATAGTTTGCAAATTCTTGTTTTTGAGAAGTTGGTTCCATATATTATAGGGATTCTTGCCATGTTGTATTGTGCTATAAAGATATGAGTATTCAGTAAAAAGATAAAAGAGTAAAAAACGATGCTTGAGAATTGACATAGGAAAGCCTATGACCATCGCGGGAAACGAAAAGACTGACCTTTAGCTTTCTAAAGACGGCTCGCAAGACGCTAAGAGCGGCTCGCAGAACGCTAACGGCGGCTCGCAGAACCGCAACGGTCGGTCGCTGCGCTTTCTGCGACAGTCATTGGCGTGCCGAAAATCATTAGCAGCACACGGGGAGTTATTTTTACTTTTTGATCTTTTTACTTTTTCACCTTTCAAAAATCACCTTTTTGCCTTTCAACGCTATTGTTTTTCAATCGGTCGTAATCGCGCTCGCCACGGATGATGCGAGGGCGACGGGCATCGTAGTGGGGCGACAGGAGGTCGTAGCGGGCGTGGTACCAAGGGGTATGGATGCCGGCCAGGTGATAGAGCAAGTGGGGCAAGGCATCGGTCATGGCCCGACGCGGGGCGGCGGACTCTATCTGCCGCCACTGCTGGGGGTGACGCCGACGGTAAATGGGCGAGCCCCATATCCAGAAGGGTATCTCGAACTGCTGACGCAGGTCGCCTGGAGACCAACTGAGGTTGCGCCCCCACTCATTGGAAGTGTCGAAGACACGCTCGCCATGGTCGGGCACGAAGACCACCACAGCATCGGTGCCCTCGTAGTGGCGCAGGATGCGGTCTACGACATAGTCGTTGTAGTACACGGCATTGTCGTAGGCTGCCAGCACGGCACGGTCGCCATCGGTAAGGTCGGGACGATGGTAACTGCCCGCACCGAAGTGGGCAAAGGCGTGGGGATAACGCTGGTCAAAGGCAGCATGGAGCCCCAGGAAATGGATAAGGGTGAGCTGGGGGCGACCGCTCTCGCTGCGGGGCGCAGGGAGATAGCGCAGGAGGTCGCCATCGTAGGCATGGAGCCGGTCGTTGCGGCGGTCGAAGAGCTGGGGGCTGGTGGCGGGATTGTTGAAAAAGGCATCCTCGACAAAGGCGCTGAACCCGGCCTGGCCTACCACGTACTGGTTACTGAGAAAGGTGACCCGGAAACCCGCCTTACGGAACAGCAGGGGGAAAGGAGGGGCCGAGGCCCAGGTGCCAGCCATGCCCACGCACTGGGAGGAAAGCATATTCTGGAAAGACTCGCACGTGGTGTTCCACGAGCTTATCACGTCGTCGAACCTTACCATCTCGCCACGCGCCCAGCGGGCACACTGGCGGGGCGTGGTAGCCCTGGCATAGCCATAGAGGGCGCTGTGGTGGCGGTTGTAACTCTCGCCGAAGATAACCACGACATGGGGCGGACGGGGCGACACCGAGTCGACACGAGCCAGCGACAGGCTGTGGCTGAAACGGGTCAACTCGCCCCGCAGCCGCCCCGTCTCCGCCAGGGCAAAGGCCAGACGGTAGATGGGCAGATAGTAGTTGGTACGCTGGCGGAAGTCGCGCACGCGCTGGGTGTCCAGTTCGCTGTACTGACGCGCGATGCGGTAATAGAGATAGGCCTTGTTCTCGGCCGACGACACCACGCCCACCACCAACAGGAAGGCCACGGCCACATGCAGGACACCTCGCAGCCACGGGGCCACATGCGCTGACAACTGGGTAAGCACCCGCCCACACGCCGAGGGACGGCAGAGACACCACAGGCCCACCACGGCCTGGACCAATACCAGCGACAGCGGCGAGAGGAGCATGCGCCCATCGGCATAGGCCACCAGGGCCTCGGTAGCCTCGCGCCCGTTGGTCTGCATGACCAACTGCACCAACATGGGGGTGATGGGCATGCCCACGCGCACATAGCAGGCCATGTCGACAGCAGACAGCAGATAGGTGGCGGCGGCACACACCACACGCCCCGCCCCACGCCACCGACTGGGCAGCAACACGAGCAGCAGGCACACCACATACAGGTCGGCAAAGAGTTCGAAGAGCATCCAGAAGCGGCTACCATTCCACGGCTCGAAGCCCACCGACGTGGCCCCGACCAGGTACATCAGCGCGAAGAACAGCCCGCCCATGCCCGAGAGGGGCCGGCAGAGCCAGGACAACAAGCCGGAAAGGCAACGTAGGTATCTCATCATCAGTATCTATGGGGGCTGCCTATGCTGAGGCCATCCGTAGGGCCGAGGCACAGGCAGGCAGATACAAAGTTAAGACTTTTTATTTACACGCCAACGGTTATGGACCTAATATTTTACACCGCGCCCATTCCCGGGGGCCAGGCTGCGGACAACCAGCACTACCCTATCGCCGCCGAAAGACCACGCGCAACTATCGCTATAGCCCGCGTGGCCTGGTGGCGCATCATCTTAATAATGGATATAGTGAACCCGCTATCCGCCGCGCCAGACAGAGGGGGAAACATTGCTATGACATAGCTACTTGCCAGCCGTCTTTCCCACAAGGCGCTGCAATGCCTGCCGCGTAACGGAGGTAAGGATAAGTCTCAATTTCTCCTTGTCGCGCAGATTGGTGCTGGTAGCCACACGGTTAACATTTATCGTGTGGAGTACGTTCTCTACCATATAATTCCACAGCTCACAAAACTCCGGGGTTCCATCGCCCGCATCTGCCCAGGCCATCAGCCTGTCACGGCCCGCTTTGGGCGCGCGGGTCAGTACTTCCATACGTACAACGTACGGTCGCATATTTATGTGGTGCTGCCCACAGAAATCCTTAGTCAGTCTGGAGAGTTGTGTAAACACCGAATCGACATCGGCCGGCACCCCCATAAGGCAGGGCATCCCGCCATTGCCCGTAGGAACAGTGGTCATCGTGGCAAGGATGCGGTCGGCCTGCCGGGCCAAGCGTATCCATGCCTTGCTGGAAACACACGGTTGCGTGTTGGCATCCAATGTTGCGCCCCTGGATGTTGCCGATGGACGGGACCTACCGACAACCGATTCTGCAAGGCACTGCATGAACCGGCGCGTGATGGTGGTGAGGATGAGGTTCATCTTCTCCTGGTCACGCAGATTGGCACTGGCAGCCACGCTGTCTATATCTGCGAGATGGTTTACATCCATGAGCATATCGGCCTGCAACGCGCAATACTCCGCGGTGTAATCGCCCTGGCTGAGCAGGGCCATCAGCTGGTCGCGGCCCTCGGCGGCAGCCTTGCTAAGTTGCTGGGTGGTAACCTTATCGGCCTTCAGCCGTATATTGTAACGCTTGCAGAAGACAGAAGCCGCCTGGTTTACAGCTTTTATCCGCGCCTGCACTTCGGCTGCGCCAGGGCGCTGTCCCGTAGCCTTGCCCGTAGGGGTGGTGGGGGTGGCCGACGTAAGCACACTGTCTATCTGATGAGCCAAAAGGAGCCAGGCCTCGCGGGGAACCCGTGCCAGCGTATCGCCCACAAGGGCGGCACCGTTGGGCACCACGGTATGGCGCTTAGGGTCGGGGCCGTAGACCCGGATGAGCCGGCCACGGATTTTGCCCTCGGCAGGGAAAAGCCACTCTATGCAGTAAGCCGTGCGGTAGCCGGGGCGCTGGCGGTCGGCAAAGAGTACGGCAAGATAGTTGCAGTAGCGGCTGCCGATGGTAACGGCCTGTCCGTTGCCATAAGTGAGGCGGCGCTGATGGGTGTAGTCGCTGGCCGAGTAGACCTTGTAGGCATTGTCGGTCTCGGAGAGCATGGCCTTGCGTACGTCGTCAATACGGGCCTGGTCGCGGTCAGGGATGGCAAACTCGTAGGTATCGGCCCTGCCCTGCAGCTCCATGGTCTGCGGGTCGCGGATGATATTGGGCTTGGGGTCTACCTTCACCTTGCGCATAAATGCAGCATAGGCACTTTCTATCTTCTGCTGCGCATGGGCAGCGGGTGCGGCGAGAGTCAGCATGAGACTCATAGCGCCAAGGATAATAGTCTTCATAATGTTAGGGGGATAAGTTATATACTTTCAATGAACAAGTCGGCGGGCGACACACCTGCTGCCAGGTCGGCCAGCACATCGATGGCACTCACCTCGCCGCTGGCCACCAGGGCCGTAAGCAATTGCAGGTCGCGGGCATGGGCCTCGGCGGCCTCCTGCCGGGCCAAGTCGTCTATCATAGGGGCATAGCCTTCGCTGGCCAATATCTGCAGACGCACCATGGGGGGGATGGGCACTATGGGCTTAGCCGACAGCCGCGCGGGAGCATCCTCGGACTGAAAAGGGGTAGGCAACAGGGGCTGGGGCGTGGCAGAAGCCTGAACCGACAGGCCGTGGGTGGCCCTGGCCAACGTAGGAGAGGGTGTGGCGATGGCTCCAGTCTGTGTAACAGTACTTTCAGAATGGGCCGATGGAGCATGGGCTGATATTGGGGTGACGGCTGAACGCACGGTGTGGTGGGCTGTCATCACCGGTCGGTTGTCGGCTGGTGTTGTGGACTGCGGCAGCCACAGCCAGACGGCCAGGGCACACAGCATAACTACCGAGGCGGCAGCCACCCATCGCAGGACGGGGCGCACGGTGTGCCGGGCATGGGGGACTGCCATCTGGGCATACTGGGCAAACATGGTCTGATAGACGGCCCACTCGCGGGGGATATCGGTGGCGGTCAGGAAGTAGCGCTCCAGCTGGCGCTCCTCGCTCAGGGTGGTAGTGCCGGCCATATAGCGTTCTAACAGCCGGGCTATGGTTGCAGTGTGGTATCGTTTCATAAGCTATCTACGTTTATCTATCTCTTCGTATATCGCGTGGCGGGCACGGGCCAGCAGGGTGCATACCGAAGCGGGGCTGATGCCCACCAACTGGGCTATCTCGCGATGACTGCGCCGCTCTACCTGTCGCATATAGAACACCTGTTGCTGGGTAGAGGGCAACAGGCTGAGCTGGCGGTCGAGCCACTCGGTGTCGTCGCGCTGCTGGAGCTGGGCATCGGGCTGACTGCTGGCCGGGGCGGCCATCTGGCGATGGTCTACATCGGTCAGCGCTACCGATGGCGAGCGGCGCAGGGCATTGAGAGCCAGGCGACGGGCGACTATGGAGGCTAAAGCAACGGGCGAGTCGAAGCGCTCCAGGGCATCGCACATCTGCCAGAGACGTATCACCGTGTCCTGGGCCACATCCTCGGCGGCATCGCCACCGACTCCGGCACTTATGCCGGCCCGTATGGCCGCGGCCCGCAACTGGGGCACAAGTCGTATGAAACTCTTCTCTGTCATCGCATGGGTCTTGTTATACTTATATAACACCAGGAGGGGGCTAATTACAACAGGAATTAACATTTTTAACATTTACAGGGGGCGTTTAGTGGCTTTTTTAGGGTCGCAAGGGTGATAATATCGGATAAAATGAGGAATTTCAGGAAAAGAAAACGTAACTTTGTCGTAATAGCAGCAACCGCGGGAGGCGGGGCCTCTCCTTATAAGTATCAATATGACCACTGAAAAAAAGAAAATCATACTGACGCAGCGCTTCCAAGCGCCCTGTGGCATGCTGGTGCTGGGTTCGACTGACGCCAAACTATGTCTGTGCGACTGGGAGGTGGAGCCCCATCGCGCCCGTGTAGACCAACGGCTGAGAAAGATACTGCAAGCCGAAATACGGTGGGAAGCGTCGGCGGTAACGGAACGGGCGGCTGAGGAGTTGCGCGAATACTTTGCCGGGCGGCGGAGTCAGTTCGACATCCCCTTGCGGCTCGTGGGCACACCGTTCCAGCTGTCGATGTGGCATAGTCTGTTAGACATAGCCTATGGACAAACGCTGTCGTATGCAGACATGGCGCGGCGCATAGGACGACCATCCGCGGTACGGGCCGTAGCCAACGCCAATGGAGCCAACGCGCTCTCCATATTTGTGCCTTGTCACCGCGTCATAGGCAGCGATCACTCGCTGACGGGTTATGGAGGCGGGCTGGATGCCAAGAGGTATCTGCTGACATTAGAGTGCAGAACGCCATTAAATTTCTGACGATGAAAGACTTTGCAGCAATAGACTTCGAAACTGCCAACGGCCAACGCAGCAGTGTGTGTAGCGTGGGCGTGGTCATCGTAAGGGGTGGCCAGGTGGTAGACAGGTTCTACAGCCTCATCTACCCTTATCCCGAGTTTTTCACTTACTTTACGACACGGGTACACGGACTGACCATGACGGACGTAGAGGATGCGCCCACCTTTCCGCAGGTATGGGAGCAGATAGCGCCAAGGATAGCGGGACTTCCCTTAGTGGCTCACAACAGTCCCTTTGACGAGGGCTGTCTGAAGGCGGCTTTCGCGGCTTACCGAATGACCTATCCTGGCTACACATTCTACTGCACCTGTAGGGCTGCTCGCCGCCACTTGGGCAACCGTCTGCCCAACCACCAGCTCCAAACAGTGGCCGCCTACTGCGGTTACGACCTGGCCAAGCACCACCATGCCTTGGCCGATGCCGAAGCCTGCGCCACCATCGCGCTAAAGTTGCTGTAACAGATTGGCAAGCTACTAACTGCGTGCGGGGCATGGGAGACTGAAGTCCTCTCAAAATCTCTAACGACTACAAGAATGATAGCCATTGGAACAACAAAATCTAAAAAGGCATTGACAATAGCCATCCCTTAACTTTCGATTCAATACAGAACCTATAAGGAACCACCGTAGGAGATATGAAAATCTATAATATTGCTACCAAGAAAAAAGCTATAATAACACTTAGCCTGTCGTGTTATCTAATAGCATGCCTTATATTACCACCATTTTACTATGACGGCGCAGCTACATCTCTCTTTGATTTTGGAGGTGGCTTGTTTTGCGTGCTTTGCGGTTGGGCTGGTCTCCTTTTCCATGAAGGGATCCTACGAGTCTACTTCCTGTCATGGTTTGCTAACTTCACATACGTTATAGCAATAAGACACCTAATAAAAAACAAGCATAAGGCCTTCATATATTGGAGTTGTAATACTGTAGGATTGGGTCTGATTTTTGCTTTTTGCCGCCAAATAATTGTGGATGAAGCAGGACACCTTAAAAGCATAACTATGGCAAGCGGGTATTACTTATGGGTAATAAGTTTCTTGATTTTGCTCATTGGCGGAACCTATACCCTGACACACGTGCAGGACAAGAAATACGCCAAGAGCCAACCGCAGAAGCAATGGCATAGGCGTGCTCGTTTTTACAAATTCTGTAGATATGAACTAAAGTCCTCGCCATGGGAAGAAGACAGCCTATCTCCTTCACACGAAATCTACCCCTGCTGTGGAGCAGAATTTGGTTGTAACGATTACACTATAGATGCCACAATCACTTATAGAAATAGATGGATAAAATCTGGTGCGAAATGATTTAATCCCACTATGAAGCCAGGCGATTGGAAACCAAGAAAACAACTAAACTATGGCATATAGAAACACCATCACAAGCATATCATCTCTTTGTCTTATCGTTTGCGTCATACTCAATACTATAGCATGCTCAAACACAAGCAAAGGCAATAAAGACATACTGTTTTGTAAAATGAACAAAGAAACACAGACACGTTACAATCTATAAATCAAAAAGTTATAGAAAAGGACCATTCACCACAAGCCTTGATTGACTTTACTGGTAATTGCAAACTTATAAAGAAATGTATAGGCACATGGACGACTGGTTTACAAATAGAAGATACCGTTAACAACATAAGTATATCGCTACCTGCAAATGCGCCCATGCCATATATTTTATATGATAATTGTCTTTATTACCCGTATTGATACAATTTGTTTGTAATGGGATTTAACCATAACACCAAGTTTAAGGAAATCGAGATGAGATGACATACGCTGTAAAATGAATAACCATCAACACCATGGCCATAAGGATAAACAGCACAGAGGGTAGTCCTGCCTATAGCAATACATGTAGCTGCGAGTGCGTGGGGTAGACTTTCTTTTGGGATTGGACACCCTAAATGAAGATAGCTACTTAGCCCGGTAAATAGCTATTTCATATTCATTAGCGTAGTGCTTGCTATTTGCCACTTCTATATAGACATGGCCATTCTTGGTAGACATTCGGTAGCGTTTTACTTTCAGACCGTAAAGGTCTGGAAGCAATTTGCCTGTGTTTGAGCGCACATTAACATCCCTTCCATTATCGACATGCGTATATCCATAATCGATGGCCTTTCTGAATAAAGGCGGTAATCAGATCGGCATAAGGACTTAATGTAAGCAGTACCACCACTCCCTGCTTATAGGCCTCCATCCCTACGAAGCAGTCGCCGATTTTTTTTGAGCAAGATAACTATCAGCTGATTGGGAAAAGACAAACAGAAATTTTACAATGGGCAGTGATAGCCTATTATTAACGGCCGCTACATGAATATAGGCACCAGGCATACCCCAAAAAAGAAGCCGCAACCCTATGATGGGTGCGGCTCCTTTTTTATCTATAAAGTATGGCTACTTACTCGTTAGCATCTTGCTCAGCGTAGTCAAGAATATTCTTCTTGTTGGCCTCGATGCGCTCGTAGTCCTCGCGCGAGCCAACGATAATCTTGTCAAACTGGCGCAGACCAGTACCGGCAGGAATACGGTGACCGCAGATAACGTTCTCCTTCATGCCTTCCAGACGGTCCTGCTTGCCACGAATAGCGGCCTCGTTGAGTACCTTGGTGGTCTCCTGGAACGAGGCGGCACTCATGAAGCTCTTGGTACCTAAGGCAGCACGCGTGATACCTTGCAGTATCTGAGTGGCTGTGGCCTGAACGGCATCGCGTACCTGAACCAGACGCAAGTCACGGCGCTTGAGGCTCGAATTCTCGTCGCGCAGCTTGCGTACAGAGATAATCTGACCCGGTTTGAGGTTCTCGGAGTCACCGGCATCGGTAACCACCTTCTTGCCCCAGATACGGTCGTTCTCCTCAGCGAAGTCGAGCTTGTCTACCAGCTCCTGCTCCAGGAATGTGGTGTCGCCCGGCTCATTAATCTGAACCTTGCGCATCATCTGACGAACGATAATCTCGAAATGCTTATCATTAATCTTCACACCCTGCAGACGGTAAACGTCCTGTACCTCGTTAACGATATACTCCTGAACGGCCGTGGGGCCCTTGATGGCGAGGATGTCGCCCGGAGTGATGCTGCCATCAGACAGCGGGGTACCGGCACGTACGGCGTCGTGCTCCTGTACCAGTATCTGCTTGCTAAGGCTTACCAGGTACTTGCGCTGGTCGCCCGTCTTAGATGTAACGATTATCTCGCGGTTGCCACGCTTAATCTTGCCCATGGTGACCTCGCCGTCAATCTCAGAAACAACGGCTGGATTAGAGGGATTGCGAGCCTCGAAGAGTTCGGTAACACGAGGCAGACCACCCGTGATATCGCCTGCACCACCTACGGCACGCGGTATCTTAACCAGGGTAACACCGGTCTCTACGGTCTGGCCATCCTCTACTACAACGTGGCCTCCCACGGGGAAGTTGTAAGTTCCCAAGACTTCACCGTTCTCATCTATCACATCACAGGTAGGCACCTTGGTGTGGTCTTTAGAGTCGGTGATAATCTTTTCGGTCAAACCAGTCGTCTCATCGGTCTCGGCCTTATAGGTAACGCCCTCGGTAACGTCGTTGAACCTAAGCGTACCAGCATATTCGGTCACGATAACGGCATTGAAAGGATCCCACTTGGCAATGAGGTCGCCCTTCTTTACCACGCCGTCTTGTTTATTGTAAAGGGTAGAACCGTAAGGCACATTGAGCGTAGAGAGCACGATATTGGTATGCGGGTCTACGAAGCGAACCTCTGACAGACGGCTTACTACCATCTCGCAATCCTTAGAATCCTCATCGCGGAAAGGCACGGTACGCAACTCGTCAAACTCGAGTTTGGCATCGTTCTTGGCGACAATGCTGGCATTGGCGGCTGCATTACCAGCCACACCACCGGCGTGGAATGTACGGAGGGTAAGCTGTGTACCAGGCTCACCAATGGCCTGGGCAGCGATAACACCGGCAGCCTCGCCTAACTGGACCATGCGGGCGGTGGCCAGGTTACGTCCGTAACACTTGGCGCATATTCCGCGCTTGCTCTCGCAGGTAAGTACCGAACGTATCTCGACCATCTCGATAGGTGAGTTCTCGATAGCGGCGGCCTTCTCTTCATTGATTTCCTCGCCAGCGGCACAGATAAGTTCGCCGGTAGTAGGATGTATAATATCGTGAACAGACACACGGCCTAAGATACGCTCTGAGAGTGACGAGATAACCTCATCGCCATTCTTCAGCGCACGACACTCCAGTCCACGCAGCGTTCCGCAGTCCTCCTCGGTAATAATCACGTCGTGAGACACGTCTACCAGACGACGGGTAAGGTAACCGGCATCGGCCGTCTTCATGGCGGTATCGGCCAGACCCTTGCGGGCACCATGAGAAGAAATGAAGTACTCCAGCACAGACATTCCCTCCTTGAAGTTGGACAAGATAGGGTTCTCAATAATCTGCGCGCCCTCGGCACCAGCTTTCTGGGGCTTGGCCATCAGACCACGCATACCCGAAAGCTGCTTAATCTGGTCCTGTGAACCACGGGCTCCAGAGTCGAGCATCATGTAAACAGCGTTGAAACCCTGGTCGGCCTCGGTCATCTCCTTCATCAGCACATCGCCAAGCTCGTTATTAACATGCGTCCAGGCATCAATAACCTGGTTGTAACGCTCGGTGTCGGTGATGAAACCCATATTATAATTGTTGGTGATTTCCTCAACTTCCTTCTGGCCTTTCTGTACGATGCTATCCTTCTCCTCTGGGATGATGATGTCATCCAGGTTGAACGAAAGACCGGCTACATACGACATGTGGTAACCCAGGTTCTTAATACCATCGAGGAATGTACAAGCACGGGCCATACCCACAGCCTTGATAACATTGGCGATAATGCCACGCAGGGTCTTCTTAGATATAATGTCATTAAAGAAACCTATCTCGTCGGGGATAATCTGGTTGACGATGACACGGCCGACAGAAGTATCGACAAGGTGCTTTACGGGCTTGCCGTCTACGATGTCGTCGACCAATACCTTAACTGGTGCATGCAGGTCGCACTTGCCATCATTGTGGGCAATAATGGCCTCCTCGGGACCATAGAAACTGAGACCCTCGCCCTTAGCACCGGGACGGAGCTTGGTAATATAGTACAGACCGAGCACCATATCCTGTGAGGGTACCGTGATAGGAGCACCGTTAGCAGGATTGAGGATGTTGTGGCTCTGCAGCATCAGAATCTGAGCCTCGAGCACGGCCTCATTGCTCAATGGAAGGTGTACGGCCATCTGGTCGCCATCGAAGTCAGCGTTGAACGCGGTACAAGCCAGGGGGTGAAGCTGGATGGCCTTTCCCTCTATCAGCTTGGGCTGGAAAGCCTGAATACCCAGACGGTGCAGCGTAGGAGCACGGTTCAAGAGCACTGGGTGACCCTTCATTACATTCTCCAGGATATCCCAGATAACGGGCTCGCGACGGTCTACTATCTTCTTGGCGCTCTTGACAGTCTTAACGATGCCACGCTCAATCAGTTTGCGGATAATAAATGGTTTGTAGAGCTCGGCGGCCATCAGCTTAGGCAGACCGCACTCGCCCATCTTCAGCTCAGGACCTACAACGATAACCGAACGAGCTGAATAGTCGACACGCTTACCGAGCAGGTTCTGACGGAAGCGTCCCTGCTTACCCTTCAGTGAGTCTGAAAGTGACTTCAGGGGACGGTTGCTCTCGCTCTTAACGGCACTGGCCTTACGGGAATTGTCGAAGAGAGAGTCGACTGCTTCTTGAAGCATACGTTTCTCATTACGGAGGATTACTTCAGGAGCCTTGATTTCAACCAGGCGCTTCAGACGGTTGTTACGGATGATGACGCGACGGTAGAGGTCATTGAGGTCGGATGTGGCAAAACGGCCACCATCCAGCGGTACCAACGGACGGAGCTCGGGGGGGATGACAGGAATAATCTTCATAATCATCCACTCGGGCTTGTTCACATTCTTAGACGAACGGAATGCCTCTACTACCTGCAGGCGCTTCAGGGCCTCGGTCTTACGCTGCTGACTGGAGTCATTGTTGGCACGGTCGCGCAGTTCGTAAGAGATAGAGTCGAGGTCAAGGTCAGTCAGCAAGTCGCGGATAGCCTCGGCACCCATTTTGGCAATAAACTTGTTAGGATCGTCATCGGGCAGTAGCTCATTGCTGGGATCCAACTGGGTGTCCAGGATGTTGAGGTACTCGTCTTCAGAGAGCAAGTCCATCTTGTGCGAGCCATTCAGCTCTACACCATCCTTGTCGGTACGGCCCTCAAGGACGCCCGGCTTGATAACGATATATTTTTCGTAGTAAACTACAGCATCGAGCTTCTTAGTAGGCATACCCAGCAGATAGCCAATTTTGTTGGGCAATGAACGGAAATACCAGATATGGGCAATAGGTACTACCAACTCGATATGACCGGAGCGCTCACGGCGTACCTTTTTCTCGGTAACCTCGACACCGCATCGGTCGCACACGATACCCTTATAGCGGATACGCTTGTATTTACCACAAGCACACTCATAATCCTTGGTAGGACCAAAGATGCGCTCGCAGAACAGGCCATCGCGCTCTGGCTTATAGGTACGATAGTTAATCGTCTCTGGTTTGGTAACCTCGCCATACGAATTTTCCAGGATTTCCTCAGGAGAGGCAAGTCCGATGGTAATCTTCGTAAAATTGTTCTTTACTTTTGTATCTTTCTTAAAAGCCATTTTTCTTGAAATAATTAAGGGTTCTCGTTTAATCAAGTTTGATACTTAAACCAAGACCACGAAGTTCGTGGAGGAGCACATTCAAAGACTCTGGGATGCCCGGGGTGGGCATAGCATCGCCCTTGACGATAGCCTCGTAAGCCTTAGAACGGCCTACCACATCATCACTCTTAATGGTAAGTATCTCCTGAAGGACATGACTGGCACCAAAGGCCTCAAGAGCCCAAACCTCCATCTCTCCAAAACGCTGACCACCGAACTGGGCCTTACCACCAAGTGGTTGCTGAGTAATCAGACTGTACGGGCCGATAGAACGGGCGTGCATCTTGTCCTCAACCATGTGGCCGAGCTTCAAGAAGTAAGTGATACCGATGGTAGCAGGCTGGTCAAACTTCTCACCGGTCTCGCCATCATAGATATAGGTAGAGCAGAGACGGGGCAGACCTGCCTTGTCGGTCCATTCAGAGAGGTCGTTCAACTTAGCGCCATCGAAGATAGGTGTAGCGAACTTCACACCAAGCTTCTTACCGGCAGCACCAAGAATGGCCTCGAATATCTGACCCAAGTTCATACGCGAAGGCACACCCATAGGGTTAAGAACCAGGTCTACAGGACGTCCGTCCTCCAAGAACGGCATGTCCTCTGGGCGAACTACCTTAGAAACGATACCCTTGTTACCATGACGACCAGCCAACTTATCACCTACCTGTATCTTACGTTTCTTGGCGATGTACACCTTCGCCATCTGGAGGATGCCCGAAGGCAGCTCGTCGCCGATAGTAATAGCAAACTTACGACGCTTCAGTTCGGCATCCAGCTGCTTATACTTACGGATGTAGTTCATAATGAGTTTCTGGATGAGTCCGTCGGTATGCTCGTCGCCAGTCCATCCATTACTCTGAATACCGTCATATTCCAGATTCTTCAGAGCGGGAGCGGTGAATGTGCTACCCTTAGCAATAATCTCAGCACCGGTATAGTCCTTGATGCCCTCAGACTTCTTGCCATCAGTCAGTTCGAGCAACTTATCAATGAGGATATCCTTCAAGTCCTCATTCTTAGCCTCGTACTCCTCGTCTATCTTAGCGAGAACTATCTTGTCCTGCTTCTTTGACTCACGGGTCTTGATAGCACGAGAGAAGAGTTTCTTGTCGATTACAACACCACTCAGAGAAGGATTGGCCTTCAACGAAGAGTCCTTCACATCGCCAGCCTTGTCGCCGAAGATGGCACGGAGCAACTTCTCCTCTGGCGAGGGATCGCTCTCTCCCTTAGGCGAAATCTTACCTATCAGAATGTCGCCTGGCTCTACGCGGGCACCGACACGGATAACACCGTTCTCATCAAGGTCTTTGGTGGCTTCCTCACTAACGTTAGGAATATCAGAGGTAAACTCCTCTACGCCACGCTTAGTCTCGCGTACATCGAGTGAGTACTCGTCTACGTGAACAGAGGTGAGTACATCATCGCGTACCAAACGCTCAGAGATAACCACGGCATCCTCATAGTTATAGCCCTTCCATGGGATATAGGCAACCAGCAGGTTACGGCCTAAGGCCAATTCACCATTCTCGGTAGCATAACCTTCTGTGAGGATGTCACCTTCCTTAACACGCTGGCCCTTACTACAAATGGGGCGCAAGTCTATGGTCATATTCTGGTTGGTACGACGGAACTTCGGAATACGGTATTCCTTCAAGGCGGGCTCGAAGCTAACAAAATCCTCCTCCTCGGTGCGATCGTAAAGTATGCGGATAGTAGTGGCATCTACATACTCTATAACGCCTGCGCCTTCGGCTGTAATCATCGTGCGAGAGTCCTCGCACACTTTCTTCTCTAAACCGGTACCTACGATAGGCGCATCATTATGGAGCAATGGCACAGCCTGGCGCATCATATTACATCCCATCAGGGCACGGTGACCATCGTCATGCTCCAAGAACGGAATAAGACCGGCAGAAACCGATGCTATCTGCTGGGGAGCCACATCCATGAGGTCTACCTGCTCTGGGGGAACTACTGGATAATCGGCATCCTTACGGCACTTCACCACTTTACGGATAAAGTCACCCTCAGGAGTCAACGGGGCATTGCCCTGGCCAATAATCTTACCCTCCTCTTCCTCGGCAGTAAGATACAGCACATCATTGTTGTCCATATCTGCCTTACCGTTTTCAATCTTACGATACGGAGTAACAATAAAGCCAAGGTCATTAATCTTGGCATACAGACAGAGAGACGAGATAAGACCAATGTTAGGGCCTTCAGGACTCTCAATAGGACACAGACGACCATAGTGAGTATAGTGAACGTCGCGCACCTCAAATCCGGCACGCTCACGAGACAAGCCACCAGGACCAAGGGCCGAAAGACGACGCTTGTGAGTGACCTCTGCCAATGGGTTGGTCTGATCCATGAACTGACTCAGAGGATTGGTACCAAAGAAAGAGTTAATGACACTTGAAATAGTCTTTGCATTAATCAAGTCTGTAGGAGTAAACACCTCATTGTCGCGTACATTCATACGCTCACGGATCGTTCTGCTCATACGGGCCAGTCCAATAGAGAACTGATTGGCCAACTGCTCGCCCACCGTGCGTACACGACGGTTACTCAGATGGTCGATATCGTCAACCGTTGCATTAGAGTTTATCAGCTGGATGAGATATTTAATAATCTCTATAATATCCTCCTGGGTCAGCACACGGACATCCATGTCGGTATTGAGTCCCAGCTTCTTATTAATACGATAACGGCCTACCTCACCAAGGTCATAACGCTTATCCGAGAAGAACAAGTTCTGGAATACTTCCTTAGCACTTGCATCATCGGCAGGGTCAGCATTACGCAGCTGGCGATATATATATAATACGGCTTCCTTCTCAGAGTTAGAGGGATCCTTGGCCAGTGTGTTGAAGATGATAGAATACTTGTTGGCAGCTGTAGCATCCTTATGGAGAAGGATTGTTGAAGCGCCGCTGTCAAGAATATCTTCCACATTATCCTCAGAGATAACCGTCTCACGCTCTACGATAACCTCGTTGCGCTCAATAGATACCACCTCAGCAGTATCTTCATCCACGAAGTCCTCTGTCCATCTCTTCAATACGCTACCAGCAAGTTTTCTGCCGATGCAGGCTTTCAGATTCTTCTTGTTTACCTTAACCTCTTCAGCCAGATCAAAGATACGCAGAATATCTTTATCAGTCTCATAACCAATGGCACGAAGCAATGTTGTAACAGGCAATTTCTTCTTTCGGTCGATATAAGCATACATTACATTGTTTATATCGGTAGCAAACTCTATCCAAGAGCCCTTGAACGGAATTACACGTGCGCTATAAAGCACTGTACCATTAGCGTGTACACCCTGGCCGAAAAAAACACCCGGCGAACGGTGCAGCTGAGCCACAACTACACGCTCAGCACCGTTGATTACGAATGTGCCGTTCTTTGTCATGTATGGAATTGTACCAAGGAACACATCCTGAATTACGGCCTTAAAGTCCTCGTGGTCAGGATCGGTACAATACAGCTTCATCTTAGCCTTCAAAGGTACACTATATGTCAGCCCGCGCTCCAGACATTCATCTATTGTATAGCGAGGCGGGTCAATATAGTAATCCAAGAACTCAAGAACGAAATTATTACGAGTGTCGGTGATAGGGAAGTTCTCTGCGAACACCTTATACAGACCGTCATTTTTGCGTTCTTCAGGCGGAGTTTCCAACTGTAGAAAATCCTTGAAGGATTTCAACTGCACATCGAGAAAATCCGGATAAGGATACGGATTATGCACGCTGGCAAAATTTACTCTGTTATCGACAATCTTTGTAGCCATATAGTTTTGTTATCAGTGAAAAACCATTGCATAGCACAATGGTGAATTTGGTCATAAAGACACAAAAAGGTTAGGACTCACCGACTGGGCAAATCCTAACCATATTTAAAGAGATGTAAGTTTCAATTACTTGAGCTCTACCTTAGCACCAGCTGCCTCGATAGCCTTCTTCAGGTTCTCAGCCTCTTCCTTAGAAAGACCTTCCTTAACGGTAGCGGGAGCAGAGTCTACGAGATCCTTAGCCTCTTTCAAGCCAAGACCACAAGCCTCCTTAACGGCCTTTACAACCTGCAACTTGGTAGCACCTACCTCAGCGAGGACTACATCGAAAGATGTCTTCTCCTCAGCTGCCTCTGCACCAGCAGCAGCGGGACCAGCAGCTACAGCAACAGCTGCAGCAGCG
>JALEKD010000020.1 GCA_022769285.1 Prevotella sp.
CTGCATTTTTGAAGACATTTACATCTGTGACAGATGAAAAACGACCACTTAAATAAAGAAATCAGTCAGCCTCAGATAGCACATTCTAATGACAAAATCGGAAAATTATCGTTGTTTTCAGTGTTAATTTATGTTTTCTCATACTCATTTTTGGGGTTTCTCAATTTTGTTGTTCCTAATTTGTTTCTTTCGTTATATCATATCACCAATTAGAATTGAGTATCAATGTGTTACAAATAATCAGTAAGATTTTAATAATAAGATGATGGATTGCGAACATAAAAAAGAAGGCGTGGGAACTGCTCGCTGCCCGTTCCACGCACAGAGGCTCTCGCATTGCCTAATCCAGCTGAACAGACAACGTTAGAGCCCACGCCGATATGAATAGTTGCCAATGCCATGTATGGCCATATAGCCTATTATATCAAAATAGGTATATAGCCTCCATGGGGTGTAGCAACATAGTCACACCCAATGGACACCTACCGTTGGCTATGCTCAAGACCGAATTTTGAAATTTGCGAGATTTCTGTGCGTCAAGAACAAAGCGTCAAGTAAACGCCTTTATATATGTCGTGCCTCTTCCCGCCACTCACCTCCTTGCAAGCAAGAATCGGCGTGGGCGTGAGGCTAAGAGCGCACTGGCTGCGAGCCGTAACCCCTATGGGTATAAGCACTAAGCCAGCTACAGGTGCCAAAGTTACAAAAAAATATTAAATGTAAAAAGAAAAAGCAGAAAATGTTCAACAGCTTCGCAGTTTTTGTGTTATGGTGGATAGTAGCAATGCTTATCCTGCTAAATGTTACGAAGAAAGAATGTAGTCCAGTCTGCGTAACATTTTACAGAAATAAGTGTGAGGCAGGAATATAGAGTTGTATGAGGATAGTTGGAGGAGTAACGCCTACGGCTACTTTTATAGAAAACAGGCTGCGCTTCGGCCATCCGAGCAAGCTTGTGGCGCTTAGCTTGTATTGTTTTTGCGCCTACAGCGCGCGTTCATTTTGCCGTGAGCTTATTAACTCTTGTAGGTATTTTTCTCTCTTTATAATCATACTTTCCAAAATATTTTTGCGGATTTCCGCAGTTTTCTTACGTACTATTGCAAGTAAAAGGGAAGAACGCTGACAATCATTATTGGCCACTTGCACCGTATAGGGCAAGGGTTGCTTTAGGCGGGGTAGCTGCCAGTGGGCTGTCTGAATATTTATACACTATTCTGTCGCTCTGAGGGCTAAAATGGGGAACAGGGATAAAAATATTGGGGGGATGTGCCCGCTAATAATGTGATAATTACTACCTTTGCATCGTGAATAGGTGGCTGGCTGGCCATTATCATGGGCTGTCGCCTGGCTATCCATGCACATTAATATATAAAGAATAGACGTATGCCGATAAACAAGATAACTGCCGCCGAGGGAGCGGCGATGATACAGGATGGTGATAACATAGCCCTGTCAGGATTCACACCCAACGGGTGCCCTAAGGCGGTGTTCCGCGAGCTCTCCCAGCGTGCCGTGCGCGAGCACGAGGCAGGCCGACCCTTTGCCGTGGGCATATTCACCGGTGCCTCGACCTGCCAGAGTATCGAGGGCGACATGGCTAAGGCTCAGGCCATCAAGTTTAGGGCCCCTTTCTCGACCAATGCCGACTTCCGACAGCACACCAACCTGGGCGAGATAGACTATGAGGACACCCACCTGGGCCACATGGCCGAGCGCCTGCGCCGAGGCTTCTATGGCACCATGCAGTGGGCCATCCTCGAGGTGTCGGCCTACGAGATGGTCAACGGGCGCTGCCGTATCTACCTCACCTCGGCCGGAGGCATAGCCACCACCGTGTCGCGGCTGGCCAAGCGGGTAATACTGGAGCACAACACCTATCACAACCCCAATGTGCGCTATCTGCACGATACCTATGAGCCCACCGAGTGTGGACGTGGGCGTGGCCCCATACCCGTGCTCACCCCCTACGGACGCGTGGGCAACAACTATATAGACATAGACCCCGGCAAGATAGTGGGGGTGGTAGAGTGCTGCATACCCGAGGAGGCTCGGTCGTTCAAGGCGGTAGACGACTACACCTTTAAGATGGGTCAGTACGTGGCCGAGTTCTTAGCTAACGACCTGCGCCAGGGGCGCATACCGCCCCACTTCCTGCCCATACAGAGTGGCGTAGGTGCTACGGGCAACGCCGTGATGGCTGCCTTGGGATCCAACCCCCACATCCCGCAGTTCAATGTCTACTCTGAAGTGGTACAGGATGCTGCCATACGCCTGATGCTCGATGGCAAGATAGGCTTTGCCTCGGCCACGGCGATGACTGTCACCAATGAGTGCCTGCAGGAGATATATGCCGACATGGACTTCTTCTCGCAGCATCTTACCATACGTCAGAGCGAGATAGCCAATAGCCCCGAGGTGATACGCCGACTGGGTGTGATAGCCCTCAATACGGCCTTGGAGTGCGATATCTACGGCAACGAGAACTCGAGCCACGTCTGTGGCTCGCGGCTGATGAACGGCATCGGGGGTAGCTGCGACTACGAGCGCAACGGCTACATCAGTATCTTCACTACCCCATCGGTGGCCAAGGGTGGCACCATCAGCTCTATAGTGCCCATGTGTACCCATGTAGACTCTACCGAGCACGATGTAGACGTGATAGTGACCGAGCAGGGTGTGGCCGACCTGCGTGGCAAGGGCCCGCGCCGCCGCGCCGAGGAGATTATCAATAACTGTGCCCACCCCGACTACAAGCCGCTGCTGCGCGAGTATCTGCGCATAGCCGACAAGGGCCACGAGCCCCAGTCGCTCACTGCCTGCTTTGCCATGCACGACACCCTGCGCAAGAAGGGCGACATGCGCCTCACTGATTTTGGTGAATATCTGAAGTGAACATCAAGGGAGGGAAGCGTACCCCGTCTCTCTCCGAGTGAAGGGACTGTAAGCTCACCAGCGCGCACCCCTACCCTGACTTGATAGATTAACTCATGGAGTCTCCTCCGCTGCTGTGGTAGTTTAGGGGACTCCATCTTTTTTTATAATCAGCAAGTTGTGCCATTATTTATGGGTCATCGTTCATGGCTTGATACGCTCTTCCGTCATGTAGACCGACCTTTACAATGCTGGGAGCCATCATTAGCGTGCTGGAAGCCGTCATTAGGATTCTATATAGCGATGTAGTTTTATCAGCAGGCTTATTTGGGTAGGTGCTCTAAGTTCGTTTAATGGGAAAAGAGAATATAGAGGCATAGTTAATACATTACATCTATAAGTCAGTTTGTATATGCCATTAATTTATGTACCTACTATGAGCCTATTTTGACGGTTTTGGAGCGTGTTCTGGGTATCTGCAAATAGTGTGTAGATAGATTGATAAGTATGAGCTGTATTCTTCCTTTTGGTAGGTTGGTGTGGCCACACCCTTTACAACATCAGCTGGCGGGCAAACTCCCACACCACTATGCCGGCGGTGGTGCTCACGTTGAGCGAGTGCTTGGTGCCCAGCTGCGGAATCTCTAAGCAGGCATCACTGCTGTCTACCACCTGCTGCTGTACGCCCTTCACCTCGTTGCCTAAGATGACGGCGTAGCCCCTGTGGGCCGACGCATCCAAGTGCAGGCGCTGCAACTTGGTAGAGTGCTCGACCTGTTCGACCGAGTAGACATAGTAGCCCTCGTGGTGCAGGTGGTCTACGGCCTCATTGGTCGAGGCAAAGTAGTGCCAGTCTACGCTATCTTCGCCGCCCAGCGCCGTCTTGTGTATTTCGGCGTTGGGCGGACAGGCCGTGATACCACACAGATAGACGGCCTCGACACGGAACGCATCGCAGCTGCGGAATACGGCCCCGACATTATAGAGCGACCGCACATTGTCCAGTACCACTATCAGCGGCATCTTGTCGGCCTGCTTAAACTCCTCGACCGTGAGCCGGTCCATCTCTATGGTACGTAGTTTTCTCATATCTTATTTTACTTCTATAGTCATATTGGTGTTGTCTACCGTTACCTGTTGCCACAGCCGTACAAAGTCCATGCCCAGTCGGCCGTAGCCCTCTGCAAGCCCATTGCCGGTAGAGAGTGCCGCCACGCTCACATTGCGCAGCGTGAAGGGCCGTCCGCTCACCTGCATGGCTATCTGCGGCAGGCGGAAGACGCTGTTATAGACGATACCGCCAAAGCCGGAAGTTCCCTCGATGGTCCACTTGCCCTCGCGGGCCACCAGGGCCGAGAAGTCTTTGTAGTAAGCCTTGCCTAAGGTGGTCTTGTCGGCTCCCGTGTCCAGGACTATGGGCATACGGTGCCCGTCCTGCGCAATCTCGGCATAGAGGGCACCATCCAGGTAGGCGTTGCTACGCACAGGGCGGCGCGCGCTGTGGTGGTATAGGTATAGGGTGCGGTCGGTAAGGTCTATGGTGTAGCGCCCATACTGCCTCAGTAGAGGCTGACCTATTATGAGCGATATGCGGCCGACCGTATGGCGTATGCGCTCGTTGCCTGCCCCGATGTCGAGTACGGCAAAGGGCACGTTGCGCAGATGCACGTTGCCTAAGGTGAGGTCATCGGCTATGGCCATCTGGCCTCCCCCGGAGCGCGTGCCCTGGGCCTTGATGCTGTCGGCCATCAGGCGCAGACCGTAGCGGCGTGCCAGTTCGGGGCTGATGACATTGTAGCTGGCCCCCGTGTCGAAGATGAAGTCGGCTTGCCTCTTGTTGACACTGCCGCTCAGCGTGATGAGTCCCTGGGCCGAATCGGCTATCTGGGTGTAGGTCAGGGGCACCGTGTGGTCCAGCGTGTCGGTGCTGTACAGGTCGTATGCCTGCAGCGCCGTGTACAGCCGCTCCTTGGCCCATACGGAGGCCACGTTGTCGGCCGGCACCTTGCTGTCTATCTGGGTGGCAAAGCGACGGGCGGCATCGGCCGCGGCTGCGTTGTCGCCCATCCGACTGTAGTTGTCTATCAGCAGGAGCATCATGTTGTACACGTTGGCAAAGCCCATCTGCTCCTGGTGCTGGCGTATCAGCGCCAGGATACGCTCGTTGGCCTCGGCAGGCCGGTTAAACATCTGTGCCGTCATACTCTGGGCGAAGAGACGTATGAAGGGTGACATCTGGGCGCTGTCGGTGGCGCAGAGATCCTGCAGGGCAAACCACTGGCGCTGGTTGATATACTCCCCTGCCCGCTCGTCGGCCGTCTGCGCCCACCCAAGGGTGCAGCAGAGCCACAGCAGCACGATGCTTATGGTACGCATCATGCCCCCCCCTTGGTCTTATAGGCCAAAGCGTAAGCCTTGATCTGCTTAATCATGGCCAGCAGGCCGTTGCTGCGGGTGGGCGACAGGTGGTCGCGCAGCCCTATGCGGTCTATAAAGTAGAGGTCGGCGTCCAGGATTTCGGCCGGCGTGTGGCCGCTCAGCACCTGGATGAGCAGGGCTATGATACCCTTGACGATGAGGGCATCGCTGTCGGCCTGGAAGTAGAGGCGGCCGTCGCGGTAGTCGCACTGCACCCATACCCGACTCTGGCAGCCGTCTATGAGGTTCTGATTAGTCTTATACTTCTCGTCGAGGGCCTCCAGCTCGTTGCCCATGTCTATGAGCAGCTGGTAGCGGTCCATCCAGTCGTCCATATCGGCAAACTCGTCGATGATGGCATCTTGTTGTTCGTTGATAGTCATTATTGCTGTATGTTATTTCTTTATTATGTTATCTATATTGATAGTATCAAATTCTTTGCTTATTGTATTTGGAATCAATATCTCGGCCAGTTTCTTTCCCTTAGGCTTGCGCCCGTACGAGAACTTGAAGCGATTATGAGTGATACACATCGCATAAAAGAGTTTTTCCTTGATGGCCATTTTGCGTTTGGGTATCAGTACGGTCACATTAGAATTAGGTACAAATTCGCTGACCGATACATAGGCGTAGGTATGGCTACCCTGTCCATCGGTCGATACATAGAGAGTACCTTTAGGATATACTCCGCTTTCGCCTATTCTATTCCGATTAACATAGGCATCAATACTCGTGCTCTGTCGGTAGGAAGGGCGTATGTAGGGTATCCAGTTGTCATTCTTAGGATAAGCAGTCCGTTCTACATTATCAGAGGATATACCATTATATAGCTTGAAGAGCGACGACAGGGGTACCAGCCGTTGCTCAGCCTCTACCGTTTCAGAGGGTGCAGACAGCTCTGACAGGTTAATGTTATGGAGCATACTTGTCTTGATGTGCAGTATCGATATATTGCCTACGAATGTCTCGGCATCATCCCTGCATGGAACCAGCAAGGCGGGCAAGGAGGCATTGGCTTGCCGGCCATACGAGTACTTAAATTTATTCATACGCAGACAGCTACAATAGAACAGTTTCAGCTCATCGGTCATGTCTGTAATAGGGGTTAGCACCATGATGTGATAAGCCGTTACAAAGTCCTCGGTCTGCACAAATGACTCCATGACGCTACCGCTTACGGCTACCGTTATACTCCCTTTTTGGAAAATGTGCTCCCAGGCAGGCACGGTCACTCTGGCTACTACGCCATTGTTTTTCTGTGTGCGGGCCACAAAGTTGATGCCTGTACTGCTCCTTGGCAGATTTACCAGTTCCAGCCCGTTTCCGTATTCTATATGGAACAAGCTATCTAATGACACTAACCTCATACTTCCTCTCCTTCGCCGTTATCAGTCTCGTTGTATTTGAGTTGGAAAAGTACATAGTTACGTATTGTGTTTTCGAAGTCAGCCTGTGTGAGTTTTCCGTAGTTGGCCTCCAGATAAGCCTCTGCGCACCACTCCATGGTAGCCGTAACCTCCTTCATGACACTGAACTCGCTAATAACCTCGCGGTTCATAAACGCATCTACCCACTTACGCTTTATAGTGTCCCACGAGTGGTTAGCATCGACACGCCCCACATTCTTTTTCTTTACAAACCCATCGTTGCGGCAATATCCGAACCAGGTTTTCTTACCCTTGGGATGGGGTATTCCGGCCGTGATAACCACAGCACAAGTCACGGTGTTTACCTTAGAATTTACAAAAAGTTCTTCGGGTAACGATAGGACTGCCTCAAGCGTGTTGTGCTCCAGTATTTTGCGCTTTAGCATACACGAGGTACCCTTTACATCATTGACACAGCTAATGGGCATTATGGCTACGCATTTTCCTCCCCGCTCAAGCATCGAGAGATTGTTAAGGACAAACTCCAGCTCTTCTGTACCCTTTCCTTTATTCTTATAAGGAGGGTTGAGCAGTCCCACGGTAGGCTTGAATTTCTTCTTGATGGCTTCGGTATTTTGCTCAAAGCAATTTCCGAGGGTAATGTTGGTTCGCCCATCGCGGTGTATTATCATATTTGATATAAGCAGGGTATATATGTCTACATCAAGTTCTATTCCTAACAGCTGATTATGCTTTATGCTTGTTTCTTTGGCTATGTCTCCTTTAGCGTCCTCTAACATGGTTTTCATGGCACTTACCAGGAAGCCCCCGGTACCGGCACAATTGTCAAGTACTACACTATCCTTGTTTACTCCGGCCAGTTCGACAAACAGCTGGGTGATATGTGGCGGTGTAAGCACTATGCCCAGTCCTTTATCATTGTTTGCATACCGCAGAAACTCCACATAAAACTGGCTAACCGTATCAATATACTTATAAGTAACCATGAAGCCATTGATGCGCTTGTCAGCTTCGTCAATGAGGTTCGTCAGAAATTCTTTCTCGTTCTTATGGTTGTTCCCAAAGCTGGTGGCAATAAAGTCGTAGCCCTTTTTCAGTGCGTTCTTATTGCTGTCGGGTACATCCGATTGGTCTAACTCGGCACAGATGGCAGCGTACAGATTGTTAGAGAGAGTTTCAATGCTGCCGTAGCTCTTGAAGTCAGCCTTGAAGCGCTCATTACGCAGCGCCATCAGTACCCCACTTATGAGCAAGGCGCGTTTAGACTCTTTAATCTTATGTTCTTGTAATTTCTCGTTAAGTTCCTTGGTGTAGTTAATCAGTTCGTTGTAATCCTGATTAAACTTGTAGGTACTCTTGTTTACTCCCTCATTATAGTTAGCCAAGGTAAGTATCTCATCGCTGAAATATGGGTGAGGCTTGGTGGTTTTGGCTATCTGAATGTAATGCTCCAGACAGGTTAAGTTCTTCTTTTCGCCACTAAAGCCAATGGCGATAACGTCGTATTCCTTTGCCAGAAACGAGGCGTAGAGCAAGGCTCCATCCACAGCGTAGTCCTTAAAGTTATCTACCGTAGCCGATTTCGGTCGGCTTATCTCCGCCTTACACTCTACTACGATGATAAGATTATGGTACTTGGATGAAGTGATGATAAAGTCTGGATAGCCTTTTCCAAGTCCTGATTTAGACGCACACTTTAGCAACTTCTGTACTTTTTTGTTGTCAGAAGCCTGTTCTTCGACACAGATAGTCGGGTCGTCATAGTATCCTCTCTGTCTCAACAACTCTCGGAAGAGATTCATCGTTTTCGCCTCGTTGACCATGATTACAACTTTTTATCAGGTTATCTTCTTATTTTATCTCCTTTATCTCATTAGCAGGCACCAGTTTGAACAGCTTGTCGCTGGGCCTTACCTTGCCGCTTACGGGGATTGACACGCGCCAGCCCTGCTGGGCGGTGGTCACGGGTTTTAGGTCATAGCGTATCTCTGTGGCGTCCAGATACATCACACCGGTGGTGGGGCCGGTTATGAGCAGCTTGTCGCCCACACTGAAGGTGGTGGCCTCGACGGCCACCTCGGCCACGTTGAGCCGCGAGAAGTACTTGATGACCTTTCCCACCAGCACCTTGCGCTCGGTAGCTGCCGATCCGTAATGCTTGTTCCACTCGCCGAGGGTCTGTCCTTGGTAGTAGCCGTCCCAGAAGCCACGGTTGAAGACGGTGGCCAGGCGCTTGTCCCAGGCATCTTTCTTCTCCTCGGTCAGGGTGCCGTCTATCGCGCTCTGTATGGCCTCGCGGTAACAGCTCACCACGGTGTATACATACTCGGGACCACGGGCGCGGCCCTCAATCTTGAACACGCGCACGCCAGCCTGCATCATGCGGTCTATGAAGCGTATAGTCTTGAGGTCCTTGGGACTCATGATATACTTGTTGTCTATCTCGAGCTGGTTGCCCGTCTCGTTGTCGGTCACGGTGTACGACCGGCGGCATATCTGCACGCACTCGCCGCGGTTGGCTGAACGGTTGGCGTTGTGCAGACTCATGTAGCACTTGCCGCTGACGGCCATGCAGAGGGCGCCGTGGCAGAACATCTCAATGCGTACGGGTTCGCCCTTGGGGCCACGGATGTCTTGCTCTACTATCTGGCGGTGTATCTCGGCCACCTGGTCCATGTTGAGCTCGCGGGCCAATACCACCACGTCGGCAAACTGGGCATAGAACCGCAGAGCCTCGATGTTGGAGATGTTGAGCTGGGTAGACAGGTGTACCTCGACGCCCACGTGGTTGCAGTAGGTCATCACGGCCACGTCGGAGGCTATCACGGCGGTGATATGGGCCTCGCGGGCGGCGTCTACTATCTCGTGCATGGTGGCTATGTCGTCATCGTAGATGATGGTGTTGACGGTGAGGTAGGTCTTGATGCCATGGCTGTTGCACGTGGCGGCTATGTCGTGCAGGTCGGCTATGGTAAAGTGGTTAGCCGAGTGCGACCGCATATTCAACTGCCCAATGCCGAAATAGACCGAGCCTGCTCCGGCCTGTATGGCAGCAGCGAGGCTCTCGCGCGAACCGACAGGGGCCATAATCTCAAAATCAGTAGCTTTCATATTCATAACTGCAAAGTTACTGAAAGTATTGGGCAGGACAAAGTAAGTCAACTTGTTTTTTTACCGCGATGGTCATTAGCGTGCTGGAAGCCGTCTTTGGCGCGGCCGCGACGGTCGTTAGAAAGCTGGTGACGGCCTTTGGGCAAAAAAACACGGCTGATACAGATACGGAACTCGTTATTTTGAGTAACTTTGTAGCTCATAAGAGAGATATCAGCACTTTATTTTAGATGTATAAGGCATATCTATATATCATAGGAGCAGTGATGGCGCTGATGGTGTCGTGCCGCCCGTCGGGCCCGGCTACCGATGGTGCTCCGGCCATGACCAATGACCTGTTGCTGGGCTTCACCCCCGTCAAGGACCAGGGCCGTGGCTCGCTCTGCTGGATGTATGCCATGCTGTCTACCATAGAGACCGACCGCCTGATGACGGGCGACTCGGTACACCTGTCGGTGGCCTACCCCGTTAGGCGCTATATGGAAGACATGGCTGCCACCCGCTACCTGTGTGGCCCCTCCTACCCGCTCTCCATGCGCGGAACGGGTGCCCTGGCCCTCTACCTTACCGGCCTCTATGGTGCCGCCACTTACGATGCCTATCCCGGCCCGCCCCATGGCGATGCCGATGCCGTGGCCCGCGGCTTGGGTCAGTTGGCCCGTTATGCCCCCTCGCTGGGAGCTATGCGCCAGCGTACAGCCACTTACCTGGACCAGCGCATGGGTGCCCTACCCTACGCCGTGTACATGCTCGGCGCGCAGTACACCTTTCAGGAGTTTGCCCACAGCGTCTACGCCACCCGCTATGTGGCCCTGACCAGTTTTACCCACCACCCTTTCGGACAGCCCTTCGCGCTCGAAGTACCCGACAACACGCTTAGGGCCCGGTTTCTCAATATCCCCATAGACAGCCTTATGGCCAGCATAGATCGCGCCCTTACCCATAAGCACGCCGTGTGCTGGGAGGGCGACGTGTCGGAGCCCGGCTTCTCCTTTATCCATGGCGTGGCCACGCTGCCCGACGGTACACAAGCCGACCAGGCCCACCGCCAGCTCCAGTTTGAGCGCCACCGCACCACCGACGACCATTGTATGTCGCTTATAGGCATGGCCCACGACAGTCAGGGCCACCGCTACTATATAGCCAAGAACTCGTGGGGCACCCGCAACCCCTACCACGGACTGATGTACCTGTCCTACGAGTATATCAAGATGAAAACCATAGCCATATACATATCCGATGAAACTTATCATATTTGATTTTGACGGCACGCTGGCCGACACCGAGGCCCTTATCACTCAGACCATGCAGAAGACCATCGAGGCCCTGCACCTGGAACCCCGCAGCCGCGAGCAGTGCCGCGCCATGATAGGGCTGCCCCTCAAGGAGACCTTTATGAGGCTCATCCCCATGACCGGCGAGATGGGCGACCGCTGCGTAGATACCTATAGCCAGATATTCGGCCGCGACAACCGTCCCGGCGTGGTGCGCCTCTTTCCCCATGTGGCCGACACCCTCGCCGCGCTTTACGCCCATGGCTACACGCTTACCATTGCCACCTCGCGGCACCGCGAGTCGCTCATGGAGTTTCTCCAGGGCATGCAGATAGACACCTACTTCCGCTATATCGTTACCGTTAGCGACGTGGCCCAGGCCAAGCCCCATCCCGATATGGTTCTGCAGACCATGGAGTACCTGAGCATAGCTCCGGCCGACACCCTCATGGTGGGCGATGCCGTGTACGACATCCAGATGGGCCACAATGCCGGCGTACACACCTGTGGCGTTACGTACGGCAATGGTACCCGGGCCGACATGGTGGCCTGCCAAGCCGACCATATCATCGACGACTTCGGCCAGTTGGGCTCGCTGCTACTCTGACCCCTACCCTGCCCTGCCCCCGATAATAGATACCCATAAAGTAACTTATACCTATATAGATAATGACAAGCATGAAGAGAACACTTGTACTTTCCTTGGTACTGCTGTGCGTGACCGCCTGTGTCCAGGCCCAGGATGCGCGCAGCGAGTTTATGAAGAACCCTGCTCTGTCGGGCAGTAACTATGTGGCTTACCCTGGCCCCAAGCACCGGCTTACTCCTGCGCCACGGGGTTATGAGCCTTTCTACCTGAGCCACTACGGCCGTCACGGCTCGCGTTACCTCATAGACACCCACGATTACGACCGCCCCTACTTTACCCTGCTGCGTGCCGACAGCCTTGGCAAGCTCACTCCCCGTGGCCGGCAGGTACTCGACCAGGTACGGCAGATACGACAGGAGGCCATGGGCCGCAACGGTGAGCTGACCCTCTTAGGTGCCCAGCAGCACAAGGCCATAGCCCGGCGCATGTACGAGCGGTTTCCCCAGGTGTTTGCGGGCGATGCCGTGATAGACGCCAAGAGTACTGTGGTGATACGCTGTATCCTGTCGATGGAAAATGCGCTGCAGCAGTTGCTCGTGCTCAATCCTCGGCTGCGTATCAGCCACGATGCCAGCTATCACGACATGTACTACATGAACCAGACTGATAAGCAACTGTACAAGCAGAAGTTGGCCGGGGGCACCAAGGAACTCTTAGACAGTTTCCGCCAGCGCCATCAGGATTACGGCCATCTCATGCGTGTACTCTTTAACGACAGCGACTACCCTACCCATATCAAGGCTGCCGACCTGGCCGACCAGCTGTTCACCCTGGCCAGCAATGTGCAGAGTACCGAACTGCGCCACCACCTCTCGCTCTACAGCATCTTCACCCCCGATGAGATATATCAGCACTGGCTCTGTAACAATGCCTTTTGGTACCTTACTTACGGCCCTAACACCCAGAATGGCGGCACCCAGCCCTTCTCGCAGCGCAACCTGCTGCGCAACATCATTACCCAGGCCGATAGCTGCATCGCCCTGCCCCACCCCGGTGCCACCCTGCGTTATGGCCACGAAACCATGGTCATGCCTCTGGTCTGTCTGCTCAACCTCAATGGTTACGGTGAGCCTGTAGACCGTCTGGACCAGTTGGCCACAGTGGGCTGGTACGACTATCGCATCTTCCCCATGGGCTGCAACCTGCAGTTGGTGTTCTATCGTCGTAGCCAGACCGACAGCGATGTGCTGGTCAAGTTTCTCTTCAATGAAGACGAGGCCCGCCTGCCCATTGCCACCGACTGTGCTCCCTACTATCACTGGCGCGACGTGCGTGCCTATTATCTCCACAAGTTGGACAGCTACGAGAAGCTGAAATAGAGGCGTAAAGAGTATACGATAAAGGGCAAAAGCCATGCTAACAGATTATGAAAGCATTGCTTTTGCCCTTTATGGTTGTTCCTATTAGTATGGATGGGGCCGCCGCCAGTCTGTGGGGCTCCCCTACTTCTGCCGGGACTAAGGATTGTACACGGTGAAGTTGGCTTCGTGCGCATTTCTTAGCATGGTCTTCGGCCTCGTTATAAGCCTCCACTATCTTGTTCAGTATCTCCACGCGGGCCACCATCTCATCCATGACGCTGTTCGGCCTTTCGGGGTTATTTCCTGTTTGACCTGTTGGTTTACCTTGATAGTTGCGTTCTTCAGCGCGTTCTTCAGAAACAGTGCCGAGGCGTCTGGCGTCCAGAAAAAGGCAGCCAGTCCGAATACAATGATGGTACGAGCTCTCTTATTCTCCCTTTTTAGTGACAATATCGTCATTGCTGGCACCACTTGCCACACGGCGGCTTCTGAACTGCTTGCCTATATTCCATGCTACGGATATGGTAATATTGTTGGCATATTGTCGGCGTGTCGTTAGTTGGTGCATATTGCGGAAATAGGTGTTGCTGCGTGTATTCCAGCAATAGACCAGCGAGTTGAGGAAACTTACCTCGAGTTCCAGCCGGTCCCTGAACAGATTCTTACTGATGGTAAGAAACAGGTTGGGGTTGCGGTGGAAAGTGCTGTTCAGGTTATAGCTCTTGGGGCGATAGTTAGCTGACAGCATGTACATCCATCCTTTGGTACTGAGATAGCTCATGTTCAGATTACCGGTCCATCCCCATCCTTTGATGGTCTGGATAAGCGTATTCTCGCGGTAGGCCTGGTCAAGCTGGTATGCGCGATGGAAGCCGGTGAATGATAGCGATACGTTCATGCGGTTCTGGCAGAAGCGCTGAGTGATATTGGCTGACAGGGCGGCATAGTCGCTGCGTCCTATGTTGGCATAGGTTGTAACATCATAGTTGTTGGGTGTTATGTATATCTGACTTATCATGTCAGTCTCGTGCTCGTAATTGGCTGTCAGCGTAAGATAGGCTTTGCGTATCTGTCTGCGCCATGACAGAGCAAACGCGTCATTATGCTGCGACTGAAGATTAGGGTTGCCCACTTGCCTGGTAAAGTTGTTGATGAAGAGCGTATCGGCATTGAGATAGTCTACACTTGGGCGGGTGATGCGTCGCTGATAGTTAGCTGACAATGAGCCGCCTTTCTTGAGATTGTAATTGAGGCGCAGTGAAGGCAGAAAAACCAAATGGTGATGGTACCCCAAGTTGTCGTATTCACCTTTTAATATAATGTAAGCAGACAGATTGCGGGTAAAGGCATAATAATCGGTAAGATATAGCTGCTGTATGGAATAGCTGGTCTGCTTGTTAAGCACCGAGGAGGCAATGTTCTCGCGGTACACATTCCTGAAACCGGCATTGATATCATGGTCGTGGCCGAAAAGCCGTCTGCGTGTCTCCCATAGCAATTCTCCCGTATATTCGCGCATGGCCGACTTGTATTTTTCGATGTCACTGCCCGGATAGTCTATAGCATAGCGATAATAGAAATAACTGCCTTTGAGCGTCAGCGTGTTGCGCTCGTTCCACTTGTATCCTATATTGGTGTAACCGCCGCTATTGTCTATCTTTTCGTTGCTGGTGCGTAGGTAGCTCTGTCCGCTGAAGTCGGTGCCTGAGTCTGTGGCATCAGCGGGGTAACCGCTATGATAGGCAGCCGCCGTTAGGGTCAGCTTGTCATTGGCGAAGAAGTTTACCTTTATATGCTCGGCATCCTGCCTCGTCTTGATAGTCCTAAAGAGCGACAGTTGCTGAGATGGTGCTTGTGTATCGCTGAAATATTGTGTTACGTAACTCTCAGACTGCTGTGTATGCCTGACCAGATTGAGAGAAGCTATGATGTCCCACTTCTTGCTTTGGTAAGCAAAGTTGTCGTATGTGCCTATCTGCGGACGTAGTATGCCCGTCCATGTAGAGAGGTGGGCATATACCTTGGGGTGCTGCAGCCTCTTCTTGATAATGTTTATTTCGCCAGCGGTACCGCTGTCATCGTCTTTGGTCATTTCGCGCACTTCTACACTCTGTATATCTTTGGCACTGATGGCTGCAGGCTTTCCTGTGGCCATCATGCCATTGTCGCGGCTGGCCTTTACGTTCTTCGGAACTATCTTAGCGCACTGTGAGCCGTCATTAGAAAGCTAAAGGTCGGTCTTTTCATGTCCTGTGGTCAGCATAGGCGAATGGGAAGCCATCATCAGTGTGCAGGGAGCGCTTTTTACCTCTTTACCCTTTTATCTTTTTACTGTTCAAAAAGCGCTTTTTATCTTTAGAGTTCGTCTTTCTTGTTGATTTTTTTGGTCATTACTCCCGTTATTACTATCTTTACATCCCTAAGAGGTGATAGGGGCGTGGCCGCTGGCCTCTTGGGCAACTTGACTGATAACCATATAGAATATGAAACGTACGGATTATACGATAGAAGTGTGCGCCAACTCGGTGCAGAGCTGCATTGCCGCCCAGCAGGGCGGAGCCGATAGGGTAGAGTTGTGTGCGGCCCTCGCAGAGGGAGGCATTACCCCCTCGTTTGCCACGATAGCGCTGGCGCGGGCCAACACGGACATAGCGCTCCATGTGATAGTGCGCCCACGGGGCGGCGATTTTCTCTATACGGCCCTTGAAGTGGCCACTATGGAGGCCGACATCCAGTCCATGCACTCCCTGCACGTCGATGGGGTAGTGGTGGGCTGTCTTACGGCCGACGGCGACATAGACCTGCGTACCCTGGACCGGCTCATGGAGGCTGCCCAGGGTTTGCCGGTAACCTTTCACCGCGCCTTTGACCGCTGTCGCGACCCCCTGACGGCCGTGCGCCAGCTACGTGCTGCCGGCGTGGCCCGCATACTCACCTCGGGCCAGCAGCCCACGGCCCCCGAGGGAGCCCCACTGCTGCGCCAGTTGGTCAGCGAGGCCGGCCCGCAGCTCAGCATCATGCCCGGCTGTGGGGTCAATGAGAATAATATACGCCAGTTGGCTGCCGACACTGGTGCGCATGAGTTCCACTTCTCGGCCAGCGCCACCGTGAAGAGCCAGATGCGTATACGCAATGACCAGGTGGCCATGGGCGCTGCCGGCGTAGACGAGTACACCTGTACGGAGACCTCGGCCACCCGTGTCCGCCGTACGATAGAAGCACTATGTGGCAAATGATGAGATACCGAACGATAACGATACTGGTCCTGGCTGCCCTGATGGGTGCCATGAGCCCCGGTAGGGTAGAGGCCGCCACCCCGCGGCCGCAGTATGTGGCCGACTTCAAGGCCCGGCAGGCCGCGCTGAGCCACGGTGACCTCTTCAGCGTGTTCGACAGCACCATGACCGCGGCCGAGCGAAGCGACATGGAGTTCCTGTACGCCTATATGCCCACCTGCGATATAGCCGACTATCCCGGCACCTTCTTCCTGAGTCAGGTGCGGGCCGCCCGCCATGCCCGCAGTGTGGTGGGATGGGCGGTGCCCGACGATGTGTACCGCCACTTTGTCCTCCCCGTGCGTGTCAACAACGAGAACCTGGATACCTTCCGCTCCGCCATGCAGGGCGAGCTGCTGGAGCGTGTACGGGGTAAGAGCCTGTACGATGCCGTACTCGAAGTAAATCACTGGTGCCACGAGAAGGTCAATTATCAGCCGTCGGACGCACGCACCAGCAGTCCGCTGGCCACCGTGCGCACCTCGTGGGGCCGTTGCGGAGAAGAGTCGACCCTGTTAGTGGCCGCCCTGAGAGCCGTGTGCATACCCGCCCGACAGGTATATACGCCCCGCTGGGCCCACACGGATGACAACCACGCCTGGGTGGAGGCTTGGGTAGACGGCAAGTGGCTCTTTATGGGCGCCTGTGAACCCGAGCCGGTGCTCAACTTAGGCTGGTTCAACGCCCCGGCCAGTCGGGGCATGCTCATGCACACCAAGGTGTTCGGGCAGTACGCTGGCCCTGAGGTGGTGATGAGCCGCACACCTTACTATACCGAGATTAACGTGACGGGCAACTACGCTCCGACGGCCCCGATGACCGTTACCGTGACCGATGCCCATGGCCGCCCGTTGCAAGGGGCCCGGGTAGAGTTCAGGATATACAACTATGCCGAATTTTTCCCCGTGGCGGGCCTGATCACGGCTGCCGACGGCCGCGTGTCCTTTACGGCTGGCCTGGGCGACATGTTGGTCATAGCCGCCAAGGCCGACCGCTTAGGGTGGGCCCGCGTGCGGTTTGGACAGCAGTCCTCGGCCACCATAGCGCTTACCCACAGGGTGGGCGACAGGGTCGAGGAAGATATAGACATAATTCCCCCGGCCGAGCATGCCAACATGCCCCCGGTAACGGCTGCCCAGCGGGCCGAGAACACCCGTCGCATGGCGGCCGAGGACTCTGTGCGCGCGATCTATAGGGCCACTTTCCGCCAGGGAACGGACTCAGCCCGGGCACTGATGGGGGCCGATGCCGCCGCGTATGTTGCCAAGGCCGAGGGCAACTGGCCCACCATCCTGCACTTCCTCCAGGGCGCACAGGCTACGGTCCGCCTGCCCCGCGCCATGGCCCTTCTGTCTACGCTGACCGACAAGGACCTGCGCGATGTGGCTCCGGCCGTGCTCACCGATGCTATGAACCATACCGCCGATACGGCCCAGGTGGCCCATGTACTGGCCCCACGTGTGGCCGATGAGCAACTGGTTCCCTACAGGGCTGCGCTGCGTGCCATGGCAGCTCCCGTGCTGGGCAAGGGGTGGGGCAGCCCCGTGGCCACACTCGACTACTGTCGTAAGCACATCGCCCTGACCGCCGATCCTGTGGCTGCTGGTACCTACACGTCGCCCTTAGGCGTATGGCGTAGTCGCGTGGCCGACGAGCGTAGCATGGCGGTGTTCTTCGTGGCCCTGTGCCGCACCCAGGGCATCCCGGCCTGGGTAGACCCCGTTACGGGCCGTACTTACTACGAGTGGGGCGGTCGCCGTGTACAGGTAGAGTGGGGTAGTGACGGCTCCGCCACCCCGGTTAGCAGTAGGCTGCGGCTGCACTTCGGTGCCAAGCCCCACCTCGCTGCCCCCGAATACTATACCCACTACACGCTGAGCCGCTGGGGCGGCCAGGATCTGTTTACACTGCTCAACTACGATGACGCGCGCCAGTGCCAGGCCCTGTTAGACGGCTCGGCTCCTGTGCCCCAGGGCTACTATCTGCTCACCACGGGCACCCGTCTGGCCAGTGGCAGCGTACGTGCCCACATCAGCCTGTTCCCGGTAGGCCCGCAACCGGCCGAGGCCACCATCGTGTTGCCCGATGCCGGTACCGCCGTGAGCGTGATAGGTTCGTTTGACTCCGAGAGTCGGTTTACCGATGCCGCCACCGGTCGCGCCAGCTCCGTACTGCTCTCAGCAGGCCGCGGCTACTACGTGGTGGGCTTCTTGGGCGTAGGGCAGGAGCCCACTAACCACGCCCTGCGCGACATAGCCCAGCGTGCCAGCCAGTTAGAGGTGTGGGGGCGGCGCATCCTGCTGCTCTTCCCCACGGTCGAGGACTATGCCAAGTATCTTGCCTCGCCCATACCGGGGCTTCCCAGCACGGTGCAGTGGGGCATAGACACGGGCGGAATCATCGCCGCCGACTTGTCTGTGCGCATGAAGCAACCCGCCGCCACCCCCCTGCCACGGTTCATCATCGGCGACACCTTTAACAGGGTGGTCTTCGAGAGCCACGGCTACACCATCGGGCTGGGCGACCAACTGCTCAAAACCATTCATGGACTATAAATACCAAGACAGAAACCTATGATAGACAGAGAGACAAGAGTGCGCATCCTGGCGCTGATAAACCGCGAGGTGGTGCCTGCCGTGGGCTGTACAGAGCCCATGGCCGTGGCGCTGTGTGTGGCCCGCGCCACCGAGCTATTAGGCCGTGTGCCCACCAAGATAACGGTGTGGCTGAGCGCCAATATCCTGAAAAACGCCATGGGGGTGGGCATACCCGGCACGGGCATGATAGGACTGCCCATAGCCATCGCTTTAGGCGCCCTGGTAGGCAAGTCGGCCTACAAGTTAGAGGTTCTGAAGGACCTGACCCCTGCCATGCTTGAGGAGGGTAAACGCTATGTGGCCGAAGACCGCATTAGCATACAGCTCAAGAAGGGCCAGTGTGACAAGTTGTACATAGAGACCACCTGCCAGGCTGATACTGACTGGGCCACGGCCGTGATAGCCACCGACCATACCCGCATAGTGTACGAGGAGCGCAACGGCAATGTGATGGCCGACACCCGACAGGGGGCAGCCACCGGCGCGGAGGCCGAGGGGCCCGAGCTCAACCTGCGCATGGTGTACGACTTTGCCACCACGACTCCCACGGACGAACTGAGGTTTATCCTGAAGACGCGCGACCTGAATATGAGCGCCGCAGCCGAGTCGGTAAAGGGAAACTACGGCCACTGCCTTGGCAAGACCATGGACAGACCGCTAAGTCACGGCATTTTTGGCAACACCATGTTCTCGCACATCATATCTAAGACCGCCCTGGCCTGCGATGCCCGCATGGGCGGTGCCATGATACCCGTGATGAGCAATAGTGGGTCGGGCAACCAGGGCATCTGCGCCACCAATCCGGTGGTGGTGTTTGCCCAGGAGAACGAGAATACCGAGGAGGAGCTGATAAGGGCTCTCACGCTGAGCCACCTGACGGCTATCTACATCAAGCAGAGCCTGGGCAAGCTGAGTGCCCTCTGTGGCTGTGTGGTGGCCAGCATAGGCTCCAGCTGCGGCATCACCTACCTCATGGGAGGCAGCTATACCGACCTGTGCCATGCTGTGAAGAACATGATAGCCAACCTGACGGGCATGATATGCGACGGTGCCAAACCCAGTTGCTCGCTCAAGATATGCTCGGGGGTATCAACAGCCCTGCTGTCGGCCCTGCTGGCGCGCGAGGGTAAGCATGTAACCGAGGTAGAGGGTATCATCGATGCCGATGTGGACCGCTCTATACGTAACCTGACCAGCATAGGCAAGGAGGCCATGTGCGCCACCGACGATATGGTGCTCCGCATTATGACCCACAAGGGGGTATAGCAAGTTATAGATGTACAGATAGGGCAGGGTAGGGGCGGTACCACGGCCGATGGCGATGCTCTTAGTGGCCGATTGTCGTTCTTCGCTACCAATACTCTATGCTCATAATTTTTTGCCCCACTGTGTGCAGGGTATGAAATATTTTTCCTAAATTTGTAGCATCTAATCTTAACCCCGTAGCTGCCATGCGTCATGCGGTCTGTACCCTGTTGCTGTGGATCATCACAATGGTGTCCCTCATGGCCTCTCCTCCCGCCGAAGTGAGGGACAGTGCCCTGC
>JALEKD010000031.1 GCA_022769285.1 Prevotella sp.
CGACACTTATCAAGAAAGACTGCTAAGTAGGGTAATGCCTACATGAGCAGTCTTTCTTTTTTTTGTCTATGGTGGCAGTTGTCTCGTCCGTGGCCTTGGTTACAAGTCCCTTTACCAGTTGGCGGATGTCATGACATCCCATAGGGCAGCCTTGAGGTCTACGTTGCCATTGGCCTTGAACTGTACGCCTTCTTGCTCAAGCAGATAGCGTTGCCGGGGGCAGCATGGGGCCGTGTGGCCATCGATGCCCACCACGCGGTGACAGGGCAGCCCCAGACTGACAGTGGCTCCCCGCATTACATGGCCCACCAGGCGGGCGTGGTTGGGGTAGCCGGCCAGGGTGGCTACGCGTCCATAGGTGAGTACACGCCCTGCGGGGATGGCCGCCACTATCTCGTACACATCGTTGGCAAACTGCCGGGGATCTATCTTCATTTCGGTCGTATGGATTAGGGATTGCCCCTTTGCTGGGGGTGCCTATGTCTTACCGTCTGCAGATATACGACATTATCCGGACAGATGAATACTAATCGATAAGAATTCATGGGAATAGCCATAAGTTGGGGCCAGAGAATATAAGATGTAATGGGGTGGCATGGCAGCCCATTACGCTAATCTGTCGCGTGCAGTACGGGGCAGGGCCGTCGTTGCGGCTTGTGTATTGCGGGCATGGCGGGCCGCCCGCATCGCAACAATATTGGCTGTGCGTGCCTCGTGCCCGGCCTCAGCCCACTCGGGACAGAGTGCAATAACGGCAGAAGGAGCCGCGGAAAGTTCTCCGTGGCTCCTTCTGACAGTAGCGGGGGTGGGACCCGAACCCACGACCTCCGGATTATGAATCCGACGCTCTAACCAGCTGAGCTATCCCGCCATCGTTGCGATTGCGGATGCAAAGGTAGACATTTTTTTTGTGCTTGCCAAATTTTCTTGAAAAATTCTTGCCTACGGCCCTTATTTTTCTGTTAGGGGCGATGGAATAGGGGTTGCGGTGTGGCAGTGTTTCGTAAACAGCGGGCTGGCCATGGTGACGGTGTGCTATAAAAAGGCTGAAAAATACGCAGATTATGATATTTTTATGCTAACTTTGCACAAAATATGTACAAGCGTAACAAATACCGGCGTACATCATGCTTCGAATAAAGAAATTAGATATATTTATCCTCCGCCAGTTCAGCCTGCTCTTTGCCGGCACGTTCTTCATCAGTCTCTTTGTGCTGATGATGCAGTTCTTGTGGCGATTTGTAGACGAATTGATAGGCAAGGGACTTACCCTGGATGTGATGGGCGAGTTTTTCTGGTACATGGCCCTCATGTTTGTACCCCAGGCGCTGCCCTTGGCCCTGTTGTTGTCGGCCCTCATCACCTTTGGTAATTTAGGAGAGAGCAGTGAACTTACCGCCATCAAGGCAGCCGGCATATCGCTCATGCAGACTTTTCGCTCGCTGATAGCGTTCTCGGTGGTGACCACCATCGTCTCCTTCGTGTTCCAGAACAACATAGCCCCCATGGCCAACCAGAAGATAGCCCAGTTGCTCATATCGGTCAAGCAGAAGAGCCCGGAACTGGAGATACCCGAGGGCATATTCTATAACGGTATTCCAAACTGCAACCTGTACGTGCAGAAGAAGGACATGAAAACGGGGAGGCTATATGGTATTATGATATACCGTATGACGGGCAGCTACGAAGACCAAGCCATCATCCTGGCCGACTCGGGTATGTTGCAGTCGACCGCGGAGAAGAAGCACCTGCTGCTGACGCTCTGGAGCGGTGAGTGGTTTGAGAATATGCAGACGCAGAGCTTCGGCGATGCCGCCTCGATACCCTACCGCAGGGAGACCTTTACCGCTAAGCGCATCGTGCTGGACTTTGACGGCGATTTTAATCTGACGGATGCGGCCAACCTGTCGAACAATGCCAAGGGAAAGAGTCTGGCCGACCTGAGGAGGGGCATAGACTCGCTGTCGTTGCACTATGACAGCGTGGGAGCCGACTATATGGACTATGCCCGTATGGCCTACTATCGCCAGGATAGTATAACGCCGGCTCTGGAGCGCCGGGTGGTGGCCGAGGAGCGTCGGCAGGTGATGAATATAGACACGCTGTACAATCGGTTGCCCGAGGATGCGCGGCGCAGTGTGGTAAATATGGCCCTGTCGACGGTTCAGAGCGCCCGGAGTGACCTGGAATTTAAGCAGATGATAACCAGTGATGGCGACTGGCTTATCAGGGTACACAAGTTGGAGTCGATTAAGAAATTCTCGCTGGCCCTGTCGTGCCTGATATTCTTCTTCATAGGCGCCCCGTTGGGTACCATCATCCGCAAGGGTGGCCTGGGCATCCCTATCATCGTGTCGGTGCTGGTGTATATAGTGTTCTACATACTGGACAATACGGGCTACAAGATGGCGAGAAGCGGCATGTGGACCATCTGGTTCGGCATGGGACTGGCACCCGGCGTGCTGATACCTACGGCTATCTTCTTTACTTACAAGGCGTCTAACGATTCGATGGTGTTCAACATGGACCTGTGGCGCGAGTTGGCCATGCGGGCTTTTGGCCTACGCATCAAGCGACATGTATATCCTAAGGAGGTAATCATAAACGAGCCGAATTACCGGGAAGATGCGGCCGAGCTGTCGCTTATCAGCAAGGATATACTGAACTACTCGCGCCGGCACAAGTTGCGTACGGCCCCCAATGTGGTGAATGTGTTCTTCCGCTATGCGCCAGACCATGACATAGAGCGTATCAGCGAGCGTCTGGAGGCCGTGATAGACGACCTGTCGAACACGCGCGACCGCCAGATACTCGTCGAACTGAACAGCTATCCTTATCTGGCCGTCAAGGCTCATACCCGTCCCTTTGAGCGAAAGTGGCTCAATGTTGCTGCGGGTGTGTTCTTGCCCACGGGTGTGTTCTTCTACATACGTATGTGGCGGTTCAGGCTGAGGCTGCTGAGAGACCTGCGCGATATACGGCAGGCTAACGCCAACGTGGTGTCGCGGATAGAGGCCATGGGGTAGCTATATATATAATAAGGTGTAACACGAGATAAAAATAGATAGATTATGGAGAATTTTAAGATAAGTGATATAGAGGCTGCGATAAATGACTTTGCCGAGGGTAAGTTCGTTATCGTGGTAGACGATGAAGACCGCGAGAACGAGGGCGACCTGATAATCGCGGCAGAGAAGATTACGCCCGAGAAAGTGAACTTCATGCTCAAGCATGCCCGCGGTGTGCTCTGCGCGCCCATTACCCTGAGCCGGTGCGAGGAGCTGGATTTACCCCATCAGGTGTCGGATAACACCTCGATGCTGGGCACGCCCTTCACGATAACCATTGACAAGCTGGAGGGCTGCACTACAGGTGTGTCGGCCCACGATAGGGCTGCCACTATCAAGGCCTTGGCCGACCCGGCATCGACCCCACAGACTTTTGGTCGTCCGGGACATATCAATCCGCTCTATGCGCAGGACAACGGTGTGCTGAGGCGTAGCGGGCATACCGAGGCTGCCGTAGACTTGTGCAAGTTGGCCGGGCTGTACCCTGCTGGTGCGCTGATGGAGATAATGAACGAGGACGGAAGCATGGCCCGTATGCCCCAGTTGCAGAAAATGGCAGCCGAGTGGGGTCTGAAGATTATAACTATCAAGGACCTGATAGCCTTCCGCCTCCAGCACGAGTCTATTATAGAGGTGGGCGACGAGGTGGATATGCCCACCGAGTACGGCCACTTCAAGCTGATACCCTTCCGTCAGCAGAGCAACGGCCTGGAGCACATGGCACTGGTAAAAGGTCAGTGGACGCCCGACGAACCAGTGCTGGTGCGTGTACACTCATCGTGCGCCACGGGCGACATATTGGGTAGTAAGCGATGCGACTGCGGTGAGCAGCTGCACAAAGCTATGCAGATGATAGACCGTGAGGGCAAGGGCGTGGTTATCTATATGCAGCAGGAGGGCCGGGGCATCGGTCTGATGAACAAGATAGCTGCTTACAAACTCCAGGAGGAGGGCTATGACACGGTAGATGCCAATGTACACTTGGGCTTTAAGCCCGACGAGCGTGATTATGGTTGCGGAGCCCAGATGCTCCGGCATCTGAATGTACACAAGATGCGGCTGCTCACCAATAATCCTGTTAAGCGCGTGGGCCTGGAGGCTTACGGCTTGGAAATCGTGGAGAATGTGCCTATAGAGATTACGCCTAATAAGTATAATGAACGCTATCTGAAGACCAAACGCGACCGTATGGGGCACACTTTGCATCTCAAATAGATAAATAGTGTTATAAAAATAGTCCCGAGGGCAAAATGTGGACATTTTGTTTCGGGATAACGATTTAATTGCTTACATTTGCAAAGAAATAATAGCAGATAATGATGAAACTGTCAGATCGTATTAACAGGCTGGCGCCATCGGCTACCTTGGCGATGTCGCAGAAGAGCAGTGAGATGAAAGCCCAGGGTGTGGATGTCATCAACCTAAGTGTGGGTGAACCCGACTTTAATACGCCGGCCCACATTAAGGAGGCTGCCAAGAAGGCCATTGATGAAAACTACTCACGCTATTCGCCTGTGGCAGGCTATGCTTCGCTGCGCGAGGCTGTAGTGCGTAAGCTGAAGCGTGAGAACGGGCTGTCATACACTCCTGCGCAGATTTCGGTGTCTAATGGTGCTAAGCAGGGTGTGTGCAATACGGTAATGACGCTGGTAAACCCAGGCGACGAGGTTATTATTCCGGCTCCGTACTGGGTGAGCTATCCGCAGATGGTGAAACTGGCCGGTGGTACGCCTGTCATTGTGAATACGGGCTTCGCCCAGGACTTCAAGATGAAGCCCGAACAGCTGGAGGCTGCCATTACGCCCCGTACGCGCCTGTTGATACTCTGCTCGCCAAGCAATCCTACTGGCAGTGTGTATTCTAAGGAAGAATTGAAGGCTTTGGCCGATGTCGTACTGAGCCACGAGGACGTGTATGTGCTGGCCGATGAGATATACGAACACATTAATTATACAGGTCGGCACGAGAGCATCGCGCAGTTTGCCGGTATGCAAGAGCGGGCCATCATCGTTAATGGTGTGTCCAAGGCTTATGCCATGACTGGCTGGCGTATAGGTTACATCGCGGCCCCCGAGTGGATTGTCAAGGGCTGCAACAAGTTGCAGGGACAGTACACCAGCGGCCCCTGCTCGGTAAGTCAGAAAGCTGCTGAAGCTGCCTATAACTCAGACCAAAGTTGTGTAGAAGAGATGCGGCTCGCCTTTGAGCGCCGGCGTAACCTTATTGTGTCGCTGGCCAAGGATATTCCTGGATTGGAGGTCAACTGCCCACAGGGCGCTTTCTATCTGTTCCCTAAGTGTAGCAGTTTCTATGGCAAGAGTTATGGTAGCTATATCGTGAACAACTCGACCGATCTGGCCATGTATCTGCTTGATGAGGCTCATGTGGCTACCGTTGGCGGAGATGCCTTTGGCGACCCCGAGTGTTTCCGGATGAGTTATGCCACCAGTGACGATAATATCAAGGAGGCTATGAGGCGTATAAAAGAAGCTTTGGGTAAACTCAAATAGGCTACGGCAGCGCTTTTTGCAGTGATTACCTTGTTAAAACTTCTTAATTAGAGGGCGGATAGTCATTAATTTGCTATCTTTGCTTACCGAAAAGAAGCCTGCTATACGCAGGGTCAATCGAATGATGATAAACCCATTCTAGAAGAAAAATAACTTATAACATTTTTATTAATAACTAAAATTAATTGTAACATTATGGCAACTACACAAAAAACAGCCCCTAAGAAGAAGGGCTTTCAGGGAGTTAGAGATGCAATTTGGATTATTGTTGTCTGCTTCGTTCTGGCAGTAGCTTTCTACGAGGGCTTCCTCGGTAACGGATCTAACTTCCACGGTGGTGACAACAGCGGTGAGCCCGCTAACCTGCTCGGTACTATTTATAAAGGTGGTATCGTCGTTCCTGTGATTTTTACTCTGTTGTTTACCGTTATCGCACTCGGTGTAGAGCGTTTCTTCGCCCTCCGTTCTGCTTTCGGTAAGATGTCTTTGGCTAAGTTCACAGCCCAGGTTAAGGCAGCTGTTAAGGCTGGCGACTTCGCTACCGCACATAAGCTCTGCGACAAGATGCAGGGTTCTGTAGCTAACGTGGTTAGCGCTTCGCTGAGCACCTACGAGGAGATGGAGAAGACTACTGGTATCAAGAAGAGCCAGAAGATTGCTAAGATTCAGCAGGCTCACGAGGAGGCTACTCAGCTTGAGATGCCTACTCTGCAGATGAACCTTCCTATCGTAGCAACTATCGTTACCCTCGGTACTCTTACCGCTCTGTTCGGTACCGTTGTTGGTATGATCCGTTCATTCGCCGCTCTGGCAGCAGGTGGTGGTGCTGACTCACAGGCACTTTCTACTGGTATTTCTGAGGCCTTGGTTAATACCGCATCTGGTATC
>JALEKD010000033.1 GCA_022769285.1 Prevotella sp.
AGACATTACGCTCGTCCTCTAAATAACTGTCTGAATTTCAAGTTACTCGCTCGTAACTAACTGTATATAAGCAACAAAGAGGATACTACCGAAGTAGAATCCTCTTTGACGTTGTTTTGTTCCGATGTGACCCGCATGGGGCTCGAACCCATGACCCCAACATTAAAAGTGTTGTGCTCTACCAGCTGAGCTAGCGAGTCGCTCTTGGCCCTCACTACTGAAAGCGAGTGCAAAATTACGTTTTTTTTCGTTACCTTACAAATTATTCCGTACCTTTTTTCATTCTTCGCGCTGGTTTTCTTCTATTTGCGCGTGGTTCACCTCTTTTTCCTTGGTTACATAGCGCTGCCAGTAGGCTATGATGAGGGTGGTAAGGGGCAGGGCTACGATAAGGCCGATGAAGCCTAACAGGGCACCCCATACCGACAGCGACAGCAACAGGATGGCGGGGTTGAGGCCCATGGCCTTGCCCATTATCTTGGGCGTTACTATCATATCGGTAATGGCTTGCACAACGATAAAGAGGCCAACGGCCATGCCAAATACTAACCAGAAACTCTGCCCGGTATCAGCGGCCTTCAGCATGGCTAAAAAGGCTGTGGGAATGATGGCAAAGGTGTGCAGATAGGGCACCAAGTCCATGATACCGATGAGGATGCCCAGGCCGATGGCCATTGGGAAATCCATAATGGAGAAGCCTATGCAGAACATGATACCCATGCAGAGTGCCACCAGGCCTTGCCCACGTATATAGTTGTTCAGCTCGCGCTCCACGTCCTTGGCCAGCTCGTGCCAGAAAGGCCGGTTTTTCTTGGGGAATATACGTATCCAGTTAGTGGTAAGAAGCTCGTAGTCCAGGAGTATGAAGAACATGTAGAGTAGGGTAATCATGGATGCCACGATGCTGATGATGATGCTCGCCGTCTGTCCCACTAAGCTGAACACCTTGGGCATGGCCGTCTTCATGGCATTGGAGAAGTCTTCGCTATGGAAGTACCGCTCCACCTCGGCTTGGTTGTTCTCCACCCATGCCGATATGTAGGCCGTGATGTCATTGGTGTGTGTGGTCTGGTGTACCCAGTGGCTCAGGATGGCTCCCACCTTCTGAAACTGCTCTATCATGGGCGGAATGATGAGATACACGATGCCACCCACCACAGCCAGTACCAGTACCATGGTAATGAGGATGGCCAGTGCCCGTACCCTGACACCGAGGCGGTACTGTACAAACTTGACGATGGGGTAGAGCAGATAGGCGAAAAGCCAGGCGATACAGAAGGGCAGCAGTACGCCGCTAAGATAGTTTACCAGCAACAGAATACCGATGGTTAGCAATACCAGGCCGGCTCGGCGGATAAAGAGGTCGAACGTTATTTCTCTGGGCATAGCTGTGGGGATGTTAGTTTCTCTTCCTGTAACGATTTCTGATAGCAGTCGCGACACAGGGGCTCGTACTCCTGTGCCTCGCCCAGCATCACGCGGCGGTCATTCTTGACCAACCGGTGGCTCACATAGGCCAGTGCGCCACACTTGACGCAGATGGCATGTACCTTAGTCACCTCGTCGGCCACAGCGCATAGCGCGGGAATGGGCCCGAAAGGCACCCCCAGAAAGTCCATGTCCAGTCCGGCTATAATGACCCTCACTCCGCGGTTGGCCAGCTCGTTGCACACCTCAATGAGGCCTGCGTCCAGAAACTGAGCCTCGTCTATGCCCACCACGTCTATGTCCTCGGCCAAAAGCAGTATCGAGGCCGATGTGTCTATGGGCGTGCTGGGTATGGCGTTGTTGTCGTGGCTCACCACGTCCTCTTCTGAGTATCGGGTGTCTATGGCGGGCTTGAAAATCACCACCCGCTGCCGGGCAAACTTGGCCCGCTTCATTCTGCGTATCAGCTCCTCGGTCTTGCCAGAGAACATGGAACCACAAATCACCTCTATCCTGCCAGGGCGGTGACTCTCCCTGTATAAGTTCTCAATCATAATAGTACAAAAGTACGAAGACGATTTATACCAAGCAAAGAAAAAGAAGTTTTTTTTAGGCTGTGGTACAATTTAACGTTTTTTCCTTTTTCGTAGACAACTTTTTGGACAATCTCATGGCCATTACCGATATTTTTATGTAAGTTTGCAGCCATATATGGGTACATTATATATTATACCAACCCCAGTGGGCAATATGGAGGACATGACCATGCGCGCCATACGCATACTCCGTGAGGCCGACGTGGTACTGGCTGAGGACACCCGGACATCGGGCAATCTGCTCAGACACTTCGATATCAAGAACCACCTCGTGGCCCACCATAAGTTCAACGAGCACGGCACATCGGCCGGCATCGTCGAACGGCTCAAGGCTGGTCAGACCATCGCCCTGGTGAGCGACGCCGGTACCCCTGGCATCAGCGACCCGGGGTTCTACCTGGCCCGTGAGGCAGCCAACGCTGGTATAGAGGTTCAATGTCTGCCGGGGGCTACGGCCTGCATACCCGCCATTGTGGCATCAGGGCTGCCCTGCGACCGGTTCTGCTTCGAGGGCTTCCTGCCACAGAAGAAAGGACGCCAGACGCTGCTCGAGTCGCTGCGCGAAGAGCCCCGGACGATGGTATTCTATGAATCGCCCTACCGCGTGCAGAAAACGCTCCAGCAGATGGCCGAAGTATTCGGCCCCGAACGGCAGGTGAGTGTAGCCCGAGAAATCTCCAAGGTTCACGAGGAACACGTGCGCGGAACCTTAGCCGAAGCTATCAGCCACTTTACAGAACATGCCCCACGTGGCGAGTTCGTTATTGTGGTGGCTGGCAATAATAAGAAATCTAAAAAGGAAAAGTTATGAAACAGTTGACATTTCTTGCATGCCTCGCACTGGTAGTGCTGAGTGCGTGCTCGGAGAAAAAAAACGCTCCGAACACAGCCAACATGGAACAGACCGACTCTCTGCAGCGCATCATTGCCCAGAGGGATAGTGAGATTAACGACATGATGGGAACGCTGAATGATATACAGGAGGGGTTCCGCGAGATTAAAGAGGCAGAGAACCGCCTGAGTATAGCCAAGGACGGTGAGGGCTCTAATAAGGCTGCCCAGATTAAGGAGAATATCCGCTTTATCGCCAACACCATGGCCCGCAACCGCGAGTTGATGAAGCGCCTGCAGCAACAGTTGCGCGAGAGTCGCTTCAACGGTGACGAGCTTCGCAAGACGATCAGTAATCTTACCCAGCAGCTCGACGAGAAAGATCAGGAACTGCAGCGGCTCAAGGTGGAACTGGACTCTAAGGATATACACATAGCCGAGTTGGATGAGAAGATAACCAACCTGAACACCAATGTCGAGAATCTGCAGACCGAGACCCAGCAGAAGGCGCAAACCATCAGCAACCAGGATAAGCAGCTCAACACGGCGTGGTTTGTCTTCGGTACCAAGAAAGAACTCAAGGAGCAGCACATCCTTGTTAACGGCAACGTGCTTCGATCCAACTTCAACAAGAGTTATTTCGCTAAGATTGACATCCGTATAGATAAGGAGATAAAGCTCTATTCGAAGTCGGCCAAAGTGCTGACGATGCATCCGTCCAGCAGCTACACGCTTACGCGCGATGTGAACAAGCAGTATGTGCTGCGCATCACCAACCCGCAGCTCTTCTGGTCTACCAGTAAGTACCTGGTGGTGCTGGTTAAGTAAGTACCAGCCATCCTCATAACAAAACAGGCAGCTAACGCTGTGCCCCGTTGGGCCGTGCGTTAGCTGCCTGTTTCTTTTGTGTTCTGCAGGGTGGTTTCCCTATGTGCCGCGGTCTCCGTTATGCCTGGGCCGATGGCCTTAGGCAAACTGGTAGCCAAATCCCGCTGTCGATTCGCAGAAATCTAATAGCTGCTTACATATATTAATATTGTTCTTGGCGCGTAGCGTCACCTCGCCATACTGAGTGCCGTCGCACAGGCGCAGGCTGAGTTGTGTGGCACCGGGGTTCTCCTCAATAAGGGTTAACAGCTCATTGGCCTGTGTCTCGTTTATCGAGGTGCTGTCTATCGTTATGATCATATTGTCAAAGCCCCTCCGCTTCACATCGTCTAAGAACTCTATATTCTGTATCGACAGCCTGTAGTTGCCCGTTCCCCGGAATCGCTCTGTACACCGTCCCGTAATGCGAACGGTGTACTCGTGTTTGAGCATGCTGCTCCAGCGAGTCCATTCCTCGTCAAAGAGGGTAAACTCGCCCGTTCCGCTATAGTCCTCGATGCTGATAATGCCAAAAGGCTTGTTGGTACGCGACGAGAAACGTTCCTTGACCTCGGTGATGATGCCACCAAAGGTAACCTCTTGTACTCGGGCCAGGGCGTTGCAGTCAGTGTCACGCCCGCGGATGTCGGTACAGGGCGTGTTGCACAGATGAGTGAGCACCACTTTATAATCGTCCAGCGGGTGAGCCGAGAGGTAGATGCCCACCAGGTCGCGCTCGCGGTTCAGACGTTCAAAGGTGTTCCAGCGCTCAGGCTTCGACGGTGTAGGACGGGCTATCTCTACGTCGCTGGCCCCGAAGAGCGAGTTGGCAGCCTCGGCCATGCCGGCCTGGTAGCGCTGCCCATAGCGTACTATGGCGTCCAGAAAACTCTCGTCCTTGCCACAGGGGGCAAAATACTGCTCGCGGTATAGCCCGAAGTTGTCAAAACCACCACTATAAGCCAGGCTTTCAAAGGCTTTGCGGTTCACGTTACGGAAGTCGACCCTCTCGGCAAAGTCGTAGATATCTTTAAAAGGCCCATTCTTGTCGCGCTCGGCTATGATGGCGGCAGCAGCAGCCTCGCCCATACCCTTGATGGCCGCCAGACCGAAACGTATCTCACCGCGCTGGTTCACGCCAAAGTTCTCATAACTCTCGTTTACGTCGGGGCCCAGTGTGGGCACACCGTAAGTACGGCACTCGTCCATGAGCTTGGTTATCTCCTTGATGTCGCTCTTGCGGCGGGTCATAATGGCTGCCATGAACTCGGCGGGATAGTGAGCCTTCATGTAGGCAGTCTGATAGGCCACCCACGAGTAGCAAGTGGCGTGCGACTTGTTGAACGCATACGAGGCGAACTTCTCCCAGTCGCCCCATATCTTCTCCAGAGTCTTGGGGTCATGACCATTCTCCTGCCCCTGCTTGATAAACTTGGGCTTCATGGCGTCAACAATGGCTTTCTTCTTCTTACCCATGGCCTTGCGGAGTGCATCGCTCTCACCGCGGGTAAAGTTAGCCAACTGGCGAGACAGAAGCATCACCTGCTCTTGGTACACCGTGATACCGTAGGTGTCTTTGAGATATTTCTCCATGCAGGGAATATCGTAGGTGACCAGCGAGGGGTCGTGCTTGCGCTTGATGAAGTCGGGTATGTAGTCCATAGGCCCCGGACGGTAGAGGGCGTTCATGGCGATGAGGTCTTCGAACACCGTGGGATGCAGCTCGCGTAGATACTTTTGCATGCCTGGCGACTCAAACTGGAACGTTCCGATGGTGCGGCCGTCCTGATAGAGCTTGTAGGTGAGTTCGTCATCGATGGGTATGCGGTCTATATCCACGTCTATGCCCATCGTCAGCTTTACATTCTTCACGGCCTCCTTGAGCTCCGACAGCGTTTTCAGTCCCAGGAAGTCCATCTTGATAAGGCCGGTCGACTCGATGACATGGCCATCGTACTGAGTAACGGCCGTCTTGAACTGCGGGAAGTCGGGGTCGTCAGCGGTAGACACGGGCACCCAGTCGCTGATAGGGTCGCGACAGATAATAAAACCACAGGCATGCAGGCCCACACCACGCACGGTACCCTCCAGCATCTTGGCGTACTTGATGGTGTTGCGCTCCTGCGGATTGTCCGACGCCTCGGCGTCGCGCAGCTCCGGCGTAGCCTTGATGGCGTTGGTCAAGTTCATCTTCATGCCGTCGGGCAGACGGTCGGGGATGGCCTTGCACAGCGCGTTCGACTTGTCGAGCGGCAACCGCTCCACTCGAGCCACGTCCTTGATTGAGTTCTTGGTCGCCATGGCCTGGTAGGTAATGATATGAGCACAGTTCTCGTGCCCGTACTTGTCCATGACCCATCGCAGCACTCTGCCGCGCCCATCGTCATCAAAGTCGGTATCTATATCAGGCAGGTTTACACGGTCTGGGTTTAGAAAGCGTTCAAACAGCAAGTCATACTTCAGTGGATCTATCTTGGTAATGCCCAAACAGTAGGCCACAACAGAGCCTGCGGCCGAGCCACGGCCAGGGCCAACCCACACGCCCAGCTCTTGGCGGGCCGCGTTGATAAAGTCAGACACGATAAGAAAGTAGCCGGGGAAGCCCATGGTCTTCATAACGTGTAGCTCGAAGTTGATATGCTCCTGCACGTTGTCGGGCAGCGGGTCGCCATAGAGTTCGCGTGCGCCCTTGTAAGCCAGGTGCGCCAGGTAGTCAGCTTCAAACTTGATACGGTATATCTTGTCGTAGCCGCCCAGTCGGTCTATCACTTTCTGGCCCTCTTCGGGGGGCAGGGTGTTCTCGCCTTTCTCATCGCTGGTAAACTCATGGAAAAGCTGTTCCTCAGTAAACTTGTGGCGCCATTCATCCTCGGTGCCGAAGCTCTCGGGAATGGGGAAGAAAGGCATGATGGGGCCATGGTCTATGCTGTATATCTCCACCTTGTCCAGTATCTCGGTGGTATTGGCCAGCGCCTCGGGTATATCGGCAAACACCTCGTTCATCTCGCCCCGTGTCTTAAACCACTCCTGCTTTGAGTAGCGCATGCGGTTGGGGTCGTCCAGATCCTTGCCGGTAGCCAGGCACAGCAGGTGGTCGTGAGCCTCGGCCGTATCCTTGTCTTCAAAGTGGCAGTCGTTGGTACAAACCAGCTTGATGCCGTATTCGCGGGCGAACTGGATAAGAACCTTGTTGGCTTTCTGCTGAAGAGGGAATGTCTCACGGTTAGCCAGCACGTTAGGGTCCTTTACCTCGTGGCGCTGCAGCTCCAGGTAGTAGTCATCGCCAAACACACGGTGATACCACTGGCAAGCCTCGCGCGCGCCGTCAATGTCGCCTTTGAGAATCTTAGCCGGAACCTCGCCGGCGATACAAGCCGAACATACGATGAGGTCTTCGTGATATTTCTCCAGGTCGGCACGGTCGGTACGGGGGCGATAGTAGTAGCCGTCGGTCCAGGCACGCGACACCAGCTTGATAAGGTTCTTGTAGCCATGGTAGTTCTTGGCCAGGACTATCAAGTGGTAACCGCTGTTGTCACCGTTCTCCTTGACCTTGTCCTCTTTACGGTGGCGGGCCACATACATTTCGCAGCCGAAGATAGGTTTGAAAGGCTCCAAGCCCTCTTTGGCGCGCTTCTTGTTGATGCCGGCACAATAGTCGGCCAGTTCTTTCACGCCGTACATTACTCCATGGTCGGTAAGGGCCATGCCGCGCATGCCGTCAGCGATAGCCTTGTCTACGAGATGAGGAACCTTGGACTGTCCGTCGAGAATAGAGTAGTGGGTGTGTACATGCAGGTGAACGAAATCTTCCATAATGGCGCGAAAAACATGTTTTTGGCTGTCAAAGTTACAGATAATTAGCGACATGTCCAAAAAAAAAACTGCCATTATTTGCGATATAACTACAATTAGTGTAACTTTGCACTTAATATATATACCGTCTATTATGGGCAACAGAATTAAAAAGCTAAAGAAGATAAGAATACACCGCGAGGGAACCGACACAATCATATACGGGTTTATAATTATCGCCGCCGTGGCACTTCTGCTGCACAGGGCCTTTGACACCAAGATACCGTTTTGGACTTTTCTCGTAGTCTTTGGCGCTGCTTATGCCGTAATACTCAATTTCTTCAGATGTCCTATCCGCTACTTCAACAGTGAGGACACTGACAAGTTAGTGGTGGCTCCGGCCGATGGTAGGATAGTCGTTATAGAGGAGGTAGAGGAGAATGAGTACTTCCATGACCGCCGCCTGATGGTGTCTATCTTCATGAGCCTGTTCAATGTACACGCCAACTGGTTCCCGGTTGACGGCAAGGTCAAGTTTGTACACCACCAGAACGGCAACTACCACAAGGCGTGGCTGCCTAAGGCCAGCGAGGAGAACGAGCATGCCGATATAATGATAACTACCCCCGAGGGCACCGACATACTATGCCGGCAGATAGCCGGAGCTGTGGCCCGGCGTATAGTGACCTACGCCAAGGAGGGCGAAGAGTGCTTTATCGACGAGCACTTAGGCTTTATCAAGTTCGGGTCGCGAGTGGATGTCTTCCTGCCCCTCGGCACCGAGATATGTGTCAAGATGGGACAGTCTACCACGGGCGACCAGACCGTGATAGCCAAATTAAAAGATTGACCGATAATGATACGAGCAATTAAGAGAAACATCCCAAATACCATCACCTGCTGCAACCTGGTCTCGGGTTGCATAGCTGTAACCTATGCCCTTGGGAGCAATCCACAGATGGCCCTGTTGTGGATAGTGATGGGCGCCGTGTTCGATTTCTTTGATGGCATGAGCGCCCGGTTGCTCCACGTGTCGTCGCCTATAGGCAAGGAGCTTGATTCGCTGGCCGATGACATCACCTTTGGCGTGGCCCCGTCAGCCATCATATTCAATGAACTTTATATCATCGAGTACCCGGCCCTGCTGGCTCCTCTGCACGATGTGTTGCCTTACGCGGCCTTTGTCATGGCGGCCTTCTCGGCCCTCCGGCTGGCCAAGTTCAATCTGGACGAACGCCAGGCTATGGGGTTCATCGGCTTGCCCACGCCAGCCAACGCCCTCTTCTGGGGCGCGTTTATCATTGGCTGTGCCGACCGTATCGAGAGCACGCCCTGGGGACTTCCCATCCTGCTGGTCATGGTGGCTGTAAGCTGCTGGTTGCTCGTGGCCGAAATACCCATGTTCGCCCTCAAGTTCAAGCACTGGGGCTGGCAGGGCAATCAGCTCAAGTACATATTTATTCTTTGCTGTATACCCCTTCTGTTGCTGTTCCAGGTGTTGGGCATAGCCCTTGCTATAGCCTGGTACATCATCCTGTCGTTGTATAGCAATCTAACCAAAGCAGACAAGTAATGTTTTTTATTAAACTGATAGCCATTATCTTTTTAGTAGGCGTCATAACCACCCTCGTAACGGGAGTCAAGCTCCTGTGGAGGCTGCGCAGTTTTATGGATGGCCTCAAGGGCCCTGCCGCCGGTGCCTCGCGTCAGCGTGGTTCGGCCAATCCCGCGCGTGGCCGTGAGGGAGTCATAGATAACCGCGACCCACAGAAAGCTCGCCAGAAGATATTCTCTAAGGATGATGGCGAATACGTAGATTATACGGTCGAGGACGATGAGCCTAAGCGCTCGTAGGCCGTTGCCCGTATCTCCTGGATTTTCAGGAAAGTATTGGATGGTCGTCCGGAACTTTCGGACGGTGGTTTGATGCCTTTGGATGTCCGTCCTAAGATTTCGGATGGAGCCCGCGATGGTTCCTGCTCTGCTGGTGTCCGATGAGGGCCGATGGGGCAGGGTCCTATAACCCAAAACAACGATGACCGCTACTGTGGGGTAGCGGTCATCGTTGTTTTAATATGGCCCTGTGCGTCTCTTGCGGAGCCTGCCATCTGGGGCGCGGGGTGGCAGACTCGCGGGGCGGTGCTTACCAGATGTGGGCGCGCTTGTCAGAGGCCAGGTAGAGTTTGTCGCCAGGCTTCACGCCGAACGCTGTGTACCAGGCATCGATGTGGGGCAGGGCAGCGTTGACGCGCTGCTGGTTGGGCGAGTGTACATCGCTGTTAACCAGGTAAGCTACAAACTGCGGGGCCACGTTGCTGGCCCAGATGCGACCGTAAGAGAGGAAGAAGCGCTGGCTGGGGCTGAAGCCGTCCTTATCGCCTAAGGGCTGGAGTCTCATGGCATTCTGCAGGGCACGGTAGGCCACGTTGATACCGCCGTTGTCGCCGATGTTCTCGCCTAAGGTCTTCTTGCCGTCGACCTTCAGACCCGGCTGAACCTCCTGTGTGCTGAACCAGTCGGCCAGCACCTTGGTACGCTGGTCGTAGTTGGCCTTGTCCTCGGCCGTCCACCAGTTGTTCAGGTTACCGTCCTTGTCAAACTGACATCCCTGGTCGTCAAAGCCATGGCTCATCTCGTGACCGATGACAGTGCCAATGGCGCCGTAGTTAGCAGCATCGTCCACGCTAGGGTCGAAGAAAGGCGCCTGGAGGATGGCAGCCGGGAAGTTGATGCTGTTGTAACTGGGGGCATAGAAAGCATTAACCACCTGAGGGTTGCAGGCAAACTCGGTCTTGTCAACCTTCTTGCCCCACTTCTTTTCCAGGTTGCGGCGACGCAGGGCAGGTATTATCTCGTCGTAGTTGGCGCGCAGGCTCTTGCTCTCGTCTATCTGCACGTACTCTTCCATGTTCTGCCACTTGTCAGGGTAACCTATATTGATGCGCATGCTGCGCAGTTTCTCGATGGCCTTGGCCTTGGTGGCCGGTGTCATCCACGTATTCTCCTCGATGCGCTGGGCAAAGGCATCCTGCAGGTTGTGTACCATGTCTACTACCCGCTTCTTGCTACTCTCGGGGAAGTACTTGGCCACATACAGTTTGCCGATAGACTCGCCCATGAGATCCTGGATAAATGATATGCCACGCTTCCATCGTGGCTGCTGTTCCTTGATGCCGTAGACAGCCTTGACGTACTCAAAGTCGCGGTTGCCGAAGTCGTCCGATAGCAGGCTGGCCGATGAACTGATGACACAGGCCTCCATGTAGGCTTTCAGGGCGAACAGGTCGGCTGTGGCCAGTATTTTCTCTACCTCGTGGATGGGTTCAGGCTGACCCACATCTACTGTGTCTATGTCCGTGGGATAGCCATACTGCCGGTGAGTGTCCATCCAGTCTATGCCCGGGTAGTCGCGCAGCAGCTCCATCCAGCTTATCTTGTGTACATTGGCTTTCGGGTCGCGGCTCTTTACCTGGTCGTAGCTTTTCTGAGCTATCTGGTTCTCTATGGCAAAGGCTGCCTGCATCTTCTGCTCGGCCAGGGCATCGCTGTTGCCCACCATCTTGAAGTAGTCCTTCATCAGGCTCTTGTAGGCAGCCACCACCGCCTGTTGCTGTGGGTTCGGATGCGTGTAGTATTCAGGGTCCAGGCCGATACCACTTTGGCTTACGCCGAAGATGTAGTTATCAGAGTTGATGGCATCCTGGCCTATGCCAAACCCGAAAGGCTTCGTTCCGTAGCCCTTGGCGGCCAGCTCGTACATCACGTGCTGCACCTGCTTGCGGTCGTTGATGGCGGCCACCTTGGCCAGGGCCGGCTTGATGGGGTCGAAGCCCATCCGGTTGCGGCTCACGCTGTCCATGTACATGCGGTACAACGCACCAATCTTCTGGCCCACCGTTCCCTGCGGCAAGCGCTTGGCGGCATACTCCTTGACCAGCTCGCGTATGCGGTCGTTGTTCTGCTCGTCCAGGTCGATAAACGACCCGTTTATGGGATGTACTGCGTCCAGTGGGTGAGCCTTGAGCCAACCGCCCGCAGCATACTGGTAGAAGTCTTCACCCGGCTTTACGGCTGGGTTCATGTTGGCCTTGTCTATGCCGCTTGTGAGCGACTGGGCCTGGGCCATGCCCGTGATGGCCAGAGCCATCAGTAGTAATCTGATTCTCATACTAATTTATGTTTTAAGTTGTTCCTATATTTACTATGTGTAGTTCCGTGGCACGGCCGTCAGCTGTTGTCGCTGTCGGGCACGTATTCCAGGATGTCGCCAGGCTGACAGTGTAGCGCCTGGCATATCGCCTCTAACGTCGAGAACCTTATGGCCTTGGCCTTGCCCGTCTTCAGTATCGACAGGTTGGCTGGGGTGATGCCCACCCGCTCGGCCAGTTCGCCCGATGACATCTTGCGCTGCGCCATTACTACGTCTACATTTACTCTGATTGCCATATCGTGCGTGGAGTTATCAGATGGTCAGTTCGTTTTCTTCCTTCATACGCTGGCCCACGGCAAAGAGCTGGCTCACTACCAGCAGGCCGATGCCCGAGACCAGCAGCATGGGGTCGGTGTACATCGGCGAACTCACCTGGTAGCCCTCGTAGCTAATGGCTGGCGGCAGCGTCATCAGCTGGAATATCCATTCGCTTGCGTACAGGCCGATGAGCAGCCAGCCCATGAGGCGTAGCCGGCGGGTGTTCGATGTGCCGAAGTCGTTGCCGCGGTTCACGGCCCATACCAACCGTATGAATACCACCCAGAAGGCTATGAAGCATAGCGGTATAAGGGCTATGACCGCCATCTTGCCTACTGTCAGCAGTAGGCTCTCGGTGGGGTGCTGGCTGGTAGATATCCAGGCCATGGCCTGGCTTACCCGCAGCGAGTCGGTCTTGCCTGTGGCGGTGTTGGTAAGGGCCAGCTCGCACTGCCTGGGGTCTTTGGCCTGCAGGGTTAGCTCGTATGCCTCGTAGTTGGCCGTTCCGGCACTGCGCTGCATGTTGATGGTGGCATCGCTCCAGCCTTGGCTGAAGCCTGTGGCAAACTTCTGGGCAGCCGTGAAGAGAGAGAGGACCACGGCTGCCAGAAGTAAGATGCAATAGAGATTGAATTTGCGTTTAGTGGTCATTATTTTTTGTTTAATGATATTCTTTTATCGTTTTTCGATAATGCAAAGGTACGCATTGATTTTTTTTAGACCAAGAAAAACGGCAAAGAAAATATCGAAAAACGATAAATTTAACACCCATTTGCGCTTTCCGACCCTTTAGGAGCCCTTTCGGTGTGTTTTTCGGTTCCTCACATCCCGCCCGCAGGCGTTGAGGCCCCCTGGCCCACGATGGTGCTATATATATAAAGGTACGCGCGCGATACAGGAGCATGGGAGTGGGCGAAAATAAAAGGCATAAATTGTTTTGTAGTCTCTCCGGCTTGCACTATCTTTGCAGAGGATAGGCTACGCCTCGGCCATCTGAGCAAGCTCATGCCACTCGGCTTGTACTATCTTGGTATATGATAGGCTGCACCTCGGTCATTTGGGCAAACTTGATGGCTTCGGCTTATGCCATCTCTATCCCAGAATAGAGAAAGGGTATGGATACGACATTTATCATTAAGAATATGGTGTGCGACCGCTGCATAGCTTCCGTCACGGTCATTTTGCGACAGGCCGGAATGGTTCCGCTGTCTGTCCAGTTGGGCTGCGTGCGGGTGCAGGGCGTTCCCGCGGAGGCCACCATAGCCACCCTGCGCGAGCTGTTGGCCCAGGCCGGCTTTGAACTTATAGACGAGCAGCGGCAGCAGACCGCCGAGCTCATCCGTACCGCCATTGTCCAGATGGTACACCATGGCCAGGAGGACCCCGCTGCCAACCTGTCGGCCAACATTACCCGCCTTACCCACTGCGACTACGCCTCGGCCAGCAGGGTGTTCTCCGAGGTTACCGGCACCACCATCGAGCGCTACTATATCCATCAGCGCATCGAGCGCGTCAAGGAACTGCTGCTGTACGGACAGCTCACGCTGTCAGAGATAGCCCTGCAAATGCACTATTCGAGTACTGCCTATCTCAGCGCGCAGTTCAAGAGCATTACGGGACTGACCCCCACCCAGTACAAAGCCCAACAGACACAGCCGCGGCAATCGTTAGACCGGTTGTAGGTACCCCCTCTTAAAAAGTAGAAAGGTAAAGATGTAAAAGAGTAAAAAAGCGCTGGGATGGCGAGGGTCGCCCATAGTTTCCAAACCGCTCCAGGGCGATAGGGGAATGGCGGGTGCGGGAACCGTGGTCGCCCTGCTGACAGCAGAAACTGCTTTTTTGCCTTTTTACTCTTTTACTTTGCAC
>JALEKD010000034.1 GCA_022769285.1 Prevotella sp.
CATCCCGGAACGGAGGGCCGGGGTATGGTTACCTTGCCCTGCTACGGCCCCCGTATTCTTGGCCGTTGGCCTGTTTGTGCTTACCTTTGCACGCCACCCTGCCCTGTGGGGACAGGACGGCTGTGCTCTTTGACTTGTTGATACCTTATTATATAAATAGACAGTTACTATCGCTGTCCAAGCAGCCCAGCAGCATCACTTTGAGGTTAAGATGATATATCACATCAGTCGGCACAGCTGAAAGATCTTGAGAACGAGGTTTATATATAGATAGACCAAGCTAAGTCTACCAATCTTTCCCGCTTGGGCTGTATTGTAAGAGCGATAGATGGCTTGGACACTAAGGATATGAGTGTTGAGCAGTTCTACGCTGTTATGGCCAAATCGAATACGCACCAATTGACGTATATGGATCCCCGTAAGAAGAAAGGACAGGATTAAAATCAATGTACGCTTGTCTTGCGGGACACGCCGTTTTGGATGCAACAATTAGGATTTGTCCCCTTCTCTACGGGGCCGCTTGATACAAGGCCCAGACGGCGTAAGACCAATTACCCATAACTACCAATACAGATTAGTCAATCTTTACTACCTATGTGCCGCCTGTGGTACTGCAAATACGTACTGGCAGCACCACTCAGACTCGTTATAATTGGATTACCAAAAAGAATGACTATGTAGCCCCCCCTAATGGTATGTACATAGAGGTGTTGGATAAAGGTAAAACTTATATGGTGAAAAAAATAATAGCGGGCAGCGAGGCAGAATAGGTGGGCCTGAGGGATGGCGACTACCTCACCAAGCTCTGTGTGGTGGACGGCAATTTCGAGTTCGTAATCAATAGAGGTAGGGAGAAACGCACAATATCTCTTCCTGCCCATGGCCAGAGTTTTCTGTTGCGCCATTCAACCATGCGGATATCTATTACTGGCATGGATATGGAGTAGGGTATAACCATGATGGTTGTCCGCAAATATTTTGTCACTTTTATTATTTTCTCTTAACTCATATCGAAAAAAAATGGTATATTTGCAATATGAATATACCAGATACAGGCAATATCAAGTGGAGCGAGAATGTAATAGTGGCCGATGCCGATTATATAGATAAGGTGGCGTTCGACCTTACAGTCAACTTTGAGCGGATGATAGGCCGCCGTATTCCTCCAGCCGATATGAGCCAGTGGGCAGTGTGCGTGGCCCTCGATGGCGGACTGCGCCCTGGCAAACACGAGACCCAGGTGGTGCTGATACACGACCGCAAGAACCCCAAGATGGAGAACTTTGTTCCTGGTACCTATGCTACGGAACTTGACGGGCAGGCTTTCGATGACCCCCAGATGGGCGAGTTCACCTTTGCTGATGTCGCTACGGGCGAGTTTGCCGGCAATGATGCTACCATGCTTGATGTCCTGCGCAATCTGCTGGGCCATAGCGAAGTGAAACGTATCGCGCTGATACCTGATGAGACCAATGGTGAGCTGATAGAGACCCTGCGCAACACCCTGCGCGATGCTAACGACGAGCAGCGTATAACCTTGTTGGCCATGCAGCCATTGGTAGGTGGCAACTATCGGCAGGAGATATTAGGCTACTCGCTGATGCGAGCCCTTGGAATAGATTCAAATGAAATAAAATAGACAGAAATGAGCAGAGTACTGATGATTGGCGCCGGAGGCGTCGCCACCGTAGCGGCATTCAAGATTAACCAGAATGCCGATGTGTTTACCGACTTTATGATAGCCAGTCGCCGTAAGGAGAAATGCGACAAGATAGTCAAGGCGATAGGCAACCCAAATATTAAGACCGCCCAGGTGGATGCCGATGATGTAGAGCAGCTCAAGGTGCTCTTCAATAGCTTCAAGCCCGAGTTGGTTATCAACCTGGCCCTGCCTTATCAGGACCTCACCATCATGGATGCCTGTTTGGCCTGTGGCTGCAACTATTTGGACACCGCCAACTACGAACCTAAGGACGAGGCTCACTTCGAGTATAGCTGGCAGTGGGCTTATAAGGACAAGTTCGAGAAAGCCGGACTTACCGCTATTCTGGGTTGTGGTTTTGACCCGGGCGTAAGCGGCGTCTATACTGCCTATGCCGCTAAGCACTATTTTGACGAAATCCATTACCTGGATATCGTAGACTGCAATGCTGGTAACCATCACAAGGCTTTTGCCACTAATTTTAACCCTGAAATCAATATCCGCGAGATAACCCAGAAGGGCCTCTACTATCAGAACGGACAGTGGCTCGAAACCGAGCCTTTGGCTGTCCATCAGCCCATCACCTATCCTAATATAGGCCCGCGTGAGAGTTATCTCATGCACCACGAAGAGCTCGAGAGCCTGGTCAAGAACTATCCTACCATCCGTCAGGCCCGTTTCTGGATGACTTTTGGTCAGCAGTATCTTACCTATCTCGACTGTATACAGAACTTAGGCATGTCGCGTATCGACGAGATAGAGTACGAGGCTCCGTTGGCCGATGGTAGTGGCAAGCAGGTCAAGGTAAAGATAGTTCCCCTGCAGTTCCTCAAGGCCGTGCTGCCCAATCCTCAGGACCTGGGCGAGAACTACGACGGCGAGACCTCTATCGGTTGCCGCATCCGCGGCATCAAGGACGGCAAGGAACACACCTACTATGTCTACAACAACTGCAAGCACCAGGAGGCTTATCAAGAGACAGGCATGCAGGGCGTAAGCTATACCACCGGTGTGCCCGCCATGATAGGCGCCATGATGTTCTTCAAGGGTATCTGGCGCAAGCCGGGCGTATGGAATGTCGAGGACTTCGACCCGGATCCATTCATGGAACAGCTCAACAAGCAGGGGCTGCCCTGGCACGAGGTGTTCGACGGCGACCTGGAGCTCTAACTGCGACGGCCGTCGCTACTCATACAAGTATCACAACCATTTATTACACATTTATAGATAATACCTATTTATGGCAAAGAAAGAAGCAACCAACGAAGAACTGCAGCTGGCACAGGAGGGTAAACTGAAAGCTCTCCAGGCAGCTATGGCCAAGATAGAGAAAGACTTCGGCAAGGGGTCTATTATGAAGTTGGGCGATCAGCATATCGAGAATGTCGAGGTAATTCCCACTGGCTCGATAGCCCTGGATGTCGCCCTCGGCGTAGGCGGTTACCCCAAGGGCCGTATCATTGAGATTTACGGTCCCGAGTCATCGGGTAAGACCACCCTGGCCATCCACGCCATCGCTGAGGCCCAGAAACAGGGTGGCATAGCCGCGTTCATCGATGCTGAGCACGCCTTTGACCGTTTCTATGCCGCCAAGCTGGGCGTCGATGTCGACAACCTGTGGATCTCTCAGCCAGATAATGGCGAGCAGGCCCTGCAGATAGCCGACCAGCTTATCAGCTCGGCTGCAGTAGACATCGTGGTCATCGACTCGGTGGCCGCCCTTACCCCTAAGTCAGAAATAGAGGGTAGCATGGGCGACAACAAGGTGGGCTTGCAGGCCCGCCTGATGAGCCAGGCCCTGCGCAAACTCACTGCTACCATCGCCAAGACCAATACCACCTGCATTTTCATTAACCAGCTGCGCGAAAAGATTGGCGTGATGTTCGGCAACCCCGAAACCACCACAGGTGGCAACGCCTTGAAGTTTTATGCCTCCGTGCGACTGGACATCCGCAAGGGTACGCCTATCAAGGATGGCGACACGATTATCGGCAATGAGACCCGTGTCAAGATTGTCAAGAACAAGGTAGCTCCGCCATTCCGCAAGGCCGAGTTTGAGATTATGTTTGGCGAGGGCATCTCCCGGACAGGCGAGATTCTGGATTTGGGTGTTGAGTACGGCATCATCCAGAAGAGTGGCAGCTGGTTCTCGTATAACGGTGCCAAACTGGCTCAGGGCCGCGATGCCACCAAAGCCCTCCTGCGCGACAACCCCGAGCTGTGCGAGGAGCTCGAAGGACTCATTAAGCAAGCCATCGCCGACAAGGCCGAATAATAAGCCTTATCGCCACCAAGTCTCTCACGGAGGGCATTACTATACAAGCCGCCCCGGTCACACAGCGTGACTGGGGGCGGCTTTTTTGCTGTTATTAGTAGGCTTACCATATCTGTCCCTACGTATCAGGCAACCTATTTGCCATGTCGGTATATCCATCGCAGCATGCTGGGAAGTACGAAGAGCAACATGGGGGGCAGGGCGCGCAGTCTCTCGGCCACTATTTGCTGTAGGGTGGCCTGCCGGTTCAGATCGGGAGATGGCATGAAGACATTTTGTGATTATTCTGTGTCTGCCTGCCGGGCCACCCACACTCGGTGCGAGCCGCGGCCCACGGGACGCAGAGGCAGCGATGGGTCGGTGGCGGTAGCCTGCAGTTCGGCCCAGGCCACCGACCGGCTCAGGTGGTTGGTCTGGGCATAGGCCGACAGGGTTACAAATCCGCGGCTGGCTGCTATTTGTCGGCCGCGTTCCATGCGCTCGTCGCGCGAGCCCAGTCCGGACTTCAGCGCCCTCACTCCGCCATTGGCCCTTACGGGCTTGGCTATGGCTTGTAGGCGTGCCAGTAGGGTGGGGGATGCCTTTAGGTTTACGCCCTTTACCCCGACGTGTCGGTGGGACATGGTGCCGTCGGCCGAGACAGTCTCGGCAGCCTTGCCGCCGTCAAAGGATAGCGCCACCGACAGGGTGCCTATGCCGTCGAGCCCCACGGAGTGGCCCTGGGCCAGCAGGCACGCCACGGCGTGGGCCACGTCGCTCAGCACAGCCTGAGCCACGCTGGGCGCCAGCGCATGGTTGTGTGTCTGCATTATCTTTATCAATTCCTGGGTAGAGATCAGTCCGCTGTTAACGGCCTTGGGGTACACGCGCTTTTCTCCCGTGTGGCGCATGTCTGGCATTTCCTGTAGTAAGTACTTCATTGTCATGTTGATTGGTTATAAATAGTTTGTGTAGCTATCCACTTTCCCTCCATTCGCAGACTCCGGACATCGGTTTCATGTCATGCGACGGCCGTCCTCAGTCCTCGGCTCTACATCCCAAGTCTGCGGACGGAGTGCTTGGGGGTACAAAGATAGATAAAAGACGGACAACGGCCAAATTTCGGCTGTTGCTAACTCGGGGTTTTTGATGGGCCACTTCCGTGGAGGGGGCATGCCAAGGCTTTTGGGGCAACTATTAGGTAGGGCGGGGGCCGTCTTTCTCACCTAAAAGCATTACCTTTGCATAGATAGACACGGCCTTGGCCATCCGCACTGACGCGAGGCTACTGGCCGGCACTATCTCAGGCAGACTAAATATCAAGCAACAATGAGCATATCAGAGCAACAGACACTGGAAAACGGGTGTGTTCTCCATATAAAGACGTTCGACCAGCTCGCCACGTCAGAACTTTACGACCTGCTGCACATCCGCTCGGCCGTATTCATCGTTGAGCAAAACTGTGTGTATCAGGATGTCGACTACAGCGACCAGTCGGCCATTCATCTGTGGCTGACCCGTGGCGACAGGATAGTGGCCATGAGCCGTGTGTGTCCTACGGGTACCAAGTTGGCCCATGTCAGTATCGGCCGGGTTATCACTACGGAGCGTGGAAAGGGCTACGGGACGCTCATATTCCAGAAAGCCATAGAGGCCGCGAGAACCTATCTTGCCCCGGTGACCCTGATAGAGATAGAGGCGCAGCTCACCAAGCAGCACTTCTATGAGAAATTTGGCTTCGTGGCCACCTCGGCTCCATTCATGCTCGAGGGTTTGCTGCACCTTAATATGGAATTAAGGTTGTAAACCTCATCTGTGAATGGCGGCAAGTACTGATGGGGTCTTGCGTAGAATGCTTTAGCCTTATAGGACTGATAAGAAAATCGGCCAAGCTAAGGCCCGTTTTTGTATCTGGGCTCTTGGCTTGACCGATGATAGTCGTGTTACATATATATATCGGCATCCTGGTGTACCACGTGGAGTATAGGGGCCTGGAGAGCATTTCCGATAAGTGCAAGCGTGCCTATGGTGATACTATGGGTGCCCCGCATCCACTTGCTGATAGGCTTCTGCTATCTGAGTAACTTATCTGTTATCCTCTGTCGACCCATCATAGTCTGATGAGTACCATATAGCAGATGGTGCCGGCGGCAATGGACAGCATGAGATTCTTCTTCCACACGTGTATGGCGATGGTGAACGCCACAGCGATAAATTGCGCCATGGCATTGGGCGACAGAGCGATGCCAGTGGGGGCTGCCGCGGCCGTGTCTCGCAGACAGTAGACCACCAATAAGGCGAAGACGGCCGGCGGCAGCACCTTGCCCAGGTACAGGATGTATTTAGGGGTGGGCCTGTCAGCGCGGAAAGCTATGAAGGGGATGAACCGGGTGAGCATGGTTGCCACCACGCCTGCTGCTACCATGATGATTAGCTGATAGATGTTCATGCAGCCTCCCTCCCTTGCTTGCGGTAAATGGTAAGAAACACAAGTATTACGACCATACTCGGTATGATGAAGTTGTCAGCACTGAACAGCAGCAGGCAGAAAGCCGAGATAAACAGGCCCGAGAGGCTGCTGGTATGGCTGCGCTCCCTAATCCAGTTGTCGGCGAATATGGCTGTAAACATAGCGGTTAGCACAAAGTCTAACCCCGTGAGGTCGAAGGTAATCAGCGGCCCTATCAGTCCGCCTACGGTGGCTCCTGTCACCCAGTAGGCTTCGTCCAGCCAGGTAAGTCACAGCAGTGCCCATCTCCGGTCTACTCCTACGGGAACTTTGACCGAACAGGTCAGGGCAAAGGTCTCGTCGGACATGCCGAAGATGAGGAAGAACTTCTTCCAGCCCATGCCCTTGTACCTGTCTATCATGGCCAACCCGTAAAAGAGGTGCCGGGCATTGACCATTAGCACCATCAGAAAAGCCTGCAAGGGGTGACAACTGCCTAATAGCATGTTGCCTACCAGAAACTCTGCGCTCCCTGCATATACGGTGATGGCCAGTAGCATGGGGTAAAGGGCATTGAAGCCCAGTTCGTGCATGTATATGCCATAGGTGAGCCCTAAGAACCCGTAGCCAGCCATGATAGGCAGCGAAATGCGAAAGGCGTGTTTCAGCGCGATAACTCTTACTCCCATGTTATCCCTGTTTTCTGTACTACTACTTTGAGTTTTTGGTGTCGCTTTTATTATGATGCAAAGGTAATAGGTTGTTTTCATGTCTAAACAGAATGTCGGCCTAAAAATTAAGCGCAGCGCTTATTTTTAACACATCCTGCCACTAAAACAGATGAATTCAGTATTTTTGCAGTTATAATCGCAAAAAGTTTAACTTTAGCTTGGCT
>JALEKD010000042.1 GCA_022769285.1 Prevotella sp.
GGTTGATATTTATTCCGAGCATAGCAATTAACCGTGCTAAAGCTCTTGCCTAACTGTTTTGCCAGCCAGGTTTGTGAAATACCCTTGCTATCTAAGACATCTTTTATCTTGTTTAGTTTCATAAATTCACCGAATTTTGCTGCAAATATACATTAAATTTTGCGATAATAATTATAAACTAAGCTATTTTATGTAAATTATTCCAATATAACGATTGTTATTTCATGTAGTTATTGTACCTTTGCAGCGGAGAAGAGTTGTTTGACAGCAAACGTATGCATATTGCAGAAATTGGGACTGTTGCCAAATCATTACCTCTATTGAGGTGAAAGACTCATAAATAGCTCATTTTAAGCTATTCAGCAGATTTTAGCGTAATTTTCAAAGAAAAGTCTCATAATCTTGTCCTATGTATATGCCTGAGTAACATTGAAAAGTAAAAAAAGTAAAAGGCAAAAAAATAAAAGGCGCTGCCTGCACGCTGGCGCTGGCTTTCTGCACGCCAATGGCTGTTGCGGAAATTGTGGAAGCCGACCTTTTCGATGCTGGGAGCCGTCTTTAGAAGTCTAAAGGTCGGTCTTTTCGTTTCCCGCAGCAGTCATTAGCCCACTAATGAGGATTTCAAGCTGTGCTTGTTACTTTTTTACCTTTCCACTTTTTGCCTTTAATTCTGGCGCGATGGGCAACAGACCACATAGCGATGACGACTGACGTCACCGTTATACGGTCTGAGATGATGGGGAGCTACGCGGGCAGCCTACATGTGCATGTTCTTGTCTACAAACGACAGGGGCATCAGGTCCTTGACACTCTCCAGGCAGTAGACCACCCGCTGCCCATAGAGCAGAATACGTACGGGCGACTGATAGCGATCCTCCATTTCCAGGATGACCTGCCGGCAGGCGCCACAGGGCGTAACGGGTTCCTGGGTAAACCCATTGGCGTTACAGGCGGCTATGGCCAAGGCGGTTATGGCATGTTCGGGGTGCATGGCCTGGGCGGCGAAGATGGCGCTGCGCTCTGCACACAGGCCCGAAGGAAAGGCGGCGTTCTCCTGGTTGGCCCCTATCTGAATAGAGCCGTCGGCCAGACGCAGGGCGGCCCCCACGTGGAAGTGGCTATAGTTGGCATACGAGTTGGCCGTGGCCTGCTTGGCCTGCTCTACCAACTGCCGGTCGGCGACCGACAGCTCGTCCATGCTACAAGCCCTTACGGTGATGTCTATGTGGATTGTTTCCATACTATCTATGGTTTAAGTATTCGTAAGCTCCTATATCGGGATGCTCGTCGCGACGCCGGCCCAACCGGTCGTGTGGGAGCGCGGTGAGCTGACTGGCCCGGCCTATGGCCGAGCTCAGACTGTCGAGCCCGAAGTCGTATATCAGGTTGTGGGTGTTCATGCGGGCAAAGTGCTTACGGCCGCAGTGGGTGGTGTCCTCGATGTCCTCGTACACCACGCGGGTAAAATACACGCTGTCGGCCGTGGTAATCTTGGGGGTGCGTATGATGCAGTCGGCAAAACGATACGTGAGCTTCTTATGGGTGGTTATCATCATCTCATCGTCGGCATAGCCGGTGATAAGTGTGTTCTGGCACAGCATGTTGACCAGCGGGCCGGTCATGGCAAACGCAGCACCGCGGTTGCCGTCAAAGGGGTAGAACTGGGCGATGGTACACTGGTTGATACTGACGTCGCCCCCCGTTATGGACACACACTGGCGCAGGGAGTTGGTTATCTGGCTGTTTTCCAGGACGGCCTTGACCTGATTGAGGGACACCCCTACACCCTTACTGTTGTGTACAGTCGAGTTGATGAGCGATAGTTTGAGGCGGGTTACATCGGCCGAGTCGGCCACGATACCGTCAAACGCTCCGTGCAGGTCGGTATAGACCAGCTCGTTGCCGTACGAGGAGTCGGCGAAGTGGATGCCGTGCCACTGACCAGACACGCGATCGTAAGGCAGATAGTCAAACATGTGGTCTATGCGGTCGCCCCGCAACGTAACGGGCTCATCGGCCGTGCCAAGGCTCTTCAGGCATCCGCCCACCTCCATGCCGGCCGACCCGTGGAAGTAGAGCGTGGTGCCGGGGGCCAAGGTAAGCGTGGCACCAGGGGCCACCTGGACATTACCCTGTATCACGATGGGCACCGGACCTGCCAAGGTGGTGTCGCGGGTTACCTGTAGGGAACGCACCAGGGTGGCATTCCAGGCAAAGGATTGCAGGTTGACCTTCTGGACCTGTCCGCTCTCCAGCGTAAATAGCAGGTTGTCCTCTACCAGCGTGGGCTTGGGACTGTTCTGCCTGGCGGGCGTAACCTCGACAAACACCCGCAGACTGTCGCCCTTGCGTAGCTCTACATCGCTCGTCTGATAGCCGCTCTCTGGCCCTAAGTAGGTGCCCTGTACATTGACGCGGAAACCACTCTGGTTGCCCCGTTCCAGCCGGATGGACGTACAGCGCAGCCCACTGCCATTGCGGTTATAGGCCCAGAAAGTACGCATGGCCGAGGGGGTGTTGCTGAACACCGTATCGACCTTGACCGTGTCGGCCGAGAATGTGAGCACGGCCGAGGGTGACAGCGTGAAGTCGTCATCGTCGCACGCTGTAAGGAATATGCTTGCCAGGGCTATCGCCCAGATGTATAGTAAATCTTTCATTTAGGTAAATAACGAGTTTAGGGCACAAATATTGTTGAAATCTATCGTTTTATTCGCATTTTATGACCATTTCCCCTGCTTCGGCAGCACCTGGGGACACTTTGGAAGCCGCGTCCCCCCATTACTAAGCCTTCATTCCCCGTTCGCCCAAGCTTCTCCTGTGGGCGAGGGAGCCATAGGGATGGGTACTATGAGGGCTGCACCAACCGTGGTTAGCAACCTGGTGTCGGGAAAAGGGGCGTCGGGAGTGGCTGAGAGGGCCATTGGGCAAGAATTAACTTAATATTTATGAAATAGTTGTTAACTTCTTAACAATATTACATAACTTTATACTCGCTCTAGTAAATAAGGATAACATATATACATCTGGAAATAACAGGATAACGTTTTTTTATCACCACTAATCAATATCTAAAAAAGGAAAAAGGAAAAGTATCAAGTTCCTCGCATCTTTGTATGCGAGGTGGAAGCTCAGCCCATGTTGGCTGGCAGCAACCCGAATGTAAATGCTGGCATTGATACCAATCAAAAAAGTTAGTTATGGCGATGACGACGATGTCTGGGAAACAGTAAGTGGCCCAGAGAACTAAAGAAAGATTGCTTTAAGGAGAAAAAGAGATGAATATAGTTAATGGGGACAAGATTGGTAAAACTACGGGTATGGAAAACGGAAAACCTGGCTTTATTTTCTATGGTATTCATTTAGGTTATTCTAAAGAAAAGAACTATATATTCCTTCCTGCTAATGATAAAAGTAGTGAAAGTTATATGGAGGGTAATTACTGGTCTTCAGAATTATGGCTTAATGATAGTAATAATGGCAAAAGCCTGGATATGTTAGGAGGCAGTGGCTATTTTGCAGATGGAGGTTGGGCCAAGATAGGCATTAACTCTAAAAATTATGCTCGCCCCATCATTGATGATTCAAAATACTGAATCCGAACTTTCTATCGGCACTATTCAATGGTGTATCCTATAACTAAGAGGATGTAAGGAGACTTACAAATTGGGGTTTGACAATTACGGGAGCGCTCTCGCCCACAGATACGAGAATTAAGTTTCTCTGCCTGGTGCAGGCGAGATCGCTCCTTGTCGTTTAGAGACTACCGCTACTCATCCACCTACAACTCCCCTATTTGGCTTCAGCCTCACAGCTACGATAGCTGGTTCCGCGGGACTTGCCCGACCTGTCTCTGACACCAGAACTATGACCAACACACTACCCGTTATGGCAAAAACGGATGTAAAGCAATTATTTTGAACCGTTCTGAATAGTTTATTAAATAAAAAAGGTATCTTTGCAATAGGAACGTCAACCAAAAGCCCAGTGCCCATGCTGACGATGGGGATGCGGATTATAAACTATAAAAAGAAATGATATGTTGCGCCAATGGATAGTAGGGCTGTTAGTAGTGGTGTCACTCAGTACCGCCCAGGGACAGACACCCGAATACAAGCGGGCCACCTCGGTGAGTGATTTTGCCAACGGGGCCGAATGCATCATTACCTATAAGAAGTCGGGAGGGCTGTGCAACCTGGAGATAACCCGCGATACAAGGGGCGGTGATGCCAACATCTACAAGCTGACCCACTCTAAGATAAACGCCAACATAGAGGAGCTGGCCACCAGAACCACCACACTGCAACTAAAACGGGTGGCCGGCCACTTCTACCTATTTGCCCCGACAGAGGGGCTCTATGTATCGGCAGTGACCCGCTCGGTTACGGCGAACACAGCCCTGTACGACCTGTTCAGCCTCACCCCTACGCCCACAGACTCTGTATATATAGAGAAAAACGGCAGCAACTACGAAGTAAGGTTGGGCCCCAAGTACTTTCGCCACCATCAGACCGTGTCAGAATACAGGCTGACGGGCAAGACATCAACCAACACATCGCCTATACTGCTCTACGTGGTGGGCGAGAAGAAGCCCGACCCCATACTGGCACTCGATGCTAATACCGACTTGGCCACGGTAAACTTTGAGGGTACGGTGCGCTTTGACAGGACATTTGCCAACGGACTGTACAACACCCTGATGCTACCCTTTGCCATCGCTGACCCGTGGCAAGTGTTTGGCAGCGGTGTGGTTATCTATCAGCCTAACAAGGCCAACCAGGGTACGCTCATGCTGCGCAGGCTGAAAAGCGGCGAGCGGCTACAGGCCAACACGCCCTATCTGCTGACAGGAACTTTTGATAAGCCTCCCTATATTATAAATAAGGTAAAGGTAAACTATAACGCCAACGCAGCTGCACCTAAAATCACGGTGGGAGCGCTGACTATACAGGGTGTCTATCAGAAGCGGGCCATGGGCGGCACAGGCCACTACGTGATGTACCGCGACCACTTCAGCCGCTGTACAGCCACGCCCTCGCTTGCCATAGAGCCTTACAAGTGGTACATCGCAGACCCCGGCACGCCTGCCAAGGGGATACGCTGGGGACGCATCATACGCCTGGATAAATAAAAGACTACCCTACTGCTCGAACGAGAGGTGGGCCAGGCGGCTGCGAAGGGCTTCGGCCATCTCGCGGCGTATAGATAGGGTGACAGAGCAGGTATTGTCAAAACTCTGGGCCACTATGCGGGGCTGCATCTCCTTGATGACGCGCATCACGGCGTTCATCATGGGATAGGCAAAGGTGTAGGTAATGGTATCTTCGACCAGACGGGGCTCGACGGTGGCATGGGCCAAGGCATTGGCCGCCGCACAGCGGTAGGCCACAATCAGTCCGCCTGTACCTAAGTTGACCCCACCATAATAGCGTACCACCACGACCAGCACATTGGTAAGTTCGGCCGAATGGATCTGTCCCAGGATGGGTTTTCCTGCTGTTGATGAGGGCTCGCCGTCGTCATTGGCCCTAAACTCGGCCCCCGTAGGGCCTAATACATAGGCATAGCACACGTGGCGCGCATCATAATACTTCTTACGGTAGGTGGCCAGCAGGGCCTTTACCTCGTCTACCGTCTCCACATGATGTGCGAAGGCGAGGAACTTACTCCGCTTTTCAGAGTAGAAGCCCTCGCCTACCTGTTCTGTTATCGTTTTATATTCGTCAGTCATCCAATTTGTGAATTACAAGCCCACTTCTGAGTTTGGGCTCAAACCATGTAGCCTTGGGCGGCATTATCTCGCCGCTGTCGGCAATGTCCATAATCTGCTTCATCGTTACGGGATAGAGGGCCAAGGCCATACGCATCTCGCCAGAGTCTACCCGGCGCTTCAGTTCGGTCAGCCCTCGCAGGCCGCCCACGAAGTCTATGCGCTTGTCGCTCCGCAGATCCTTAATGCCCAGCAACTCGTCTAAGATAAGGCGCGACGAGATGTCTACATCGAGCACGCCAATGGGATCGGTGTCGTCGTAGGTTCCCTCCTTGGCCTTCAGGCTGTACCAGTTGGCGTCCAGGTAGAGCGAGAACTCGTGCAGCTGCTTGGGGGCGTAAGCCTCGGTACCCTTCTTCTCAACGATAAAGTTCTTGGTAAGAGCCTTCAGAAACTCCTCGGAAGTCATGCCGTTCAAGTCCTTAACCACGCGGTTATAGTCCAATATGGTGAGCTGCGAAGCCTGGAAACATACGGCCATAAAGTAGTTGTACTCTTCCTTGCCCGTATGTCTGGGATGCGCACTGGCCTTCTCGGCTCCCACCAAGGCGGCTGCGGCCGACCGGTGATGACCATCGGCTATGTACAGGCTGGGCATCTTGGCAAATTCGGTGGTAATGGTATCTATATCGGTGGCATCGCTTACTACCCAGAGCTGATGGCGGAAGCCATCGATGGGCGCCACGAAATCGTACTCGGGCTTAGTAGACGCATAGCGCATGATGAGCTTGTTGAGAACCTCGTTGTCAGGATAGGCGAAGAACACGGGCTCCATATTGGCATCACATACGCGCACATGTTTCATCCGGTCTTCTTCCTTGTCCCTTCGCGTAAGTTCATGTTTCTTGATTACGCCGTTCATGTAGTCGGCCACGTAAGCCCCTACCACGATGCCATACTGGGTCTTACCCTGCATGGTCTGGGCGTATATGTAGTAATGTTCTGCAGTGTCCTGTACCAACCAGCCGTTTTTCTGGAACTTCTCAAACTGCTGCTTGGCACTCTCATATACCCGCGGGTCATATTCAGAAATACCCGGCTCAAAATTAATCTCGGGCTTGATGATGTGATACAGGCTCTTCTCGTTGGTACCGGCCTCAATACGGGCCTCCTCGGAGTCTAATACGTCATACGGGCGTGCTTCTACTTCCTCGACCAATTCCTTGGGAGGGCGCAAGCCCTTAAAAGGTTTAACGATTGCCATAGTTTAAGGTTTTAATTAATGTTTCCCCTCCTGCAAAGAGGAGGGGAAATAGGTTAAAGTTTACTTATTTACTTGGAACTTGGCTGTGCCAGACTCGAAAAAAGAGTTAATCTGGCTAGCAGCAGCTATACCGGCATTGATATTGGCCTCGGCTGTCTGAGCGCCCATCTTCTTGGGTGTCGAGAAGTAACGCCCCTCGAACTTAGCAAAGTCTGCGTCAGCATCAGGTTTAATGTCGGTTACAAACTTCAGGTCTTCGCGCTCGGCCATCAGTTTGAGCAGTTCTGGCTCGTTGATTACCTCCTTGCGGGCGGTATTAATCAGAATGCCATGCTTGGGCAGCTGATTGACCATGCGGTAACCTATGCTGTTAACCGTTTGCGGGGTAGCCGGGATGTGCAGCGATACGATGTCATTGGTCTGGAACAGCTCGTCCTGAGACTTGCAGGCATGTACCCCGGCTGCCTCTATGGCCTCGGCAGGGCAGAAAGCATCGTAAGCCGACACCTCCATATCAAAGCCCTTGGCTATACGGGCCACATTGCGACCCACGTTGCCAAAGGCGAGGATGCCTAAGCGTTTGCCCTTCAACTCCGATCCGCTCTTACCGTTATAGAAATTGCGGACGGTGTACACTAATAGTCCGAAGACCAGTTCGGCCACCGCGTTGGAGTTCTGCCCAGGCGTATTCTCTACCACTATGCCCTTAGACTTGGCATAGGCGCAGTCTATGTTGTCATATCCGGCTCCGGCACGTACCACTATCTTTAGGTTCTTGGCTGCATCGAGCACTTCGGGGGTAACCTTGTCCGAGCGTACTATCAGGGCATCGGCATCGGCCACAGCCGCTAACAGCTGACTTTTCTCGGTATATTTCTCTAAGAACGCTACCTGGTTTCCGGCAGATTCCAACTCGTTTTTGATACCAGTTACCGCGGGGGCGGCAAATGGTTTCTCTGTAGCAACTAATACTTTCATGTGCGTGGCTGGTTTAGTGCTGGTTCTCAAAATCTTTCATGGCCTTAATCAGGGCCTGTACACCCTCTACGGTCTGCGCATTGTAGCACGAAGCGCGGAATCCACCTACAGAGCGGTGTCCCTTGATGCCCACCATGCCTCGTTCGGTAGCAAAGTCAAGGAATGGCTTCTCCAAGTCCTTATACTCCTCGTTCATGACGAAACAGATGTTCATAACGGAGCGATCCTCTTCCTTCACGGTACCCTTGAACAGCTTATTGCGGTCTATCTCAGCGTACAACATGTCTGCACGCTCCACAGCCCTGCGGTTCATCTCGGCCACGCCGCCCTGTGCCTTTACCCAGCGCATGGTTTCCATAAGGGAGTAGATGGGCACTACAGGCGGAGTATTGAACATAGACCCCTTGTCTACATGGGTACGATAGTCTATCATAGTGGGCAACTCGCGGGGAGCCTTGCCCAACATGCCGTCCTTGACGATGACAACCGTGACACCAGCCATGGCCATATTCTTCTGCGCGCCAGCGTAGATGGCGGTATATTTAGACACATCGACGGGACGGCTCATTATATCAGAGCTCATGTCAGCTATCAAGGGAACCTGTACGTCGAAATCCTTACGGTACTCGGTTCCATAGATAGTGTTGTTGGTAGTAATGTGCAGATAGTCGACATCGGCAGGCACCTCGAAATTCTTAGGATAGAACGTATAGTTAGCATCAGCAGACGAGGCAACCTCTACGACCTCGCCAAAGTGCTTAGCCTCTTTCTCGGCCTTCTTGGCCCATGTACCTGTATTCAGATAAGCAGCCTTCTTAATCAGGAAGTTGGCTGGGATTTGCATAAACTGTAACGAGGCGCCACCACCAAGGAAGATAACCGAATAGCCAGACGGAATTTCGAGCAGCTCTTTAATCAGCGCTACGCTCTCGTCAACTACGGGCTGGAAGTCTTTGGCTCGGTGACTAATTTCCATTAACGACAGACCGCTACCGTTGAAATCCAGAATCTGCTTTGCGGTATTCTCGATTACCTCTCTTGGAAGCATCGATGGGCCAGCGTTAAAATTGTACTTCTTCATACTAAACAATTTTTTAAAGTTTACGGTTAAGTATTTTATGATTTGCGAAAATACGCGAATTATTCGTCATAGGCAAATAAAACACGAACTATTTTCTATTAAGTATTGTTTTTTCCTTTATAGTTGTTATCTCACTTGTTCAAATCGGGTTTTTATGCCTTTTATCTTTTCGCCATTAATCTGGCGGAGCACGGCTTGGAGATGGCAGGCAGGCACAGCGACATAAGCGTAGTAGTCCTTGATGTCGATACGGCCTATCTCGCTGCTGCGCAGACCGCCTTTCTTACAGAGCAGGCCCACGATGTCGCCCTTGGAGATTTTGTCTTTCTTACCCTTGCCCACATAGATGGTGCCCATAACGGGCTGGGGAATGGGCAGAGGGTCATTAGTGAGCGGATAGACATGAACGTCGGTATCTACATAATCGGGTATCTGCTCGTCGGGGCCCAGGACAAAATAGCTGTCACCCCGGGCATCCCAGCGGGCTGTGCGGCCCACGCGGTGGACGTAGCCATCCTCGTTCTCAGGCAGATGGTAATGTACGATGTGCTGAATGTTGGGGATGTCGAGGCCACGCGAGGCGAGGTCGGTACTCACTAAGATGTTGGATGAGCCATTAGAAAAACGGTAGAGGGCAGCCTCGCGCTGGCGCTGGTCGAGCCCACCATGGAAGGTACTGACCGTAAAGCCGCACTGACAGAGGAACCCGGCGGTGCGCTCTACGCCATCGCGGTAGTTAAGAAAGACGATGGTACTACCCTGCCCCAACTGGCAGAGTAAGCGGGCCAAGGTATTCAACTTATCTTTCTCGGGACTCCTCACCTCGTATATGTTTACACGGGTAGGCACCTGCTCATCGCGAGGGATGAAGTTGAGCACGGCGAACTGATTACGCAGTATATCCTGGCTCTGCATCTCCTCGGCGGGTGTGGCTGACAGGAGTATCTGGCGTGCACAGCGTGGCAGACGACTTATCAGGCGCTCCATCTCATCGTGGAAACCCATTTCGAGACATTTGTCAAACTCGTCGATGACTATCCAGCGTACCTGGTCGGTATGCAAGTTCTGCTTGTCAAGGTGGTCGTTCAGACGGCCGGGGGTCGCAAAGACTATCTGAGGCCTAACCTGACGCAGCTGACGATGCTCGTCCATTGTGGGGCGACCTCCGTAACAGGCATAGCCACGTAGACCAGAACCGAAGCCCTGCAATACATTGACCGACTGCAGGGCGAGTTCGCGTCCGGGAACGATGACCACAGCCTGCATTTCATCAGAGTCAGCATCGAGCAGCTGGGTGAGCGGCAAGAGATAAGCCAGCGTCTTGCCCGAGCCCGTGGGTGACAGCACCATAAGATCCTTGGCTGTATGGGTAATGGCGTCTATGGTAGTCTCCTGCATGGGGTTGAGCTGAGTAACCCCTATCTTGGTAAGTATTTCTGCGGTAGCCTTCATCGTAGCAATTTATCTATTTCGTCAAACTCTTTACCCTTGTTCAGGTTCAGATATATTGTGTAGAGAGGTAAGCCCCACACCTGTTTCTGGTCGGGTGCTTTCTTACGGTAGGTCTCTAAATAGGGCATGGCTTTCTGATAGAGCCGTACAATCTCTTTGCGCTGACTGGCCGACTGCCTGAGTAACTTGTCCATTTCGACGGCCTGATTAAAGTAGGCCAGTCCCATATTGAGGTATATCCCTGGCAGACTATCCCTACGTTCTATCATCGCCTGGCATATCGCCCGACACGCCTCGTACTGCTTCATGCTCAGCAGAACAGAACTCTTAGAGAAGTTGTAAATAGTGCTGGTACTATCGTTGCGGAGCGCCTTGTTACAGAGATCGAGCGCCTCTTTCAAGGCGTTTTGCTGGGTGTAGAATTCTATCAGTCGGGGGAAGAAGAAGGGAAACCGTGGATACTTGGCAAAGCCCTCCTCCAGCGTCTGCTGATACCGCTTCATATCGTTCTCCTGCTTATAGGTTTCGGCCAGGTACTGCAACATAAAATGGTAATGAGTCGTATCTTTCAGGGCAAGGTACGTGTGGTGTAGGGTGGCCTTGGCATTCTTGAGCTTATACCCGCAGTACACTGCCCAGTAAGCAGCCGTAGGCATGTTGGGGTCGTTGTCGTTATAGTTGTAGTCAGAAAAGAGGGGCTGGCGGCCACAGTCGATGTACATGTCAAAATAGCCGTAAGCCTCATCGTATTTATTGTGGCGCACGAAGTAGATGCCCCCGTTATAGAGGTTGCGGCGGTACACATTGAGCAGGGCGGCATGCTTCTTACGGTAGTTGAGCTTGACCCTGCCCTTTTCATCGGGCAGGGCATCAATAGAGTCGAGCCCCTCGAGTGTCTGAAACATCTTTTTGGCAGAAGCAAAGAGATTGGCAGTATCGTACTGCTGCTTGAGGTAAAGTTTTTCGTTACCCTGCTCGTACTGCTTCTTCTGGGCATCAAAGAGCGTGAGCCATATCTTGTCATTTCGACGGTTAGCCGAGTCTTTCAGCAGGTTGGACATGAGTTGCTCGGCCGTAGGAAGGTTATTGCCCTTCTTAACAAACTCCCTGGCCTGGGCGATATCCTTCTTCTGGGCATAAGCCGACAGGCTTAGGCACAATATGATTATTATGTATGTTATCCTTCTCATCTTTGCAGTTACATTTTTATCAGTCGTTTTACCTCTTCAGCCCGCGGGTCGCCCAGCGCATAGTACACCTGGTACAAGGGCGGCGCCCAGTCTACCGTATGGCGCAGAGGATCCAGCCGCCGTGCTTTTTCCAGATAGGGCTGGCCGTCGGCCAGTAGATGGCGGATGGCCGCTATCTGTTTCTGAGTTATCTGCCCCCCGCCAGTCTCTATGCTGTCGCGGGTCTGGATGGCTTTGGAGGTATAGCAGATACCTATATTATATAAGGCGGGTAGAAACAGACTGTCCAGAACTACGGCGTGCTGATAAGCGTTTATGGCCACATCCCAGCGATGGGCTTGCATCTCGGTATCGCCTTTCAGCGCCCACAGCAACTTGTCCTTATGATGTCGGGCCAGTTCGGTGTCGACAAAGGAAGCCAGTTCGGCATGCATGCCACGCTCTGAATAAAACTCGATGATGAGTCCGCGGTAATGCGCGTTGCCCCGGTCTTTCTCGTAGAGGGCCTGTAGCGTGCGGATGTAGGTCTGAGCATCCTCCTCGTTGGCTATGTGGTTTTTCATGCAGTATATTTTCAATTGGGCAGCTTCGCGTGCGTAGTCATTGTCCTTTAGGGCCACGTCAGCGTAACGCTCTGCCAAAGCATAGTCCTTCATGCCATAAGCAATACGGCCTGCATAGAATGACGCAAGGCCTGTTTCCTGTTGTTGTTTATGGAATAGAGGATGATGCTGGGTGTTGAGATATAGCTGCAGGAGTGCCAAGGCACGCAGATTGTCCTTCTGATAAAAATAGAGACCGCCATCTATCAACTGGTGTCTGATACGGCCTACGGTCTGGGCATTGGCTCGATGGTACTGGGGGCGAACCTTGCCCTTGGCATTGGGCAGATGATCCAGGCTGTCACACCTGACAGCTGTCGTTACGATGTCGGCAACCAGATTGTAGTAGAAAGCGCTATCGTGGCACACGGGCAACTTGGCAATGAGTAGCTGGAGCTGCCTATTGCTCTGTGCGGCCGGAGTCTGAAGGTTATCGGCAGGTGCAGCCACCCCACGGCCTATTGCGACAGTAAGCAGAAAAACCGTAAAGACTACTCTAACTTTCCACATAATGATTATAAAATGTAATAAAGGGGGGGGGAACCTTTGTAAAGGGTACCTCCCCCTCTATGCTGTTAGCTTATAAGTTACTTAACCAAGGCTTCCATTTCCTTGGTACGCGAGTCGTTGGCACCGTAGAGAGTGTAATAGCACTGATAGAGAGGATAGGCCCAATTGGCACGCCGGCGGTCGGGATCCAGGTCACGGGCTGTCTCCAAATAACCCACACTCTCGGTCATCATAGCCTTCTGCTCGGCAGCCTTCTGACTGGCAGCTGCCTTGGCGTTGATACAGAATGCGAGATATGTGTATATCAGGGCATCGTCCTTAGGCTTGATGGCGATAGCCTTCTTGAAATTCTCTATGGCCTCATCGTACTTTGTGGGGTCTGTGGTGGCACTATTCATGGCGTTCTGAGCTTTGAGGGCCAGGGCGGCATAGTTGTTGGGGTCAGCGCTCAGTCGGTCAGAAATAAGTTTGGCTGACTCGGCCGTCTTGCCTACTGCCTGATACACGGCAGCCAGCTGGCTGAATACCATGTCGTTCTTGGGATCCTTGTCGTAGAGTCCCTGCAGGGTATTGGCAAACTGGATAGAGTCGCTCTTGGTCTTTAGGCTCTGCGAGGCCAGATATATCTTCAAATCCAGGGCCTGCTTGTACGAAGAGGTGTCGGCCAGGGCCACGTCAACATACTTGTTGGCCTTGTCCATATCCTTGTTTTGGAAAGCGTACACAGCGGCTACGCGGGCCACTTCGCCTAAGTACTGGTCGGGAGCCTTGGCAGCTGCTATCTCCTTGAACAGGTTAGACTTGGCACTCTCCACATATAGGGCGAAGTTGTTAAAGGCTTCCTGCTTGTTGCCCTCGCCGTAGTTCTGGCCAGCATTGATAAGCTCGGTACGCAGGGCATAGAGCTTATTCTGGTTAGCCTGATGGAACTTGGGCTTAACCTTGCCCTTGACATCGGGCATATTGTCGTACTTGTCACACTCGATGGCGTTGGCGATAGCATCGTAGATGCCCTTGTAGTAGTTCAGGGTATCGTAGGGCTGTACCTTACCTGTCTTGAGCTGGGCTACGAGCTGGTTGGCCTGTATAGTGGCCTGCTCACGTGTTACCGCCTTCATGGCCAGGTCTACCAGATAGTTGTAAGCCTTAGCCTTCTCGGCTGGGGTGGCAAGTGAGTTTACGCTTGACTTGACCAGACTGGCAGCCTCTCTGTAAGTCTTAGCCTTTAAGATGGCCTTCAAAGCATCGCTGTCGCCCGCAAATACTGCTGATGTGCTTAGCATCATCAACACAGCAATCATTAACTTTTTCATATTCAATAAATGTTATGAGGTTTTGATGTTTACATTAATTCATTTCTCTGGCGTATTCGTGGTGTCGTCCTGCTCGATATCAACAGCATCTGAAGCACCCATTTCTTTATCGGTTAGATTCAGGGCTGTATTGTCCTGCACGATTTCATCGCTCTTCTGCGCCCAGGCGGCACGGCTCTCTTCCTCAACAGTCGACTCTAACTCGGAACTCATCACCTTGCATACACTGGCGATGACATCGTTCTTCTTGGTCAGGTTGATGAGGCGTACACCCTGTGTGGCACGGCCCATAACGCGCACGTCAGCTACGGCGAGCCTTATGACAATGCCGCTCTTATTGATAATCATCAAGTCGTTGTCGTCGGTAACGTTTTTGATGGCCACCAAGCGGCCCGTCTTATCCGTGATAGAAAGGGTCTTGACACCCTTGCCGCCACGGTTAGTAACACGGTAGTCTGCCACCTGCGAGCGCTTACCATAGCCATTCTCGCTGACTACCATAACCGACTCGCGGTCGGCATCGTTGACTACTATCATACCCACCACGGCATCGTCATCGCCATCGAGACGCATACCACGCACACCAGTGGCTGTACGACCCATAGTGCGGATGGCGTTCTCGTCAAAGCGTACGGCCCTACCATTGCGATTGGCCATAATCAGTTCATTGTTACCATTGGTGAGACGCACGTCTACCACCTCATCGCCTTCGGCTATATTGATGGCTATCACGCCATTGGCACGCGGACGGCTGTAAGCCTCCAAGCTGGTTTTCTTGACCGTTCCCTGACTGGTAGCAAACACTACGTAGTGGCTGTTCACGAACTCCTCATCTTCCAGTCCGCGTCCACGCAGGCGAAGGAAAGCATTCACTGCATCATCGGGCTCTATGTTGAGCAGGTTCTGAATGGCGCGACCCTTAGAGGTCTTATCGCCCTCGGGTATCTCGTAGCATTTGAGCCAGTAGCAACGGCCCTTCTTGGTGAAGAAGAGCATAGTCTGGTGCATAGTAGCCGGATAGATGTACTCGGTAAAGTCCTTGTCGCGGGTGTGTGCTCCCTTGGCACCCACCCCGCCGCGTGCCTGCTCGCGGAAGTCGCTGAGCGGTGTGCGCTTAATGTAGCCTAAGTGGCTCACGGTGATAACCACGGGATCGTTGGGATAGAAGTCTTCGGCGTTGAACTCGTGCTCGGCCGGGATAATTTCCGTACGGCGGGCATCGCCATATTTCTCCTTGACCTCGATCAGCTCGTTTTTCATGACTTTCTTGCAGAGCTCGGGGTCGCTCAGTATGTTGTTCAAGTAGGCTATCTGCCGTTCCAGTTCCTCATACTCAGCGTGCAACTGGTCTACACGCAGGCCGGTAAGCTGCGATAGACGCATATCTACGATGGCCTTGGACTGGAGACTGTCCAGATCGAACCGCTTTTCCAAGTTTAGCTGGGCATCGGCCGGTGTACGACTCTCGCGGATGATGTGTACCACCTCGTCAATGTTGTCGCAGGCTATGATGAGTCCCTCTAAGATGTGGGCGCGCTCCTGTGCCTTGCGCAACTCGTACTTGGTACGGCGTATGGTTACATCGTGACGGTGCTCTACGAAGTAATGGACACACTCCTTGAGGGTAAGCAGACGCGGCCGGCCATTGACAAGGGCGATACAGTTGACTGAAAATGAACTCTGAAGAGCCGTCATCTTAAACAACTTATTCAGTATGACGTTGGCGTTGGCATCGCGCTTCACATCGACCACGATACGCATGCCCTGACGCCCCGTCTCATCGTTCACGTTGGATATGCCGTCTATCTTGCCTTCCTTTACCAGGTCAGCGATGTACTCTATAAGCTGCTGCTTGTTGACCCCGTACGGTATCTCGGTCACGATAATCTTGTCGTGACTATCACCGCTCTCTATCTCGGCCTTGGCGCGCATTACGATACGGCCGCGTCCTGTCTCGTAGGCCTGCTTTACGCCTTCGAGACCATATATATAGGCTCCGGTGGGGAAATCGGGTGCCGGGATGTACTGCATCAGTCCATCGGTATCTATATCCGGATTGTCGATATAGGCGCAGCAGCCATCTATTACCTCACCCAAGTTGTGAGTAGGGATATTGGTAGCCATTCCAACGGCTATACCGTTGCCGCCATTGACCAACAGGTTAGGTATCTTGGTAGGCATCACCGTAGGCTCTACGAGTGTATCATCGAAGTTGTTGGTCATGTCTACCGTTTCCTTATCAAGATCGTCCATGACGTGTTCGCCCATCTTGGCAAGGCGGCACTCTGTGTAACGCATAGCAGCAGGAGAGTCGCCATCGACACTACCGAAATTACCCTGTCCGTCAATGAGCTTGTAGCGCATATTCCAGTCCTGCCCCATACGTACCAGAGCTCCGTAGACCGAGCTGTCGCCGTGGGGGTGGTACTTACCAAGCACCTCGCCTACCACGCGGGCACACTTTTTGTAGGGTTTGTCGCTGGTGTTGCCGATACCCAACATACCGTATAGTATGCGACGGTGTACCGGCTTAAAGCCATCGCGGACATCGGGAAGGGCGCGGGCCACGATAACCGACATGGAGTAGTCGATATACGAGGACTTCATCTCCTCCTCAATGTTAATCTTAATGATCCTGTCCTGATCAATAGTCTGATTTTCGTCCATTATGTATGTTTACTATATTGTTATTTCTACTATGGTGTCAGAAGCCGAAATCGCGTTTGAGGCCATTTTCGTGCGTTCTGAGCGCTTCGGGGTCAATACGATTGGTCAAAATTACAAAAAAAATACGACCCCCGGAAACTTTTCTAACTAAAAATAGCGCTTATTAGTTTTTTATCACATTCCTATAGAGTTGCTTCTGAAATCTACCGTAAAATAATGGCTGTCCAAACTTTGTTTATTTGGATGTTTGCGGATATTCATTTAAAGTTTTACCGGACAATAATAACCTTCCTTATTTACACCGACCGTTCCGAATAACAATCGGGGCGTTAGTTTGTTTGTCTGCCTTACCCACGGTAATATGGCTATGTAATTCCTGCTATTAGGGCTTACTCGGGACTTGTACCCGCTAAACAACGCTTAGGACAACCATACTCAAGAAAGGTACCGGAACCACCTTGGATGGAACCGGCACCTTATCTTATTTGCCTATCTATATTAATAGATGTAGCTTATCAAACTCCCAGACTGGCCCTGATGGACTTTATCTTTTCCTCGGCCTCCTTGGTACCGCGGTCGTAACATCCGGCACACTTCATGGTACCTTTGACCTCTAGATAGAACTTAATCTTGGGTTCAGTTCCCGATGGGCGTACACTCACCTTAGTCTCATCATCGCAGAACCACTGCAGTACATTGCTCGTAGCCGGCATATCCAGTTTGGTGGCGGTTCCGTCCTCCTTGGTGCAGGTAAGCGTCTGATAATCTTTCCAACATATCACCTTGCTGCCGCCCAATTCCTTCGGCGGATTATTGCGGAAGTTGGCCATCATCTGCTTGATTTCATCAGCGCCCGTCTTACCAGGTTTCACTACATTGATGGTGTACTCCTTAGAGAAGCCGTACTCCAGATAGATTTCCATCAGCAGATCATAAAGCGTCTTGCCCTTATCCTTAGCATAAGCACAAATCTCAGCCAGCAATGAGCAAGCCGATACGGCATCCTTATCACGGACAAAGTCCTCTGCCAGGAAACCATAGCTCTCCTCGCCACCACCAATATACTGCTGCTTACCCTCAGAGAGAGCTATCTCGCGTGCAATCCACTTGAAGCCCGTATAGCAGTCGCGCATTTCTATCTTATTCTTTTCTGCTATCTTACGTATCACCTCTGTCGTCACGATGGTCTTCACGATAAAGTCGCTATCCTTCATCTTGCCCATCGCCTTACGGTTGGTTATGATATAATACAAGAACAGCAGGCATGTCTGATTACCATTAATCAAAATCCATTCGCCCTTATCGTTCTTGCAAGCCATGCCCACACGGTCGGCATCAGGGTCACTGGCCATCACGATGTCTGCATCCATCTCCTTGGCATCACGCAGGGCCAACGTAAGGGCCTCACCGTTCTCCGGATTGGGTGATACCACCGTGGGGAAGTCACCACTGCGTACCATCTGCTCCTTGACACAATGCACATTGTCAAATCCCCAGAATTTAAGAGATTGTGGTATCATCATCATACCCGTTCCGTGCAACGGGGTGTACACTATCTTTAGGTCGTGCTGGCGCTTTATCACCTCCGGGTCTATACAGATAGTCTTAATCTTCTCCAGATACACATCGTCTATTTCCTTTCCGATAATCTGGATGAGTTCCTTATTACCACCGAACTTCACATCAGTTACCGTCACCTTGTTTACCTCGTCTATAATACCCGTATCGTGCGGAGCGAGTACCTGGGCACCGTCCTCCCAGTAAGCCTTGTAACCATTGTATTCCTTAGGATTGTGGCTGGCCGTAATGTTTACACCGGCCTGGCATCCCAAATGGCGGATAGCAAATGAGCACTCAGGTGTAGGACGCATATCATCAAACAGATAGACCTTGATACCATTGGCAGAGAATATGTCGGCTACGGTCTCAGCAAAGAGGCGACTATTATTACGGCAATCGTGACATACCACGACTGATATCTGGTCGCGGCTGCTGAAATTCAGTTTCAGATAATTGGCAAAGCCCTGTGTTGCCATACCCACCGTATAGATATTCATACGGTTGCTGCCGGCACCCATGATGCCACGCAAGCCACCAGTACCAAACTCCAAATCCTTATAGAAACTTTCGATGAGATCGGTTTTATCAGCGGCAGCCAACTTGGCTTCTACCTCCTTACGTGTCTTTTCGTCAAACGCCGGACTAAGCCACTGCTGTGCCTTGGCCGTACACTGAGCGATTAAATCTGCATTATTTTCCATATTCGTTTACAATAAATTATTATAGTTTAGTGCAAAGATAGCAATTTTAATCGTTGTAAGTTCCCTTTACATAATATTTTTTTGTATTTTTGCAAAACATAATTTAATTACGATTATTCTCATGTTTTTCACAGGTATTATCATAGCCATAGGAACTTTCCTCATCATTGGGATATTCCACCCCATCGTCATAAAGACCGAGTATTATTTTGGCACCCGCCCCTGGTGGCTTTTCCTCATACTGGGCATTGCCAGCATCATTGCCTCGCTCTGTATCAGCCATGTGGTCGTGTCCAGTCTGCTCGGCGTGCTCGGTGCCAGCCTGCTCTGGTCCATCGGCGAACTCTTCGAGCAGCGCAAACGGGTCGCCAAGGGATGGTTTCCTAAACGCGAAAAACAATGAAGACCCTCCTTATCTTAGTGGGAAAAACCACCGACCGCCACTTTCAAGCTGGCATAGCCGACTATGCCAGCCGGATAACTCATTACATGCCCTTTGAAATCCTGACGATACCCGAGATAAAAAATACGAAAAGCCTCTCGGGAGAGCAGCAAAAGGAGCGCGAGGGCGAACTTATCCTGAAGCAACTCCAGGCATCCGATACCGTGATACTATTGGACGAACACGGAGCCGAGTTACGCAGTATCGAACTGGCCCAATGGCTTGTCAAGCGCCAGCAGACAGCCCGCCGCCTGGTATTCATCATTGGCGGTCCCTATGGATTTGCCCCACAGGTATATCAACGGGCCAACGACAAGCTGAGCCTCTCCCGGCTCACTTTCTCGCATCAGATGGTACGCCTGGTATTCACCGAGCAACTGTACCGTGCCTGTACCATCATCAAGGGCGAGCCCTATCACCATGAATAATAAACTCTAATTAATTTCATACATCCATGAACAAGAAACTATTAGTCTTATCAGCAGCAGTTGCCATGTCCATAGCCTCCTGGGGCCAGCAGTCACGCACCCGAACAAGCTATGTCAATCCCATGATTGGAACGGCAGGCATGGGACACACCTTCCCTGGTGCCTGTGCACCCTTTGGGATCGTCCAGCTCAGTCCTGAGACCGACACCATCCCCCATAATGTCGATGGTAAGTACCAGACCAAGGTCTACTCTTACTGTGCTGGTTACCAGTACGACGACCCTACCATTGTGGGGTTCAGCCATACACACCTGAGCGGCACGGGGCATAGCGACCTGGGCGATATACTCATCATGCCACAGACCGGAAAACTGCAACTCAACCCCGGAACGGCCCGGAATCCAGATGCGGGCTACCGTTCGCGCTTCTCGCATTCCACCGAGAAGGCCACTCCTGGCTACTACGAGGTCACGCTGGCCGACAATGGCGTACGCGCCCAGCTCACAGCCACTACCCGCGTAGGTATCCATAAATATACTTTCCCCGATGTCAAGGAGGTCCGCCTCATCATAGACCTTATCCATGGTATATACAACTATGACGGCAAGGTGCTGTGGAGCTCGCTCCGTGTAGAGAACGACACGCTGCTCACAGGCTACCGCATCACCAACGGATGGTCGCGCGCCAACTACACTTACTTCGCCATCACCTTTAGCAAACCCATCAAGACGTATGGCTACCGCGACATGAAGAAACCTAAGTACCGCGGCTTCTGGCGCAAGTTTGATATATACCACAATTTCCCGGAAATAGCGGGACAGAACGTGACCACCTATTTCAACTTTGACAACACCGACCGCCAGCCCATCACGGTCAAGGTGGCCCTGTCGGCCGTCAGTACCGAGGGAGCGCTGAAGAACCTGAAGGCCGAGGCTCAGAACCTCACTTTCGAGCAGGCCATGGCCAAGACAGAGGCTGCCTGGGAGAATGAGTTGGCCTGCATAGACTGCAAGGGTACCAACGACCAAAAGGCCATGATATATACCTCACTATATCACACCATGATTAACCCATCGGTCTATATGGATGTAGACAACAAGTACCGTGGTGTAGACGGAAACATCCATGAGGCGCTTAGATTTACCAACTATACCATATTCTCTGTCTGGGACACTTACCGGGCCGAGCACCCATTCCTGCAGTTGGTCAAGCCGGAACGCAACCTGGACATGGTGATGTCCATGATAGCCCACCAGCAGCAGAACCGCCTGCACATGCTTCCCGTGTGGAGCCTTATGGGCAACGAGGGCTGGTGCATGACTGGCTATCATGCCGTATCGGTAGTGGCCGATGCCTTAGTCAAAGGGGCCAAACTCAATACCGACGAGGCACTCAGGGCTATGGACGAGACTGCCAACTGCAAGTACTTCCCCAGCGTAGAACAATATAAGAAACTGGGCTATGCCCCTTACGACCACGATGCCACAGCAGCCTCTAACACGCTGGAATACTCGTACGATGACTGGGCCATTTACGCAGCAGCCCTCAAGATGGGCCGCAAGGACCTGGCCGACAAGTATGCTAAACGCGCGCTCTTCTACCGCAACACTTTCGATACCACTATAGGCTTTGCCTCACCCCGTTACGCCAACGGCCAGTTCAAGAAGAATCTGGATCCCTACCAGACTTACGATGAGGGATTTATCGAGGGCAACTCGTGGAACTTCTCATTCCAGGCGCCTCAGGATGTGTTCGGCCTGATAAAACTCTACGGTGGCGACAAGGCTTTCCAGGACCGCCTGGACGAACTCTTCAAGATGGACCTGCCCGAGAAGTACTACGTAGACAATGAGGACATCACCGCCGAGGGCCTGGTGGGTGGCTATGTACATGGCAACGAGCCCAGCCACCACATTCCCTATCTCTACGCGTGGACATCGGCTCCCTGGAAGTCTCAGGAGCGCCTGCGCACCATTATGAACCAGATGTACAAGGACCATATACGTGGCCTGAGCGGCAATGACGACTGCGGACAGATGTCGGCATGGTATCTGTTCTCGGCCATGGGCTTCTACCCTGTATGCCCAGGCAGCGACCAGTATGTAATTGGGGCTCCCTTCCTGCCCTACATGAAGGTAAACCTGACTAATGGCAACACTATCACCATCAAGGCACCCGGCGTAAGCAACAAGAACCGCTACATACAGAATGTCAAGGTCAATGGCAAGCCGTATACCAAGCTGTATTTTACTCACAAGCAGCTTACCGACGGAGCTGTCATCGAGTACAAGATGGGCAGCAAGCCCAACACCAAGCGTGGACTTGATGCAGCCGACAAGCCTTACTCCATGACGAAGTAAGGTCTACCGCCATCCGTCTATCATTTACCGGGGCAGGGGAACGGGCCATCCCCCCTCTTGCCCCGGTTTATTCTCTAAACTTTTTACCTTATTATATTATATATGCCACTATTACTATCTATAGTTATCAGTATTCTCAGTTTTGGTGCCGTAGCCAATAATGACAGCATAAACAATGCCGGGGCCATCAACCGGGCCATCAGCGCCTGTGCCCAGCAGGGCGGGGGCACGGTGCGGGTACCTGCCGGCACCTACGTCACGGGTTCTATCTATATGCAGAGCCGCGTTACTCTGCGGCTGGAACGTGGGGCCATACTCCGTGGCTCCGTGCGGCTTGCCGACTATGCCCCACTGCAAACCGATATGGACTTATCGCGCTATGAGAGCGGACAGGGCACCGTCAACTACAACAGCGCCACCGACCCTCAATGGTCGCGTGCCCTTATCTTCGGTGTCGGTATACACCATGCTGGCATCGAGGGCCCTGGCCATATTGACGGGGCCGATGTACGCAATCCCTTAGGCGAAGAGCACATGCGCGGCCCGCACACCATCCTGCTGGCAGGATGCTCCGACATACGTTTCAAGGACTTCTCCATTACCCGCTCGGCCAACTATGCCATACTGGCTTACCAGATAGACCACACCCAGTTCAACGCACTCAATATTACAGGGGGCTGGGACGGCATACACGTACGCGGAGCACGCCATACCAGCATCAGCCGATGCACCCTGCACACGGGCGATGATGCCCTGGCTGGTGGCTACTGGACAGATACACGCATAGACCGCTGCCTCATCAACTCATCGTGTAATGGCATACGCATGATTATGCCATCCGAACGTGTGTATATCACCCGTTGCCGTTTTGAAGGCCCGGGCACCCATCCACACCATACCTCTGGCCGCACGGCTACCGAGACAGGCATCTATCTGCAGCCCGGCGGATGGGGCAAGGCTCCCGGACGGATGGACCATATATATATAGACCGGTGCCAGATGTACAATGTGCTGACCCCTATAACCGTCACCTTGGGCGATGACAACACGGCAGGCACCATCAGCATAAACCGGCTTACCGGTCGCAAGATAGGCCACATGGCCCTGTCTGTTAAGAGCTGGGGGGCGGCTCCTACCGACCAGGTGATTATCAGCAACTCTGACATAGAGTACATCGGCAAGGACGACCGCTCTCTGCCCGAATGGTTCCATGGCAAGTCGTTCGACCAGTGGCCATTCTTCCCCAGCTGGGGCATGTACTTCCGTAACGTGCACACGGTTAAGCTGCATCGGGTAAAGTTGCGCCTCATCGGAAAAGACTATCGCCCAGCCACTCTCTATGACCACGTAGACCGCGTACAGGGCCATGCCACCTTGGCGACAGACTGACAACAAGTCTGCCTGCCACCAAGGTTGACATGGCTGTTTATCTCATTTTTTCAGCGCATACTGCAAGAAAAAAGGCAAAAAGTTTGGGAACAACTGGATTAATTACTAATTTTGAAAAAATTATCAATAACATTACCGCCATGACAGAGTATCTCATCTCTAACCTCTGGGCAGTGTGGACAGCCATAGCCATCGTCTGCCTCATCATCGAACTGGGTTCGGGCGACTTCTTTGTCACCTGTTTTGCCATCGGGGCATTGTGCGCCATGCTCACCTCGTTCTTCTGTGCGCCCCTATGGTTACAGATACTGGTTTTTGCCCTCTGCTCCGTACTGAGTATCATCTTTATACGACCCTCCCTGCTTAGACATGTACACAACCACAAGGAGCGGCTCAGCAATGCCGATGCCCTGATAGGCCGTACGGGCACCGTCATAGAGCCCATAGCCCCCGAGGGCTTCGGTTATGTCAAGGTAGACGGCGATGAGTGGAAAGCACAGACCCATGCCGACACCACCATTAACGTGGGCGAAACAGTAAGAATAGTGGCCCGCGACAGCATCATTGTGCGCGTAGAGCGCGTATAACATAACTTTTTACCAACCCTTAATACCACATCTAATTATGGAAGGAATTACCCTCGTTGTACTCTGCGTACTGCTGGTACTGGCCATTACATTTGTCAAGATGGCCGTAGTGATTATCCCACAGTCCGAGACGCGTATCATAGAGCGTCTGGGCAAGTACTATGCCACCCTCAAACCGGGTGTCAACATCATTATACCCTTTATAGACCGCGCCAAGGTCATAGTGACCCAACACCGCGGCCGGTACATGTACTCCAGCTGCATAGACCTACGCGAGCAGGTCTACGACTTTGACAAGCAGAATGTCATCACCAAGGATAACATCCAGATGCAAATCAACGCGCTGCTGTACTTCCAGATTGTAGATCCCTTCAAGGCTGTTTACGAGATTAACAACCTGCCCAACGCCATAGAGAAACTCACCCAGACCACCCTGCGTAACATTATCGGCGAGATGGAACTCGACCAGACGCTCACATCACGCGACACCATCAACACCAAGCTCCGCGGTGTGCTCGACGATGCCACTAACAAGTGGGGCATCAAGGTTAACCGCGTAGAACTACAGGATATAACACCACCGCAAAGCGTTCTTCAGGCCATGGAGAAGCAGATGCAGGCCGAGCGCAACAAGCGCGCCGCCATCCTTACCAGCGAGGGTGCCAAGCAGTCTCAGATACTGCAGTCTGAGGGCGACAAGGCTGCCACCATCAACAGGGCCGAGGCCGACAAGCAGCAGGCCATCCTCAAAGCCGAGGGCGAGGCCACCGCACGTATCCGCAAGGCTGAGGCCGAGGCCATAGCCATCGGAAAGATAACCGAGGCGGTAGGCAAGAGTACCAATCCGGCCAACTATCTGCTAGCCCAGAAATATATACAGATGCTCAACGAGGTAGCTCAGGGCGACAAGACCAAGACTGTGTTCATGCCCTACGAGGCCTGTAACCTTATGGGCTCCATCGGCGGCATCAAGGAACTTTTCAAAGGAGAATAAGAAGTATTATGAAAATCTGTATCGTAGCAGGAGCACGCCCCAACTTTATCAAGGTGGCCCCCATACTGCACGCGGCACGCCAGGCTAAAGGGCGGGGCACCGCGCTCGATGTAACGTTAGTATATGCCGGACGGGCCGACGACCCCACCTTAGAGCCGTCGCTCTTTGCCGACCTGCAAATAGCTCCGCCCGACGTGTACCTGGACGTGGACAGCGTAAACCTGAACGAGATAACGGGGCAGGTCATGTCCAAGTTTGAAGCCTACCTGCAGAGCCATCCCACCGATGTGGTGATAGTCGAGGACGACTTGGCCTCGACCATGGCAGCAGCCATCGTCACCAAGAAACAGGGCATCACACTGGCCCATCTGGCCGCGGGCACGCGCAGCTTTGACATCAGCATGCCCAAGGAGATTAACCGCCTGGTCATAGACGGTCTGTCGGACCTACTCTTCACTGCGGGCATCAGCAACAACTCGATAGCCAACCGCGAGGGGGCCGAGCTGTCTAAGGTGTACATGGTGGGCAACATACTGATAGACAACATACGCAACAACCGCACCCGCTTTGTGCGCCCGCAGATACTTAGCCAGTTGGGCATAGCCGATGGCAGCTACATCGTGTTCACCCTGAACCGCAAGGCGCTCATGGCAGCCACCGACAATCTGCGGCTCATGCTTCAGGCCCTTATCCAGGCGGCCGGAAGCACTCCCATCATAGCCCCACTACACGACCGGGCACAGAAGGCCATTGTGCCATTGCTGCCGGCTGACCATGCCGGGCTACACATCATCGGTCCGCTGGGCTACTTAGAGTTTAGTTATCTGGCCAGCCACGCCAAGGGCATTGTGACCGACAGTGGCAACGTAGCCGAGGAGGCCACTTTCAACCAGGTACCCTGCATCACACTCAACAGCTATACTGAGCACATAGAGACGGTCAAGGTGGGCACCAATGTGCTGGTGGGTGAGGACGCTACCCTACTGAACCAGGCCACGAGCGACATGGTGGCCGGCCGGTGGAAGCAGAGCGCCTTCCCTGACCGCTGGGACGGGCGCAGCGCCGAACGTATCTTGCAGACATTGCTCGACCGGCAGCGCTAACCACCGTCGGCCCATCGGCAGTCACCACGCCGATGACGGCCAAGAGGGTCTTTGCTATCCCCAAGACCAATCCCAAATTTTACAAAGACCGGCCGCTAAATTTCCCAAACCGGTCTCCACGATTCTAAAGACGGCTCCCAGCTCGCTAATGACCATCATTAGCAAACTGGGAGCCGTCTTTACCTTTTCGCGTTGCCGTCTTTCGGGCCTTTATCGGCCTCCTTAGACGGGTCCATTGGTTGGGTCATCGACAAAAAGGTCATCGACAGTCGTCATCTCATCGCTGTCGAACCATGTATTCAGCTTGGCCTTAGCCTTAGCCTTAACTTCCTCGGACACATCGCCCCACACCTTGTGCAGCACGTAGAGCAGTACGGCCAGGTCGTCGCCCAACCCGGCTATGGGGATGGCATCGGGCACCACATCGAGGGGCGATATCAGGTAGCCTAAGGCCCCAATGATGATAGCCTTGTCCCTGACCGACACCCTATCGCTCTCCAGGGTATAGTAAAGTATCAGCGCCACATACACCAGCTTGGCCCCAGCCCGTTTGGCCACGCGCCGTATCTTCTCGACAAATCCGCTGGTAGAGAACTTGTCCTTGTACTTCATAAAATCAGGCAATTCGATATTAGCCATAGTCTATAGGGTTTTACAGTTGCACACGAGCCCACCATCTACACTGGCCCTCGGTCATACGATGCCCTCTGTACTGGTGGGAATAATGAAAAACGAAAAGCAGACTCCTGATAAGCCGGGTTCTGTATCCCCTACGGGGAGCCCTGTCATTTATCTACTCTGCAAGTCACCCTGCAGCTCAAGCATTCTACCCTCCGCCGCAGTCCGAGACTTCGGACGAGCAGCCCTCTAACGACGGTTTACATGAACTTGCAACCTCCAGGAGGCACAGCCCGACGATTGCCCGCCGGCTGGTGGTCTCTTACACCACCTTCTCACCCTTGCCAGACACGCGCGCCATTGCCAGCACACAGTTTCCGGTGGTTATTTTCTTCTGCCTTACCCTACTGTCACCAATAGCTTCTATTTTCGGAAGTGGAGCGCTCTGCGTTGCCCGGACTTTCCTCTCGCTCTCCAGAATGAGGGCCAGCGGCAGGGCCGGGAATCTGCTTTTCTGTTGCAAAAGTAGCTAAAAATCCCGAATTAAGACCGATGGAGGCAAAAAAAATACGTTGTGGGCGAAAAATAGGCCACACGGGGCATCTGTCCGGGCGGTCGGCGCTCACCGGGTGGCTACACCTTATTATATATATAGGCCCTGCCTGGGAGCCGGAACCATCGCCCTGCCTGCCGCGATAAGTCTGGCTCCCCGTGGCAGCCATTGGGGCTATTTTAAACGAATGTAAAAATATACTGGTGACCATTTAAGAGCCGTTAATGGCCCAAATTAAATTGTTAAAATGAAATAAAGAAAACTGACAAGTTGTCAGTTTAACAAAGTTTGCGCCTATATTTGCAACTGCAATGGCAGAGGTGCCCCGCGTGGGTCTCTCTATCAGCACAAAAACGAACAAAAAACAGACAGAAAATAAAATTAAAAAACAAACGAGTATGAAAAAGTATTCAATGTATCTTTGCGGAGCCATGTGTACCGTAGCCGTGGCTCTGTCAGCAGGCTCCTTTATCAAGGCTTATGCCACCCCGGCCAGCGTGGCCGTAGCTGGCCAGCCGGTAGACTTGACATACGCAGCCGAGAAGTCGCTCCCAGCTGTAGTACATATCAAATTTGTTCAGAACTCCAAGGTTCAGACCGTAGACGTGCCCAGCAGTCCATTCGATGACTTCTTCGGCGATTTCTTCGGCTTCGGCCAGGGCAACGGGGGCAAACGCAAACAGCAGATTCAGACTCCTAAGAAGCAGGCCACTGGTTCGGGTGTCATCATCTCTTCTGACGGCTATATCGTTACCAACAACCATGTGGTTAACGGGGCCGACGAGCTGACGGTAACCCTCAACGACAACCGTGAATTTTCGGCCCGCATCATCGGTACCGACCCCTCTACCGACCTGGCCCTTATCAAGGTCAACGCCAAGGGCCTGCCCACCCTGCCCATAGGCGACTCTGACAAGCTCAAGGTAGGCGAGTGGGTTATAGCAGTAGGCAACCCGTATGGGCTGAACAACACCGTAACAGCCGGCATCGTGAGCGCCAAGGCACGCTCGCTCTATGCCCAGCAGAATGGTGTAGAGAGCTTCATCCAGACCGATGCGGCCATCAACCCCGGTAACTCGGGCGGTGCCCTGGTCAACACCAAGGGCGAGCTGGTAGGCATCAACGCCATGCTATACTCTCAGACAGGCTCATTCACGGGCTATGGCTTTGCCATTCCTACCACTATTATGAATAAGGTAGTCGATGATCTGAAGAAGTACGGCACCGTACAGCGCGCCTACCTGGGCATTATGGGCGGCGATGTTATCAACCAGATTAATGCCATGAAGGACAATGGAAAGGATGCAGACTATGGTACCAACGAGGGCGTGTATGTGTCCAAGGTTGATCCCGACGGTGCCGGAGCCGATGCTGGCTTGGCCGAGGGCGATGTCATCATCAGCATAGACGGCAAGAAAGTCGTAAAGATGGCCGAGCTGCAGGAGGTGATGGCCAACAAGCGTCCCGGTGACAAGCTGACCGTTACCTATCTGCACAATAAGAAGAAAGTGACCAAGACCGTAACCCTGAAGAACGCCCAGGGTACCACTAAGGTGGTCAAGACCGCCGACCTGGATGTACTGGGTGGTTCATTTGCCCCAGTTAACAAGGACACCAAGGAGCAGCTGGGCATCAACTACGGTCTGGAAATCATCAAGGTCAATAGCGGTGCCCTGAAGAAGGCCGGCATCGAGAAAGGCTTCGTCATCCTCCAGGCCAATGATGCCACCATCAAGACCATCGATGACCTCCAGGAAGCTGTCAAGAAAGCCTCGACCAGCAAAGACCCCGTACTCTACATCAAGGGTATCTGGCCCACTGGCAAGCGCGACTACTTCGCAGTTCAGGTAAACTAATCATTCATTATCAAATATCACCAAGGGTGCAATTCTTGTAATTGCACCCTTTTTTGATGAAATAATAAAGGTTTTTCTTGCTCATTTGCCACAAAAGCGCTACATTTGCAACTACTCATCAAATAGTTATACTTAATGAGACAACTGAAAATCACGAAATCGATAACCAACCGGAAAGAGCCGTCACTCAACAGGTATCTTCAGGAGATTGGCAGTGAGCCTCTCCTCACCACTGAGGAGGAGATAGACCTGGCGCAGCGCATCAAAAAGGGCGACCGCAGGGCTCTCGACAAGCTCACCAAGGCTAATCTGCGCTTCGTGGTTTCGGTAGCTAAGCAATATCAGAATCAGGGACTGAGCCTTTCGGACCTAATCAATGAGGGCAACATGGGGCTCATCAAGGCGGCTGAGAAGTTTGATGAGACCCGCGGCTTCAAGTTCATCTCCTACGCCGTATGGTGGATTAGGCAGAGCATACTGCAAGCCATTGCCGAGAAGAGCAGGATGATTAAGTTCCCCCTGAACCAGGTGGGAACAGCCAGCAAAATCTCGCACGCCAGCAGCAAGTTCGAGCAGGAGTTCGAGCGTCGCCCCAGCCTCAACGAGATAGCCGATACACTCGACTTGCCCGAAGAGAAAATCGAGGAAGCCATCAATGTCTCGGGCCGGGCCGTCTCGGTAGATGCCCCGCTGAGCGACAACGAGGGCAACAGTCTCATTGACGTCATACCCAATGACTCCATACCCGACACAGACGAGGAGATGCTCATGGAGTCGCTCCGCGAGGAGATAAGCAGGGCCCTCAACTTCCTGGATGAGCGCGAGCACGTGGTCATCGAGTCTTATTTTGGTATCGGTCAGCCCGAACTGACCCTGGAAGAGATAGCCCAGAAATGCGGACTTACCCGCGAGCGGGTTCGCCAAATCCGCGAAAAAGCCATCCGCAAGCTCCGCAACAACACGAAGAACAAGCTGTTAAAAAGTTATTTAGGTAAATAAACGACAAACATATAACGATGAATAAATTCATAACCATCGCCCTCACGGCGATCTGTATGGCATGTGCCCTTCAGGCCAATGCCGATAATAAGAAGGATAACATTTACGCATTTGGTTTCTCGGCCTCGTTCAACGACTCTACGGTATATTTCACAGATATTCAGCCCATACCCGGAGCCACCATTGAGCGCAAGACCCATTTCTTACAGAACCGCGATACCTACTCGGTTCAGCTCAAGGACTTCCTGGCCGACCAGGGTGCACCTCACAGAGTATGCGCCGTCATCTACGCCACCAAGCAGAAGGACATTGAGAAGAAATTCACCAAGCTGAGAAAGAAATATATCAAGACGGGCAAGTTCGACATTAAGTATTTGGCCGCCAATGAGTTCAAATTCACCCCCCTGCCCGCAGAAGAGCAGACAGAGACGGCTCCCATGACCAAGGAGGCCAAAAAAGAAGCCAAGCTGAAAGCCAAGGATGCTAAGAAGAAAGCCAAGATAGCCAAAAAGCAGGCCAAGGTTGCTAAGAAAGAGGCCAAGAAAGCCAAGAAGACTACCACCGAAGTCTAAAAGAGGGCCCGCACAACGATGGACAATAGCTACTGGTTTACACTGGCCGACTTGACGATTAAGCTCATCTTCAAAGAAGGTGGGCTTAATAACATTTCACTCCTGCCGTCGTTCGCCCCGTTTTCCACGCCCCATCACACTGACCGCCCCCTGTTCCAGCTGATTATTGATGATGGTCTGCAGCCTGTACCCAAGGAGCAGCGCACCCGCATACACACCTTTGACACAGGCAATGGCGACATTATCGTAGACCGCTGTTCCAACGGTGGTCACCAGTTTATCATCAAGGACATCCAGAAGAAAAGTTGCTGTCTGCTCGTTACCAACCACGACTTTACTGAGTGTAGCTGTGCCCTCAATGGCAACTACGACATGCGCAGCTACGGTCTTAACAACGCCCTGATGCTGGCCTATGCCTTTGCCGCCTGCAAGGAACACACCCTGCTTATCCACGCCTCGCTTGTCAGACAGCACGGCTACGGCTATGCATTCATCGCCAAGAGCGGCACAGGCAAGAGCACCCAGGTAAGCATGTGGCTCCGCTATCTGCCCGGCTGCGACCTGATGAACGATGACAACCCCATTATCCGCGTTATCAACGGTACACCTTATATATATGGCAGCCCCTGGAGCGGCAAGACCCCCTGTTACCGCAACGTCAAGGCCCGCTTAGGAGCTATCACCCAGATAGACCGGGCACCTCAGAACAGCGTAGACCGCCTGTCGCCCATAGACGCGCTGGTACATTTCCTGCCCTCGTGTTCGAGCATCAAGTGGGAACCGGCCCTCTACGACCAGTTCATGGCCACCGTGACCCAGGTGATAGAGACCACGGGGTTCTACATGCTACACTGCCGGCCCGACCGAGAGGCTGCCGTGGTCTGCCATCAGGCCATTGTCAAGGTCGGGAAATGACCCAAAACGCTATCTGCCCTTAGCAAAACGATAATAGTTTTTAATAAATACGTCAAAAACCATCTCCAGGCACACCGCGATTTTGTATTTTTTCAGAATAGCCCTTCGCTTTTAAAACTTTTTTTACTATTTTTGCGCTCAGAATGGTAATTGTCTGACAAGTGAGAAACGTTATATATCTCTTCATTATCGCCCTAAGCCTCCTTACGTCCTGTGGACTCAGGCTGAAACCCTTTGACCTCGAAAGTCAAAGGGAGGAGATTGAGATAGCCCGCTACGACCGCTTGCAGAGCCGCTACCTGGCCACGGGCGACTACTCGGCCCTCCAGGAAATGAACACCGAGTACCCCATAGAGACCCGCACGCTGATAGAGAAAGTGTTGCAGATAGGCGAGGTGGTAGACCCCAACATAAGTACCAAGTATCTGCATTTCTATCAGGACTCCACGCTCCAGTCGCTTATCTCTGACACCGAGGCAGAGTACGCTGACATGACAGATCTTAACAAGCGGTTCAACAAGAGCTTCGACCGACTGCTAAAGTGGATCCCCTCGCTGCCCATTCCTAAGATTTACGCGCAGATAGGGGCTCTGGATCAGAGCGTCATCATCGGCAACAAGACTATAGGCATCTGCCTGGACAAATACTTAGGCACCAACTATCCCCTCTACCTCAAATACTACACGTACCAGCAGCGGGTGAGCATGACGCGGGCCTATATAGTGCCCGACTGTCTGGTGTTCTACCTGCTGAGTGTGTACCCCATAACCCAGGCTGACAAGCGCAGCCAGCTGGAACGCGACCTGCATATGGCCAAGATAATGTGGACAGTGAACAAGGCCGTAAACCAGAAGCTCTTCAAGACCAAGTACGTGATGATGGTAGACAACTATATGCGCAAACACCCCGATAAAGACATTGAACAGGTACTGCTCAATGACGACTACACCACCCTACTGCCCTGACGGATGCCGTGGGCACAGAGGTAGTGATTCAGCCGGTCGGTAAACTCGTGGTTTTTGAGCCCCCAGCGGGGGGCCACGAGCATGGAGGCCGGCGACTGACTGACAAAACGATCCAATACCAAATCTGCCCGTAACCGCTGGATGTACTCTGATACCAGCGAGATATATTCATCGACACTAAAAACATGGAAAGGACTGGCGGCAAACTGGCGGGCCAGGGCCGTGCCACGTATAATCTGCATCTGGTGTATCTTCAGGATGTCGAGGGGCAGGGCCGAGATGGCCGTTGCCTGCCGGAACAGTTCCTCGCGCTCCTCGCCTGGCAGTCCCAAGATAACGTGGCCGCCCGTGAGGATGCCCCGGCGATGGCTCTCCACGATGGCGCGACGGCTGTCGGCAAAGGTATGGCCACGGTTAATGCGGCTGAGCGTATCGTCGTTGGCACTCTCGATGCCATATTCGACCAGGACAAAGGTGCGGTGACTCAGCTGTTCGATATAGTCGAGCACCTCGGCCGACACGCAGTCTGGGCGAGTACCTATCACCAAGCCCACCACCCCCGGCACGGCCAGCGCCTCCTCGTACAGCGCCCGCAGGGTAGCCACGGGCGCGTAGGTGTTAGAGTATGCCTGGAAATAAGCCAAGTAGCGCATATCTGGGTACTTACGTGCAAAGAACGCCTTGCCGTCAGCTATCTGCTGCGACACACTGCGCTCGCGGCTGCAGTAAGCCGGGTTAAAGGTATGGTTATCGCAAAACGTACAACCACCATACGAGATACGCCCGTCGCGGTTGGGGCATGAGAAACCGGCATCGACCGAGATTTTCTGAACCCGAAAAGGGAACTGGCGACGTATCCACGTACCAAAGTCGTTGTAATAGTGCTCCATATAGCCTGCAAAATTACAAAAATATCCGTTTTTCAGAGTGTTAGTAGTTAAGATTTTGTAACTTTGCAGTTATCATTGAGACAGATAAGTATATGAGAAAAACATTATTAGCCCTGTCAGTGTTATTCCTGGCAGTAACAGAAATGTACGCAGTCAAGAAAATGGAAATCAAGACGATTGCCTCGGGCGAATTTGCAGCCAAGACCATCAACGGTATCGACCCCCTGCCGGGTACCGACCAGTACGCCCGTATCAGCGACAACGGCAAGCAGATAGTACGTTACTCCTTCCGCACCGGCCAGCAGACCGACGTGCTCTTCGACCTGGACAAGACCTATGGCGAGAAGCTCAGCAAGTTTGACGGTTACGAGATGTCGCCCCGCGGCGACAAGATGCTCATCCGCGCCAACACCGAGAAGGTGTACCGACGCTCGTACAAGGCCGACTACTACATATACACCATCAAGAGCGGCAAGCTGGAGCGCCTCTCTGACGGCGGTAAGCAGCAGATGCCCATCTGGTCGCCCGACGGCAACCAGATAGCCTTTGTCCGCGACAACAACATCTACCTGGTCAAGTTGCTCTACGACAACGCTGAGAGCCAGGTTACCACTGATGGCAAGTTCAATGAGATTATCAACGGCCTGCCCGACTGGGTCAACGAGGAGGAGTTTAGCACCAACCGCTCGTACTGCTTCAACGCCGACGGCACTATGATATGCTGGATAAAATACGACGAACGACAAGTGCGGACTTACTCGCTGCAACTGTTCAAGGGCTTTAACCCCACCCGCAGCGAGTACGAAGCCTACCCGGGCCTCTACTCGTATAAGTACCCGAAAGCCGGCGAGGTCAACTCGTCGGTCAGTGTGTGGAGCTACGACATCAAGAGCCACCGCACGCTTCAGCTACAGGTTCCGATGGAGGCCGATGGCTACATGCCGCGCATCAAGGCCACCGATGACCCGCAGCGCATCATCGTCTACACGATGAACCGCCACCAGGACGAGCTCAACCTGTACACGGCGAACCCACACAGTACCATAGCCCAGCTGCTCATCAAGGAGCAGTCCAAGCGCTACGTCCAGGAAAATGCCATGGCGGGCATCATCGTGGGCCACTCTACCCTACTCGTACCCAGCGACCGCAGCGGCTACATGCAGCTGTACCTGTACAACATGGCTGGCACTCTGCTCCGTAAGATAGGCGACGGCCAGCACGACATCACGGCCGTATATGGTTACGATGAGGCCACGGGCGACGTGTACTACCAGTGCGCGGCGCTCAACCCACACGACCGCCAAATCTACGTTACCCATAAGAACGGCAAGACTGACCGCCTGACCGACCAAGAGGGCTGGAACACGGCCATCTTTGCTGGCAACTACCAGTACTTCATCAATACGTGGAGCAACTACAACACCCCGTACGTATATACACTGCGTTCGCAGAGCGGCAAGGTGCTTTCGACCCTGTTAGACAACAGCGCCCTCAAGGCCAAGACCACCGAGTACGGTTGGGCAGCCCGCACCCCGTTTACCTTTACCACCTCCGAGGGGATACAGCTCGACGGCTGGATGCTCCGACCGACCGATTTCGACCCTGCTAAGAAGTACCCCGTCATTATGTTCCAGTACAGCGGTCCTGGGAGCCAACAGGTCGTCAACTCCTGGAACGCCGGCTCCTTGGGCCAGGGCGGCGCCTTCGACCAGTACCTCGTCCAGCAAGGCTTCATTGTGGCCTGTGTCGACGGACGGGGCACCGGCGGCCGTGGGGCCGACTTCGAGAAGTGTATCTACCAGAACATGGGGGCCCAGGAGTCTAAGGACCAGGTCGAGACAGCCCTCTGGCTGGGCAAGCAGAGCTACGTAGACAGCAGCCACATCGGTATCTGGGGCTGGAGCTTCGGCGGCTTCAACACCCTTATGAGTATGAGCGAGGGCCGCGGCGTATTCTATGCTGGCGTAGCCGTGGCGCCTCCCACTAACTGGCGCTACTACGACACGGTGTACACCGAGCGCTACATGCGCACCCCCAAGGAGAATCCCGAGGGCTATGCCGACAACCCCATCGGCCGCGCTTCCAAGCTCCATGGCCACCTGCTCATCTGCCATGGTGTGGCCGACGACAATGTACACCCCCAGAACTCTTTTGAGTATGCCGAGGCGCTGGTTCAGGCCGACAAAGATTTTGCCGAGGTGTGGTACACCAACCGCAACCACAGTATCAGCGGTGGCAACACCCGTAACCACCTGATGCGACAGATAGCCAACCACTTTATCAGCCATCTGAAGTAATCCCTGGCTACAGCCATACTGGCCACCACTACCCACAGACCGGCGGCCACCGCTACCCCACCAGCGCCCGCTACCCCATAGCGGGCGCTGGCCGTATAGGGCGAGGCGGCCGTGGCTCGGGGTGCCACCAGCCATCGTCCCTGCCCGCCCCGCGCCCTCACAGGCTTCATTCTAAGACTTAGTATGTACATCCGGCGCATCCGGATGCGCATCCCGAGCCTCTGAACTGCCATTCTAAGTCTTCGGACGGAGCGAGCCACCGACTGGCTATACGCACGCAAGCCTTATAAAAACAGGGATAGCGGGCCGAGGACGATTTTTAGGCAGCAAGCCGTGGCGGTTTCGCTATTTTTATATAAATTTGCAGTACACTAAAAACAAATAACGATGATTACATTTCCCTGCGCCAAGATAAACTTAGGGCTCAACATAGTGGCCCAGCGCCCAGATGGTTACCATGAGTTGCAAACGGTGTTCTACCCCATCGGGCTGACCGACGCCTTAGAGATAAAGCTGATGTCCGACGAGTTCCCGATAGACACTCCGTGCGATCTGAAGGTCTATGGCGATGCCGTGGCCTGCGATGAGCAGGACAACCTGGTGGTGAAGGCCTACAAGCTCATTGCGCGCGACTTCAAGCTGCCCCGCATACACGCCCACCTCTACAAGCGCATCCCCTCTCAGGCTGGCCTTGGCGGTGGTTCAAGCGATGCCGCTTACATGATACGCTTGCTCGACGAGCGCTGCCGTCTCAACATGGGCAACGCTGAGATGGAGCGCTACGCAGCTAAGCTCGGCGCCGACTGTGCTTTCTTCGTGAGTGCTGACCCTGCCTACGCCACGGGCATAGGCGAAGTTCTCGAACCGGCCGACGGCCCCGACGGCAACCTGAACGGTTACTACATAGGCGTGGTTAAGCCCGATGTGGCCATCTCTACCCGCGAGGCTTACGCGCAGATTACGCCACGCATGCCCGACCACTGTTGCCGCGACATAGTACGCCAACCCATAGCCACCTGGCGCGACCAACTGACCAACGACTTCGAGGGTCCCATCTTCGGCCGCCACCCCCTGCTGGCCGATATCAAGCAGCAGCTCTACGACATGGGTGCGCTCTACGCCCAGATGAGTGGCAGCGGCAGCGCCATCTTCGGCATCTTTGACCACCCATGTACCCAGTTGGCGAACACGTTTCAGGGCATGTTTACCTATACCGGCAAGCTATGAAAGACAACCGCTACGAACTCTTCCCTATCGTCGACAAGGGCGGTCGCTTCTTAGGCACCATCTCAAGGGGTCACGCTCACGATGGGAGCAAGATACTGCACCCAGTAGTACATCTGCATGTGTTTAACAGCCGGGGCGAGCTGTACCTACAGCAGCGCCCCGTGTGGAAAGACATACAGCCCGGCAAGTGGGACACTGCCTGCGGGGGTCATGTAAACCTGGGCGAGCACATTGACGAAGCACTTCATCGGGAAGTGGGCGAAGAATTGGGTATCAGCGACTTCTGCCCACGTCCGATTACCCGCTACGTATTTGAGAGTCAGCGCGAGCGCGAGTTGGTACATGTACATGTCTGCACCTACGACCGCCCACTACACCCAAGCAACAACGAATTGGCCGGGGGCCGTTTCTGGCCGCTTGAAGAGATACGCGGTGCTTTAGGAAAGGGCCTCTTCACGCCCAACTTCGAGAGCGAGCTGGTCACTTATCTTATACCTTATATTAATAAAGGCGCGGGCAGGCGCTGAGCCGTCCCCTGCCAGCAGGCTCGCCCTGGGCAGCCCCACAGCCATAGCCGCCCATCTCCGCTTGGTGGCCACGGCAGGTATGGCAGCCCCAACAGCCACAGCCCCAATCGTAGCTGCGGATGCGCAAATATTCTAAAAAACTTCTTTGTTTTCAACGATTATTCGTAACTTTGCACCGATTAAGACAGAAGAAATATAACGATATTTAATTATGACCAAACAAGTAGAAAAGATCAAGGAGCTAATCGCTAAGCGCGAACAGGCTCGCCTTGGAGGTGGCGAGAAAGCCATCGAAAAGCAGCATGCCCGCGGCAAATATACGGCCCGTGAGCGTATAGACATGCTCCTGGACGAGGGTAGCTTCGAAGAGTACGATATGTTTAAGCTCCACCGTTGCCATAACTTCGGTATGGAGAAAAAACAATATCTGGGCGACGGCGTAGTGGCCGGTAGCGGCACCATCGACGGCCGCCTGGTCTATGTATATGCCCAGGACTTCACCGTCAACGGTGGTTCGCTCTCTGAAACGATGGCCCAGAAGATATGCAAGGTAATGGATATGGCCATGACGATGGGCGCGCCAGTTATCTGCATGAACGACTCAGGCGGTGCACGTATCCAGGAGGGTATCTGTGCCCTGGCTGGCTACGGCGAGATATTCGAGCGCAACATCCTGGCCTCGGGTGTCATCCCACAGATAAGCGCCATCCTCGGCCCCTGTGCCGGTGGTGCCGTATATTCGCCCGCACTGACCGACTTCATCATCATGAAGGAGCAGACGAGCTACATGTTCCTCACCGGACCCAAGGTAGTGAAGACCGTGACGGGCGAGGACATCGATGCCGAGCACTTGGGAGGAGCCAGCGTACACGCCACAAAGAGCGGTGTAACTACCTTTACAGCCAAGACCGAGGAGGAGTGCATGCAGATGATTAAGACGCTGCTGTCGTATATCCCGTCGAACAACATGGAGGAGGCTCCGTCGTGCGAGTGTACCGACCCCATAGACCGAAAGGCCGACCTGCTCAACGAGATAATCCCCGAAGACCCCAACCAGGCATACGATATGTACAAGGTTATCACCGCTATTACAGATAACGGCGATTTCTTCGAGGTGCAGCCCAAGTTTGCCAAGAACATCATCACGGGCTTTGCACACTTCAACGGCAAGAGTGTGGGCATCGTGGCCAATCAGCCAGCTGCCTACGCCGGCGTGCTCGATGTAAACGCCTCGCGTAAGGGTGCCCGCTTCGTACGTTTCTGCGATGCCTTCAACATCCCCATCGTATCGCTGGTCGATGTTCCCGGCTTCCTCCCCGGTACGGGTCAGGAGTACAACGCCGTTATCCTGCATGGCGCCCAGTTGCTCTACGCCTACGGCGAGGCTACAGTGCCCAAGATAACCATTACTCTGCGTAAGAGCTACGGCGGTTCGCACAACGTGATGGGCTGCAAGCAGCTCCGTGCCGACCTGAACTTTGCCTGGCCATCATCAGAGATAGCCGTGATGGGTGCCAGTGGTGCCGTGGCTGTGCTCTGTGCCAAAGAGGCCAAAGCCAAGAAGGAGGCTGGCGAGGACGTCAAGGCTTTCCTGGCCGAGAAAGAGGACGAGTACACCGAGATGTTCGCCAACCCGTATCAAGCAGCCCAGTATGGCTACATCGACGATGTGATAGAGCCGCGTAACACGCGCTTCCGCATCTGCCGCGGCCTGGCCCAGCTGGCCACCAAGAAGCAGACGCTTCCCGCTAAGAAGCACGGATGTATGCCCATGTAATCAAGGAGGTAACTATGGACAAGAATATCTATGCAGCCATAGCCATGGCCCTCTACGAGTACAGCGGCAACAACGTACACGATAAGGAGCCGGGCATTATAACCATCAAGCCACGGACTACGCTGTGGAATGCCAAGTTCTTAGGTGTAACCCCTAAACCATAACACGAAGATGAAAGATTTCAAATATACCATAGACGGCAAGGAGTACAAGGTTACCATCGCCGCCATAGACGAGAATAATGTGGCCGACATCGCCGTTAACGGCGAGAGCTACAAGGTACAGCTGGAGAAAGAGGCTGAACCTGAGAAGAAACCCGTGGTACTGGGCAAGCCCGTAGAGGCTTCGGCCGAGGAACCCACCGAGGCTGCCAATGTCAACACCTCTAACGCCATCAAGGCTCCGCTGCCTGGCACCATCACCCAGATATGCGTAGAGGTGGGCCAGGAAGTCAAGGCTGGCGACACCTTAGTGGTGCTGGAAGCCATGAAGATGGCCAACAACATCGAGGCCGAGGCCGATGGTAAGGTTACCGCCATCTGCGTAAAGCCGGGTCAGGCCGTGCTGGAGGAAGACGCCCTGGTAGTAGTAGAGTAAACTGAGCCGACGGCGGCCCCCATCACCGGGGGTGCCGGGGCTGACGCCATAATTACAAGGGGACGCGGGGAAGACATTTCCAAGTGTCCCCTTGTTATCAATTATATCTATTTGGCTATCACAATGTTTCATTTTGCCGGACATTATTTTTAAAATAACCAAATTTATGTTTGTATTTGTTTGATTTCATTGCAAAACCGACTTATTCTCAGTTTTTTTTCGTAACTTTGCAACAAATGTGGTAACACCAAAAAGTATTAATACACACACTATGGCAAAGAAAGTACTATTCATCAATCAGGAAATCAATCCTTACCTCCCCGAGACGGCCATGTCCGTCATTGGCCGTGATCTCCCACACAAGGCTCAGGAAGCCGGCTTCGAGATTCGTACGTTCATGCCCAAATGGGGTAACATTAATGAACGCCGCGGCCAGCTCCACGAGGTTATCCGCCTGTCGGGTATGAACCTGGTCATTGATGATACAGACCATCCGCTTATAATTAAGGTGGCATCGATACCCACTTCAAGAATACAGGTTTACTTTATTGACAATGACGACTACTTCTCCAAGCGCCGCATGGCCGAGGACGAGAACGGCAACGAATATACCGACAACGGTCAGCGTGCCATCTTCTTTGCTCGTGGTGTCCTGGAGACGGTTAAGAAACTACGCTGGGCTCCTGACCTCATCGTGTGTCAGGGATGGATGTCGGCAGTAGTTCCTTTCTATGTTAAGACGGCTTACCATGACGAGCCTGCCTTTGCCAACTCTAAAGTGGCCATCGCACTGTACCCTAACCAGCTCAAGAACATCTTAGGAGAGAATTTCAAGAAGTGTCTGGAGTTCCGCGAGGCCAGCGCCAAGCTGCTCAAGCCTTACAATGATAAGTTTGACCTAATCGAACTGGGCAAGTTGGCCATCGACTACAGCGACGGAGTCATCGAGGGGGCCGCCCCCATCACCGAGTCACTGCTCAAGTATGCCGAGGACAAGCAGCTGCCCCTCATGCGCTATCCCGGTGAGGACTACGGAGCTGCCTATGCTGACTTCTTCAACAAACTGATTTAATATAATTCTGTGATAACATCAACTATGCGAATAAGATATTCCATCGGTCTGCTGATGGCCCTCTTCGCCTTCACCGCCTGTGACAACACCACGGAGGACATAGGAAAGACGGTCACCAATGGGTCCGACATCGCTATAAGTACTGATACTTTCTCGGTAGCAACCCGCTCGGTACTGGCCGACTCGGTTCTGTCGCGTAACATTACCGCCTACTTAGGTAAAGTAAGAGACCCGGAGACGGGCGCGTACGTTACGGGCGACTGTATGATACAGTTCAACTGTCTGGAGAACCTGGAGTTTCCGGCCAAGGACAGCATACGCAGCCTGAAGGACGGCCAGATAGTCGCCGACTCGGCCGAGATACGTCTATTCCCGACCAGCTACTACGGAGACTCGCTCACACCAATGAAGATGAGGGTCTACGAGATGGACAAGCCCATGGAGGAGGGACGCAACTACTACTCCAACTACGACCCATACAAGGAGGGGCTTATCCGGGCTAATGGCTATGCCATCAACAAGCCTTACACCATTATCGACTTGAGCGAGTCTGACAGCATACGCAACAGCAGCAACTACAGCAACAACATCCGTATATTGCTCGACAAGCCCTATACCGACCGCCAGGGTAACTCGTATAATAATTATGGTACCTACATCATGCGGAAGTACTTCGAGAACAAGGCCAACTTCAAGAATGATTATACCTTTATCCATAATGTAGTTCCTGGCTTCTTCTTCAAGAACACGGCAGGACTTGGCTCCATGGCATACATCACTCGCAGCCAGCTGAATGTGTACTTCAAATATGTATATAATGACAGCATCATGCACGGAGTGGTCTCCTTTGCCGGAACAGAGGAGGTACTGCAGACATCGACCATCACCAACAGTTCCATCATCAAGGATTTGGCTAAGAACGACCAGTCTTGTACATACGTCAAGTCGCCCGCAGGTATCTTTACGGAAATCACCCTGCCCGTAGACCGCATCTTTGCCGGTCACGAGAAGGACTATATCTCTTCCGCTAAAATCTCCTTTACCCGCATCAATAACACGGTAAACGGCAAGTACGCCTTGCCAAAGCCTACGACCTTGCTGATAATTCCCAAGGCCGAGTTGTACTCGTTCTTTGAAAACAATAAGATCGTAGACTACAAGACCTCGTTCCTGGCAACGTACACCTCGTCGACCAACGCCTACACCTTTAACAACATATCGGGCTTGGTAAACTACATGTACGCTAACCGCACCGCCAAGGACTGGAACAAGGCTGTGATAATACCCGTGACGCTGTCATACCGTACCGATGCTACTACCGGAGGCCAGACTATAGCCAGCGTGGTTCACGATATGTCGCTGTCGAGCACCAAATTGGTGAAGGGAACCGATGCCACTGACTCGCCAGTCAAGATTAGCATTATATACTCCAAGTTCAAATAAAACCATGGCCGACAACTATCTGGAACGCCATCGTGAGGACTATGAGAAAAGGAAGCAGGCGTGGCTCCGCAAGAAGCGCCACCTGCCCCAAGTAAGTCAGAAAATAAACAAGCCTGAAGACGAAAGTCTTTAGGCTTGTTTCCGTATGGGCCGAGGGCATCAGCCCCACCACGAGGATTTACAGCGCTATGGGCCAAGATAACTGCCAGAATGGCCCTGTATTGCCCTCTCATCACGAGAACCACCTCCGTTGGAAAGACGACAAGGAAAAAGAATAAAAAAGGTAAAAAGCGCGGGAGCCACGGTCGTCCTAAAGACTGGAGGCACCACCCTTAACATCGCAAAGATTGACCTTTTCAATCGTGGGAACCATCATCAGCGAGCCGGGAGCCATCATTAGAAATGGAAAGGTCGGTCTTTGAGTTTTCCGCGATGATTATTGGCGTACGGGAGGCCATCGCCAGCCATAAAGCAGCACTTTTACTTTTACATCTTTTTACCCTCCTACTTTTCAGCAGCGCTTTTTACCTTTCTACTCTTTTACTTTTCATCCCTGGGAAGCATCGCGGCCACTTCAGTCATCCCCTCCCCTATCCGCTATGCTATTCCGGGTATTTTGGGAGAGGACGTAAAATATTGGGACATTTCTTTGGTAATATCAGTAAAAATTAATACCTTTGCACTCGCTAATGGCAAAATGCCTTTCGGGGTGTAGCGCAGCCCGGTAGCGCTCCTGGTTTGGGACCAGGTGGTCGCAGGTTCGAATCCTGTCGCCCCGACAGCCAACGGTATGATAGATATAATATCTGTCATACCGTTTTTCGTTTATACCCATGCCCTAGGACACAGGCTGACGGCCAATCCAAAAAGGATTGTCGCGACCTTGCTATTCAACAATGTTTCTATGAATCCACGCACCCTCACCGCACTTACGGAAGATATAAAAAAAAGAAGAAACCTTGGTGGTCTCTTCTTTAGTGGCGGTGCGTACGGGACTCGAACCCGTGACCCCATGCGTGACAGGCATGTATTCTAACCAACTGAACTAACGCACCCCAACGGGGATTGCTACTAAAGAACTAAGCGGTGCGTACGGGACTCGAACCCGTGACCCCATGCGTGACAGGCATGTATTCTAACCAACTGAACTAACGCACCTCAAAGGTATGTTCCTTAATTGCGAGTGCAAAGGTAGCTATATTTTTTATTACGACCAAATACTTATCAACTTTTTTTTATAAATAATTGCATAACGTAGGCATCTACGTATTTTTCGGCCTCCCACAGCCAGTCCGAAAGACGCGCGATACACTCAAAGCCGGCTGCGGCAAACAACCTGAGTGAACTCTCATTGGAAGCTGACACCAACGCGTATAGCTGATGCAGCCGCAGTCCCTGCCGGGCATACTGGGTCAGCATGCGCAGTGCCTCCTGGGCATAACCCTGCCCGCGATAGGCCGATGCTATCACGATGCCAACCTCGGCGCGATGGTGTCTTGGATCAAAATTGGTGAGGTCTATCACGCCCACGTTATGCCCCGCGCCATCAACTATCATCAGCCTAACCTGGCCGTCCTTGTATATATCATTGGTAGAACTGGCTATATACTCATGAAGTACATAGCGCGAGTAGGGAACGTTAGAATTGCTCACCATCCATAACTTGGGCTCGTTCTCTATCGTGTACAGAAACTCCAAGTCCTCGGGCTCCAGCGCCCTGATACTTATTGTTGGGGCAGCAGACATGGCGGAAAAATTTTATGTTCGGTTATCACCATTTGCGACTGTGGGCAGAAGAACGCCATACGTACCCGGGGATGGCTGCCAGCAGCAAAGGCGCGGAATATCTGGCTATAGCCAAAGCGGTCAAGGTCGAAGACAATGTAGCGCAGCTTACCATCATCGGGCGCGTCCATATTCAGACTGCCTAGGCCACCTGCATAAGTAGCCTGAAGTTGATGGCGAGCGGCGATGGCCCGCACGGCAGACTCGTGGTCAGGGCCGACGACAAACTGATACTCTTCTGACACGCCATGCGAGCCCACTGCCCTGACATGACCATGCACACGCCCTAACTGGATGTGCAGAAGTTCAGAAAGAGCCTTGGAATAAATGGCCAGGCGGATGGGAAGCGAGAAGAGGAAGCTGAGGTGCGAATAGTGCTTCTGAAAAAATATGAGCATGGCCTGGTAGAACACATGGACATAACGGAAGGAAGTCTTCTGAGTACTCTCGCCCTTATAGTGGAGTATCTCAGCCGGATAATACCACACTTGCCACCCATGGCTATGGATGCGGTACGACAGGTCGATGTCTTCGCCATACATAAAGAAGTCCTCGTCGAGCAGCCCCACCTCGTCCAGTGTAGCCCGGCGGGCCAGGAAGAAAGCCCCGCTCAGCACCTCTATCTGTGCCGGCCGGTCCCAGGGCAGATAACTCATATAGTAATGGGCCAGCTTACGGTTATTGGGATAGCGCTCGCACAGGCCACACATCTTATAAAAGGCCGTCATGGGCGACGGAATACCCCGACGCGACTCCTTGGCCACGCTGCCATCGGTGTTGAGCATCTTTACACCCAGGGCTCCGGCCCGCGGATGGGCATCCATGAAGGACAGCGCCTGACGGATGGTCTCCTCGCCCACCAGGGTATCAGGGTTGAGCAGCAACACGTACTCGCTGTGGCTCGCCTTGATGGCCAGGTTATTGGCACGCGAGAACCCAACGTTGCCGCCACTCTCCATGACCTGCACGTCGGCAAAGCGCGACGACAAGTAAGCCACCGAGTCGTCAGCAGAGTCATTGTCTACCACGTAGACCTGCGCCTCTATACCATCCAGGGCCTTACGGAGCGAGTAGAGACACTGCTCCAGGTAATACTTTACATTGTAACTAACTATTACTACTGCCAGTTTCATTATAGCACCTTGACAACGACGGGTAGACAAAGAAGAGACTCAGCAAGAGGATGATGGCCAGATAGGCGAAGCCCACCCACATGAAGAGATAATAGCTCACAATGTTAACGACCATGGGCACGCAGAGCAACTGCAGTCTGACCACGCCCCAAAGACGCAGCGCAGACACGCCGGTGGTGGTGGCGAGCCGGGCGGCTATAGGTTTCAACTTAAACAGTTTCAGAGCCAACGGGATAGCCACGATGGTAAGCACCTCCATGATGCTGGCTAATACAAACTCGGCCTCCTTGTCTTCAGCGAGCACCCCGACGGGCAGGATGTCTGCCTCGCCAAGGCCGACGGTCAACAGAACCACCGCCACGGGCACCCAGAACACCAACTGCAATAGCAACTGTACTTTTTTTATCATCTTCTGATTATTTTTCAAAGGGGATACGGTTCAGGATAGACCGCCCTAAGGTTACCTCGTCGGCATATTCCAGTTCATCGCCTACCGATATGCCACGAGCGATGACACTTATCCGCACATGGGTATGCGCCAGCTTGCGCGAGATGTAGAAATTGGTCGTATCGCCCTCCATGGTGGGGCTCAGGGCCAATATTACCTCGCGGATGTCGTCCTCGCCCGACTCTACCCTGGTCACCAGCGACGCTATCTCTATGTCGCCGGGGCCAATGCCGTCCATGGGCGATATAATGCCGCCCAGCACGTGGTACAAGCCCCTGTACTGCTGCGTATTCTCTATCGCCATCACGTCGCGGATATTCTCTACCACACAGATGGTAGACCTGTCACGTCGCGGGTCAGCGCAGATAGGACACACATCGGTATCGCTGATGTTGTGGCACACCTTGCAGTACTTGACATCGGTACGCAGCACACGCACGGCATCGGCAAATGCCGTCACACTCTCGGTGGGCTGCCTGAGCAAGTAAAGCACCAGGCGCAGGGCCGTCTTCCGCCCCACGCCGGGGAGCTTGGCAAATTCGGCCACAGCCCGCTCTAACAGGACTGATGGATACTGCTGCTCCACGGCCGTATCAATCGTCAAAGAGATAGATGCCCAGACCTATCTTCAAGCCCACTGTAGAGTAGTCGCAGCTCTTAAACGAATGGTTGTAATAGACTGCTGGCTCGATGGTTACCGACCGGTTGATGAAGAAAGCATAACCCACCTCGGCACCGGGCATCACATCGTTGTAGCTGTGATAGTCATGGACAAACTTGCCATTAAGTCCCAGGTACAGGCCGTTCTGGATAATGTAATAACGCAGGCCCACACCCGCCGTAAAGTTATCGGCCACGGCATCGGAGCCATAGTGGTTGAGCCCGGCCTGACCCAGCACCATCCAGTTGTCCTCAAACAGATAACCAGCCTTGGCCTCTACACCAAAGTTAAATCCATCCTGGCTATTATAGTTCAGGTTCAGTCCTGTCAAGGACGCTCCCAGGTAAGCCTTGCCTGCCTGGAACTGCGCCCTAACCGTCAGTACGGTAAACAGCAGCATTAAAACGATTGAAATCTTCTTCATATTACTTGTTGTTAGATTGTTTTCTAAACCACGCGGCAAAGGCTATGGCCGCCACGATGGTAACCACACCGCCCAGGGCGTAACTGAGTGTGTGGCCCAAGCCCAATGCCTTGGGACTGATAAATATATAGGTAGTACATACCATCGTCATAAACAGGGCCGGTATCAGCGTTGCCCAGTAAGCCTTGCGCACCAGTACCAGGTACACCGTTACCGTCCACAGCGTGATGACGGCCAACGTCTGGTTGGCCCATCCGAACCACTGCCATATCGTATTAAACCCGTCGGGGCTCTTCATCTGCCAGTAGAGGAGTGCTATAGCCAGCACAAACATAGGAATGGCTATGAGCAGACGCCTGCTCACACTCTTCTGCTCTATCCCGAGCGCCTCGGCGATGATGAGCCGGGCCGAGCGAAAGGCTGTGTCGCCGCTGGTAACAGGCGCGGCCACCACACCCAGCACGGCCAGCAGACCGCCCAGCAGTCCCAGCCAGCCCGTACATACATAGTTCACCACATTGGGTGCCGTGAAGTACTGCACCAGCGTCTTGCCGTCGGCCGCGTTTACCTGGGCCATGAAGTTGCTTACCACCTCGGGGCTAACCACCTCGCGCCAGCCTCCATAGTAGAAGAAGTACGACGACACAGTGGCCCATATCAGCGCCACGACACCCTCGGTAATCATACTGCCGTAGAATACGGGACGGGCCATCTTCTCCGACTTGATACAGCGGGCCATCAGCGGAGTCTGGGTGGCATGAAAACCACTAATGGCGCCACAGGCAATGGTCAGAAACAGACAGGGGAAGAGCGGATTCTTGCTCATATACGACTCGACACCAAAGATAGAGGGCGGCACGTTCTTGTTAGCAGCGTCCAGGTTGCTCCACCACTCGGGCAGGTCGGGCATCTTGACAAACAGCACCACCATCAGGGCCACCGCCATGAACAGCAGCGACACGGCAAAGAGCGGGTACACCTTGCCGATAATCTTGTCTATCGGCAAGAGCGTAGCCAGGACGTAGTAGCAGAAGATGATGAGCACCCAGACCTGCGTACTCAGGCAGAAGTTATTCAGCAACAGTGCCGGACTGTACACGAACACCACACCCACCATGAGCAGCAGGAAGACAGAGAACACTAACATGATGCGGCGGGCCGTGGTGCCCAGATAAGACCCTACCAACGTGGGCAGGTTGGCTCCGCCATTCCTGATGCTCAGCATACCCGACAGATAATCGTGTGTGGCACCGGCGAAGATGCAGCCGAAAACGATCCAGTAATAAGCAGCCGGACCGTACCAGGCACCCATAATGGCACCAAAGATGGGCCCCGTGCCCGCAATGTTAAGAAACTGAATCATAAAGACACGCCATGTGGGCATGGCGATATAGTCTATACCGTCAGCCTTGCTGATGGCCGGCGTAGGACGGCCATCAGGGCCGAAAATACGTTCTACGACACGGCCGTAAATGATATAGCCCACTATCAGAGCTGCCAAGGCGATTGTAAAAGAAATCATATTCTGTTAAGTTATTAATATTTGCTTTTGCAGAGAGAGCGTCTGCGAGCCCCAAGGTAGTCCCGAGCTTCCCAAACGCCACCATTATCAGTACAAAGTTAATAGTTTTTATCCTAATTGCAAATTAAATACAAAAAAGTTGACTACCTTTGCGGAAAATTAGTACAATGAAACGTAAACTTGCACTTATCACCTTATTAATATACATACTCGCCCCCACCCTCTGGGCCATGCCAGACACACCCGTGGCCAAGTACGAGGCCCGCGCCGTATGGCTTACCACCATCGGAGGCATCGACTGGCCCCACTCTTACGCCCAGAGCACCCGCTCCATCGCCAAACAGAAAGCTGAGTTCGGTCATATTCTGGACCAACTACAGCAGGCCGGCATTAACCAGGTGCTCCTGCAGACCCGCATCCGTGCCACCACCATTTACCCTTCTCGCTACGAGCCGTGGGACGGTTGCCTGAGCGGTTTTCCTGGCAAGAGTCCAGGCTACGATGCCCTACAGTATGCCATCGACGAGTGCCACCGCCGCGGCATGGAGCTCCACGCCTGGATAGTGGCCATACCCATAGGCAAGTGGAACGGCACCGGCTGCCGCAACCTGCGCAAGACCCACCCCGGCATGCTCCGCAAGATAGGCGCTGATGGCTACATGAACCCGGAGAGTCCGCAGACCGCACGCTACCTGGCCGATATATGCGAAGAGATAACGCGCCGCTATGACATCGACGGCATACACCTGGACTACATACGCTATCCCGAGACGTGGAACATCAAGGTGCCGGCCCAGCGTGGCCGCGACTACATTACCCGCATCGTCCGTGCCATCCACCAGCGCGTCAAGCCCATCAAACCGTACCTCAAGCTGAGCTGCGCCCCCATCGGCAAGTACGACGACCTGACACGCTACCAGAGTTATGGGTGGAATGCCTACTCGCGGGTATGCCAGGACGCACAGGGATGGCTCCAGGCGGGCCTGATGGACGAGTTGTTCCCGATGATGTACTTCCGGGGCAAGCAGTTCTACCCATTCGCGATAGACTGGGCCGAGAATAGTCACGGGCGCATCGTCGCCCCGGGCTTAGGCATCTACTTCCTGTCGCCTAAAGAGAAAGACTGGCCCCTCGAAACAATAACGCGCGAGATGGAGTTTCTGCGCTCCATCCACCTGGGGCATGCCTTCTTCCGCAGCAAGTTTCTTACGGACGACACCAAGGGCATCTACCAGTTTACCACCCGGCACAACAGCACGCTGGCGCTGGTTCCGCCCATGACCTGGGCCTGCCATTGGGCCCCGGCAGCCCCCACCCTGCTGACCCTGACCCATGGCCAACTTACCTGGCAGCCATCGGCCGCCGAGGATACTATATATTATAATGTATATGCCAGCCCCACCTATCCCGTAGACATCACCGACGGCCGCAACTTGGTGGCCATACGCCGCACGGACCACACGCTGGCCGTGCCCACCACCCCCGCCTACTACTATGCCGTTACGGCCACCAACCGTTACGGCATAGAGAGCACTGCTGCCCAGTTGGCCGCGCCGCCCGTGGCAGGCGCCACCACCTTAGGGGCCTTGAGCCATCAGCTCAGTTGTGACGGACAGAGCGTGACGCTCCCCACACGTCAGGCCACATGGGACCGCCAGTTGGCGCTGCTCGTAACCGACGCACAGGGCCACCATATAAGTACCCAGCTATGGTCGGCCGACCGCATGAGTGTGGCCCACCTGGACGCAGGTGTCTACCAGCTCTACCTCATCACACCCCGTGGCAGCAGCCACCGTCTGGGCTTCTTCACCATCCGGCAACAGGCCCGACCTGTGCCCTCGGGAAAAGCGTCAGAGGTTAACACTTTTTAACCAGCAATGGTGCAAGGATGCGCCCTTACGTGCATTATAAACACATTAAGTATATTAATCAAAACTACAAATAACAATGAAAAAAATCAAATTGTACTCAGTACTCTTCGCCAGTATCGCCATGATAGCGCTCGGCATGACTTCGTGTAACGACAGCAGCTATAGCTATGGCCGCCCCCTGTCCCCTCAGGAGATACAGACCGCCTACCTTACCGTACGCGGATACCACACCGGCAAGATGTACTTCCTCAAAGAGGCTGACAACCAGAACAGCGAGAGCCAGAAGGCCAAGACCGACAGTGTCGACATCAGCTGGACTATCGATACCGACAGCACTATGATTATCCATGATTTCCCCACCCACGCGTTCGCCGAGTTTGTTGCCGACGAAGAGATGAAGGAGGCCCTGCTCCAGCAGCCCAACCAAGACATCAAGTGCCAGACTTACTACTACAACCTCTCTCCCATTTGCTTCTACGTGGGCGTTACAGCACCTACCTACAACATTACCTACGGTGGCAAGGAACACAAGGTACAGTTGGCGTTCTACACAGGTACCAATTTCTACGGTGCCTTTGACAACGCCACCAAATACATGGAAATCAGCATCATGGCCGGCGGCCTCTACGTGGACGGCGAGCTACAGACTTCGGCCACAAAGACCACGAATATTCCTTTCTTGCTAGTTAAGAAATAAGCCGGCAGAAACATTCAGACCGTTATATGATGGGGGATAGCAGCACCACAGCCGCTACTCCCCATTTTTTTATGACCACTGGCCGAGCGGGAACCATCTTCGGAAGAAAAGCAGAAGGGTAAGAAAGTAAAA
>JALEKD010000018.1 GCA_022769285.1 Prevotella sp.
AAAAAAGCGCTGGGATGGCGAGGGTCGCCCATAGTTTCCAAACCGCTCCAGGGCGATAGGGGAATGGCGGGTGCGGGAACCGTGGTCGCCCTGCTGACAGCAGAAACTGCTTTTTTGCCTTTTTACTCTTTTACTTTGCACAGTGGTGACCGACCTTTACGTTTCCTGGAGTCGTCTTTAGCTGGCTGGGAGCCACCATTAGCTTCGTAATGACCGTCTTTAGTCCGCCAAAGGCGGTCGGGCAAAATGTTATAACCTTTTCGCAGAAAAACATAACGCCTTATCGGCCGATAGTATGTACCTTTGCAAGACAGATAAACTGAAAGGTAAAATCGTAATGGAAACAAGGACAATAGCCGTATTAGGCATGATGTGTGCCGGATGTGCCGCCAATGTAGAGCGGCGCCTCCGCGAGATAGACGGAGTGGCCCAGGCCAATGTAAACCTGGCCGCCCGCACGGTGCTGGTAACCTACGACCCCGCCCGCACCTCGCCCCAGGCCATGAAGGGGGCTCTGAGCGGCGTGGGCTACGACATGGTCATCGAGGACGACCGCAATGTAGAACAGATAGAACGGCGGGCCTATCGCCTGCTGCGACGGCGGATGGTTATGGCCTGGGTTCTGGCCGTGCTCACCATGGCCATTAGCATGGGGTGGGTACACCTGGGCAGTGCCGACATGGCCAACCAGACCATGATGCTGCTGGCCGCCGCAGCCATGGCGTGGTGTGGCCGCCAGTTCTATACTTCGGCCTGGCGACAGCTTATCCACGGCGCAGCCAACATGGACACCTTAGTGGCCATGAGCACCCTCATATCCTTCGCGTTCAGCGTGTTCAACACCTTCTGGGGCGACAGCTTCTGGGCAGTCGCCGGCCTGACGTGGCATACCTACTATGACGCCACGGTGATGATATTGGCCTTTGTGCTTACCGGCCGCCTGTTAGAGGAGCGTGCCAAGCGCAGCACGGCCACGGCCATACGGTCGCTGATGGAACTGGCCCCGCGTACCGCCCACGTGGTTACCGCCGACGGCGTGACCGACATACCCCTCACGGCCCTGCAAGTGGGCGATCTGATAGAGGTGCGCGCCGGCGAGAAGATGCCGGTAGACGGCAGCGTGGTGGCCTGGGGCACCGCCACGGCCTATGTAGACGAGAGCATGATAAGCGGTGAGCCCGAACTGATACAGAAGCACCCCGCCGACCGCGTGCTGGCCGGTACGATGGTCCGCCAGGGTGCCCTGCGCTTCAAGGCCGAGCAGGTGGGTAGCCAGACCATGCTGGCCCACATCATACGCGCCGTGCAGCAGGCCCAGGGCTCCAAGGCACCCGTCCAGCGCGTGGTAGACCGTCTCGCGGCCATCTTTGTGCCTACGGTCTTCGTGCTGTCGCTCCTCACCTTGGTGCTCTGGCTGGCTCTGGGCGGCACAGCCCAGCTCCCCCGTGCCATCCTGTCGGCCGTGTCGGTACTGGTCATCGCCTGCCCATGTGCCATGGGCCTGGCCACGCCTACCGCCCTCATGGTGGGCATAGGGCGCGCCGCCCAGCAGGGCATCCTGGTACGCGATGCCACCGCCCTGGAGAACATGCGGCGCATAGATGCCATGGTGATAGACAAGACAGGTACCCTGACCCTGCCCCGCGAGGGCGCTACGGCCGCTATGGCCATCACCGAGCGCGAGTCGCTCAAGCCCTATGCCGCCGAGGCCATCGCCCGGTTGCAGCGGGCCGGCATAGCCGTCTACCTGATGAGCGGCGACCGCGACGAGGCCGTGAGCTACTGGGCCAAGCAGGTGGGCATCAGTCACTGGAGAAGTCGGGTGCTGCCACAGGACAAGGAGGACATGGTGCGGGCGCTCCAGGCCCAGGGGCACCATGTGGCCATGGTGGGCGACGGCATCAATGACAGTCAGGCGTTGGCTGCCGCCGACGTGAGTATAGCTATGGGCCGTGGCACCGATGTGGCCATCGACGTGGCCCAGGTTACGCTTATGGGCACCGACCTGCGCCGTATAGCCGATGCCGTGACCCTGTCGCGCCAGACGGTGGGCATGATACACCAGAACCTCTTCTGGGCCTTTGTGTACAACATAGTTTGTATACCGCTGGCCGCCGGTGCCCTCTATGCCGTTACCGACTTCCAGATAACCCCCATGTGGGCCAGCGCCCTTATGGCCATGAGCAGCGTGAGCGTGGTACTCAACAGCCTGCGCCTCAAATGGGCGTAGGCCACGGCTGCCCTAACCGTGAAAATATCAAAAAAAATACCATTTGTTTTGAGTTATCTCCTTTTTGCGCTAACTTTGTAAACAGTAGGTATCATCCCAGCCGTCGGGGGGCTTGCAGGGCGTGTGCCCGTAGCATCCCTGCTGGCCGTCGGCCCTATGGGGTATGCCCTTGGCCGTCTGGCGAGTTACCTATATATATAATAAGGTGGGCGATGTACCCATGGCCCCGTCCATGGCCGCCCCGGTAAAAAGGAAATATATGCGCAATACGTTTCTGGCTCTATTGGCCATCGTAACCCTGTTAGGCATGGCCGCCTGTTCGGACAAGGACGACCCTACGACCCCCTCCACGAAGGAGGTAGACCAAGATGATGACAACACCACGGCAACCATCGACGAGAACTATACCTATCGGTTGCCCGTGATATTCCATGTACTCTATAAGAACGCTGCCGACCCCAAGCAGTATGTCAGTGCCACGCGCCTGGCCGCCATCTTGGGGCATGTAAACCATCTCTACCAGGGCGGCCTGTACAGCACCGACATTGGGAGCAGTGAGAACATCAAGGTCAACTTCGTCCTGGCCACCCACGATGAACGCGGGAACAAGCTCAGCACTCCCGGCGTGGAATACATCAAGTGGGACGGCGCTTACCCTATCGACCCGAGCGATTTTATGAGCAATCACAAGGAGTATGTGAAGTATCTGTGGGAGCCCAACGACTTCATTAACGTGATGGTGTACAACTTTGCTACCGAGGCAGGCAACAATGGCACCACGCTGGGCATCAGCCATCTGCCCTTTGTGCTGGCAGGCGTCAATGAGACCGACGGTCTGACCGCCCTGGAGGCTACCAAGGCCAATATCACCAAGTCCAACCTCGGGTTTGCCTACTGCTCGTCCATCAACAGCCTGTACCTGGACTACGAGAGCGACCGCTATGCCAATGAGGACCATAATATCAAGTCGGGCACCATCCAGCAGCTCATGTACGATGCCAATATCACCTTGGCTCACGAACTGGGCCACTACCTGGGCCTGCTCCATGTCTTTGCCGAGCCTGCCGAGGGCAATACCGACCCTTGCCCCGACACCGACTATTGTACCGACACGCCTACCTACAACCGCACCGCCTATCTGGCCGACCTTACGGCCTATATTAACAGCGCCCAGGATGGCAGCGTGTCGCTCCGTAGGCTTACTGAGCGTACCGATGCGGCAGGCAACAGTTTTTCTGCGACCAATCTCATGGACTACTCGTTTACCTACGGCTTCCAGTTCACTGCCCAGCAGAAGGCACGTATGCGCAGGGTGCTGTACAACAGCCCGCTCATACCCGGGCCCAAGCAGCGACTGCGCGCCGCCAGCAGGGCAGCCACGTCGGCACCTGCCCCGCAGGGCATCGTAGACCTGCCCATACGCTATATGAAGTAGGCCATGGCCCCCGCGCCACCCTTCATGGTGGCGTACATATTCAGCAACATATATACCCTAACGATATACACACTATGCAATATACTATACAGGCCCCGAGCCTGATAGACACTACTATAAATCTGCCTGCGTCCAAGAGCATCTGTAACCGGGCGCTCATTATCCAGGCACTTGCGGGCAGTACGATGCTACCCGCCAACCTGTCAGACTGTGACGATACCCGCGTGATGGCCGCCGCCTTGCGCGACATGCCCGGGGTGATAGACATAGGTGCTGCGGGTACCGCCATGCGTTTCTTGGCCGCCTACCTGAGTGTAGGCACAGGCACCCATACGCTGACGGGTACCGAGCGCATGCGCCAGCGCCCCATAGGCGTGCTGGTCGATGCCCTGCGCCAGCTGGGTGCCCACATCGAGTACTTAGGTACCGAGGGCTTCCCCCCGCTGCGTGTCACGGGCCGTCCCTTGGCGGGCGGTGCCTTAGAGGTGGCCGGCGATGTGAGTTCGCAGTACATCTCAGCCCTGCTGATGATAGGTCCCATGCTCAGGCAGGGCCTCACGCTGAAGCTCACGGGCGACATTGTGTCGCGGCCCTACATAGACCTCACCCTGTGGACGATGACTGGGTTTGGCGCGCAGGTCGAGTGGAGCGACGTAGACACCATCAGCGTGGCCCCCGTCCCCTATAGGGCCACCACGTATGCCGTGGAGAACGACTGGAGTGCCGCCTCGTACTGGTATGAAGTCGTGGCTCTGCTGAACAAGCCCGAGGCCCGCGTAGTGCTACCCGGACTGAGCGACGGGTCGCGCCAGGGCGACTCCGTGACCCGCTATATCGGTTCGCTGATGGGTGTTAAGACCACCTTTGACACCCTCGCCGACGGTAGTCAGCAGGTGGTGCTCGCCAGTCACGGCTGTACGCTTCCCCGGTTGGACTACGACTTTGTCAATTCGCCCGACCTGGTTCAGACATTTGTCGTGGCCTGTGCCGCCAAGGGCATCCCCTTTCACTTCACGGGGCTGGCCAGCCTGAAAATCAAGGAGACCGACCGCATAGAAGCCCTCAAGCGCGAACTGCGCAAGCTGGGCGTGCTGCTCACAGACCGCCATGACAGCGAGCTGATATGGGATGGCGAGCGGTGCGCCCCCACCATGGAGCCCATAGATACCTATCAGGACCACCGCATGGCCATGGCCTTTGCTCCCGCTGCCCTGACCCTGGGCCCAGTAACCATTAACCATCCCGAGGTGGTGTCTAAGTCGTACCCCCACTACTGGGACGACCTGCGCAGGGCCGGATTTAAGATTACCCAGACCCCATGATATACCTGGTGCTGGCCCTGGTAGCCTTAGGAGTGGTGGCAGCCCTCACCACGCTACATGCCAAGGACGGCGGCGACACCCAGCCCGTGCCCCCACAGCCTACTTGCGGCACCTGTACGGGTGGCGACAGCCGCTGCGAGCAAGACTGCATGCTGGAGGCGGCCACCCGCGAGATAGAATATTACGACGACGAGGAGCTGGACCGTTTCCGCGGTCGCCCCTCTGATGGTTATACCGATGATGAGGTGCGGGAGTTTGCCGATGTGCTCTACACCCTGCGCCCCGATGACGTGGCCGGGTGGAGCCGTAGCCTGGTGCTGCGTGGCGTTAACCTGCCCGACCCCCTCAAGGACGAACTCATCATGCTGATAGACAGATAATGGACATATTTACGTACACTTTTTTTCAGAACGCCATTATCGGCTCCCTGCTGGCCAGCATCCTGTGCGGCATGGTGGGCACCTATATCGTAACGCGCCGCTTGGTGTTTATCAGTGGCGGCCTTACCCACGCCTCGTTTGGCGGTATCGGCCTGGGCGTTTACTTTGGCGTCAGTCCGATACTCTCGGCGCTGCTCTTCTCCGTGGCCAGCGCCTTGGGGGTACAGTGGCTGTCGCACAAGGGCCACGTACGTCAGGACTCGACCATCGCCTTTTTCTGGACGTTGGGCATGAGTGTGGGCATTATCTGTTGTTTTCTTTCCCCCGGCTTCATGCCCGACCTTAATTCGTATCTTTTCGGAAGCATATTGACCATCGGCACGGCCGACCTGGTACTCTTGGGTGCCCTAACGTTGGTGGTGGGCTTGCTCACAGTGGTGTTCTACCACAGCATAGTGAGCGTGGCGTTCGACCCCGTCTTCGCCCGCTCCCGGCGGTTGCCTGTCAGCCTGATAGAGTACACCATGATGGCCCTTATCGCCATGACCATAGTGGCCACGCTGCGCCTGGTGGGTGTAGTGCTGGCCATCAGCCTGCTCACTATCCCCCAGATGACGGCCAATGTGTTTACCTATAGCTACAAGCGTATGATAGTGCTGAGCATCGTCATCGGCTGGATAGACTGTATGGCCGGCCTGGCTCTCTCGTATGTGCTCAATGTGCCCTCGGGAGCCTCCATCATCCTGGTGGCTGTGATGGTCTATGCCCTGGCCCGCTGGGGACGCGCCGTTGCGACAGTCCTGCTGCGCCGGATGGCGCTGGTGTGGGTGCTGGCAGTCCTGGCCCTCACCGGGTGTTCCACCCAGAAGAATACGTCGTCGGCCCGCTGGTGGCATGCCTTCAAGGCGCGCTACAATACCTACTATAACGGTTCCGTGGCCTATGTGGAAGGCTCCTTGGAGAAAGAGCGGGGCAACAAGGACAACTATACCGAGCTGATACCCCTCTACCCGGTGGGCAACAAGGCCAGCCGTGAGTTGGGCAAGTCTTACTACGAGACCGCGGTGACCAAGGCCGAGAAGGCTATCCATCAGCACAGCATCAAGCGCCGTCCCGTGTGGGACAAGCAGCGCCGCAAGACTCCCCGCGACATCGAGTGGCTCAGCCGCCGCGAGTACAACCCCTTCCTCTGGAAAGCCTGGATGCTCATGGGCCGTGCCCAGTTTCACATGGGTGCCTTCGACGAGGCTGCCTCTACCTTCTCGTACATGAGCCGCCTCTACGCCACACAGCCTGCTATCTACGGCAAGGCCCGGGCTTGGCTCGCCAAGTGCTACGCAGAGGAGGGCTGGCTCTACGATGCTGAGGACGTGATACGCAACATGGCCCGCGACTCTATGGACTGGCGTGCCGTCAAGGAATGGGACTATGCCTATGCTGATTACTATCTCCATACGGCCGACTACCGCCGCGCCATACCCTATGTGCGCCGGGTGATACGCCACGAGATGCGCCGTAAGCAGCGCGCCCGTGAATGGTTTCTGCTGGGCCAACTCTACGCCGCCGTGGGCCAGCCCGACTCGGCTTATCGTGCTTACCGCCGCGTGGTAAGGCTCAACCCGCCTTACGAACTGGAGTTCAACGCGCGTATCGCACAAACCGAGGTGCTGGCTAAGGGTCAGTCGCGGCGCATGATAAGTCGGCTGCGCCGTATGGCAGCCTCGGACAACAACAAGGACTATCTCGACCAGGTGTATTATGCTATTGGCAACATCTACCTGGCCGACCGCGACACCCTGCACGCCCTGTCGGCCTACGAGACGGGCAGCCGCAAGGCCACCCGTAGTGGCATCGAGAAGGGTGTGTTGCTCCTGCGCCTGGGCAACCTGTACTGGCAGCGCGAGAAGTTCTCGGACGCGCGCCGCTGTTATGGCGAGGCCATCGGACTGCTGGATCAGGACCGCCCCGACTACCGGCAGTTGTCCGAACGGTCGCAGGTGCTGGACGAGTTAGTGCCCCATACCGAGGCCGTGGCCCTGCAGGACTCGCTGCAAGCCCTGGCCCGTATGAGCGCGACCGAGCGCAATGCTGCCATAGACCGCGTGATAGAGGCTCTGAAGAAGAAAGAGAAGGAGGAGCGCCGCGCCCAGCAGGAGAGCGATGCTCAGGCCGTGCAGAGCCAGAACGGGGGCGAGGCGGAGATGACTGGCAACCTTCGCCCCAAGACCCAGCAGACCACCATAGGTCAGCAGGGCAACGGCCAGTGGTACTTCTACAACCCCATGGCGGTGAGCCAGGGTAAGGCTGTGTTCCAGAAACTATGGGGCAAGCGCGAGAATGTGGACAACTGGCAACGAATAAACAAGACGGTGGTGTCGGCACAGGGCGGCGGGCAAAACCTGACACCCCAGCAGGCCGACTCGGTGGCCCGCGAGGCTGCCCGTGCCGACTCGCTGGAGGCTCAGCCCGACAGCGTGCAGAACGACCCGCACCGCCGCGAGTACTATCTCGCCCAGATACCATTCACCCCCGAGCAGGTAGAGGAGAGCGACCGGCTTATCATGGACGGCCTCTTTCATGCGGGTGTCATATTCAAGGACAAACTGGACAACCTGAGGCTCAGCGAGAAGTACCTGCGCCGGCTGACTGACCATTATCCCACCTATACGGGCATGGACGAGGCTTACTATCACCTCTACCTGCTCTATATGCGACAACAGCAGTCGGCCCAGGCGCAGCGCTGCCTGGATAGTCTGAAGACCCACTACGCAAAGAGCCAGTGGACAACGGTGCTGACCGACCCCTACTTTGTCGAGAACGCCCGGGTGGGCGTACACCTGGAAGACTCGCTCTACGCGGCAACCTACAACGCCTTCAAGGCCGACCGTATGGCCGAGGTGCGTACCAATACCGCTTTTTCGGCCCGCCGCTTCCCACAGGGAGCCAACCGCGACAAGTTCCTGTTCATAGGAGCCTTGGCCAAGTTGAACGACGGACAGCCAGACAGTTGCCTGGCCGACCTGCAGAGGGTGGTTAGCCAGTTCCCGGAAAGCGATATAAGTGCCTTGGCCGGTATGATCATCAACGGAGTGAAGGCGGGCCGCCGGTTGCGCAGCGATAAGTTTGACCTGGACGGCATGTGGGCGCAGCGAGCTGCCGTGCTGAGTGGCGCAGCGGCCGACTCCGTGCGCACGTTTACCCCTGACCGCACGGCTGAGTTCAAGTTTGTGCTGGTGTATGCCCCCGACTCCGTGAAGGTCAACCAACTGCTCTTCGAGTTGGCCCGCTACAACTTTACCAACTTCATGGTGCGCAACTTTGAAATCTCCGTGAGCGACCACAGTGGTTTGCAGCACATGGAAGTGAGTGGTTTCCGCAATTATGACGAGGCCCTGCAGTATGCCCGCCAGCTTTACGCCCAGCATATCATACAGCGCTATCCCGGTTGCCGTTCGCTCGTCATCAGCAACACCAACCTGGAACTCATCGGCCATCCCTATAGTTACGACGACTATGCCGCCTACTACGCTAAGCACTTCGCACCGTTGAAGGTGAGCACCTTCAGACTGCTTACCGAGCCCGATGAGATAGTGACGCGCCCTGCCTCAGACCCCTCGGCCGAGGAGATAGACCGCGCGCTCGATGACGGCATGCTGCTTACCGATCCCGAGGATGCCGGGCAGCGCACGGGTGGTACCTACGTGGCTCCCGATGAGCCAGCCGCCACCACCCCTGCTGCCGGAACCGTGATACCCACCGGGCAGCCTGCTCGTATCGAACCATCGGTCTCAGAGGGTAAGACCTTTATACCCGTCACCACACCCGAAGGAACCTCGGCATCACCCAGAGCCACTTCTGGTAAGACGGGAACCATCATTAGCACGCCCGGAGCCACCTCTACACCGCCCGCAACCACTCCGGGCAAGACAGGGGTGCTCATCCCCTCGGCCGAGCCAGCTGCTACGGGCAAGTCTTTACCGGCCCCATCCACCCGGTCCTCGGCTACGGACAAGGGCGTTACCATCCCAAACACCCAGCCCTCGGTTACCGGAAAGAAAGGCGCCACCCCTGCGGCCAAGCTATCGGCTACGGGTAAGTCGGCCCCGGCCCCCACGGCCAAGCCCGCCACCCCAGCTACCCCGAAGCCCGTGGTGAGCAAGACGGGTATCTACTTCCGCGACAGGACCACTCCGGCCCCGGCCGACACCCTCAAGGGCAAGGCCAAGAAGAAGTCGGCCCCGGCCAAGAAAAAACTTGACTTAGAAGACGAGTACTACGACTTAGAGGGTTTCTAACCGTAGCACCCTAACCATAATATATAGAGACACAGAGACAATGACTAACGGATTACTGCTTTGGGTTGACGACGAGATAGAACTCTTGCGGGCCCATATACTGTTCTTGGAGAAAAAAGGGTATGACGTGGTGACCGTAACCAATGGCAGCGACGCCATAGAGATGTGCAGTCAGCGTACCTTTGACCTGGTGCTGCTCGACGAGATGATGCCGGGACTTACCGGACTGGAGACCCTGCAGCGCATCAAGGAGGTGAGCCCTGCCACGCCCGTGGTGATGGTTACCAAGAGCGAGGAGGAGGACATCATGGACCAGGCCATAGGGTCCAAGATAGCCGACTATCTCATCAAGCCCGTCAACCCACACCAGATACTGCTCACCCTGAAGAAGAATATACACAGCCGGGAGATAGTGACCGAGGTTACGCAGACCGGGTACCAGCAGAATTATCAGAACCTGATGATGCAGATGATGGAGTGCCGCTCGGTGAACGACTGGATGGACATGTACCGCCGGCTGACCCATTGGGAACTCGAGCTGAGCAGCGCGGACAGCACCATGACCGAGATGCTGCAGATGCAGAAGGAAGAGGCCAACTTGGGGTTTGCCAAGTTTGTCCGCCAGCATTACCTGGACTGGGTAAAGCCTGGCAATACGGACAGGCCGTTGATGAGTACCGACGTGATGAGCCGCCGCATCTTCCCCATGCTGGACGCGGGCGAGCGCGTGTTCCTCATTGTCATTGACAACTTCCGCTATGACCAGTGGCGCATGCTGGCCCCACAGATAGGCGACCTCTATGAGATAGACGAGGACATGTACACCAGCATACTGCCTACTGCCACGCAGTACGCGCGCAACGCCATCTTCAGCGGACTGATGCCTACACAGATAGCCACGATGTTTCCGGACTTATGGGTAGACGAGGACGAAGAGGAGGGCAAGAACCTGAACGAGGAGCCGCTCATACGGACACAGATAGAGCGTTATAGACGCCACGACACCTTCAGCTATAGTAAGATTAACGACAGCACCGGCGCCGAGAAGTTTATCAGCCGGATCAACGAGTGCTCGGCTTATGACCTGAACGTCGTGGTAGTCAACTTTATCGACATGCTCTCTCATGCCCGTACCGAGTCCAAGATGATTCGCGAACTGGCCAACGACGAGTCGGCTTACCGCAACCTTACCCTTGGTTGGTTCCGTCACTCTGTTATCGCCGACCTCTTCCGCGCTGTCGCCCAGACCGGCTGCCGTGTGGTGCTCACCACCGATCACGGCTCCATACGCGCCACCAAGCCCATCCGCATTATTGGCGACCGCAATACCAACACCAACCTGCGCTACAAGTTGGGCAAGAACCTGAGCTACAACTCCAAGGAGGTGTTTGTCATCAAGGACCCACGTCAGGCCCAGCTCCCGGCGCCCAACCTGAGTACCAGTTACGTGTTTGCCACGGGCGATGCTTTCTTCGCCTATCCCAATAACTACAACTACTACGTGTCTTACTACAAGAATACGTTCCAGCATGGTGGCGTCTCCATGGAAGAGATGCTCATCCCGCTTATCACACTGAAACCCAAAAAAAGATAATACAACTATGACTCAGATTACCATTGCGTCGCTCGACGACATACACGCCGCGGCGCGCCAGTTTATCGCCCAGATGGGGCCGGCCCACGTTATCGCCTTCTATGGTAGCATGGGTGCCGGCAAGACTACCTTTGTCAAGGCCCTGTGCCAGGAGCTGGGTGTCCAGGATGTCATTACGTCGCCCACCTTTGCCCTGGTCAACGAGTACACCGATGGGCAGGGACAGCCCATATATCATTTTGACTTCTACCGCATCAAGCGCATCGAAGAAGTGTACGACATGGGGTACGAGGACTACTTCTACAGCGGCAACCTCTGTCTGTTGGAGTGGCCCGAGCTCATAGAGGATATCCTGCCCGACGATGTGGTCAAGGTTCATATCTCCGTACAGGGTGATGGAAGCCGCCAGCTGAGTTTCTGACCCTTTGCCGACGGCCATAATAACACAGAGAGCCGGGTATGCAGCTGCTATGGCGCATATCCGGCTCTCTGTATGTGTCGGGGGCCGTTAGAGCAGGGCCTTGATTTTTTCGTCGAGCACAGCCTTAGTGGCTGCTCCTACAAACTTGTCTACTAACTGTCCGCCCTTGAAGAACAGGATGGTGGGGATGTTGCGCACGCCATACTCCATGGCTATGTCATCGTTCTCCTCCACATCGCATTTGCCCACTACCACTCGGCCGTCGTACTCGTTGGCCAGTTCGGCTATAAGGGGAGCCACCATGCGGCAGGGGCCGCACCATGTGGCCCACAGGTCTACTACTACGGGCAGGTCGCCGTCTAAGTAGCTTTGAATGTTCTCGGTTGTGATTTTTACTTCCATTGTTGTAGTCTTTATGATTATTATTTCTGCAAAGATAGCGTAAACCGCGGACAGCGCAAAGAAAAAGGCGAAGTATTTTATGCTTGGCGCTGCCGCGGTTAGGATATGGGGCGGGTTGGCGGTGGTGGCTTACAGGCCCGAGATGACCATCCACTTCTGGGTGTTGGTGCTCTCCATGTTGGCCAGGGCATCGAGGTCGCCCGAACCATCGCGCACACCGAGGTTGACGATGATGCGGCCGTTTTGTATGTTCAGCGCTTTGCGCGGAATGGCTATCTCGGTTACATATCCGAAGAACTCCTCCTTGCCTGTGTTCTTGCCGTTGCATACCGAGGTCTTCACGCTGAGGTCTTTCTTCTGGGCGTAGTTCTTCCACGTTCCCTGATAACTCTCGGCCGTTACCAGACCTTTGGTACTTATCAGCAGTCGCAGTGAGCCTTCGGCCAGTTCGTGCTTGGCGTTCTCGCTGCCTATCATGACGATGGTGCGGTCGTTAATCTGTGGTGTCATGTCGCGCGTCTCTACCAGCAGATAGATATTGTTGGCATCCTGTGAGCAGCGCAGGGTGCCCTGCGTCAGGCTCCTGCTTCCCACGAAGAGCGCGTCATCGTGGGTGCTCCACTCGGCATTTCCGCCGTCGACCGTCACGGTGCGCTGCGTGGCCTTGATACGATGGTTGAGCACGAACTGGGCCATCATAACCGTGCCGGCCCCCGTGTTGGGCATCATGCCTATAAGGCGGTGACTGTCTATCAGCTGCAGCGTTCCCCAGAACCCACTGCCGCTGAAGGGGCTGATGGCTTCGTAGAAATTGCGGGCCTGAGCATCGCCCAGTTTAAGGTAGTACTTAGAGCCCGAGTTGTAAGAGAGGGCCGTTTCACCAGATGGGAACTGCGTAAGGTAAGGAGCACAGCCGCTGAAGTACAGGTTCTGGCTGTCGGTAGGGCCTTCGTCGTTTTTGGTGAGCTTGTCCCACTGGCCATTCTCGTGACTGTGAGCTAATGAGATGAAGTAGCCCGTGGGGGCGTGGGTCTCCATGGAGGCGGCCAGCATATTGCCACCGTTGAGGCGTATCACGGAGGGCATCTGGTGGTTAAAGTAGGTCTTGCCGTCTTTCTGCCACTTCATGCGGAGTACATAGAGCGGGTCGGTGCCCAATGCGGGCGACCAGGTGAGGCCGTTGTCGGCCGAGGTGACCATGGCCGTACCCGTATCAGCTCCCTCGATACCCGTACGGCTGCTGTCGGTAAAGTAACATTGCAGCACGCCAGGTGACGGTTCTAACAGATAGGGCTCCCAGTTGACACCCTGGTATATCTGGATGGGTGCCGACCACGTGCGGCCGTTGTCGGTACTGCGGCGTAGTTCGATTCCGGCATCCTTGGGCAAGCTACGGTAACCGTTGTTGGCCCTGAACGAGGCTACAGCTATGATGTCGCCATTGCTCAGTACCAGCGCATCGCAGTTGGCATAGCGTCGCTCGTTCTTGTTGCCGCTGCTGTCGGTGATGGGGTAACGGCTGAAGATCTGCTGGCCAAATGACCAGTGCAGCAGGTCGGTACTGGTGGCGTAGTAGCAGTCGGCTCCTATCTGGTTCTGATGGTAGAAGAGTATGTAGCTACCATCCTTGAGTTTCTTGATACGGGTATAGTGAGGCTTGGTGACCCCTAAGCTGCTGCTTGTAATGTCGGTATAGGTACGGTAGTTCATGGTGAGCTGTGCCCGCTCGGTCTCGTCGGCATGTGAGTTGACCGCGTCGTCGCTCTGGTTCAGTTCCTCGATGGGCGTAATGTGGGCTACCACCGGTGTGGTAGGCGGGGTGTCGGGTGGAGTGGTTGGTGTGTCGGGGGTAGGACTGTCGCTGCTGCTACAGGCGGCAAGCGATACACACAGGGTGGCGTAGGCCACGGCAAGGGATAATCGTTTCATAGCAATCTGATATTTTAGTAGTTATTAGTTCGGTTGTAGCTGCGTCAATGGGCATCAGCACACTGCAAATGTAGGTGAAAAATGCGGAAGTAACAACAAAAAGAGGCCTGAATGATTAAAAAAAGTAAAAAATCAGTCCTCGGTTGACATAAATGACCCTTCCTGTCGTCTTTAAAGTAGTGCATAACGGTACAAGTGGATATTACCCCACCCGTAATGGCTACTCAGGGCACACCGAAGCCCCCTTCCGTCGGCTAAAGGCCATTAGGAAAACGGTCGGAGCCATAGCTGGCTCAGCTTGTCTCGCGCCCGCGCGTATATAATATAATAAGGTGTAAGCTGATGGCCCTGCAGCCGGTGCCCACCATACTGGAAAGAATAAAAATAAAGATGATTATAAAAAAGAAGACAATGAAAGTGAAACTGACACTGCTTACGATAGCCATAGGGCTATGGATGGCACTGGGGGCGGCGGCCCAGACCAAGGAAACAACCTACACCCTGCGTGGCGTGGTGACCGACTCGCTCACCCATGAAGGCGAGCCTTATGCTACGCTCACCATCGTACGCTCCGGAGCCACCGACAAACCTGTCAAGCAGGCTCTGACCGACCAGAACGGGCACTTCAACATTACGGCCACGGGCACAGGCGAGTACCAGCTACTGGTGCGGGCCGTGGGACGCACTCCCCTGCAGCGCACCTATACCGTGAGCGCCGCCCAGCATACTATAGATCTGGGCACCCTGCTCATCAGCGATAGCAAGAATGAGTTGCAGACGGTAGAGGTGGTGGCCTATAAGCCCCTGGTCAAGGCCGATGTAGACAAGATAGCCTACAGCGTGGAGGACGACCCCGAGGCCAACACCAACACAGTGATAGAGATGCTCAAGAAGGTGCCCATGGTGACTGTAGACGGGCAGGACAACATACGGGTCAACGGCAACAGCTCGTTCAAAATCTATGTGAACGGCAAGCCCAATAACATGATGACCAAGAACCCCAAGGAGGTGCTCAAGAGTATGCCTGCGTCGAGCATCAAGAAAATAGAGGTGATAACCAACCCTGGCCCGAAATACGATGCCGAGGGCGTGGGCGGCATCCTTAACATTGTCACCGAGGGTAAGGGCCCCGAGGGCTATAACGCCACTTTCTCGGGCCGTGCCAACAACAGTAGTTATGGTGGTGGCCTCTATGCCACGGTGAAGCAGGGTAAACTGACTATGAGCGTCAACTATAATGCCAGTAGTAACCACTCGCCTAAGGGCTACACTTACTCCGACCGTAGCCAGATAGGCACCGATGGCACCGTTACCTCGTCTACCGTGGCCGATGGCTACACCAAGGGACATAGCCTGTGGCAGGGCGGTGACGTTGAGGCCAGTTACGAGATAGATACTTTGCGACTGATAACGGGGTCGTTCTCGCTCAGCAAGTTTTCCTCTAAAAGAGACGCCCTGAACACGGCCTTCTCGACGGTGCCGGCCACGGGGCAGCGGCTCTATGGCTATCGCTCGCCCTCGTACAGTAAGGAAAGCTGGGACGACTACAGTGCCAGTCTGGACTACCAGCGCTCTTTCAGTGTCAAGGATCGGCTGCTCACCCTGTCATACCGGCTTGAGAGTAGTCCGTCGACCTCAGACAGCCGTTATCTCTATACTGACCGCGAGGCCGCTGATGACTGGCAGACTTTCATAGACCGTATGCGCGACCAGCGCATGGACGGCGATGAGAACACCATGGAGCATACCTTCCAGATAGACTACACCACGCCCTTTGCCAAGCACCACACGTGGGAGGCGGGCGTCAAGTACATACTGCGCCGTAACAAGTCGGACAACGACCGCTATAACCTCGGCACCGGCGACAAGGATGAGACCTACGACAGCGACAATAGTTCGCACTACCGTCACCACAACGATATCCTGGCTGCCTATACGGGTTATGGCCTTACGTTAGACAAGTGGTCGGCTCGCCTGGGCTTGCGCTACGAGCACACCCTGCAGAAGGTAGAGTATCTCCTGGGCCGTGGTACCAACTTCCACAAGAGCTTTGACGACCTGGTGCCCTCGGCCCGCCTGGGTTACAAGTTCAGCGATGCCACCAACCTGTCGGTAGGCTATAAGATGCGCATCAACCGCCCCGGTATATGGTATCTGAATCCCTATCTCGATGACCGCATCCCCGATGCCATATCGCAGGGCAACCCCAACCTGGACACTGAGAAAAGCCACGCTGTAGACCTGCAGTTCAGCAGTTACAATTCTAAACTCACCTATACCCTCACAGGCACCTACCGGTTTGTCAATAACAGTATAGAGAGTGTAGACCGCCTGGTTAACGACCGCAATATAGAGGGCCTGCCCAATCCTACCGGCAAGGACGTCATCTATTCATCGTATGCCAACATAGGCCACATCCAGTATGCCGGTCTGATGGCGTATGCCAACTGGACACCCATTACCAATACCCGTATTACCCTCAATGGCAGCGTGGGCTATAGTCACATGAGCGACGGCCAGTCGCTACGCAACCATGGCTGGTGTACCAACATTGATGCCAGCCTGCAACAGACCTTCGCCAAGACCTGGATATTCAACGCGTCGTACTACGTGCAGACCCCGCAGCCGACCCTGCAGGGCAAGGATGCCCGATACCAGTGGTACAACTTCTCGCTGAGCAAGTCGTTTATGGACAAGCGGCTCACCCTGACAGCCTATATCATCAATCCGTTTGGCAAGCGCTATTTCTGCTATCGCAGCGAGACCGTGGCCGACAACTTCCGCACTACGGCCAGCAGCAGCTGGTGCCAGCTGTATTACGGCGTGTCAGTGAGTTTCCGTATTGGCAAGCTCAAAGCCAGTGTGAAGCACACTGAGCGCACCGTGGAGAACAACGATGTAAAGCAGGGCGGCGGTGGCAACCAGGGTGGTGGTCATTAACTCCGCCCCACCGCATCCACGGACAGCCTGCGCCGGTGCCAATCAGCATTAAATGAGGGGTACCGGCGCTTTTTTTCGTCTATTTCCTTGCTCATATCGGCCAAATGGTCTATCTTCGTAGACAGAAACACCATAAATATAAGAATAGCGTATGAAGAAGTTACTGTTAATAGTGATGGCCCTCGTATTAGTGGCCGCCGGAGCCACAGCCCAGGAGACCAAGGAAAGCCGCGCCGCACGCAAGGCTAAGATGGCCAAGGATATAGAGCTACTGATGACCAACAGCCACTTTGGGGTGGTGGTCAACGAGGCTTATCCGCGTGGCCTCTCACCGATAGCCATCAACTACGACCGTGGCCTTACCGTACACGGCGACAGCCTCTACTCTAACCTGCCTTACTACGAGGGCTCGTACCAGTTGTCGAGTAGCCGCGACAAGTCGCTCCGCTTCAACGTGATGATGGAAAAGTGCGTCATAGGCAAGCGCCGCAACGGCCAGTGGGTAGCTAAGATTAAGGCTCACGACGAGAGTGACACTTATCGCTACGAACTGACCGTCAACACCAATGGCCGCATAGACCTCTTTGTGCGCACGGGCAAGGGCCGAGCCATACGTTACACCGGCATCCTCACTACGGGCTTTAAGAAGACTGAAGATTAATCCAATAGTAACTATGAGAACAACCATCTTATCAATGGCCACGGCCCTGTTGCTTGTGGCCTGTGGTACCCCACGGCTCAGCGTGGCCGAGAAGGCAGCCCGCCTCGCGGTTCAGATGCAGCAGATGGACAGTTTGGTACGGGGCATGCGCTTCGGTATCGAGGTCAACGCCGCCTTTCCCCAGCGTGGCAACATGGTGAACCTCAACTACGACTACGGCATCCAGGTACATGGCGACACCCTGCGCTCGTATCTGCCCTACTATGGCCGCGCCTACCAGATACCCTATGGGGGCGGCAAGGCCCTCGACTTCAGCGAGCGCATCCAGCGCTATACCCTTACCCAGGGCAAGAAGGGCGAGCAGCAGTTGCAGATGTGGGTCGAAAACGACGAGGATGCCTATGTCTACACACTGAAAGTGTACGCCGGTGGCAACATAGACCTGACCGTCGAGTCTCATCAGCGCGACCGCATACGTTTTACGGGTCAGCTAACAGCGGAGGCTGACCGATGAGGCGGCAATTGTTACTATTGGTACTGATGGGCACGCTGACGGCTATGGCCGGCAGCCGCTATGGCATGCGCTATGTAAAGGGCCACTGGCTCTATCAGAAGGGGAGCGATACCAATGTAATAGATATGGATCTGGAGTGGCCCGAGATGATAGACGGAACCATGGCTGTACCCCTACAGCGCGAACTTACGCAGATGTTGTTCGGTGTGGCATCGTCCACGATGGACTCGGCCCGCACTGTCTTCTTCGACCGGTTCGGTCAGCCCGTTAGGCGGCAGTTTGAGACTATCCCTGACGACAGCCGTTTCTGCTACGTTACCTGCAAGTTGCAGTTGCTGGGGCATAGTTATAGTCGATATGTGTCTTTCCGCGTGTCGTATCAGTGCAGTCCCGAGCAGCACTCTACCCAGAAGGGCGACACCATTCAGGCTCTAATCACCTACGATATGGTTAACGGCAAGGTGATGCACACTGCTGACCTGTTGCGGGTAAACAGGTTGCGTGACGGATATGCCGATGAGACACTGATATACGCCCTGCTTGCCGGGGCCGATGTGCAGTTGCCAGCGCAGATATATGCCTTACAGGTAGGCGATGCATGTCTGGCTGAGGGCGGTGTGCTGATAGACATGTGCTGTGAGGCCGATGATGGGGTGGTACCCTTTACAACTACGGTGGCGGTCGACAAAGTGAGAAGTCTGCTCACCAAGGCAGGGCGCCGTCTGATAGAGGGCGCGCCGAGGGCCGAGGGTACGGGTACGTATGCCCTGCCTATGGTGATAGGCACAGATACTATATATAATAAGGTGGACGAGGAGCCACGGTTTGAAGCAGGCGGTATGAGCCTGGCAGAGTACGTACGGCGAAACCTGCAGTTACCCGAAGGCTCTCGGCTGACTCCTATTGGGGCTCGGCAGGCCATCGTGGCCTTTGTGGTCGATGCTCTGGGCCGGGCCGTAGAACCCCGCATACTTTTCTCGGCATCTCCGGAGATAGACCGCGAGCTGGTGCGCCTGGTAAGGCTTATGCCGGCCTGGAATCCCGCTGTCAAGGGTGGTCGTAAGGTGGGCGTTTGGCGCAAGTTGCCCATCACGATAAATGGCTGAAAGGCTCTGGCAAGTGTGCTGAGTACTGCGGTCATTTCTCTGATAATAACCAGCGTTTTAGTGGTAATAATAGCTATAATAGAGACCACCGATACAATTAATGTTAAAATCATGGTGGGCGCGAATGTCGTTATGGGAAAATTTTAGTAACTTTGCGTCATCGAAAAACTTTATGGATAAAAAAGTTTTCTTTTCCATGGTAAGTTTTTAGGGTACAAATACAATTATATTAATAACAATAATAGGTATGAAAACTAAAAGTGTTTTGTTTGTTGCGGCTCTTGCAGCCCTTGCAACGTTGACATCATGTGGCGGAAGCAAAAAAGGAGGTCTGCCCAATTTCGGCGATGATGAGTTTGCCGTGAGCACTATCTCAGCTTCTAACGCTACCTTGCAGACTACCTATCCGGCTACTCTCAAGGGTATTCAGGATGTAGACGTGCGCCCCAAGGTATCGGGCTTTATTACTAAGGTGTGTGTACATGAGGGTCAGACAGTGGCCGCAGGTCAGGTGCTGTTTACCATAGACAGCGAGACTTATCGCGCAGCCGTGCGCCAGGCTCAGGCAGCAGTGAATACAGCCAAGGCTCAGCTGGGTACGGCTAAGCTCACCTATCAGAACAACAAGAAACTTTTTGACAGCAAGATTATAGGTCAGTACGAGCTCTCCAGCTCAGCCAATAGCTATGCTACTGCTCAGGCTCAGGTGGCCCAGGCAGAAGCAGCATTAGCTTCGGCACGCGAGCAGTTGGCCTGGTGCTCGGTTAAGAGCCCGTCGGCAGGTGTCGTCGGCAGTCTGCCTTTCAAGGAAGGTGCGCTGGTGAGCGCTCAGGGACAGGCCCTTACCACCGTATCTAACACCAGTACCGTCGAGGTGTTCTTCTCGGTAGCAGAGAAAACCATCTATGACCTTACTAAGAACAAGGGCAATATGCAGGCTGCCATCGCCTCATTCCCTGAGCTCAAGCTGCGGATGGCTGACGGCTCCATCTACAACCATCCGGGTAAGGTGGTAAAGATGAGCGGTGTGGTAGATGCTGCTACTGGTTCGGTGTCACTGATTGCCCATTTCCCCAATCCGGAGAGATTGCTCAAGAGTGGTTATACCGGACAGGTGGTAATACCTAATATAAATAACAGCGCCATCGTGATTCCCCAGGAGGCTTGCTCGCAGGTGCAGGACAAGATTTTTGTCTATGTAGTAGGCAAGGACAACAAGGTGAAGTACACCGAGATTAAGGTGAACCCTCAGGACGATGGTGTGAACTATATCGTAACTTCAGGACTTAACATAGGCGACCGTATCGTGGTCAAGGGTATCACCAAGCTCAGCGACGGCATGCAGATTAAGCCCATCACCGTAGAGCGTTATAACCAGAAGATAGCCGAGGCCACCAAGATGGCCGAGACACAGGACAACGCCCACGACTTCGCAGCTACCATGAGTGGTAAGAAGTAAGTATATAGTAATGTAACGGATAAGAAAAAACGGTAAATTATGACATTTACAAACTTTATAAAACGCCCGGTACTGTCGACGGTGGTTTCCATCTTCTTCGTGCTGCTGGGTACCATCGGCCTGTTATCGCTGCCTATCGAGCAGTATCCTAATATCGCGCCGCCTACCATCATGGTGTCGACCACCTATCAGGGTGCCGATGCCCAGACGGTTCTTAATTCGGTTGTTGCCCCGTTGGAGGAGAGTATCAATGGTGTGGAGAATATGACCTACATGACATCGTCGGCATCTAACTCTGGTTATGCGCAGATTACGGTCTACTTTAAGCAGGGCTCAGACCCTAATATGGCTGCCGTGAACGTGCAGAACCGTGTATCGCAGGCTCAGGCACTGCTGCCTGCCGAGGTTACCCGTGTGGGAGTAACGGTGACCAAGCGTCAGAGCTCTAACGTTATCATGTTCGCCCTGAGCTCTGATGACGGACGTTATGATGACCAGTTTGTGACCAACTATGCGCTGATTAATGTTATCCCTGCCTTGAAGCGAATCAATGGTGTGGGTGATGTGCAGAGCCCTTCGACACGTAACTACTCTATGCGTATCTGGCTGAAGCCTGAGAAGATGAAGGAATACGGCTTGATTCCTTCTGATATTTCTAACGCCTTGGCTGAACAGAACATCGAGGCTGCCCCAGGTAGTTTTGGTGAGAGTTCGGATATGCAGTACGAATATACTCTGCGCTATAAGGGCCGTCTGAAGACTCCTGTAGAGTATGAGAATATTATGATTAAAAGTACCACCACAGGCCAGACACTTCGTCTGGGCGATGTGGCAAAGGTAGAACTCGGTGGTCTGCAGTATAATGTGAACCTTCTGAACAATGGCCAGCCTGCAGTGATGGGTATGGTACAGCAGATAGCGGGTTCAAATGCTACTCAGATAGCCAGCGATGTCAAGGCCCAGTTGGAGGAACTGAGCAAGAACTTCCCCCCGGGTCTGAAATATACGGTCTTGATGGATGTTACGGAGTTCCTGTTTGCTTCTATTGAGGAGGTAATCTTTACCCTGTTTATCACCCTGGCCCTGGTGTTCTTGGTGGTGTACATCTTCTTGCAGGACTTCCGTTCTACGCTGATACCTATGATAGCCGTGCCTGTGGCCCTGATAGGTGCGTTCTTCTTCCTGTGGGTATTTGGATTCTCCATCAACCTGCTTACGCTATCGGCCCTGTTGTTGGCCATCGCCATTGTGGTCGATGATGCCATCGTGGTGGTCGAGGCAGTTCACGCTAAGCTCGACCAGGGATACAAGAGTGCTATGACGGCAGCCATTGATGCCATGAACGAGATATCGGGAGCCATCATCTCTATTACGTTGGTGATGTCGGCTGTGTTTGTACCTGTATCATTCATCGGTGGTACCTCGGGTTACTTCTATCGTGAGTTTGGTGTTACCATGGCTGTGTCTATCGTTATCTCGGCCATCAACGCCCTTACCCTGTCACCGGCCCTCTGTGCCATGTTGCTCAAGCCCCATGAGGAAGGCCACGAGAAGAAAGCCAAGTCATTCGTTGACCGCTTCCACGAGGGCTTCAACTATCAGTTTGATAAGATTACCAATAAATATAAGGGCTGTGTACAGTGGATTATCAACCATGGCATGATAGTAGGTGGTGCGGTAGTGGCTGGTATTGTAGCCCTGGTAGTGCTGATGTCTACCACCAAGACCGGTCTGGTACCCGATGAGGATACCGGAACCCTCTTTGCCTGTATATCGACGGCCCCTGGTACCACCCAGGAGCGTACTGCCGAGGTAGTGAAGCAGGTAGACAAAATGTTGGCTGCCAACCCAGCCGTCCAGGCCCGTAATGCCATCATGGGCTATAGCTTTATCGGTGGTGCAGGCTCTAACCAGGGTACTATCGTTATCAAACTGAAACCCTTTGTCGAGCGTCCTGGTGGTTTCTTCCACCGTATTAAGTGTGCCCTTACTGGTGGTGGTATCGAAGCTTTGTTTGTAAATCCCATGGAGTCGACCTCTGTACTGGGAATGATATACAAGCAGACTGCCACGATTAAGGATGCACAGGTATTAGCCTTCGCGCCGCCTATGATTTCTGGTTTCTCGGTTCAGAATGGTATCACTATGACCATGCAGGACAAGACCGGTGGCGACCTGAACCGCTTCTACACCAACGTGAAGAACTTCTTGAAGGAACTCAATGCCCGTCCGGAGATACAGACAGCCCAGACTCAGTATAACCCGAACTATCCCCAGTACATGGTAGATGTCGATGTGGCTAAGACTAAGCAGGCTGGAATTTCGCCCTCATCGGTTCTGACCGTAATGCAGGGTTATCTCGGTGGTCTCTACGCATCTAACTTCAATGCCTATGGTAAACTCTACCGCGTTATGATACAGGCCGGCCCCGAGAGCCGTATGCGCCCCGAGGACATGAACAACATCTATGTGCGCTGTGCTGACGGCACCATGAGTCCCATCAGTGAGTTTGTAACCTTGAAGAAAGTGTTCGGACCGTCTAACATCACCCGCTTCAACCTGTTTACCTCTATGGATGTATCAGTAACACCTAACAGCGGTTACTCTACAGGTGATGGTATGAAGGCCATTGCCGAGGTGGCTAAGAACACCCTGCCCGATGGTTACGGTTACGAGTACTCTGGTCTTACTCGTTCTGAGGCTGAGTCTAGCAACTCTACCGGCTTGATTTTTGCATTGTGTATCGTCTTTGTGTATCTAATCTTGAGTGCTCAGTACGAGAGCTATATTCTGCCCCTGTCGGTAGTATTGTCTATCCCGTTCGGTCTGGCTGGTGCCTTTATCTTTACCGACATCTTCGGGCACTCCAATGATATCTACATGCAGATTTCGCTCATCATGCTGATAGGTCTGTTGGCCAAGAACGCCATCCTTATAGTACAGTTTGCCCTTGAGCGCCGCCGTACGGGTATGGCCATCAAGTACTCGGCCATCCTGGGAGCCGCAGCCCGTCTGCGTCCTATCCTGATGACCTCACTGGCTATGGTTATCGGTCTGTTGCCTCTGATGTTTGCTTCCGGTGTAGGCAAGAATGGTAACCAGACTCTGGGCGCCGCCGCTGTGGGAGGTATGTTGATAGGTACTATCGTTCAGATATTCGTAGTGCCCGCCCTCTTTGCCATATTCGAGTGGCTGCAGGAGCGCATCAAACCTCTGACCTTCGACGATGAGGTTAACGATGAGGTTGCCGTAGAGCTGGAACAGTATGCCTGCGCCGCCCATCGCAAGAATGGTAACGCTCAGAACCAATAAGAGAGGTATCACATCCAATATAACTCAAAGTAAGAACAATGAAAAAACATATTAATATATTATTGATAGGTCTGGCAGCGCTCTCTATGAGCAGCTGCAAGACCCTATACGGCAAGTACGAGCGCCCGCAGGTGAAGACCAGCGGACTGGTACGCGACTCGGCCTCGGTCACCGATACGCTGGCTGTACGCGATACCACCTCATTTGCCAATATACCCTGGCGTAGTGTCTTCACCGACCCTCAGTTGCAGAGTCTGATAGAGAAGGCTTTGGCCAACAATCCAAATCTACTCAACGCCGCCCTCAATGTGAAGATGGCCGAGGATCAGCTCAAGGTGGCTAAGCTGGCCTTTGTGCCCGCCCTCTCGTTCTCGCCCCAGGGTACCATCTCTTCCTGGGATGGCAACAAGGCAACTAAGGTGTATAGTCTGCCCGTTAATGCCAGTTGGAGCATAGACCTCTTTGGCAACCTGCTCTCTCTGAAGCGCAGTGCCCAGATGGCTCTGCTGCAGATGAAAGATTATCAGGTGTCTGTTCAGACCAACCTGATAGCCAATGTGGCCAACCTGTACTACTCGCTGCTCATGCTGGACAAGCAGGTAGAGCTGGTAACCGACATGGAGGGTCTGACTAAGCGCACCTGGGAGACCATGAAGGTGCTCAAGGATACCCGTCGTGGCTACAACTCAGTTTCTGCCCAGGCTGCCGAGTCTAACTACTACTCGGTGCTCACCCAGAAGACCGACTTGCTGCGCCAGATACGCGAATCGGAGAACTCGCTCAGTCTGCTCGTAGGCGAGCAGGCCCATACCATAGCCCGTGGCAAGCTCGAAGACCAGAGTCTGCCTACCACTTTCTCAACCGGAGTAGGTATTCAACTGCTCAATAACCGTGCCGACGTTCATGCTGCCGAGATGAACTTGGCCCAGTGCTTCTACGCCGTAGAGAATGCACGTAGTAAGTTCTACCCATCGCTGACCATTTCAGCCACTGGAGCCTTCACTAACTCGAGCGGGGCCGGCATTGTAAACCCTGGCAAGTGGTTGCTCTCAGCCGTAGGATCGTTAGTTCAGCCCCTATTCCAGAACGGCCGTCTCATCGCAGGCCTCAAGGTGGCCAAGGCTCAGTACGAGCAGGCTTACAACACTTGGCAAAACAGTGTGTTATCGGCTGGTAGTGAGGTGAGCAACGCCTTAGTACTCTACAATTCATCGGCCGAGAAAAGCCGCATAGAGGCTAAGCAGATAGAGGTGCTCAAGAAGAACGTTGAGGAGACCCAGATATTGGTAGCCGATGCATCGAGTACCTACCTGGACATCATCACCGCCCAGTCGTCACTGCTCAATGTGCAGCTGTCTAAGGTGGCCGACGATTTCTATAAGATGCAGGCTGTTGTAAACCTCTACTACGCCTTAGGTGGAGGAGCTAAGTAACGTTTAACACGATAATACCAAATGATATGGCAAGTATAATAAGCCCCAAAGCAGACGTGTCGCCTAAGGCAAAGATAGGCGACAACTGCAAGATATACCCCTTTGTTTACATCGAGGACGACGTGGTGATAGGCGACAACTGCATTATCTATCCCTTTGTAAGTATCCTTAACGGAACCCGTATGGGCAACGCCAACAAGGTGTTCCAGGGAGCCGTCATCGCCGCCCTGCCTCAGGACTTCAACTTCACGGGCGAAGAGAGTGAGGTCGTTATAGGCGACCACAACACCATTCGCGAAAACGTGGTTATCAACCGCGGCACCCATGCCGGCGGCAAGACCGTACTGGGCAACAAGAACTTCCTTATGGAGGGTGCCCACATCTCGCACGACACCGTGGTGGGCGACGGATGCGTCTTTGGCTACGGTACCAAGATAGCCGGCGACTGCGTGATAGGCAATGGCGCCATCTTCTCTACCTCGGTAGTCGAGAACGCCAAAACCCGCGTAGGCGACCTGGCCATGATACAGGCCGGCACCACATTCTCTAAGGACGTGCCCCCGTATATCATCGCCGGAGGCAAGCCTGTGGCTTATGGAGGCCCCAACCACATCATAATGGAGGCTGCCGGCATAGACGAGAAGGTGCGCAAGCATGTGGCCAACGCCTACCGACTGGTATTTCATGGCCAGACATCGCTCTTCGATGCTATCAATCAGATTAAGGATCAGGTGCCCGATGGCGCCGAGGTGCGCAAGATAGTCGAGTTCCTCAGTAGCTCGGAAAAAGGCGTTATCACCAAACTGTAAATTCATACCTAATTAGTATTTATGATAAGGGGGAGTCTCACCGTTGATGGTGGGTCTCTCCTTTTTCTGTATATGGCCGGCGTGGGTGTTGCCTGCGCATCCGCGATGGCCATTCATGGTGTCAGTAGGGTGTCTCCCATAGCCTTTGCCTCTTCTGGGTTGACAGCGATTGCCGCTGAACTGGGGAGAGGGGACAGGTCGGACAAAGCTAAAGTATCGGATGGAGATACGAAACTTGGGGATGCCCATCCGATGCTTTGCGATGTACATCCCAAACCTTAGAATGGAGCCGGTAACCTTTTGCATGGAGGTGGTGAAGGTCGGATGATGTGGACTGATGGCGGCTGTGCGCCAGACTGGTGCAGTGGTGTCTATCGGCTTTCTTGCGGCATGGTGGGGTGGGCGAGTACGAAAGCTCCATTAGGCAATCTGTTAGGGCGAAGCGCCGGCCCTTTCAGGCTGGCCGAAGTAAAAAATAGTTGGCCATTTGCTTTGTGCTGTGTGCGGTTTGTGCTAACTTTGTAAATGTAATATCTGAAAACCCTATGAAGCGAACCCTTACCCTGCTGGCACTGGTAGTGTGTGCCATGACCGCCCTCGGTGCCGAGAAGGCCAAGAGGGTACTGGTGGAGACACCCCACCTGTCGTTGGTGTTAGACCTATTTGCCGATGGTCAACCTCGTTACACTTACTTCGGCCCTCGGCTCGACCGCCGCGATGTCGACAATATCCCTACGCCGTCGGGGCGCACGCCCCTCTATCCCACTTTCGGACAAGAGGTGGTACACGAGGCCGCGCTGGCCATGACCCATGCCGATGGCAGCATGGCCACCGAGCTGCGCTATACCAACACCCGCGTGGAGGCCGAACCCCATGCCATGGTGACCATTGTGCGCATGCAGGACAAGGTTTATCCCACAGTGGTCAATATCTGCTACCGTGCCTACAACGATGTCGATATTATCGAGGCCTGGACCGAGATAGAGAACTGGGAGCGCCGCCCCGTTACCCTTACACGCTTTGCCAGCGCCATGCTGCCCATCCGCTGTGGCGATGTGTGGCTCACCCGTCTGCACGGAGCCTGGGGTAATGAGTGCCGGGTGGTCGAACAGCCCCTTACCCGTGGTTTCGTCACGGTAAAGAACAAGAACGGCATACGCAACTCGCAGACCGAGCATGCCGAGGTGATGTTCTCGCTCGACGGCAAGAGCCGCGAGAACCAGGGTGATGTTATTGGTGCCGCCCTCTGTTATACAGGAAATTACAAATTGCAGGTCGAGACCTATAACACTGACTATCATTACTTCATGGCTGGTATCGATGAGGAGAACTCGGAGTATCATCTGCGTCGTGGCGAGCGCTTCGTCACCCCCATGTTAGCCTTTACTTACAGTCAGGAGGGTCGTGGCGGTGTTAGCCGTACTTTCCACAAGTGGGGCCGTCAGTATCGGCTCTGCCATGGCAACCAGTTGCGCGACGTACTGCTGAATAGTTGGGAAGGCGTGTACATGAATGTCGAGGAAAAGAAGATGGACCAGATGATGGCCGACTTCAAGGCCCTTGGCGGTGAGCTCTTCGTGATGGACGATGGGTGGTTTGGCGGCAAGTATCAGCGTACCGATACGTCTGGCTTGGGCGACTGGGTGGCCGACAGCCGTAAGTTGCCCGGTGGTATCAAGGGACTGCTGGCCGACGCTAAGCGCCACGACATCCGCTTCGGTATCTGGATAGAACCTGAGATGTGCAACGAGCGCAGTGAACTCTACGAGCGCCACCCAGACTGGGTCATCAATGCCAAAGGCCGTTCCCTCGTGGGCGGACGCGGTGGCAATCAACTGGTGCTCGACCTCGCCAACCCAAAAGTGCAGGACTTTGTCTTCGGCGTAGTCGACGGCCTCCTCACCCGTTATCCGCAGATAGCCTATATCAAGTGGGACGCCAATATGTCTATCGTCTCACATGGCTCTCAGTATCTCTCGGCCTCCGATCAGAGCCACCTCTATATCGCCTACCACGAGGGTCTGCGCAAGGTGCTCGAGCGCATCCGTGCCAAGTATCCCGACGTGGTCATGCAGAGCTGCGCCAGTGGTGGCGGACGTATAGGGTGGGGCATCCTGCCTTACTTCGACGAGTGGTGGGTCAGCGACGACACCGATGCACTGCAACGCATCTATATGCAGTGGGGCACCAGCTACTTCTTCCCCGCTATTGGCATGGCCTCGCACGTCAGCGCGTCGCCCAATCATCAGACCCACCGCCTTATCCCCCTCAAGTATCGCTTCGATGTGGCTATGAGCGGCCGGTTGGGTATGGAACTGCAGCCCAGCGACATGACCGACAGCGAGCGAGCCTTTGCCCGTAAGGCCATCGCTGACTATAAGATCATCCGCCCTGTGGTGCAGTTGGGCAACCTCTATCGCCTGGTAAGCCCTTACGACAACCAGCATGTGGCCTCGCTCATGTACGTGAGTGACAGCCGCGACAAGGCTGTGTTCTACTGGTGGAAGTTGGCTACCTTTATCGACGACCATTTGCCCCGTATCCGCATGGCCGGTTTGGACCCTCAGCGCATGTACCGCATCCATGAGATTAACCGCATCGATGACCGCCCCCTCTTCTGCGAGGGCCAGTCGTATAGCGGTGCTTATCTTATGAACCACGGCATAGACCTGCCCGCTGGCCATTCGCTGCCCAAGGCCGACCGTACGTCGTGGGCCAGCCGCATACTCTATCTCGTGGCCGAGTAGCTATAGGCCCCGTCAGTCGCCTTTATGGCTGAGGGCCGTGCCTTAATTTGAGGTACGGCCCTCAACTTTTTCCCCATTCGTTTGGCCGATTGCGCCGAAACCACTATTTTTGCAACTAATAGGCATTACCTCGGCCTTTAGCTTATACATCATTATGGCACAGATAGAAGAACGTTACATCAGTCTGCTTACCGATTTCGGTTTTAAGCGCATCTTTGGTACCAAGCCCAATAAGGATTTGCTTATAGACTTCCTTAACTCACTCTTCGATGGCGAACAGGTCATCACCGATGTCAGATTTCTCAATAGTGAGCATGTGGGTGATGTCTATGCCGAGCGTAAGGCCATCTTTGATGTCTACTGCGAGAACGAGCATGGTGAGAAGTTTATCGTCGAGATGCAGAACGCATTCCAGCAGTTCTTCAAGGATCGTTCGCTCTACTATTCTACTTACCCTATCCGCGAGCAGGCACCCAAGGGCATGTCCTGGGACTTCCAGCTGAAGACGGTCTATATCATTGCCATTCTCAACTTCGAGCTCCGCGAACCTGCCTTTGACGAGCGCGACATCAATCACGATGTGGCACTGATGGATATCAAGACTCACCGCATTTTTAGTGCCAAGTTGCGCTATAAATATGTCGAGGTGGCCAAGTTTGACAAGACCGAGGACGAACTCGCCACCCCTTATGAGAAGTGGCTCTTCGTTCTTAAGAACCTCTCTCGCCTTGATAAGCGTCCTGCTTCGCTCAAGGAGAAAATCTTTCACAAACTCTTCGATGAGGCTCAGATTGCCCGCTTCACTCTCAAGGAACTTCACGAGTACGAGGATAGTCTCAAGGCTTACCGCGACATCCAGAACTCTATTGATACAGCACTGCGCGACGGTATTGAGAAAGGTCGTGCCGATGGTTTGCGTATCGGTATGGAACAGGGATTGGCTCAAGGTATGGAGCAGGGATTGGCTCAGGGCCGTGAGCAGGGACGTATAGAGGCCATGGCTTCCTTGGTTCGCAATATGCTGGGTAACGGCATGACGGTAGAACAGGTAGCCTGCCTTACAAAACTCACTGAAGAAGAAGTAATGCAGATAGGAGAAAAATAGTCATGGCGGCACATAACGAGACTGGCAAGTGGGGCGAGCGTGTGGCTGTGTGTCACATGGAGAAGCAGGGCTACGTGATACGCGATACCGACTGGCATTATGGCAAGCGCGATTTGGATATTGTAGCCATTACTCCGGCACAGGACGTGCTGGTCATTGTCGAGGTGAAGACCCGCAGCGACGATGGGGTGATAGACCCGATGTTAGCGGTAAACGAGGCTAAGATACGCAACTTGGCCATTGCGGCTAACGCTTACGTCAAGCAGTATGCCGTAGAGGCCGATGTACGTTTTGACATCATCACCGTGGTGGGCATCGACGAGGCCCATTGTAAGGTACGTCATGTCGAAGATGCTTTTAATCCTCTCTTGCTGAGCTCATGGAACACCCGAAGATAATATACCTTGACGAGATAGACTCCACCAACCGCTTTCTGCACGACTATGCCGGCGTGGAGCCGGTAGTGGTGGCCACGGCGCATCACCAGACGGCTGGACGCGGACAGGGAGGCAACCACTGGGAAGACCGAGCCGATGCCAACTTGCTCTTCTCTATCCTGATACGTCCGGAGATGGTTCCGGTAGACAGGCAGTTCGTGGTGGCCATGGCCGATGCCTTGGCCCTGCGCGAGGCACTAGCTGCCTATACTGACGACCTCCTGCTCAAGTGGCCCAATGATATCTACTGGCATCACCACAAGTTGAGCGGCACTCTTATCGAGACCGCGCTGAGTGGTGGCCGCTTGCGCCGCATGATTATAGGCACTGGCATCAATATCAATCAGCACCACTTCTGTAGCGATGCCCCTAACCCCGTCTCGCTTTGTCAGATAGTGGGACACGAGGTGCCGGTCAGCGAGGTGTTGGATCGTGTGCTCGTGGCCTTTGGCCGCTATTACGACCGAGTTGTGGGGGGCGACTACGAGTCTATCTCACACGAATATCATGCGGCTCTTTACCGCCGATCGGGGCTGTGGCCTTACCATGATAGTGGGGGCTGTTTTAGGGCTATCACCGTGGGCGTGCTGCCCGATGGCCATCTGCAACTGCGCGACACCGACGGTCGCCTGCGCCAGTATGGCTTTCGCGAGGTTTCCTTTGTATTAGACGATAATAACAATAATCATCAAATAAACGACAACGACAATGGCAAGATTTAAGCGAATACTCCTCAAACTCTCCGGAGAGAGCCTGATGGGAAAACAGAACTATGGTATCGACTCTGAACGCCTGGCCGACTATGCCCGGCAAATCAAGGAGATACACGACATGGGCGTGCAGATAGGCATCGTCATCGGCGGCGGCAATATCTTCCGTGGACTGAGTGGCGCGCAGAAAGGATTCGACCGTGTCAAGGGCGACCAGATGGGCATGTGTGCTACCGTAATCAACTCGCTGGCCCTCAGTTCAGCCTTGGAGGCCATCGGCACCAAGACCAAGGTGCTCACCGCCATCCGTATGGAGCCTATTGGCGAATTTTATAGTAAGTGGCGGGCCATCGAGGCCATGGAGGCTGGACGGGTGTGCATCTTCTCGGGCGGCACGGGTAGTCCCTATTTTACCACCGATACTGGCTCGTCGCTGCGAGGCATAGAGATAGAGGCCGACGTGATGCTCAAGGGCACCCGGGTAGACGGCATTTACACCGCCGACCCCGAGAAAGACCCCACGGCCACCAAGTTCCACGACATTACCTTCGATGAGATTTATACGCGTAACTTGCGCGTCATGGACCTTACTGCCACCACCATGTGTAAGGAGAATAATCTGCCTATCTATGTCTTCAACATGGATGTGGTGGGCAATCTCAAGCGCGTTATGGACGGCGAGGAAATAGGTACCTTGGTACACAACTAACCCGATGGCTACGGCCGTCACAGAGGGTGCTCCTATAACTATTTCTGGTGGTGGCGCGCTGCTCGCTGAGGCGGGCGGAGGCGCTGCCGCCATTATTGTAAACAGACTGATATGCAACAATATCTTAGCGACAAACTGCGCGTCATCTCGTTGGTGTCCATAGCCTTAGTACTGTACATCCATGCTGGTTTTCATGCCGACGAGATAGCCGGGATGACGGCTTTGGACTATCTCCAGCACTTCCTGTCGGGCCTTTTAGGCCGATGTGCGGTTCCCTTGTTTTACCTCATATCTGGCTATCTGTTCTTCCTGAAGGTACCCGACGGTTTCCGTTCCGTTCTGGACAAAATCAAGAAACGGCTGCGAACCCTCCTTATACCTTATATTATAGGTTGCGTGTTCTTCGTGGTGTTCGGGGTGGGCGTGGCCTTGGTTCCCGGCACGGCGCGGTTTATGAATAGTACCCTCTTGCCCCTGTTGAACCGTCCCGTGACCGATGTGCTGTGCGCTGTCTTCTATGATGCTGGCAACGGCATGCCCTGCGCCTTTCACCTGTGGTTCCTGCGCGACTTGCTGCTGATAGTGCTCACCTCGCCGCTGTGGTATCTGTGCCTGAAACGGCTGAAGTGGGTGCTTGCGCCCGTCACCTTTGTGCTTACTTATATCCCCATTCCCTGGCTGCCTTTTCAACCCCTGTTCTGGTTTGTACTTGGTGGCAGCATGGTCAGTGTCAGCCTGTCCACCCTGGACGCCCGCACTACCGCATCGGCCACCGTGCTGTTTCTGCTTCTGTCTTTGGCTCAGCTTTTTATGCCCGCTCTTGTCCCCTGGCATCTGCTGAATATTCCGATAACCCTCTTGGGCATTGTGGCTATATGGGGCCTGTACGACCTGATGGCTGGCCGCCACTTTGAGTTGAGTGCCCATCGCCTGTTGGCCACCTCTTGCCATTTTGTCTTTTTCATCTATCTCTTCCATGAGCCTACTATCAACATAGTGCGTAAGTTGATAGTGGTAGCATTGGGCACCAATGTCGTAGGCTACACCACCTCCTACCTGCTTTCGCCCTGGGTATTCATGGCGTGTGCTGTCGCGGTGGGCGTGGTGTTCAGGAGGAGTTTGCCTGCTGTTTACCGCTTTTGTACCGGCGGACGTTAGGGGCTTGCTCGTAACCATGCCGGTAAAATGCAATGTCATAGCCCCCATCGTTGTTATAGCCATGGTATAAAAAGTCTTTTACGCGCGACAGTATATTTATGCAAACCATTTGGCCATAATGTATAAACATACAGCTGTAACTGCTGCTTCTTGGGGCATAATTCTCGGAAAAATTTAACGAACCAGGACGATTTTTAGGATCATCGAGGCCGTTTTCGAGCATTACGAGGGGTGTAAAAGCAATAACCTTTTATAAAAAGGGGGTGTTCAGCGCCTTTTTTACCGCTATTTTCAGCTCCGATGAGACCTGTTTTCGGAGTCGCCACAATGGTCATTTTTTTGCTCGCGATGGTCATTACGATGCTAATGACCATCGCGAGCATGCTAAAGGTTGTTTTCGGACCGTCAGAAAATGGCCTTTTCGCCGCCGAAGTCCCCACGGTGAGTGTACGGACAAATTATAAAAGGCTAAAATGCCCTTGACGGATGCAGAAACACCCGAAATGTATATTTATATATTGTTGGAATTTTTTTTACGATATGGGTTAGGACGCTATCAGAAATCTCTGCCTGTGCCATCCATCTTGCGAAAAATGTCAGTGCCAGCCGTGAAAAACTGCAGACCCTAAATTTACCCCATTTGGTGGAAACTATCTCACGAACAAGGTACTGCCAGTATGGCGAGGGGGTACTGTGAGAGCGCAGTTGCCACGCCCTATCCGCTTACAGGTATCCCGGTGCTCTGTGCAGAGTTGCCGCTAACGCTTGTGGCGGACTATGGCTTTGAGCGTGTTGCGGCGGGCGGCTTCTACGGCGGCCGACAGGGGCTGACGGGCCATGTGTTCGAGGAGTAGCTGTAACTCGCGACATATCTCGGGCGTGTCGTAGCATTGCTCGTAGGCCAACTTGATGCAGAGCGCCTGGTTGGCAGGAGGCTCGTGCGGGCCTTGCATACAGTCCAGACAGTAGTTGAAAAAAAGCCCGTCGGCTACCCTGCCGTCCCAGAACATGGCGTAAAGCACGTTGAGCAGCAGCCGGCGTTGCCCGCTGTCCTCCTCGGTCATTATCCGTTTTGTCAGGTCGCGTCGTTTGCCGCTAATCCAGAAGTCGTCATAGCAGGCATACGTGGCCAGCAGCCTCAGGGCGTTGCGCGACACCCGTCTGTCGCTGCTATCGATGAGACTGTAGACCGCGGCCTTGCACTTGTCATTCTCGGTGCCCTGAATGCGATAGCATAGCTCGCACTCATCATCGGGGGTGAGGCGCTGGGCGAGGCGGTGCCTGAAGAATACTTTGCCGTAGGTAACCATGGTAATTTGTACGTTAGTTTAGTTGGGTCATGTGATAGCCCATGCGACGTAGCTGTACCGCTATGCCCATGAGATAGAGCTGATGCAGACAGGCTATGTAGCCCCTGAAAGCATCGCAACTGCCAGGCTGCAGACCCGCGTGGCTTAGGCGGCTGTACGTGCGGCTGGCACACTCGGCCACCAGTTGGCGCGTAGCCGTGCGCTCTGCTTCAGAGAGCTGCAGTACCTCGCCCATGATGTAGTCGTCCATGTGGTCGTAGCCCCGCTGGTCGCGCAGGGTGGGGTAGATGTGGGCCTCGTGGCCATAGGTGTCCCATGCCGTGTCCCAGTAGTACGCCATGGCCATACCCACAAACATGATCCAGCCTAATGATACAGTGGGGTAGTTAGCAAACTCGCGTATGCCGTCGGGCATGTAGTCCTCGCCCACCAAGGCCCACGCCTGCTCCAGGTCGGGGCACTCAGGCATGTGGCTGTCTATCTCCTGCCGGCCCTCTAAGTACTGGCGCAGGTCGTCTCTTATCTCCTGTTCTATATGCATATCCATTGTCATTCTGAGGGTTGTCGATAACTGTCAGTACGAGGCCGTGCAGGTTATGCCCAACGCCTCTACCTGCTGGCGGATGGCATCCAGTTCGGCCGGTGTGGCCTTCTGCAACGTAGTGTCTGGCGTGGGCCGGTCTATGGTGTATATCATCACCTCCTGAGGCGCTATGCGCCGCAGGGCAGCCAGCCAGGGCTCTATATAATAAGGTGTGGTGTTGGTAACGTCGGCCCCAGCCATGGTGCCGTGCATGAATAGCGTCTGGATGATGACGTGGCCCCTGAAGTCAGCCATGTCCCGGATGATGTCGGCCACCCTGTAAGTCGGCGAGGTGGGCCTGTTGACCCGGCCGATGTACGCGTCGTCTACCGTGTCCAACTTCAGAATGTTGCAGTCCACCTTCATCAGTGCCTGCCTTACCTCCGGGCGATATATCTGGGTCGAGTTGCTCAGCACCGACAGGCGCGCCTGCGGGCAGTAGTGGTCGCGCAGGGCGGCCACGTCGTCTACGATGGCCCCGAAGTCAGGGTGCGCGGTGGGCTCGCCGTTGCCGGCAAAGGTAAGTACGTCGGGGTGCTCGCCCTGAGCCTCTAACTGCTGGAGCTGGGCCTCCAGGGCCTGGGCCACCTCGTGGCGCGTGGGCCGGGGGGTGTGGGTACGGCGCTCGCTGTTGTACCCACATTCGCAGTAGATACAGTCGAACGTGCAGTATTTGCCATCGCCAGGCATGAGATTGATACCTACGGAGAGCCCCAACCTCCGGCTGTGTATAGGGCCGTAGATAGGCGAGTGATGTAGCTGAGTGTTCATAATGGTGTGGTTTATAGCGATGTAGCCCGCCATGCCTACGACCTGCGGAGGTGCCGATAGAGGGCTGGCCAGACTACTTGCATGCAAAGTTACGGTTATTTTCAGGCTTATCACGTTAATGGTGGTTAAAATGTCGTATAATAGGTATTTTTTTTGTTCCTTTGCACCAAAATTGGTATATTATATCCTATTTATATCCTATCGGTAAATGGCTAAGAAACGTTCTAAGGCTCGCAGCAGGCATGGTCTGCAGTCTGTAACACTCTGCATCAGCACCGCTATGGTGCTCATTTTGTTAGGCTTAGTGGTATTCTCGGTGCTGGTGGCCCGCAATACATCAGCATTTGTCAAGGAAAATCTGGTGGTTACCGTGCTGTTCGAGCAAGACATGACCACTCCGGAGGCCCAGCAACTGTGTGCCCGGCTGAAGACCCGCCCCTACATTAACAAATTCGACTTTGTGAGCAAGGAGCGCGCCCTGAAGGAGCAGACACAGGTCTTAGGCACCGACCCCACTGACTTTACCAACGGGGAGAACCCCTATCTGCCCTCGGCCGACATCACTCTGCGGTCAGACTATGCCAATAACGACTCGCTCACATGGATTGCTGCCGAGCTGCGTAAGTATCCTAAGGTAAGTGACATCACCTACCAGAAGGACTTGGTAGAGAGCGTTAACCAGAACCTGGCCAAGGTGAGCATGGTGCTCTTGGTGATAGCCGTACTGCTCACCTTTGTGTCGTTCTCGCTCATCAGCAACACCGTGCGGTTAGGTGTCTATGCCCGTAGGTTCACCATACACACCATGAAGTTGGTGGGAGCCTCGTGGGGCTTCATCCGCCGGCCTTTCCTGGTGCGCGCCGCCGTGGTGGGTGTCATTGCTGCGCTGCTGGCCGCTGCCGTGCTGGGTGCCGGTGTCTATGGTATCTATACCTACGCTCCCGATGTGGCCACTGTGGTTACCTGGCAGGTACTGGCCATCACCGCCCTTGCCGTGTTCCTCTTTGGTATCGTCATTACGGTCATCAGTGCCGGCATATCGGTCAACAAGTTTCTGAAGATGAAGGCTGGCGATCTCTATAAAATCTGAAAAATAACAGTAACTCAATATGGAAAAAAGAAATTTCGCTTTTGACAAAGTAAACTTTATCCTGATAGCCGTCAGCATGCTGGTGGTGGTTCTCGGATTTGTACTTATGTCGGGATCGGGCTCTACTGATACCCACTATGACCCCGATATATTCAGCGCGCTGCGCATTAAGGTAGCCCCTGTGGTGTGCTTCGTAGGATTTGTAACGATGATTTACGCCGTGGCTCGCAAGCCCAAGGACGGCGATACTAAAGGAAAGGACAACGACTGATGGACTGGTTACAAGCATTATGGTTGGGCCTTATCCAGGGACTTACCGAGTATCTGCCCGTAAGCAGTAGCGGCCATCTTACCATCGCCTCGCACCTGTTTGGTATCGAGGGCGAGGAGAACTTAGCTTTTACAGTTGCCGTACATGTGGCCACCGTGTTCAGCACCCTGGTCGTCCTGTGGAAGGAGATAGCCTGGATATTCCGGGGCCTCTTCCGCTTCCAGTATAATGACGAGACCCGCTATGTGGCCAACATCGTTGTCTCGATGATACCCGTAGGCATCGTGGGCGTGTTCTTCAAGGACAAGGTCGAGGAAGTGTTTGGCTCAGGTCTGGTCATCGTGGGTGCCATGCTGATAGTGACCGCCCTATTGCTCACTTTCTCGTACTACGCCAAGCCCCGGGCCAAGGAGAATATCAGCATAAAGGATGCCTTCATCATCGGCCTGGCTCAGGCCGTGGCCGTGCTGCCCGGTCTGTCGCGCTCGGGTTCTACCATAGCCACCGGTCTGCTTCTGGGCAACAACAAGGCCCGCCTGGCCCAGTTCTCGTTCCTTATGGTCATACCGCCCATCTTAGGCGAGGCCCTGTTAGATACTGTCAAGATGGTCAAGCACGGCACCGCCGCTGTCATGGGCGACATTTCCTTAGGCGTGCTGGCTGTGGGCTTCATAGCTGCCTTTGTGTCGGGCTGTGTGGCCTGTAAGTGGATGATAAACATCGTGAAGCGAGGCAAGTTGGTCTACTTTTCCATCTATTGCGCCATTGTGGGTGTCATTACGCTGTTGCTCTCGCTTTAACCGGTCCTTATGAACTTCAAGACAGGCGAGATATTTGCCATCGACAAGCCCTACAAACTGTCCAGCTTTGGGGCCTTGGCCCATGTGCGCTATCTGCTTTCCCACACGCTGGGCCACCGGGTCAAGATAGGCCATGCCGGCACCCTCGACCCACTGGCCACAGGCGTACTGATACTCTGTACGGGTAAATGTACCAAGCAGATAGAGGCTCTGCAGGCCCATACTAAGGTCTATGAGGCCACGCTGCAGCTCGGTGCCACCACCGCCAGCTACGACCGTGAACACGAGGTCAATGCCACCTATCCCACCAGCCACATTACCGAGGACATGATACGCCAGGCGCTCACCCAGTTTGTGGGCGACATCCAGCAGATACCCCCTACCTACAGCGCCTGCAAGGTGGGCGGCGAGCGGGCCTACTCCCTGCGCCGCGCAGGCGAGGAGGTGGTGCTCAAACCCAAGAATGTGCATATAGACGACATTACCCTGACCGCCTTTGACCCGGCCACCATGCAGATGGGGCTGCGCGTCACCTGTGGTAAGGGCACCTATATACGCGCGCTGGCTCGCGACCTGGGCCGCGCACTCGGCAGCGGGGCCTACCTTACCTCGCTGCGCCGTACTCGTGTGGGCGACTACACGGTAGACAACTGTGTAGATTACGACCACTTCCAGGAATGGTTAGATAATCAAGAAATAGAAAAGATATAATGAAACTATCGCAGTTCAAGTTCAAATTGCCCGAGGAGCAGATAGCCCTCTATCCGCATAGTGTATATCACGACTTTGTCAACGACAAGGGCGAGAAGGAGACTTGCCGCATCACCCGCCGCGATGAGTGCCGTCTTATGGTGCTGCACCGCAAGTCGCAGACCATCGACATGTACCGAAAAGACGACAAGGGTAATCCCATCGAGGGCGAGTACCTCGACTTCCGTAATGTACTCGACTACTTCGACGAGGGCGACACCTTTGTATTCAATGATACCAAGATATTCCCTGCCCGTCTCTACGGCACCAAGGAGAAGACCGACGCCAAGATAGAAGTGTTCCTGCTGCGCGAGCTCAATGAAGAGATGCGCCTGTGGGACGTGTTGGTAGAGCCGGCACGCAAGATACGTATCGGCAACAAGTTGTTCTTTGACGAGTCGGGCACCATGGTGGCCGAGGTTATCGACAACACCACCAGCCGTGGCCGTACCCTGCGGTTCCTCTACGACTGCCCCCACGATGAGTTCAAGCGCGAACTCTTCGCCCTGGGCGAGGCCCCGCTGCCCCGCTACATCATAGACCGTCGCGAGAATCATCATGGTACCGCCGACGACCTGGAGGATTTCCAGTGTATTTATGCCAAGAACGAGGGAGGCGTAACCGTGCCCGCCTCGGGACTGCATTTCAGTCGCGAGCTGATGAAGCGTATGGAGATTAAGGGCATCGAGAGCGCCTTTATCACCCTGCACTGTGGGTTGGGAGCTTTCCACGATATCGAGGTAGAAGACCTTACCAAGCACAAGATGGACTCTGAGCAGATGTTTATTACCCGCGAGGCATGCGATAAGGTAAACCACGCCAAGGCCGTGGGCCACCATGTGTGCGCAGTGGGCACCAGCGTAGTTAAGGCCACCGAGACAGCCGTAGGAACCGACGGCCTGCTCAAGGAGTACGAGGGCTGGACTAACAAGTTTATCTTCCCACCCTACGAGTTCGGTCTGGCCGACACCATGATAGCCAACTTCTATCACCCCTATTCGACCCTGCTCATGGAGACGGCCGCCTTTGGTGGTTACGACCTCGTCATGGAGGCTTACAACCAGGCCGTGAAGCATGGGTACATGTTTGGCTGTTATGGCGACGCCATGCTTATACTCAATGACTAAACATACTGTATATCTGGCCCTCGGCGCCAACATCGGCGACCGCCGCACCACCATGCTGAGGGCTATAGACCGCATTAAAGAACTGATTGGCACCGTAGAGCGCCAGTCAGTTTTTTATGAGACCGAACCCTGGGGCTTCGCGTCGCCCCACCGCTTCCTCAATGCCTGCGTACGCGTGTCTACTACGCTCAGCCCACGTCAGCTGCTGGCCGCTACCCAGCAGATAGAGCGCGTCCTGGGCCGTATGACCAAGTCGGCCGATGGCGTGTATCACGACAGGGTCATAGATATAGATATCCTGCTCTACGACGACCTTAGGGTCGATGAGCCCGACCTCAAGATACCGCACCCGCTGATGACGGAGCGCGACTTTGTAATGATACCGTTGCGCGAGATACTTGGGTAAGCCCTATAAGCCCCTACTGAAATACTTGGTGCCAACTGTATTATGAAAGTTCGCCGAAATTTTCCTTATGGCTACATACGCCATGCCCCCATCCGCCAACGGCAGGCGAATGGGGGCATGGCTTTTTGATATAGTGATAAGGCCGGCAGCTCCCGCCGCTCTCGCAGGAGCGGTGTAAACCCTCATTACGATGGTGGCGGTGGACGTTGCAGTTCCCGCAGATGTCAGCCTTTCCCCTCCATGAAATGTTAAATAAGCGGGTATTGCCAAAAAACTGGGAAAAACACTTGACCAATATCTATCTTATGCCTATATTTGCAGCATCCATAAAGACAATCAGCCTTATTGCCACTGGATGTAGCTTAAAGACCCATAATAACACTACCGGATATGAACAGGAAACACGCTTTGTTATCTTTAAGCATTGGTATATGCGTAGGTTGCCAACAGGGGAAGCCGGTTGGCGACAGGTATGGCACGGTCGAGGATATTCCACAGCAGCAGATTGTTTTTACGAAAGCAGGCCCTAATAGCTTTGTGAAAGGCAGTGGGAGCTTCGCGGTAGTACAAGACTCTGTTTTCTTTGTAGATTATTACTATGACTATAATGACGGCAAGGAACTGAGTCTCTTCTCTCTGCGTGGTGGAAAAAAAGAGCGTCTGGTGGACAGATACAAATCTGGACCGATAGAGTTGAGCTGCTCAGATAGGCGTCTGGGTCTATTCCGTCGAGGTTGGCGGGCCTCGTACAGAGAGTATCTGTTGGACTCTGTTCATGCCCATAAAGTGGTATGTATAGATAGTATTACCCTACAGGATATAGACCATATCCAGAGAGCCAATGGGTTGTATATATGTGCCAAGGTGACAGGTGGCGGACCCCATATAATAGATGTGTATGATGCTAAGGGTGGTCTGGTGGATAGCGTGGATCCATACAACGGCTTGCTGGACTCGGTACCCGAACCCAATAATCGGTATGCCTTGGGCCAAGGCTTCTTGGGGTATAACAAGAAAGGCAGGTATGTGGTCTCCTCTTCTATAATTAAGACCAAGGGTCTTGTCAGAGTGAAATGATAAATCTCTGCAATCAACATTTTTTTAATTGTTAAGATTCGTCAGTATGAAAAAAGTTCTGCCATTAATTGGAAGTGCCATTATTCTTGGTGGCTTCTTGGCCTTTTCTCTCCAGAGTACGGGAAAATTAACATCTACAGAGGAATGTAATGCTGTCGTTCTGGCTGAAGAGCAGTTGACAGGTGATACAATTACTTGTTGTTCGGGTTGTAATGGACGGTATTGTGGATATTTCGTTCCAGACGGAAGTTCCGACAAGATAAGGGTCTATTATGAGTATTAATAATTAACCCCTTGGGGCGCATCTTTATGTGCCCCAAGGAAACAAGAAACTATAACAATAATAATCACTAATACTGGAAGATTATGAAATCGATCTGCGTGATTTTGATAATTCTGGCCACTATGTGCAGCCTGTCCATGGCAGCACAGACATCGGTAAAAACATCGATGTGTAAGGTAGTGGGCGTATTGGCAGACAAGGAGACTGATGAGCCTGAGCCTATGGTTACGGTATGTGTATCGCACAAGGGACTGCCAGGCGGTGGCACCAAAAAGGTGCTGGCCGATAACGCAGGTCGATTTGAAGTGGTGCTGCCCATACTGCCTGGCGCGTATGACATTACAGTTGCCATGATAGGCAGGGTAGCTGTGCCCCGCCAGATAACCTTAGCCGAGGGCGATACGCTCAAGGATATAGGGCGGCTGTATGTGACCGATGATGTGAAGATGCTGAAAGAGGTAACGGTAGAGGCCCAGAAACCACTGGTAAAGATGGATGTAGACAAACTGACCTATGACGTGGCCGCCGACCCTGATGCCAAGACACTCAGGCTGTCGGAGATGATGGGCAAGGTGCCACTGATAAGCGTTGATGGCGACGGCAATATAGAGATGAACGGCACCGAAAAATTTCTGATACTGCAGAACGGACGCAAAACCGCCATTACGCGCAACCCCAAGGAAGTGCTGCGCAGTTTGCCGGCCGAGATGGTTAAGAGCATCGAGGTGATAACCTCGCCAGGAGCCAAATATGATGCCGAGGGCATAGGCGGTGTTATCAATATCGTGATGCGTTCGCAGTACGAGGGCCATCTTACCACGCTGGGGGCCGATGCCGGTACGACGGCTTATAGCGGCAGCGTGATGACGATGAGCAAGATAGGCAAGTTTGCCTTTGACGGCAATTTTACTTACAACCGCCTGCTGTTGCCCGAGGAAAACACCAACCTGCTACGCGATGCCTATGGTGCTGCCGGCGCTACGCAGCTTAGGAGCGAAGGCAGCAGTAAGCCACAGGGCAATACCGAGTTTGCCATGGTCAATGCCAGTTACGAGATAGACAGTCTGCAGATGATAACTTTCTCTTTGTCGGGTATGGGGAGCCAGGAGCATACGATGAGTGATGAGCGTACCGGTATGTGGAACCAGGGTGGCAGCTTGGCGGCCTATTCGTATCTGCGTCATGGCAACCTGAAAAACTCAAGTCTGAACGGTACCATCAACCTGGACTATCAGCGGGTGGGACGGCGCAACCCGCGGCGTACCACTACGCTGTCGTATCAGCTGAGTAGCGCTCCGTCGCGTAATAAGGACATTACCCAGTACAGCGATATAGTAACCGGTGGCATGGCAGGGGTGGCCGACCAGCTACAGCTGTACGACAGCCGCTCAGACCGTCGGGACAAGACCAATGAGCATACGTTCCAGTATGACTTTTCTACTCCTCTGGGCCAGCAGCATACGCTCGAGGTGGGCGCTAAGTACATACTGCGCAACAACGAGAGCCAAAACGACCTGTATAACAGCCAAGGTCAGAGCGCGGAATGGACGCACAATGACCTGCGGAGCAACCACTATAAGAACCGGAACAACATCCTGGGCGGCTATCTGAGTTATACTTACCGTGGAAAGATGGTCTCTGTAATGCCCGGGCTGCGCTATGAATATACTTATCAGGACATCAAGTATCTGTCGGGCCCCATCGGGGCAGACGGAAACTACTCGAGCCATTATGCCAACGTGGTGCCCTCACTGAAAGTAAACCTGAAGTTGGCTAAGTCGCAGTCGCTCCGTCTGGAATATGGCAAACGGCTGTCGCGCCCCAGTATCTACTATCTCAACCCTTACTTCAACAATCTGAATCCGCAGAATATCGTGCAGGGCAACAGCAGTCTGGAAGCCGAGAACAGCTATAATCTGGGCGCCACCTATGGATGGTTTACCCGTAAGACCAACCTGACCGTCAGCCTGAACTACCGCCATCTGAGCAATGGCATAGAGAGCTACAGTCGGATAATAGGCGACGGCGGCGAGTATTTTGACGACGGAAAGCACTATGCAGCGCCCGGCGCTATATATACTACCTATCTTAATGTAGGGCGGGTGGAACGTACGGCGGTAGACATATACTATAAATGGAACCTTACCTCCAAACTCTGGGTAACGCTGAACACGGGCGTGGCCTATGTAGACCTTAGAGACCCCAGTCGACAGCTGCAGAACCATGGTTGGAGTGCTAATGCCGACCTGAGGTTGTCGTGGCGGTTGCCAGCCGATTTCTCGCTGTATGCCATCTTGAGGGGCGACACGAAGAACATCACCCTCCAAGGCAGTACCGACGGGCTTGTGTATAATTACTTCACCCTGTCGCGCTCGTTCCTGCGCAGCAAGCGGCTCACCGTTTCGCTTCGTGTCGCAGACCCGTTCCACAAGTGGCTTACCCGCACTACCTACACCCAGGGCACTGGCTATCATAGCCAGGTCGATAGAACGTATTCGCGCCAGGGTTTCAGCATAGGGATAAGCTATCGTCTGGGCGATATGAAGCACTCTAAGACCAAGCGCTCTATGCACTCTATCTATAATGGCGACCTGAAAGCCGCGCCCACTGCGAAATAACGGCTTGGAGGGCCTTGGCCCTTGAACCATGGTGACAGGACGGCAGGGATATGAGTCCTCTGCCGCTCTGTAAGTGGTGGCTTACGCCCTGGCTGATGGCAGGGACTTATGGCCGACAGGGCGAATAAGCCATTCCTCGGGCTGGCTGCCAGGGCCAAAATGGTGGTTGCCGCTCAGCGTTAAATACAATTAAACAGGCGAGAAAATCGGCAAAAGCCTATCTGTTGTGGATTTTTATTGCTAAATTTGCATGCAATAAATTTCAAAAATACAATATGTCATCATTTGTTGCAGATAAAGTAGTGATGGACGGTCTTACTTTTGACGACGTCCTCCTCATCCCCGCTTATTCAGAAGTGCTGCCCAAGACGGTAGAGTTGAAAACCAAGTTCTCGCGCCACATAGGACTTAATGTGCCATTCGTGACAGCCGCCATGGATACGGTTACCGAGTCGGCCATGGCCATAGCTATAGCGCGCGAGGGTGGTATCGGTGTGATACACAAGAATATGGCCATCGATGACCAGGCCCGTCAGGTAGCCATCGTGAAGAGAGCGGAGAACGGTATGATATACGACCCCGTGACCATCCGCCAGGGACGCACCGTGAAGGATGCGCTGGCCATGATGCACGATTACCATATCGGAGGTATTCCTGTGGTAGACGGAGAAAATCATCTGGTGGGCATCGTTACCAATCGCGACCTGCGCTTTGAGCGCCGTCTGGACAAGACCATCGATGAAGTGATGACACACGAGAATCTGGTTACCACGCACCAGCAGACTGACCTGGCTGCCGCTGCCCAGATACTGCAGGAAAACAAGATAGAGAAGTTGCCTGTGGTGGATGCCGAGAACCATCTCGTGGGACTGATAACCTATAAGGATATTACCAAGGCCAAGGACAAACCTATGGCCTGCAAGGACGATAAAGGCCGGCTGCGTGTGGCTGCCGGTGTGGGAGTTACCAAGGATACCCTGGAGCGCGCTTCGGCCCTGGTGGCTGCCGGTGCTGACGCCATCGTGATAGACACGGCCCACGGACACTCGCTGGGTGTGATAGAGAAGTTGCGCGAGGTCAAGGCTTCGTTCCCCTCTATAGATATAGTAGTAGGTAACGTGGCCACGGGAGCTGCTGCCAAGATGCTGGTAGACAATGGTGCCGATGCCGTCAAGGTAGGTATAGGCCCGGGTTCTATCTGTACTACCCGTGTGGTAGCCGGTGTGGGTGTGCCTCAGTTGAGTGCCGTGTACGAAGTGTACTCGGCACTGCAGGGTACGGGCGTGCCACTCATCGCCGATGGCGGTCTGCGCTACTCGGGCGACGTAGTCAAGGCCCTGGCTGCTGGTGGCTCGTGCGTGATGATCGGCTCACTCGTAGCCGGTACCGAGGAAAGTCCCGGTGACACCATTATCTTTAACGGACGTAAGTTTAAGAGCTACCGTGGTATGGGTTCACTCGAGGCCATGGAGCAGAAGAACGGCTCTAAGGATCGCTATTTCCAGGCCGATACTACTGATGTAAAGAAACTGGTACCCGAGGGTATCGCAGGCCGTGTGCCTTACAAGGGCACTGTCCAGGAGGTGGTTTACCAGCTCATTGGCGGTCTGCGTTCGGGCATGGGCTACTGTGGTGCTCCCACCATCGAGCGTCTGCATGATGCCAAGTTTACCCGCATTACTAACGCCGGTGTTCTGGAGAGTCATCCGCATGACATCACCATCACCAGCGAGGCGCCTAACTATAGCCGTCCTGAATAGGTATATGAAACGAATGAAGAGAATAGCTACTATACTGCTGGCCGCCACACTGGGGTGTGGCGGTACGGCTCTGGCTCAGAACGACCCTACGATAATGACCGTGAACGGTAAACCCGTGACTCGGTCTGAATTTGAATACTCGTATAATAAGAATAACAACGAAAACGTCATAGACCGAAAGAGCGTGAAGGAGTATGTAGAGCTCTTCATCAACTATAAACTGAAAGTGGAGGCTGCACTCGATGCGCATCTGGACACCCTCTCCTCATTTAAAAAGGAGTTTACTACTTACCGCGACCAGCAGATACGTCCGTCGCTGATAACCCAGGACGACGTGGAGGCAGAGGCACGTAAGATATATGCCGACTACCGTACCCGGGTGGACTACTCGGGTGGCCTGGTCAAGGCGGCCCACATCCTGGTAATGATGCGCCAGAAAGCTACGCCTGACCAGTTGCGTCAGGCTAAGTTGCGTATAGACTCTATCTACAAGGCCCTGCAGGGTGGGGCTGATTTTGCCGAGACGGCCCGCCGATGCTCGGATGATAAGGGGTCGGCCCAGCAGGGTGGCGAACTGCCCTGGATAGAACACGGCCAGACCCTCAAGGAATTTGAGGATCAGGTTTACGCTCTGAAGCCTGGCCAAATGAGCCGTCCCTTTGAATCGCCGGCTGGATGGCATATCGTGTTGCTCAAAGATAAGCGCATGTGCTTCCCCTACGACTCGCTGCGTACCAGCATCCTCTCTTTTATAGAGCGTCGTGGTCTCAAAGATGCTATCATTAACCAGCGGGTAGACTCGTTGGCCCGTCTGTATGGGGCAAAGGTGACTCCGGCTCAGGTTATGGACAGCTTAGCAACGGCCATGGAGGCTCGCTCGCCCCAGTTGCGCTATCTTGTTCAGGAATATCACGACGGCCTGCTTCTCTTCGAGATGAGTAACCGTACGGTATGGGACAAGGCCCAGAAAGATGAGACTGGCCAGCAGGCTTACTTTGATAAGAACCGCAAGAAATACCAATGGGCTGAGCCTCGTTTTAAGGGTATAGCCTATCATACACGGACTCGGGCTGATGTCAAGGCTGTCAAGGCAGCCGTTAAGGGGGTACCCTTTGACCACTGGGCCGAGACGTTGCGCACTACGTTTAACAAGGATAGCGTACTGCGTATTCGGGTCGAAAAGGGCATCTTCGCTAAGGGTGACAATCCCGTGGTGGACAGCAAGGTGTTCAAGACGGGTAAGAAGCCACAGCCTCTGAAAGATTTTCCCTTTGACGCGGTGTACGGCAAGCGACTCAAGGTCCCCGAGACCATAAATGATGTGCGCTCGCTGGTACTAGCCGACTATCAGGAACAGCTGGAGCGCGAGTGGGTAGACAGCCTGCGTCGCAAGTATGGCGTAACGGTAAACGACGAGGTGGTGAAAACGGTAAATAATCATCATTAGGAATGAAGAATATATATAAAATAGGTATAGGCGCAACGGCTTTTGTGCTGCTCATGGGTAGTCAGGCTATGGCTATCAGAAACAGTATAATGCCCGCTCCGAAAGACTCAGTAAAAGCAGTGGCTGATGCCGATGTGCCTGAGTCCTCGGTAGTAGACGAGGTAATCTGGGTAGTAGGCGACGAGCCTATCCTAAAGTCAGACGTGGAGACCATGCGCCTGCAGGGCCAGATGGAGGGTATTACGTGGAAGAGTGACCCTGACTGTGCCATTCCGGAGGAGATGGCTGTGCAGAAACTCTTTCTGCATCAGGCAGAGATAGACTCTATCCAGGTGTCTGAGAGCGACGTGACCAGTAGTATAGATCAGCAGATAAACTACTGGATTTCAATGGCAGGATCTAAGGAAAAATTGGAGGAATACCGTAATCAGACGGTGGCGCAGATGAGACAGCAGATGCGCGATGACTTTCGCAACCAGCAGCTCATCTCCAAAATGAGACAGGAACTGGTCAAGGACATTACCGTTACCCCCAGTGAGGTACGCAAGTATTTCGCCAAGTTGCCTGCCGACAGTATACCTTTCGTTCCTACTACGGTAGAGGTTGAGATTATAACCAGGCAGCCTAAGGCCACTCAGGAGGAGATAAACCGGGTGAAGGACGAGCTGCGTAGCTATACCGACCGAATTAACAAGGGTGAGACCTCGTTTGCCACCCTGGCCCGCCTGTATTCTGAGGATCCTGGCTCGGCCCGTCGTGGTGGTGAGATGGACTACGTGGGACGTGGTATGTTGGATCAGGCTTTTGCCAATGTAGCCTTTAACCTGACAGACCCTAAGAAGATATCCAAAATAGTGGAGTCTGAGTTCGGGTATCATATCATTCAGTTGATAGATAAGCGAGGCGACCGTATAAAGGTACGTCATATCCTTCGCCGGCCTAAGGTTTCGCAAGACATCATAGACAAGACGCGTCTGCGGTTGGACTCGGTGGCCATAGAGATACGCGATGGCAAGTACCCGTTTGAGGCGGCAGCTTCCTATATATCGGATGATAAGGACACACGTAACAATAACGGACTGATGGCCGTTACGGATCAGGAGAGTCAGAGCCGTACATCGCGTTTCGAGATGAAAGACCTGCCCGCCGAGGTGGCCCAGCATGTAGAGGGTATGAAGGTAGGCGAGGTGTCTAACGCCTTTGAGATGATGAATTCCAAGGGACAAAAGGTGTGTGCCATCGTCAAACTTAAGAGTCGCATGGAAGGTCACCGGGCTACCTTGACCGAAGATTATCAGGTCATGAAGAATATAGTAGTAGCCAAGTTACGTGAGCAGAAGTTGCACGACTGGGTTGTGGACAAGATTAAGCACACGTATGTATGGATGGCCGACCGTTATAAGAACTGCAACTACGAATACCAAGGTTGGGTGAAATGACGCGACGCAGACAGATAGTACAATTCATATCAGGGCATAGGATTACAGTAGTTGTAGTTCTATGCTTTTTTGCCCTATGCGTGCAGTCGGTATTGCCACCCACCCATAGGTCGAAACCTAAGCCCAAGACGGATGAGAAAATCTATCTTGTACACTCGGATGAACTGAAATTTGACCACTTTGGTAACAATCCAGACGCCCAGATAGCCAAGGGGCATGTCCATTTCAGTCACCAGGGAGCTCAGCTGTGGTGCGACAGCGCCTACTTCTATCAGGAATCCAATTCGGTCAAGGCTTTTGGCAATGTGCGCTTCAAGCAGGGTGACACCCTGTCGCTTACCGCACGTTATGCCGACTACGATGGGGTGGAGCAGCGTATGGCTGCACGGTACAACGTGGTGCTGACACACCGTAGGCAAGTATTGAAGACCGACAGCCTGAACTACGACAGGCTCTATAACTACGCCTACTTTATGGAGGGCGGTACGCTGGAGGATGGTAAGGACAAGTTAGTGGCCGACTGGGGAAAGTACAATCTGGATACACGCGATGCCGTGTTCTACTATAATGTAAAGATGCGTAGTGCCGACAGGCTCATCGTGACCGACACGCTGTACTACGATACCCGTAAGTCTTTGGCCCATGTGGTGGGCCCTGGGTCGCGTATTACATCTAAGGAAAGTGTGGTCAAGACGACCGATGCCTACTATAATACCAAGACCGACCGCGCCATGCTGTACGGGCGTTCCTCTATGGAAGACAAGCAGAAGAGTCTGGTGGGAGACAGCCTGTACTATGTCAAGAATGGTGACAGCTACGGTTATGGCAACGTCATCTATATAGATAAAGAGAACAAGAACTCGTTGCTATGTGATGAGCTGAAGTACAATGAGAAGACGGGGGCTGGTTATGCTACCAAACATGCCCTGCTCAAGGACTACTCGCAGGGCAAGGATACCCTCTACGCCCATGCCGACTCTATCAAGATATTTACATTCAACATTAATACCGACTCAGTGTACCGCAAGGTTCATTGCTACAACAAGGTGAGTATTTTCCGTACTGACGTGCAGGCCATTAGCGACTCGCTGGTGTTTAATAGTCAGGACTCGTGTCTGACAATGTATAAAGACCCAGTGGTATGGAGCGACGGCCGTCAGCTTTTGGGTGAGGTTATCAAGGTGTATATGAACGATTCTACCGTGCGATTTGCTCAGGTTATCGACCAAGCCCTCTCGGTAGAGCAGATGCCAGACAAGCAACACTATAATCAGGTGGCCTCGCGGTTGATGAATGCTTATTTCGACCAGGGAAATATCCGCCAGACTGAAGCTATAGGCAATGTGCGCACGGTGTACTACTATACCGATGACAAGGATAGTTCGCTGGTGGCCCTCAACTATATGGAGACCGACACCCTACGTATGTATCTGTCAGACAAGCGTCAGCTGGAACGGGTATGGGCCAGCAAGCCCGAAGGAACCATGTATCCCATATCCCAGATACCGCCAGGCAAGGAGAAGTTGGATGCCTTTGTGTGGCTGGAAGAGCAGCGCCCCAAAGACAAAGATGACATATTTAACTGGCGGGGTAAGAAACCCGGCGAGGGACTGGTGGTGCGCAAGCGCCATGAGGCTCCGCTACAACGGTTAGATCACTGATGGGATGGTTGCTGGTACAGCGGCCGCGCGGTTTTAGGCACACCTATTTATATATAGACGCGCGTCGCGAACAGGTGGCACAGGCCCGAAAGCACTATGCCGCGGCCCGAGAAACTATGCAGGCACCTGCTGGACTCTATGCAGAGACGATGCTTGGCGGAACCCGTGCGCGATGTCGGGCCCATGTGGCCCATGGTAGGATGATGGTGAGTATATTCGTGCCCCTACTGATGTTGGCCATTGTGCTGATGGCCGTATTATTTTTCCTTTAAACGATAATTTTACGTATGAGTGATATAATTCAGCTGCTTCCCGACTCGGTGGCCAATCAGATTGCGGCGGGCGAGGTGATACAGCGCCCGGCCAGCGTGATAAAGGAACTGGTAGAGAACTCGGTAGATGCTGGTGCCAAGCGTATTCAGGTACTGGTAACCGATGCCGGCCGTACGGCTATTCAGGTAATAGACGATGGCAAGGGTATGTCGGAAACCGACGCGCGCCTCTCATTTGAGCGCCATGCCACCTCCAAAATACGGCAGGCTCAGGATCTTTTCGCCCTGACCACCATGGGATTTCGCGGGGAGGCTCTGGCCTCTATCGCTGCGGTGGCCCAGGTAGAGCTCAAAACCCGCCTGGCTACCGAAGAGATAGGTTCGCATCTTACCATATCTGGCTCGCGCTTTATGGGGCAGGAGCCATGTGCCTGTCCCGTGGGTAGCAATTTTCTGGTAGAAAACCTGTTTTACAATGTACCTGCGCGGCGTAAATTCCTCAAATCCAACTCTACCGAGCTCAACAATATCCTTACAGCCTTTGAACGTATCGCCCTCGTGTATCCCGATATCGCTTTCACGTTGTCGAGCAATGGAACCGAAATGTTCAACCTAAGGGCAGGCGGACTCCGCCAGCGCATCGCCGATGTTTTTGGGCGTAAGATGGATAGCGACCTGATACCCGTGAATGTCGATACTTCGATGTGTACCATCAAGGGCTTTGTGGGGAAACCTGAGACCGCCCGGAAGAAAGGTGCCCAGCAGTTTTTCTTCGTCAATGGGCGCTATATGAAGCATCCCTACTTTAACAAGGCGGTCATGTCTCCATTTGAACGTCTCGTTCCTGCTGGCGAGCAGGTTCCTTACTTCATCTATTTCACGGTCGCCCCAGAGAATATAGATGTGAATATTCATCCCACTAAAACCGAGATAAAGTTCGAGAACGAGCAGGCCATCTGGCAGATACTTGCTGCGGCAGTCAAGGAGTCTATAGGCGTGTTTAGCGACATTCCGTCTATCGACTTCGATACCCAGGGTCGTCCGGAGATACCCGTTTTCAGCGGTTCGGCCCCGGTGGTCGATGCCCCCAAGGTGCAGTATAACCCCAACTATAATCCCTTTAAGTCTACCGCTCCCCAGAAGTCGTCTGCCCCGGCCCACGACTGGCAAGAACTATACAGCGGCCTTTCCGACAGTACCGAGGAGACCGAGGGCGAGGTGTTTCTCTCTAAGGGAGCAGGTTCCGGCCAGTTGATAGACGACAAGTCACCGGTACATTACCAGTATAAGGGCAAGTATATAATGACGGCCGTCAAGTCGGGGCTGATGATAATAGACCAGTATCGCGCGCACGTACGTATATTATATGAGCGCTATCTGCAGCAGGTACAGGGCAAGAAAGGTGAGTCGCAGAAAGTGATGTTCCCCGAGGTGGTTCAGTTGTCGGTAGCCGATGCGGCTGTGCTGCAAGATGTTATGCCCGAACTGGTAGATATGGGCTTCGAACTTACAGACCTTGGTGGGGGCAGCTATGCCGTTAACGCCACGCCCGCCGGTATCGAGGGCGTCAATGTAAGCACCTTGCTGAACGATATGCTTGCCTCGGCCCGCGAGAAGAGTGGAGGAGTCAAGGACGACATCAACCATAAGTTGGCTCTCAGTATGGCCCGTCATGCTGCCATACCCCAGGGGCAGGTGCTCAGTAACATGGAGATGGAGAACATAGTCAACGAACTATTCGCCTGCTCCAATGTCAACTACACGCCCGATGGCAAGAATATACTATGCATCCTTAAACAGCAGGAGATAGAGAGCCTGTTAGGTTAGACGGCTTCCCGGATGGGGCTGGCCTCCATGGCTCATCTGCTCATGGTGACGGTTCTGTCCTGGATCCAGACTACTCGCCCGGGCATACCCTCGGCCTTTTCCGAGGGCGTTCGGGCTTTTTAAGGAGCCATTTCGGTGCTTCCCGCATTGTCAATTATGCAAAAAAGTGTTTATGTCGCACAAATTAAACTAAAACAATACGACTTTTTTGACCGTAATTGTGATTTTTTTAGCTAAAAGCCGATTATGTAATGAAATTTTAGCTATCTTTGCAAATGCTATTGCGCGCGAGCGCATAGTCTTGGCTCATGTGAGTGAGTTGATTAGTAAACCATTGATTGTTTAATATAAAAGTTATGAAAAAATTATTGATTGTATTGGCTTTTGCCAGTGTATCTCTGTGCTCAATGGCACAGGATGCTGATCCTGTACAGAAGTACAGTGTATCGACCAATTCTTTTTG
>JALEKD010000036.1 GCA_022769285.1 Prevotella sp.
TGGCTCCCCACTCCCAGCGCTTTTTACTCTTTTACTTCTATACCTTTTTACTTTTCAACCATAGAGTGCCCATCGGCTGGTATATACCGGTTAACAAACCGGGAAACACGGGCGGTGTACTCGGCGGGATGGTCACGAAAACTCATGGCATGGATGCTGCCCGGGCTAACCCACACTTCCTTGGGCTGGGGCTTAGCGGCATAGAGCTGGTGGAGCATGGCAAAGGGCACGTAGGTGTCGCGGTCGCCATGGATGAAGAGCATAGGACGATGGCAACGGGCTACCTGGCGCAGAGGCGAAGCCTCGCCAAACGACCAACCGTACTTGGCCCGGCACAGGGCACTGCTGGTATAGAGCAGGGGGAAAGGAGGCAGATGGAATGTCTCACGGAGCTCGTAGCCAAACTCGTCCCACACGCTGGTGTAGCCGCAGTCCTCTACGAAGCAGCGCACGTAGGCCGGTAGCTGCTCGCCCGACACGTTCATGGTCGTGGCAGCCCCCATGGACACCCCATGGACCACCATACGGGTATCGCGACCCTGGCCGAAGCGGCTGTTGGCCACCTCCATCCAGCGCATCACGTCAAGACGGTCGTTCCAGCCCATCTGCACACCTTGGCCCTGACTACGGCCATGTGCATGCAGGTCGGGCAGCAGCAGGTGGTAACCCAGCCGACTGTAGATAGAGGCAATGTGCATCATGCCCATACCGTTGTCCTTGTACCCGTGAACCAGCACGGCCACCCGGTCGGTGGGGCGATGGGCCACAATGTAGGTGGCATGGTGGCGCTCGCCCGATGGCATGGTGATAAACGTGTCGCGCAGGGCGTGGCAGCGCCTGAGGCTGTCGACCCACGGACGCAGCTGTGGACTCTGGCTCAGAATGTTGTTGAGCCGCCAGGGTAGATTGTGGCCATGACGCATGGGAGGAAAGAGCGAGTAGCTGAGCATGTAGTTGCTGGCCGCACCCAGGCCCAGGACGATGACCAGACAGGCCACACCGATGCCGATGAGCCACCGACGACGGCAGGAGTGCTGTTTAGGGTTGTTATCCATAGTCTTATCTTGTTTCTTACGGCACAAATTTACGATTTTTTGCGCTTACCACACCCATGACGGTGACTTTATTTTGGACATCGGCCCGTAAAACAAAATGCCGCACGGGCCTGGGACGCTTTTCCCAGCCTGTGCGGCAGTATAAATGAGAGATTTATAGGAATATCAGAAACGCAAGCCCAGTCCTATAGATACCGGATAGCACTTAGGAGCCAGTGCGGACTTGAGCAGCGGGGTGAGCGAGGTGCGGGCGTAGAGCATTACCATGCCGTAACCGGCGCGCAGGTCGAGCCCCAAGCCCACGGGGTTCATGTTGATGTCGGTAGCCTGGGTCTGCTTGTCCTTGCCCACCACGTAGCGAGAGCGTTCGTGCCAGCGCAGTTCGAGCGACGGACCGAAGGCTACAAAGGCGTTGCGTCCAAAGCGCTTCTGCCACTCTACCATCAGGGGAATACGCACAAAGTCGTACATCATGTAGCTCTTCTTGATATGCTCCACGTCGGTGCGGGTCTCAAAGAGTGTCTGCCCGTTGTTGGTGGCCAGCACGGTGTTGCCCTTAAAGTGATTGAACACCTGTCCTACGGCTATCGACGAGGTCAGAACCAGCGGACCACGCAGGCGGAAGCCCACACTGGTAAGCGTTACGCCCCACTCCCATGACTTGGCGTCGCGGGTAGGCAGATTGTCGCTGCCACTGAGGCTCAGGGCACTGCCGCCCAGTACATTGTAGCCGAAGAAGAGGGTGGGATAATTGTTGGATATGGGCCGGCGCTTCTTGCTGAGGGCCGAGGGGATGAAGGGTGAGGTAACGTACACCTTCTCGACCTCCTGGCCGTCTACGAAGTTGGTCTCCGATACCTTGTCCAGCTCGGTACCATCCTGGTTGTATATCTTCACACTGGGCTGAGCGTCTATGCCGCTGATAACTACGCGGCGCTGGCCCACCACGATGGTGGTGTCTTTCTGCTGTGCCCCTGCGCAGAGGGGCATCACTGCGGCTACGAGAGCCACGATGTCTCTAAGATTTGTCATACTTGTATCTTGTCTATTATTAATTATCCATGCAGTTTCAACGGCGGGTATAGCACAGGCGCATGATGTCGTCGGGACTGAGCGCACCCTCTATGTAGATGACCGTGCCCCGCCCCCCTGAACCATTGCTGAAGAGTATGTAGCGGTTGATGCCCCCGGCCAGGGGCGCCATCATGTAGTAGCCGCCTGTAACATGACCGTCCTCGACCACCTCGCGCACCTTACGGGCCCGCTTGCGGTCGGCCTCTAAGTAGGGAGCCACCTGGGCACCCTGGTGCTTGTAGACCAGACTCTTATAGACGGCCAGGCGATAGCCCTTGAGGGTGGTGTTGCGCATGGTGACCATCTTGCAGCCACGCTCGTGGCCCAGGCGTTCGAAGACCTGGTCTACGCTCAGTCCTTTCTGCGCCATCGCACAGGGGCAGGCTGCCACCATCAGCAGGACGATGAGCGCCATGCGGCGCAGGGTGTGTAGGATATTATCGTATTTCATCTCCATATTGTTATTGCATCTTATATTTCTCGTATCTGTCAGTCATTCAGGTTGCCCAAGGCACTGAAAGCCTGGTCGTCGCCCTCCAGTTCTATGTTCTGCAGGGCACTGAGCGCCTCAGCCTTGACCTCGTGCTGGTTGGTACACATCCGGCCGTCTATCACGGCATAGGATGTGTGGTCGGCAGGATGCCACAGCAGGGCGCCCACCACCACTATGGCAGCCACCGAGGCCGCGACTATCCACAGGCGACGGGCGCGGCTCACAATGTACATCGCCGGGCGGCGCGGAGCCGTGGGGGCTGACACGGGAGCCGTAGTCACTGTGGCCGCAGAAGCCTTGGCGTGTGCCTGACATTCGGCCCCGACATAGGCAAAAAGGGCCCTGTACACCGTCCACTCAGCGGGAATATCATCGTGGGCGGCGAAGAAGGTGCGCAGGCGCGCCTCGTCGTCGTTGGTCGTAGTACCGGCCATATAGCTGTCTAACAGCTGCTGTATGTCATCGTATCGGTTCATGGTCTGTTGTATCCTTGTTGCATTATACTGATATACTCCTGTCTTATCTTCATTCGGGCCCGCGAGAGGTTCTTCCGCAACGCGCCGGACGAGCACCCAGTGATGTGCATGATTTCCTCGGCGGTGTAGCCCTCTATCTCCTTCATCCTTAAAAGGCGCTGCTGCAGGGGCGGCAGGTGGTCTACGATGATGCGGATGAGCTGGGCCTCGTCGCGCTGCTCGGCCCGGCGATCGTCTATGGCGCAGTCGTCGGCCGGGGTGAGGGCGCGGCTATGCTGGCTGTGGCGCTGGGTGTCGTAGAAGCGGTTGCGCACCATGGTGACGGCCAGGGCCCGCAGGTTGTCGCCGCTGTCGAGCCTGGGGTGCATGTCCCACAGCCGCAGCATGGTCTCCTGAACCAGGTCGTCGGCATCGGGGCTGCCCGAGGTGAGCTTCAGCGCGTAGCGCAGCAAGCCGTCGCGCAGGGGGAGGACGATATGATAGAAGTCTTCTGTTGTCATGTCTTACATATAGATAACGTATGAAATGGCAAAATGGGACATCAGCGGAGCCATTTTTTTTCATTTTTCTACCATCAGCCCACTGGCCCACCCGCAAGGTTGACGAAAAAACCATAAAAATTGGTACACATACCTCTTTTTATTAAGGTAAAGTCGGTAGTTGTGAATTATAATCACTAACTTTGTGACAAATAATATCACTAAAGTAACAATCATGAAAAAACTATTTATCTTCTTACTACTCATGGTGGCTATACCGAGCATGGCTCAGACGGCGACCGAGTACGACGTGAAGCTGAAGAACAAGCTGCACATGAATATCCAGGTATGTACCGACGGCATATTCCGTGTGCGCATCTCGCCTCGCGCCAAGTATGCCGAGAACCTCATGCTGCGCTACAATGTGCAGAAGAAGGACTGGAGTAAAGTAGCCTGCCAGACCACGGACAAGGACGGGGTGATGACTATCGCTACGGCTAAGTATCTGCTGAGCATAAACAAGAAAGATGGCTCCATCAGTGTGGCCGACAAGGCTGGCCGAACCATTGTGGACCACATCAACTATCTCAAAGGCTCAGACCCGCTGCTCTCCTCACTTGGCAAGGAAATCAACACCAAGTATGCCGACATGAAGGTAGAGAAGAATAGCGGCATTATAGGCGACGTGAAAACCACGGCTGCTGCCAAAGACACCGCCGAAACGGGAGAGTATGCCAAGTGTAGCATCATCAACTTCAGTCTGAAACCGGGCGAGCGGTTCTACGGCGGTGGCAGCACCAGCCGCGAACACATACAGCACCGTGGCGAGATACTGCGCATGTGGACAACCTACCAGCACACCGAGATACCGCAGCCCATGGTGGTAAGCAGCAACGGATGGGGTGTGTTCAACAACACCACGCTGAAGCATTTCTTCGACATAGGCCGTCATCAGAAGGATATCATGTCGGTCTACAACACTTCGGACGAGGCCGACTTCTACCTGATGATGGGCACCAGCATGCCCGATGTCATCAACGCATACACACTCATTACGGGCCGCCCCTACCTGCAGCCCAAGTGGGCTTACGGACTGTGCTTTGGCCCCAACATGCTCGAGAACCAGTTTGACATCCTGCGCGATGCCGTGGAGTTCCGCCGCATGGGTGTGCCCTGCGACCTGTTCTGGCTAGAGCCGCAGTGGATGGAGAAGCGCTACGACTTCTCGACTAAGAAGAAATGGAACTACAAGCTCTTCTCGGCCGAGGCTTACTGGGACTCGTGTAAGTATCCCAAGAAGGAGAACCACCGCTTGCTGGTGGGCCGTCTCAAGAATATGGGCTTCAAGTTGGGTCTGTGGCTCTGCGAAGAATACGATCTGAGTATTGCTGAGGAAGACGCGCTGGCTAAGGCTGCCGGCCGTCCTGAGAGTGGCTTAGAGCACTGGATGGATCACCTCAAGAACTTCGTTGATAATGGTGTCCGTGGTTTCAAGATGGACCCCGCCCGTACCATCGACGAGCACCCCACCCGCAAGTACTACAACGGCTACTCTGACCGCTATATGCACAACCTGAACCAGATACTGCTGCCTAAACAGATGGAGGTGATGATGCGCGAGCATACCGGCAAGCGCAACTGGCACCACTATACCGCCGGATGGGCTGGTACCCAGCACTGGGGCGCATCGACCAGTGGCGACAACGGTGGTGGCAAGACGGCTCTCTTCGACCAGATTAACTTAGGTATGAGTGGTTTCCTCAACACCTCGTGCGACGTTATGTCGGTACCCAAGGAGCTGGAGATGCAGAGCTTGCACTTCGGACTGTTCCTGCCATGGGTACAGATTAACAGCTGGTACTCGCTGCTGCAGCCTTTCTACTTCTCGACCAAGGACAAGGAAATCTACAAGTACTATGTGCAGCTGCGCTACCGCCTCTTACCTTATATATATAGTACCGCCATTGAGGGTGCTGAGACGGGTATGCCCATTGTGCGGTCTATGCCCCTTGAATTTCCGGCTGACTGCAACGTAGACGATGCCTGCTACCAATATATGTTTGGCAAGAACTTCCTCGTGGGTATTTTCAGTAATGAGGTGTACCTGCCCCAGGGCGAGTGGACCGACTTCTGGAACGGCGAGCGCATCCAGGGTGGTCGCACCGTGAAGCGTGCCATCCCCGAGGGTCGCGCCGGTCTGCTCTTCGTACGCCAGGGATCTATCATCCCCATGCAACGTAATATGAACTTCGTAGGCGAGTACCCCATTGACACGCTCACTATCAAGGTATTCCCAAAAGGAAAGTCTTCGTACACCATGCTCGAGGATGACGGCGAGTCGTACGACTATGAAAAAGGAGCCGTGGCCCGCACCACTTTCGACTGTGCACAAGCCGGCAACCGCATCGACTTCACCGTGCAGCCTGTTAAGGGCCAGTATAAGGGTATGTATACCCACCGCACCTACAACCTCGAGGTTTATAGCCATCGCAAGCCGTCGCGCGTACTGGTCAACGGTGTGGCCACACATGCCTTCACCTACGGCACAGACGGCATTGTCAAGGTTACACTGCCACAGAAGAGCGTAGCCACCAAGGCTACCGTAACAATACTGTAAAAGCAGATAGATATATCTCTATTAATTAAAACGAAACTATCCGCAATACCTCCGGGCATTGCGGATAGTTTCGTTTTAATATACCCGGAAGTACCGCGTATATTACTAATTATTGCGCCCAGTAAGACTTTTGGAGAAAAAAAACCCGAAGTCCTATTTTACAAGGCTTCGGGCATTTTTTTTATGTCCATTGAAGTTTTACCGGACAGTAATAACATGAAATATCTTATAACGGGAACAGATAGAAGTCGCGTTGGTTGTTGAAGTCCAGCATCAATTGGTCAAGTATGATGTGCGGATCGATAGCTTTTATTACTATTATGTGCTGGCCTACCTTCAAGTTAGGCAACTGTACGGTTCGGACTGTCTGTTGCCGCAACACATTCTGCTTCCATTGGTTAGACCGGAAAGGCTCCTTCAGCGAGAAAACTTGCGGCTCAGCACCGTCAACGCATACGCTGAACCGTAAATCGCCGTCATCATTCGGCTGTGTAGGTATAAGCGCCACGCGCAGCACAGCGCTTGAGTCGCACGATGTGCTGATGGCATATTTCACACTTCCTCCTTGGGGTATAGTCACAGTGTTCATACTATGTCCAAGCATCTGCACCGTATGTACACCTTCCGAAGCACTCTGCCAGTCGTAAGCATTGCGTACTATAGCACCGTCAAGGTCTACTGGATGCGTTCGGGATACGTTCGGATCATTATAGGCAAGCCATTGTTCCACCTCGCTGTCGCTCAATTGAAGAGGAAGCACCGGCGAGCCGAATACAGGCCGCAACTTTCCTATCATTAGAGTTATTCCAAAATCAGACAGGATAACTGTGGATAACCTCTGTATAACGCCATGGATAACTTGGCAGTTATTAACACCACCACGCTGACAAACGAGATAATGGGGATATCCACAGGGAAATAAAATGGTTTTACGCAAGTTTTCCATAGATTTTTATAAGAAAAAGATATAAACTTATTAACTTTGCACCACATTGTGTAAATGTTGATAACTATTGTGGCAGTTGTAAATCAGCCAGATAATATTACTACGGGATGTGAATAGATGGCAGATAGGTGTGAATAAGCCAAACCTGCAAATAAAATGATGGTAAGTTATAAACTTTTCCACATCATATCATCTTCATCATTTCTCTTTTTCTAAAATAAAGAATATAATAAATAATAATATTGTGATGGTGAAAAACGAGTGGCTAGCTAAGGGTTATGTAGAAGAACCCATAGCCAGCAGCCTGGACCTGAAGGAAGAGATACGGCGTATGTGTAAGGAGAAGGATGCCATCATCCTGGCCCATTACTATACCGTGGGCGAGATACAGGAGATAGCTGACTTTGTGGGCGACTCCCTGGCCCTGGCCCGCAAGGCGGCCGAGACCGACGCGCGTATGATGGTAATGTGTGGCGTACACTTTATGGCCGAGACGTGCAAGTTACTCTCGCCCGACAAGGTGGTGCTGTGTCCAGACCTTACCGCTGGCTGTTCGCTGGCCGACAGCTGTAAGGCCGACGACCTGAAGCGGTACAAGGAGGAGCACCCGGGCTATAAGGTGGTATCGTATGTCAACACCACGGCTGCCGTCAAGGCGCTTACAGACTGTGTGGTGACCAGCGGAAACGCCAAGAAGGTGATAGACTCGTTCCCCAAGGACGAGAAGATAATCTTTGGACCCGACTATAACTTAGGAAACTATATAAACAGCGTCACGGGTCGGCACATGCTGCTCTGGAACGGTGGATGCCATGTTCATGAGAAGTTCTCGGTGGCTGGCATCGTACAACTCAAGGACGAGCATCCTGAGGCCGTGGTGATGGCGCACTTGGAGTGCAAGGCTCCTGTGCTGGCCTTGGCCGATGTCAAGGGCAGTACGGCCACCATGCTGCACTATGCCCAGCAGAGCGATAGTAAGGAGTTTATCGTGGCCACAGAGGCCGGCATCCTGCACGAATTGGAGCGCACCTGTCCCGATAAGCACTTCTACCCCGTTCCGCCCGAGGTTACTGAGGGTGTGGGTTGCAGCTGCAACGAGTGCGAATACATGAAGAAAAATACCTTAGCTAAGATATATAACACGCTGAAGTATGGCTGGCCGAGCGTGGAAATAGACCAGGCCATAGCCCGCGAGGCTGTCAAGCCGATAGAGAAGATGCTAAGCCTGAGCTAAGGCATGAAGATATGGGGTATGTCGATGCCCACGGCAATGGCTGTGGGCATCTATATGGGCGTAAATGTGCTCTTTCTGCTCAAGTATGGGGGCCGAGTGGGGACGGGATGTGCCCTCGCGCTGTGTGTGGGATACGTGGTGGTACTCCATGTGGTGTACCACAAGTGGGTAGAGCGCATCTGTAGACTGCCCAGATGGGTGGTTACAGGTTGCGTGGCGGCCCTTGTAGGACTGTTAGCCGTACAGCTGGCGATAAACCCATACCAGGTGCAGGTAGATAGATGGTCGGCCATCCACAATTTTCTCTCCTATCTCCTTCAAGGACAGTATCCCTATGCCGCCCAGACCCATTTGGGAGGCTATGGGTCGCCTTTTCCTGTATGGCAGTTATTCCATCTACCCTTTTATGCTGTGGGCAACGTGGGGCTCTCGCTCTTTGTCTGCCTTGTGGCATATCTTCATTCGCTCTATAAGTGGCAGGGACGGCGTGTAATGGCGTCAGCAGGCCTGCTTTTGGTGCTCTCGCCGGCCCTGTGGTACGAGGGGGCAGTACGGAGCGACTTAATGGCCAATTTTCTGTTGGTGGCTGCCCTTATACAATACCTTATTTATTATAAGGTGATCCTTGACCGCCATCTTGTGGCCATAGCGGTGGGCTGTGGGCTTCTGCTGAGTACACGGCTGAGCGTGGCAGTGCCACTTTTTATCTACTTCTTTGGCTCTTATAGGCAGTTGAAATGGTCGAAAAAACTGTGTTTTCCACTTCTTGTCATGGTGGTGTTCGGACTCACGTTTCTTCCTTTCTTGTTGTGGAGCGACCAATTACTCTCGTTTGAGTACAATCCTTTTGTTTTGCAGACGCGACAAGGCCATATCATGGATGCTCTGCTACTGATGGTTACGCTCATTGTAGCAGGGGGGATAGTTAAGCACGCAGACAGGCGCTACTTTATTACTACAGGTCTGGTGCTGGTAGGAGCGGTGGCACTGGTTTTTGGCCACAATATGCTGCTACGTGACGACTTTACAACTATTTTCTCATCGCTTTACGACATTACTTACTTTGATATGTCGCTCCCGTTTATTATTACGGCGATGTCGTTGCCTGGAACGATGACTTCTACCCCTACCAATAGGGGCTGATGGTAGGACTATAGACGGCCATCAGTTTACTACTGCTATCTTGCATACCGTGCCCTTGCTGCCATCGGCGGTGGCCGTCTGTACCATATACACGCCACTGGCTACCCGTCGTCCGCGGGTGTCGCAGCCGTCCCATTCGAAGGTGCCGCCGTTGCTACGTCCCTGGGCTACCAAGGTGCCGTTGGCGGTTACTATCTTGACATCGGCATTGTAGGTAAGCCCAACGATGGTGATGGGGCCTGTATAGTCGGGCCGAACGGGGTTGGGATAGGCGTAGGTTACGTCCTTGTTCATCGCGTCGACAGGCGCGGTGGCTCCGCCACGGTAGGAGCAAAGTCCCTTAGAGGTGCCGATGTACACCTCGCCCGTTCGGTCGTCTATGGCTATCGACTCTATATCGTCGGCCAGCAGGGCGCTGTTACTGGCCGTAAAGTGAGCCAGCTGGGTCATATTGTCCTCGCTTATCAGATATACGCCGGCACCATTGGTGCCAAACCACTTACGTCCGGCTCCGTCTATGGCGATGGCCGAGATGTCTACGCCAGCCAGCAGATAGTCGGCATAGTTAGTGCCGTCGTTGCGAGGCACCTTGACCTGCTGGAACACTGGCTGCGACTGGTTGAACTCGCTCGGTTCTAACATTAGGGGCCCTGCCACGGTACCTATCCATATATTGCCTATCAGGTCCTCGGCCACACAGCGTACATAGTCGACATTGACGCTGGTACCGTCTTCGTTGACAAACGAGGTATAGCTGTTCATGGCATCGGTGCTGGGCTGATAGCAGTAGAGCGAGGGTACATTCCAGCTATTGTTGACCATCCAGAGCAGGTTGCGGCTGTCGAACATGAGTCCCGACAGGTTGGTGAGCCCCTTTAGGGGCGACTTGAAGAGCGATGTCCACTGGCCGTCGGGCGACAGCTTGAGCAGGTTTTTCTCTTGATTGATGCTGTTGACACACCACAGATTGCCACTGGCATCAAACTTGATGCTGTGTACCACCACGTACTCCTTATCGGTGCCGAAAGTAGATACTAAGGCGCTGTTGTCGTAGCTGTAGTGGCGTACAAACTGGCCACTGAGAAACTCGAAGATGCCCGTGCGGCCCGAGGCGAACACATGGTTCTCATTGAGTGGGTCTATGTCTACCGAGTTGATGTCTATGAAGTAGTTGCCCCCTATCTTGCTACTCAGGTCGTCCTCGTACGTCTGCCACTCGCCATCCTTTAGTACCTGTACACAGCCGGGGCGTTGCAAGTCCTGTACCACGGTATAGCCGCCACCCACCGAGTACAGCCGGCCGTTGTAAAAGCGCAGACACGCGAAGTTGTTGTACTTAGGCCCACCGGGGTTTAGTGTCTTAACCGTGGCCAGCAGCTCCGGGTCTATACTGGGGTACCGGTATGCGAAGTCGCCTACGCGCGTCCAGTTGGTCTTGTCTATCAGGTTGGCCTGTAGCGAAGCCCTGAAGAGGCCGTGCTCGGGGGCTGCCGCATAGATATAGTTCTGCTGTATGTAGCAGTAGTCGACCCTGAAACCTAAGTTGTAGCTCTCGCTTATCTCAGCCGTTTGCATATTGACCTTGACCATGCCGAACCCCGTACACATATACACGTACTTGTCGTAGCTGTACAGGCTGTACACCGTCTTATCTTCGGTCATGCTCTTGCTGTAGTAGTCGGGTAGGTTTACTATATCGTCAGAGCCACGGTCCGATAGGAGGTCCATGTTCTGGTTGTCGTACACGATGAGCAAGCGGCTTGCCCGCTGGTTCCAGGCTATGTGTGCTATGCCACAGTCGCTCAGTCCGCAGGTCTTGTCATAGGTGCGCAGCTCCTGGTCGTGGGTGTTGTAGGTGTACAGGTTGCCCGAGGCCAGCACGTAGAGCATGTTGGTACCCTGCTCTACCTCGGTGACATCGTGGTAGGCCATATAGGCTTTCCACCGGCCGTTATCTACGGCTCGCAGCGTCGTGGGAGCCGTCATTAGCAGCGTAATGACCGTCAGTAGCAACGTAGAGATAAACTTAGTGTTCACAGTGTGGCTAATCTATATAGTTGGGTGTAGTTACTCTTATTAATAATGTAGGCCGACAGGCTGACAGCGAGGGCCTGAAATATCAGCGCAGATAAGCCGCCAACTGCTGTACGGCCCGCGCGCGGTGCGATATGCGGTTCTTAGTATCTTCGCCCAGCACGGCAAAACTGTCGTTGTAGCCATCGGGTATGAAGAGGGGGTCGTAGCCAAATCCGCCGTGGCCGTGGCGCTCGGTGTCTATGCGGCCGTCGACACGTCCCTCGAATAGGCGGGTCTGGCCGTCCATGATGAGAGCTATGACGGTACGGAAGTGGGCCTGGCGGTCGTCGCGGCCAGCCAGCTCGCGCAGCAGGCGCTGCATGTTGGCCTCGCTGTCGTGGTCGGTGCCCTCGGCATAGCGGGCCGAGTGTACGCCAGGCGCACCGCCTAAGGCATCGACCTCAAGGCCGGTATCGTCGGCAAAACAGTCCAGCCCGTAGTGGTCGTGTATGTACTGGGCCTTCTGCAGGGCATTGGCCTCCAGGGTAGAGCCCGTCTCGGGTATGTCGTCATGACAGCCTATCTCGGCCAGCGACACCACCTCGAAGCGGCTGCCTAATATCTCGCGTATCTCGCGCAGCTTATTGGGGTTGTTGGTTGCGAATACTATTTTTCTCATGCTTGGGTATTTTGACTTTCATCTCATCGAAGCCTTCGCCGTAGACACCGATAACCGAGCTCTGCGATACAAAGGCATTGGGGTCTATCATCTTGATAAGTCGGAACATGGTGACGCTCTCGGTCTTCTTGGCCAGGATACACAGCACCTTGACATCCTTGCCGGTGTACCAGCCGTGGCCGTCCAGGATGGTTACTCCGTGCTCCATCTTGGTACCTATGGCGTCGGCTATCTCCTGCCACTTCTTAGAGAATATCATAAACTGGACCGACTCGCGCCTTGCGTTCATCACATAGTCGAGCATAAAGTTCTCTACTACCATGGTACAGAGTCCGAAGACCACCTTGTAGACACGCTGCAGGCCATCGCCAAACTCAGGGATGAAGAGACAGCTGCCAATGATGAGCAGGTCGACGCCGATGAGCACCTGGCCCAGCGAGAAGTTGTGATACTTATTGATACAGGCCGCTATGATGTCGGTGCCGCCCGTAGAGCCGTTGTGCAGGAACACGATGGCCAGCGACGTGCCCGTGAGCATACAGCCGATGATGAGCGACATGAAGTTCTGGTCGTCGCCCAGTATGCGGATAAAGTGGCCGTCGCTGCCCATCATCAGCATCTGTGCAAACTTGAGCATGAAGTAGAGCGCCACGATGGCGTAGATGGTCTTGATGAGAAACCGCAGGCCCAGTATCTTGAGTGCCACGAGGAGCAGGGCCACATTGATAACCAGGTAGGTATTCTCTATGCGGATGCCGGTGGCATAGTATATGACGGCCGACATACCGGTGACTCCGCCGGTAACTATCTCGTAGGGCAACAGGAACACCGTCCAGCCGAAAGTGTATAATAAAAGGCCAAGGGTTATAAAAATATAATCCTTGACCTCGTTCCATATTACTTGGTGGTTGATAGTCATTACTTAATCACTATGTTTACTATCTTCTTGGGTACCACGATGACCTTGACCACGGTCTTGCCGTCGGTGTACTTGTGCGTACGCTCGTCGGCCAGGGTGGCCTCCTGGATATCCTGTACCGAGGTGTCGGCGGCAAATACCTTCTGGAAGCGGGCCTTGCCGTTGAACGACACGGTGAGCTGCATCTCGCTCTCTACCAGGTAAGCCTCGTTCCAGGTGGGCCACTGGGCGTCGCATACGCTGCCTTTCATGCAGAGGCGGCTCCACAGCTCCTCGGCTATGTGGGGCGCAAAGGGAGCAATGAGTACGGCCAGTATGGTAAGCAGCTCGCGGTTGTAGCACTTCTGCTGTCCCAGTTCGTTTACACATATCATAAAGGCCGATATGGCGGTGTTGTACGAGAAGTGCTCGATGTCGCCAGTAACTTTCTTGATGAGTTTGTGTACGCTTTTGAGGCTCTCCTTGGTAGGCTCGCCGTCGCTCACCCTGAACTCGCCACTGCGCGGGTCGAAGTAGAGGTTCCACAACTTCTTGAGGAAGCGGTGGCAGCCGTCTATGCCGTTGGTGTCCCAGGGCTTGCTCTGCTCGACAGGGCCGAGGAACATCTCGTAGAGACGCAGGGTGTCGGCACCGTACTGGTCGACTATCATGTCGGGGTTGACCACGTTGAACATAGACTTAGACATCTTCTCGATGGCCCAGCCGCACACGTACTTGCCGTCCTCGAGTACAAACTCGGCATTGGCAAACTCTGGTCGCCAGGCGCGGAAGGCGTCGAGGTCGAGCACGTCGCCGTGTACAATGTTCACGTCGACATGGATAGGTGTAGTGTCGTACTGATTCTTGAGACCGAGCGACACAAAGCGCGGTGCGGCGTTGTGGTCGTCGTTGTTGATGCGGTACACAAAGTTGGAGCGGCCCTGTATCATACCCTGGTTGATGAGTTTCTGGAACGGCTCTTCCTTACAGCTATAGCCATAGTCGTGCAGGAACTTGTTCCAGAAGCGCGAGTAGATGAGGTGACCCGTGGCGTGCTCGGTGCCGCCTACGTAGAGGTCTACGTTCTGCCAGTACTCGTCGGCCTCGCGGCCCACCAGTGCCTGGTCGTTGTGGGGGTCCATATAGCGCAGGTAATAGGCGCTCGAACCGGCAAAGCCCGGCATGGTATATAGCTCGATGGGGAATATGGTCTTATCGTCTATCAGCGACTTGTCTACCACCTGGTGATTAACGGTGTCCCAGGCCCACTTCTTGGCGCGCCCCAGTGGCGGCTCGCCTGTCTCGGTGGGTTCGTACTTGTCTATCTCGGGCAGCTCGATGGGCAGATACTCCTCGGGTATCATGTAGGGCATATCGTCCTTGTAGTACACAGGGAACGGCTCGCCCCAGTAGCGCTGACGCGAGAAGATGGCATCGCGCAGGCGGTAGTTGACTTTGACGCGGCCCAGGTGATTTTCGGTGACATAGCGCTTGGTGGCGGCTATGGCCTCCTTGACGGTCAGTCCGTTGAGCGAGAAGGGAGTCTTCTTGCCAGCCACAGGCGAGTTGCACACGATGCCCTCCTTAGCATCGTAGCTCTCCTCGCTCACATCGGCACCCTCGATGAGGGGTATGATGGGCAGCCCGAAGTGCTTAGCAAAGGCGTAGTCGCGCGAGTCGTGGGCTGGCACGGCCATGATGGCTCCGGTGCCATATCCGGCCAGCACGTACTCTGAAATCCAGATGGGGATAGCGTCGCCGGTGAAGGGGTTGATGGCATACGAACCCGAGAAGACACCCGTGACCTTGCGGTCGGCCATGCGCTCCAGCTCGGTGCGCTTCTTGACATAAGCTAAGTACTCGTCTACGGCAGCCTGCTGCTCGGGAGTGGTCACCTGGGCCACATACTCGCTCTCGGGAGCTAATACCATGAAGGTTACACCAAACATGGTATCGGCGCGGGTGGTGAAGATGGTGAACCGCACGTTGCTGTCCTTGACGGCAAACTCTACCTCGGTTCCTTCAGAGCGGCCTATCCAGTTGCGCTGCGTCTCCTTGAGCGAGTCGGTCCAGTCGATGGTGTCCAGGCCGTCAAGCAGTCGCTGGGCATAGGCCGACACGCGCAGACACCACTGGCGCATCTTCTTCTGCACCACAGGGTAGCCTCCGCGCACGCTCACGCCCTCTACTACCTCGTCGTTGGCCAGCACGGTGCCTAAGCCGGCGCACCAGTTGACCATCGTCTCGCCCAGATAGGCTATACGGTAGTTCATCAGCGTCTGCTGCTGCTCCTTCTCGTTCATGCTCTTCCAGTCGCGGGCCGAGAACACCTTCTCCTCGGTGCAGGCCACATCCATGCCCAAGGTACCGTTGTCCTCGAAGTGAGCTATAAGCTCCTCGATGGGCCGTGCCTTCTTGAGGGTATTGTCGTAGTACGAGTTAAACATCTTCTCGAAGGCCCACTGGGTCCAGTGATAGTAGCTGGGGTCGCAGGTGCGCACCTCGCGGTCCCAGTCAAAGCAGAAGCCTATCTTATCGAGCTGCTGGCGGTAGCGGTTGATGTTGTTGACCGTGGTGATGGCGGGGTGCTGGCCCGTCTGGATGGCATACTGCTCGGCGGGCAGACCGTAGGCATCGTAGCCCATGGGGTTAAGCACGTTGTAGCCCTGCAGCCGCTTGTAGCGGGCAAAGATGTCTGAGGCTATATAACCCAGCGGATGTCCCACATGCAGACCTGCTCCCGACGGATAGGGGAACATGTTGAGCACGTAGAACTTCTTGTGGTTCTTGTCCTCGGTAACCTTATAGGTGTGCTGCTCAACCCAGTTTTGCTGCCACTTTTTCTCTATATCTCTGAAGTTGTATTCCATTTCGTCTTATGTTATCCTCGTTGTGGTTATTTGTTCAGTTTCCAGGTAACCCCGTCCTTGGTGTCCTTGATCTCGAAGCCATCGGCGGCCAGCTCGTCGCGTATCTTGTCGCTGGTGGCCCAGTCCTTGTCAGCCTTGGCCTTGGCACGTAGCTGCAGCACCATGTCTACCACTTTGCCGTATGCTTCCTCGCGGGCGGCGTTGTTGATGCCCTTCTCGTCCTTGATGCCTAAGAGGTCGAAAGTGAAGAGGCGCATCGTGTCGGTGAGCTCGGCCAGGTCGGCAGCCGATATTTGGGCCTTGTGGTCTACCAGATTGTTAATGACATGGCACGACTCAAACAGGTAGCTGATAACCAGCGGGGTCATCAGGTCGTCGTTCATGGCGTCGTAGCACTTCTGGCGCAGCGCAGCCACCCACTGGTGGGTCTCGGCATCGCTCTCCTTGGCCGGCTGTATGCGCTCCAGGTCGGCTATGCCGTTCATCAGGCGCTCCAAGCCCTTTTCAGAGGCTTGCAGGGCCTCGTTAGAGAAGTCGACGGTGCCGCGGTAGTGGGCGCTGAGGATAAAGAAACGTATCGTCATGGGCGAATAGGCCTGGGCGAGCGACTCGTGCTGTCCGGTGAAGAACTGCTCCAGGGTGATAAAGTTGCCAAGGGACTTGCCCATCTTCTGCCCGTTGATGGTTATCATGTTGTTGTGCATCCAGTAGTGTACCATCTGGTCGCCCTGGCTGGCCACGGCCTGGGCTATCTCGCACTCGTGGTGGGGGAATATCAGATCCATGCCGCCGCCGTGTATATCAAAGTGGTTGCCTAAGTACTTGCGGCCCATGGCTGTACACTCGCAGTGCCAGCCGGGGAAGCCGTCGCTCCACGGACTGGGCCAGCGCATGATGTGCTCGGGCTGCGCCTTCTTCCACAGGGCAAAGTCTACCTGGTTGTGTTTCTCCTCGGTACCAGCCAGTGTACGCGAGTGGTTTATCACATCCTCTAAGTTACGGCCTGAAAGGATGCCATACTTGTGGTCGCGGTTATACTTCTCTACGTCAAAGTAGACCGACCCGTTACTCACATAGGCATAGCCATTGTCCAGTATCTGCTGTACCAGCTGCTCCTGCTCTATGATGTGGCCCGTGGCATGAGGCTCTATCGATGGAGGCAGCACGTTGAGCATCTCCATGGCCTTGTGATAGCGGTTGGTATAATACTGGGCTATCTCCATGGGTTCCAGCTGCTCAAGGCGCGCCTTTTTCTCTATTTTGTCATCGCCCTCGTCGGCATCGTGCTCCAGGTGGCCCACATCGGTGATGTTGCGCACATAGCGCACCTTGTAGCCTAAGTGCTTGAGATATCTGAATAAGATGTCGAAGGTGATGGCGGGGCGCGCATGACCCAGATGCGGGTCGCCATATACAGTGGGGCCGCACACGTACATACCCACGTTGGGGGCATGGAGGGGCTTGAACGCCTCCTTCTTGCGTGTCAGCGTGTTATAAATCAACAAAGTCTGTTCCATTTTAGCTAAAATTAATATTTGCAAAGTTACATAGAAATAGCGATAAACAATAAGGATATTTAAAATAAATAATGTATAAGTGTCACTATCACCCAATAATTTCGCCATCCATTATCATATATTTACCAAAAAGGGTAAACAGAATATCGCCAATTGAGGAAACAAAATTCGGCCAACTGAGGAAATGCGAATAATCTTTTGTATCTTTGCCGATGATAATCAATAATATTGCTGATATAGAATACAAACATCGTATAGCAGATAGTGTGCTGGCCAAAAAAGTTGGCCAGTAAGGGGGCTGTGCTCATAGAGGGGCCTAAGTGGTGTGGCAAGACTACTACCGCCGAGCAGTAGGCTGGCAGCGTATTGTATATGGATAATCCGGCATCGCTCGAAACCAATCTGTAGATGGTAGAAATAGACCCATCGATACTGCTTCAGGGTAATACTCCACGACTAATCGACGAGTGGCAGCTGGCTCCCAAACTCTGGGATACTATAAAATTCGAAGTCGATCATCGCCATGAGGTTGGGCAGTTTGTATTGACTGGTTTAGCCGTTCCTGCCGATGAGAAAAATATGCACCACTCTGGCACTGGCCGCTTTAGTTGGCTTACAATGCGGCCAATGAGTCTGGCGAGTCGAATGGGGCGATTAGCTTGGCACATTTATTCGAGACTCCCGATAAGATAGTGGCTGCCAATCACTTGACGATAGATGGCCTCGCCTTCTTGATATGCCGTGGCGGTTGGCCTTTTGCTTGTGGACTGCAAGGAGAAGCGGCCTTGGCGCAGGCCTTCGACTACGTTGATGCTATCATAAAGAAAGACATCTTGCGTATAGATGGGTGAACCGCAATGCTACAACTGCCAGACTATTGCTGTGCTCGTATGCCCGTAACCAAGGAGCACAGGCCACCATAGGAACCATTGTAGCTGATATGATGACCAATGGTGAAAACGAGATCAGCGCGAAGACGGCAGGAAGCTATTTGAAAGCTCTCCGTAAAATATTTGTCATAGAAGATTCTGAAGCGTGGAATCCCAATCTTCGCTCCAAGACAGCAGCTCGCACGGCTAACACACGCTATTTTATAGACCCCTCGGAAAATGACAATCCGACTGACCTTGGGCTTTAGCCTAAAATCAGTCGGTTCCTTTTATGTAGTCCCATCTGAACAAATAAGACCTTCAGTCTTAACGGACACTAATGTATTCTTTTTATTTATTCATAGGCATCAGCCAAACCTGATT
>JALEKD010000045.1 GCA_022769285.1 Prevotella sp.
GCTCTCTTGCTTCTCGATGTCAAAGACCTTATCCTCTGTCAAAAAGGGATTGAATGAGATGGGACTCTCTTCCGTATAGGTATAGTAGATACCGTCCTTTCCGCCTGTCTTTCTGTTGATCATCTCGCAGAGTCCCTGGTAAGAGTTTCCTGTATCGACCAAGACCACATGCGTGCCTTGCTCGTAATACTGTCAGACGAGGTGGTTCATGAAGAACGACTTTCCACTTCCCGAAGGTCCGAGCACGAACTTGTTGCGGTTGGTTGTCACGCCTTTCCTCATCGGCAGGTCGGAGATGTCAATGTGCAGCGGCTTGCCACTGGTGCGGTCTGCCATCTTGATACCGAACGGTGAGGGAGAATCCATATAGTTGGTTTCCTCGGTGAAGAGGCAGGTTGCTTGTTCGATGAAGGTGTGGAAACTCTCATCTGATGGGAAATCACCCTCGTTGCCGGGTATTGCCGCCCAGAAGAGTGTCTGACAGTCCACCGTGTTATGGCGTGGTACACATTCCATGCTTGCCAACTGACTGCCAACATCGTTGCGCAGGTGTTTAAGTTCTTCCATGTCCTCGCTCCATGCCACTACATTGAAGTGGGCACGGACAGATTACAAGCCTTGTGAGTGAGCCTCGTTCAGATACTCGTCAATCCATTCCTTGTTGATTGCGTTCTGTCGGCTGTACCTTGACAGCGAGTGCATGTTACGTGCGGTCTTCTCGAACTTCTGCAAGGTCTCGTCACTGTTGTCGATGAAGACATACTGGTTATAGATATGGTTGCAGGACAACAGCAAGCCAACTGGAGCGGCAAAGGATAGTCGGCAGTCACTTCGGTCTGTGGACAATCGTCAAATCGTTTGTCTGTCGAAACTTCCGTTGGCAAGTCTTTTATGTCCTGAAAAGCTTTGTTTATCCGTTTTGCTAAGGCAAAACAAGCTCATTTTGTCCGCTTTTCCAAGATTCAACGTTCAGCAACTGCCTTGCGAGAGCTACGAGATTTTTCGAAACGACAGTTCCTTATTAGGACAAAAGCCTTAGAGAGTAATTTTCCAAAGGCCCCGAGCCACCCTGAGTCAATCTGCAAGAGAAGAAAAATCGCCCCCTGCATTTCCAATGACGGCTCCGGCGAAGCTGGAGATGGCTTCCAACGCTCTAACAACGGCTCTGGCGATGGCCTTCGCGCCCTTTTTCTTTTACAATCCTAATGGCTGGCACGCTATTTGTAATGATAATAATATATAAAACTGCCGCCGGGTTGCAAAAAATCAGTAACGGCAGTAGGCCGAAATGGATTATTATGCCTATATTTGCATCCGTAAGCCCAGGCACGATGGCTCCAGCCGATGCCGCCACAGGCCCCAGAATATTATACATTATTAATATATAACAAATAAACGATTATGAACATTAACGATCTGGACAACCTTATCAGAGAGAAGGAGGGCGTGGCCCTGTCAGCCGCTTTCCCAGCCCTCATGCGCAAAGTATATGTATGGATGACCATGGCCCTGGCCATCAGTGGTGTCATGGCTTATGCCGTAGCTGCCTCGCCCGGCCTGTTGCAGCTCATTTACGGCAGTCGGATATCTATCTGGGTGCTCATCATAGCCGAGCTGGTGCTGGTATGGAAGATTTCGGGCAGCGTGTACAAGGAGAACCGCTCGCTGACAGCCACCACCTTGATGTTTATCATCTTCGCAGCGCTCAACGGTGTTACGCTGTCCAGCATCTTCGTGCTCTTTGCCCCCGCAGCCATCATCAAGACTTTTGCCATTACGGCAGGCACCTTCGGACTGACAGCCCTCTTTGGCTACACCACCCGCCGCGACCTTACCCGTATGGGCGGACTGCTCTTCATGGCCCTGTTAGGCCTGATACTGGCCAGCGTGGTCAACATCTTCCTGCATAGCTCCATGGTAGACACGGTGGTGAGCATCATCGGTGTACTGGTATTCGTGGGGCTTACCGCCTGGGACAGCCAGCAGATTAAGATGATGCTGGCACAGGCTCCCGACGGAGGCGAAACCAGCCAGAAGATGGCCGTAACGGGTGCACTCAGCCTATATCTCGACTTTATCAACCTCTTCCTGTATCTGCTGCGTTTCTTCGGCAGCAGCCGCGACTAAGCAGCTCATCACAGCAAACATAACGACCATCAGAGGGCCAAGGCTATTAAGCCTTGGCCCTCTTCGTGCGTCATACATGAGTCAAATGAATCAAATATAAGCTCTAAAATGAAAAAGACAGCAATGATTGTAGCAGCCATTATGGGCTGCGCAGCCCTCAGCAGTTGCGGGGGCGTGGGTAACAGAACCACCACCAGCCAGGGTAACAGCGGCACCAGCGTGCTGGGCAACGTACTGGGCGCAGTAGCTAACGGACAGACCATCGGCAATGTGTTAGGCAGCGTACTGGGCACCGACAAGCCTAAGGAGAGCGACCTGATAGGTACCTGGAAATATCGCCAGCCCGGTGTCGCATTCAGCAGCGAGAACACCTTAGCCAAGGCTGGCGGCGAGGCCATCGCTGCCGAAATCAAGGAGAAGTTGAGCAACACCTATTCCAAGGTAGGTTTCTCGGCCTCGAACACCTACCTGACATTCAACAGCGACAAGACCTTTACCGGCAAGTTGGACGGCAAGTCTATCAGCGGCACCTGGACCTACGAGAGCAGCGACCAGAAACTCACCCTGAAGACCCTGCTCTTCTCCATCAACTGCTATGCCAAGAAGACCACCGGCGGGATGAGCTTCCTGATGGAATCTAAGAAATTGCTCACCCTGCTGCAGACTGCCGCCAAGCTCTCGGGCAACAATACCCTCCAGACCATCGGCAATATCAGCCAGAATTACGATGGCGTACGCATGGGCTTCGACATGAAAAAATAAGCCTGCCATCGGCCCACCTATCAACCACGTCTCTACACCCGTAGCAGGCGTGGTTTTCTATTTATATACGTTCTATATGCAATCCGGTGCATAAATATACATTTTAAGAGGGATTTTCTGCATATTCTTTGGTTACAACAGCCTTTTTATGTATATTTGCAGCCCAAAACTGTATAATTATACAATTTATGAAGGAAAAGAAAGACCGTATCGAGACCATCAAGATGCTTATATCGAGTAAGGAGATGTGCAGCCAGGACGAGGTGCTGGACGAGTTGGTCAAGGAAGGCTTCAACGTGACACAGGCCACGCTCAGCCGAGACATGAAGCTGCTCAAGATAGCCAAGGCCTCGAGCATGAACGGCAAGTATGTGTACGTACTGCCCAATGAGACGATGTACAAGCGCGTCACCCGGCCCAAGACTGCCAAGCAGATGCTTCAGGCGCCAGGCTTTGTGTCGATCAACTACTCTCAGAACATCGGGGTCATCAAGACCCGCCCCGGCTATGCCAGCGCTATAGCCTACAACATAGACAACAGCCCCATTGATGAGATACTGGGCACCATAGCCGGCGACGACACCATCATCACGGTACTGCGCGAGGGAGCCGACCACGCCGCGCTGGAACAGCAGTTATTTAAGATAATTCCCAACCTGAAATAAAACAAACGAAGAAGAAGCAATGGAAGAAATCAAGGTCATGGTGGCCGACGCTTCGCATGAGAAATACGTAGACACCATACTCAAAACTATCGCCGATGCCGCCAAGGTAAGGGGCACCGGTATCGCCAAGCGTACCCACGAGTACCTGGCCACTAAGATAAAAGAGGCCAAGGCCGTAATAGCCCTCTCGGGCGACAGGTTTGCCGGGTTCAGCTACATAGAGACCTGGGGCAACAAAACCTACGTTACCACCTCGGGTCTCATCGTACACCCGGCTTTCCGCCACCTGGGCCTGGCCAAGCGCATCAAGGATCTTACATTCACCCTGGCACGCACCCGCTGGCCCCATGCCAAGATATTCAGTCTGACCAGCGGTGCCGCTGTGATGACCATGAACACGCAGCTGGGCTATCAGCCTGTTACATTTGCCGACCTCACCGACGACGAGGCTTTCTGGCGCGGCTGCGAGGGCTGCATCAATGTAGATGTGCTCAAGCGTACCGGCCGCAAGTACTGCATTTGTACCGCCATGCTCTACGATCCCGAGGAGCATCTCCCCGCTAAGCTCCCCGCCGATGTACTGGAGCGCATACACAAGATAGACCATAGTAAGTAACGCGCGTACATTATATAATATAATAGTGACAACAACCCTAAAAAACATAAGCAATATGAGCAAGAAGAAAGTGGTAGTGGCATTCTCCGGTGGACTCGACACCTCGTACACCGTGATGAAACTCACCGAGGAGGGCTACGATGTATATGCCGCCTGTGCCAACACGGGCGGGTTCAGTGCCGAGCAGCTTAAAACCAATGAGGCTAACGCCTACAAGTTGGGCGCGGTCAAGTACGTGACACTCGACGTAACCCAGGAGTACTACGACAAGAGCCTGAAGTACATGATTTACGGCAACGTGATGCGCAACAACTGTTATCCCATCAGCGTGTCGTCCGAGCGTATATTCCAGGCCATCGCCATAGCCCGCTATGCCAAGGAGATAGGAGCCGATGCCATCGCCCATGGCTCTACGGGTGCCGGCAATGACCAGATACGCTTCGACATGACTTTCCTGGTCATGGCACCGGGTGTCGAGATTATCACCCTGACCCGCGACAAGGCCCTGTCGCGCAAGGAGGAGGTCGACTATCTTAACAGCCACGGCTACTACGCTGACTTCACCAAGCTCAAATACTCTTACAACGTGGGCATCTGGGGCACCAGCATCTGCGGTGGCGAACTGCTCGACTCGGCCCAGGGCCTGCCCGAGGAGGCTTACCTCAAGCACGTTACCCGCGAGGACGAGAGCCTGCTAAAAATAACCTTTGAGAAGGGCGAAATCGTGGCCGTAAACGGTGAGCAGTTTGACGACAAGATAGCCGCCATACAGAAGATAGAGGAAATAGGGGCATCGTACGCCATCGGACGCGACTTCAACGTGGGCGACACCATCATCGGCATCAAGGGACGTGTGGGCTTCGAGGCCGCAGCGCCCAAACTGATTATAGAAGCCCACCGCCTGCTCGAGAAGTACACCCTGAGCAAGTGGCAGCAGTACTGGAAGGACCAGGTGGCCAACTGGTACGGCATGTTCCTGCACGAGAGCCAGTACCTGGAGCCCGTCATGCCCGATATAGAGGCCATGCTGACCTCCTCGCAGCGCCATGTCAACGGCACGGCCATCCTAAAGTTGCGCCCGTTGGGCTTTGAGACCGTAGGCGTAGACTCGCCCGACGATCTACTCAAGAGCAAGCTCGGCGAATATGGCGAGATGCAGCACGGATGGACCGCCCAGGATGCCAAGGGCTTCATCAAGGTTACCTCAACACCCCTGCGCGTGTACTACGGCATACACCCCAACGAGAAACGATAACTGATACTGGTATGGCGGTGCTGCGCCCGGGTGGGGGTGTCACCTGGCATGCTGACAAACATAGACCGACGAGGAAATATGAAAAGACTGTACCTGTCTGACCACGACCGCAAGATAGGCGGCGTATGTGGTGGCCTGGCCGAATACTTCGACATCGACCCCATCATCCCCCGTATCGCCTGGGCCGTGGCCTTATTCTGTTACGGAGTGGGCCTGGTGCCCTACATAGTGTGCTGGCTGGTGCTTCCTCGCGAGAAAAACATATACCAATGATTAAGATAGGAATATTGGGAGGGGCTGGCTACACGGCCGGCGAACTCATCCGACTGCTGCTCAACCATCCCGAGGCCGAGATAGTATTCGTGAACAGTTCCAGCAATGCCGGCAACCTGCTCACCGATGTACACGAGGGATTGTATGGCGACACCACAATGCGGTTTACCGACGCTATGCCTTTCGAGCAGGTCGACGTGGTGTTCTTCTGCTTCGGCCATGGCAAGAGCGAAGCCTTTCTGCAGGAGCACCATGTCCCGGCCAATGTCAAGATAATAGATCTGGCACAGGACTTCCGCATTGCGGCTCCCGGAAACGACTTTGTGTACGGACTGCCTGAGATTAACCACAAGCAGATAGCCCAGGCCCAGCATGTGGCCAACCCGGGGTGCTTTGCCACCTGCATCCAGTTAGGACTGCTGCCCGCCGCACGGATGGGACTGCTCACCACCGATGTGAGTGTCAATGCCATCACCGGGTCTACCGGCGCGGGCCAGAAGCCAGGACCCACTACCCACTTTTCGTGGCGCAATAACAACCTGAGCATCTACAAGGCGTTCCGCCATCAGCACATCGCCGAGATACGTCAGAGTCTCAGCCAGGTTCAAGGCCATCTGGAAGCCTCTATCGACTTCATCCCCTACCGTGGCGACTTCGCCCGTGGCATCTTTGCTACCGAGGTGGTGCGTACCGATGCTGATATAGAGGTCATCGAGACTGCCTACCGCGACTTCTACCGCGAGGCCGCCTTTACCCACTATGTTGACAAGCCGCTCGACCTAAAGCAGGTGGTCAACACCAACAAGGCGCTCGTACACTGTGACAAGATAGACGACAAACTGCTCATCACCAGTTGTGTAGACAATCTGCTCAAGGGTGCTGTGGGCCAGGCCGTACAGAACATGAACCTCATGTTCGGTATCGATGAGCGCGCGGGGCTCCGCCTCAAGCCCTCTGCTTTCTAAGAGGGCTGCACGCATAGTATTTATAATCAAGAGAATTACAGCATGAAACTATTTGATGTATATAGCCTCTCCGACGTGAATATCGTCAAGGGCCGGGGTTGCCGGGTATGGGACGACAAGGGCCAGGAGTACTTGGATCTGTACGGCGGCCATGCCGTGATAAGCATAGGGCACTGCCATCCCCACTATGTCGACATGATGACGCGCCAGCTCAACCAGTTAGGATTTTACAGCAACTCGGTCATCAACCGCCTGCAGGAGCAGCTGGCCAAAAGGCTCGGCCCCATCTGTGGCTACGACGACTACAGCCTGTTCTTAGTCAACTCGGGGGCCGAAGCTAATGAGAATTGTCTGAAACTGGCCTCGTTCCACACCGGGCGCAAGCGTGTGCTGGCCGCCGACAAGGCTTTCCACGGCCGTACGTCGCTCGCCGTCGAGGTAACCGACATTGCCAAGTACAGCGCGCCCATCAATGCCAATGGGCACACCACCTTTCTGCCCCTCAACGACCTTGAGGCGTGGGAACGAGAACTGGCCAAGGGCGACGTGAGCGCCTGTATCTTAGAGTGCATACAGGGCGTGGGCGGACTGAACATGGCTACGGCCGAGTTTGCCCAGGGCCTGCAAGCCGCGTGCCACAAGTACGGCACCGTGCTTATCTGTGATGAGATACAGTGTGGCTATGGACGCAGCGGAAAGTTCTTTGCCCATCAGTGGTTAGGCATACGGCCCGACTTGATAAGCGTGGCCAAGGGCATAGGTAATGGCTTCCCCATGTCGGGTGTCATCATTTCGCCCGCGTTTACTCCTGTCAAGGGCCAGCTGGGCACCACTTTCGGCGGAAACCACCTGGCCTGTACGGCAGCTTTAGCCGTGCTCGACGTGTTCGAGCAGGAGCATCTGGTAGACAATGCCCACGTGGTGGGCGAGTATCTGCTGGATCAGCTTCGCCTGCTGCAGCACACCTCGAAGCACATAACCGAGGTGCGTGGCCGTGGTCTCATGGCTGGTGCCGTGCTCGACATTCCTCATAGCGAGGTTCGCTCGCGCCTGGTACATCAGGAGCACTGCTTTACGGGCTGCGCCGGTACCAACATCCTGCGTATCCTGCCTCCTCTCTGTCTTACCAAGGCCGAGGTCGACGATTTCATCGCCCGGCTGAAGCGCGTACTCGACTCACTATGAAGATAGCAGTTATAGGGGCCGGTGCCATGGGTGGGTCGCTGGCCGAGGGACTGCTCAGCGGCACCCTCTTTGCCCCGGCCGACATCTGCGTGGCCAACCCGCATACGGGCAAGTTAGCCCCGTTAGCAGCGCGGGGCGCACGCACCACCACCGACAACCGCACGGCCGTGGTCGGTGCCGACTATGTGGTCATCGTGGTAAAACCGTGGCTGGTAGAGGGCGTGATAGCCGAACTGAAACCTGTGCTCGACTACAGCAGGCAGACAGTCATCAACATGGCGGCAGCCATACCGTCGGCCCAGCTGTTAGCATGGCTCGAACGCGACGGGGCCACCCCCATGTTCTTCCAGGCCATACCCAATATAGCCATCGCACAGCGCGCGTCAATGACATTCGTAGCCACGCCCAATGCCGACCAGGCCCATACGGACCAGGTGATGGATATCTTTGCCGACTTAGGCAAGGCCATGCTGGTAGACGAGCATCTGCTGAGTGCCGGTACAGCAATGGCCGGATGTGGCATAGCCTACGCCATGCGCTATGTGCGCGCGGCATCAGAGGGAGGTGTCGAGTTGGGCTTCAAGGCCGACGAGGCCAAGGAGATAGCCCTGCAGACCATGGCCGGAGCCGTAGCGTTGCTCCAGGCAACGGGCTGCCATCCCGAAGCCGAGATAGACCGCGTAACCACACCCGGTGGCCTCACCATCCGGGGCCTCAACGCCATGGAGCAAGCAGGTTTCTCTAACGCGGTTATCCAGGGCCTCGTCTGCGGCAAGCACAAGTAACACTACAAGCAGTCTCCACGGGCTGCGCCACACATAAGGAGTGGCCACCACCACGACGCCAGCCGGTTCTCGCACCGCAGTAGTCGTGATTGTGGCTACTCCCTCGTATAAGGGCACCCCCTGAAATAGTCGCGGGCATATCCTGGTTGGCTCCGCCAATATTTTTTTAATTTTTCTACTCAAACGTATCAGGGCTATAAGATATTTTTCCTAAATTTGTAGCATCTAATCTTAACCCCGTAGCTGCCATGCGTCATGCGGTCTGTACCCTGTTGCTGTGGATCATCACAATGGTGTCCCTCATGGCCTCTCCTCCCGCCGAAGTGAGGGACAGTGCCCTGC
>JALEKD010000022.1 GCA_022769285.1 Prevotella sp.
AAGAAATAAGCCGGCAGAAACATTCAGACCGTTATATGATGGGGGATAGCAGCACCACAGCCGCTACTCCCCATTTTTTTATGACCACTGGCCGAGCGGGAACCATCTTCGGAAGAAAAGCAGAAGGGTAAGAAAGTAAAAAGGTGATTTTGAAAGGTAAGAAGTAAAAGAGTAGAAAAGTAAAAGGCGCTCCCCGCACACTGGCGATGGTTTCCTGCATATCAATAGTAGTCGCCGAAATCGTAGAGACCTACCTTTACATTTCCCGGAGCCGTCTTTAGAAGTCTAAAGGTCGGTCTTTTCATTTGTCGCGATGGTCACGGGATAAAAAGCGGTTACTCTAATCGCTGTGATGATGGCTCCGCAACCAGCGCGCTGCTTATACGGGGGCATTTATGACTATTATCAGCACCATGGCAACTGGTCGCCCTGATCATTTCGTAACTGGCGGCAGGCTTTTTTGTACGATTTTCAATTTTAACGACCGCAAACTCAGAAAAATACACTACCTTTGCATAAGATAGGCGGCACCTCGGCCATCTGAGCAAGCTCATGGCGCTCTGTTTGCACTACCTTTGCACATGATAGGCGGCATACCGGGAACCACAACTGGTGTCCGGACAAGGCATGGCGCTATCGTAACCAAGCAAATTAATATAATCAATAATTTATGGATTGGCTTTTAAATTTATTTACGCAGCAAGATTCGGTTGCACACATAGCCCTGCTGTTCTCTATCGTCATCGCGATAGGCGTGCTGTTGGGCAAAATTAAGGTATGTGGCATCTCCTTGGGCGTTACCTTCGTGCTGTTTGCTGGCATTGTGGCTGGCCACATCGGCTTTACGGCTCCTGTAAACATCCTTACCTTCGTCCAGGACTTCGGACTTATCCTCTTTGTCTTCATGATAGGTTTGCAAGTGGGGCCGGGGTTCTTTGAGAGTTTCAAGAAAGGTGGCGTGGCGCTCAACCTGCTCTCCACGGGTACCATACTGCTCAATATCGGTGTAATGTTTGCCTGCTACTTCCTGTTCTTCGACACCAGCAACGTGGTCAACCTGCCCATGATGGTGGGAACCCTCTATGGCGCTGTTACCAACACCCCTGGATTAGGAGCAGCCAACGAGTCGCTGACCTCGGTGTTCCCCAACGGTCAGATACCCCCTATCGCGTCGGGCTATGCCTGCGCCTACCCGCTGGGAGTACTGGGTATCATCGGCGCCACCATCGCGGTGCGCTATATATGCAAGATTAAGTTAGAAAAGGAAGACGCCCAACTTCAAGAGTTGGAGAATGAGAATCCACATGAAAAGCCCTTTCAGATGCACCTCAAGGTTAGCAACGCATACCTGGCTGGCAAGAAGCTGCAGCAGATAACTGAATTCCTAAACCGTGACATTGTGTGCTCGCGACTACTTCACGAGGGCGAGATAAGCATCCCCAACAAGAACACGATACTCAGCATGGACGACGAGCTGAGCATAGTATGTGCCACGCACGACGCTGAGGCCATACGGGCTTTCATCGGCCCCAACGTAGATACTCCTTTCCCCGAGGACAATGAGAAACAGCCGCTGGTGTCCAAGCGTATCGTGATAACTAACCCCTCCATGAACGGCAAGACGCTGGGCAAGATGCACTTCTCCAGTGTCTACGGGGTCAACATTACCCGTATTACCCGCCAGGGGATGGATCTCTTTGCCAGTCGTCATCACCACTTCCACGTAGGCGATCGCGTAATGGTAGTAGGCCCCGAGGACAATGTAAACCGTGTAGCAGAGCTGATGGGCAACTCGGTAAAACGGCTCGACGCGCCCAACATTGCCACCATATTCATAGGCATTATCGTGGGAATACTATTCGGCAGCCTGCCCATAGCCATTCCCGGCATGCCCGTGCCCCTCAAGTTGGGTATAGCGGGCGGCCCGCTCATCATAGCCATCCTGATAGGCCGGTTCGGATACCGCTTCAGACTGGTAACCTATACCACCACATCGGCCAACATGATGCTGCGCGAGATAGGACTGGTACTCTTCTTAGCCGCCGTGGGCATCAAGGCCGGGGCCAGCTTCTGGCACACCGTAGTGCAGGGCGACGGCCTCAAGTATGTGTACACGGGTTTCCTCATCACCATCATTCCCATCCTGATAATGGGCACCATAGCCCGGCTGAAGTACAAGTTCAACTACTTTACCATCATGGGTATGTTGGCAGGTACCTATACCGACCCACCCGCACTGGCCTACGCCAACTCGGTATGCTCTAAGGAAGAGCCGTCGGTGGGCTACTCTACCGTGTACCCGCTGAGTATGTTCCTGAGAATCTTTACGGCACAGCTCATAGTCTTGTTCTGCTGCGGAGCCTAAGTGCGCTCCGCAGGTGCCGTAAAGAGAAACGAGACGATTATCAAGGAGGGCACCATCGCTCTTCTTACTAAAATAAAAAAATGCAGGTCTTTAACCGAAGACCTGCATTTTTTTCTTGCCGTTAGCCGCTATCGTTATCTTGATTTGGAATGACGACGCCGAGTCGGGTATGGCCAGCGAGGCCACAAACTCTAAGCCCGCCGCCGTGGCCTGGTAGTACACGATGTCGCTCAGTACACTCTGCGACAGGTACTGCTGGGGAACCAGTCCTGCGAAATCGCGCTTGCGGAAGTCGCTCGAGAAGAGGCAGGAGGCCCCATCATACACGCTCAGGTGTACGATATTGTCGTAGTAGATATTGTCGACCGCCACGCCGTCATCGTTATATGCCGTCTTGACCACCTTGTAAGTGGTGGGGTTAACCTGTACGTAGTAGTGATAACGGTTGCTGCCGGCGGCGACCACGCTGTCGCGCTTGATGAGCTGGCGCTGGTTGAGGGCCACCGTGCGGTGGTTACCGAAGTAAGACATATCCGACGGGTCGGTACTCTTGAACAGATGTATCTGGTCGCCCGACTGGTTCTCAAAGACAAAGAGATGGGACGTCTGCTTCAGTATGTGGTACTTGACCTCCTTGGCGCCACGCAAGACCAGCGTGTCGTCTACCACCTTGAAGTACACCGGCATGCTGGTGGTATCGGGATAGTAGATGGTGTCGCCCTTGGCCCTGAAGGCTGCTCCCTCATCGTCATCGTTGAGCCAGATGCCCTGCAGCATCTTCTTGGCTGCCGTGTCCTCGGCCGGTGCCGATGCCGTGCCGGCCTCCTTGCGGCAGGCTGTAAACGCCAGTACCGCAGCAACAAGTATGGCTATCTTTCTCATCGCCCTATACAATGGTAGATAAACCCGGCAGCCACCAGTTCGGCAGGGTCGTAGATGTTACGGCCGTCGAGCACGATACGCCGGTTCATAATTTTTCCCACGATGTCCCAGTTAGGCAGGCGGAACTCCTTCCACTCGGTGAGGAGCATCAACGCATCGGCACCGTTGGCCGCATCGTACATGTCGTGGGTATAAGTAACCGCATCGCCAATACGACGGCGACACTCGTCCATGGCCACAGGGTCGTACACGCGTATCTTGCAGCCAGCATCGAGCAACCGCTGGATGACAACCAGGGCCGTAGACTCGCGCATGTCGTCGGTTTCGGGTTTGAAAGCCAGTCCCCACAGGGCCACGGTTATGCCCTTGAGCGCCCCGGTACCCAACAGGTTGCTGAGTTTGTCAAACAGCACGCTCTTCTGTTGCGCATTGACCCGCTCGACGGCCTTGAGCACCTCCATGGAGTAGCCGTTGTCGTCGGCAGTCTTGATGAGCGCCTTAACGTCCTTCGGGAAACAACTGCCACCATACCCGCAGCCTGCATAGAGGAACTTGCGCCCTATGCGAGTATCACTTCCCACGCCCGCACGTACCATATTGACATCGGCACCCACTCGCTCGCACAGGTTGGCTATGTCGTTCATAAAGGAGATGCGCGTGGCCAGCATGGAGTTAGCTGCGTACTTAGTCATCTCGGCACTGGGAATATCCATGAATATAACGCGGAAATTATTAAGCAGAAAGGGCTTGTATAAGCGGGTTAGCAGCTCCTTGGCGCGGTCGCTCTCAGTGCCCACGACCACTCGGTCGGGACTCATAAAGTCCTTTATGGCGCTGCCCTCCTTCAGAAACTCGGGATTGCTGGCCACGTCAAACTCTACGCTTACTCCCCGGCGGTCCAGGGCCGCCTGTATCGTGGCGCGCACCTTCTTGGCCGTTCCCACGGGCACGGTACTCTTAGTAACCACCACCATATAGTGGTTCAGGTTGTCACCTATAGTCTGGGCCACCTGCAGCACGTACTTCAGGTCGGCACTGCCGTCCTCATCGGGGGGCGTGCCAACAGCCGAGAATACTATCTGCTGGTCATTGAGCACATCGGCCAGCGAGGTGGTAAACTTGAGCCTGCCAGCCTTTACATTCTTGGTAACCAGCTCGTCAAGCCCAGGCTCATAGATGGGTATCTGTCCGGCCTTGAGGCGTCCTATCTTCTTAGCGTCTACATCGACACAGGTAACGATGGCTCCGGTCTCGGCGAAACAGGCTCCTGATACCAGGCCCACATAGCCTGTCCCTACTATTGCTATATTCATTATTCAAAAAGTTTAGCTTCCTTAAATTTCTTACCCTTCAGGTCCTTGGGACTGGTAACGACACGGTCGCGGTCGATGGGCCACTGGATGCCAAGGGTGTCATCGTCCCACCGGATGCTTGCTTCGTGCTGGGGGGCATACACATTATCTACCTTATAGGTAAAGATGGCCTCATCGCTCAGCACCAGAAAACCGTGGGCAAAGCCGCGGGGAACGAAGAGTTGGTTCTTGTTGTCCTCGCTCAGCTCGACCATGACGTGCTGACCAAAGGTAGGCGAACTCTGACGCAAATCGACAGCCACGTCGAGTACGCGGCCGCGGATAACACGTACCAGCTTGGCCTGGGAGTAGTAACCCTCCTGGTAATGAAGGCCGCGCAGTACGCCATAGCTTGACCGGGACTCGTTGTCCTGTACAAAGTTGACATGGCCCACGTGTTTCTCGAACTCGTCCTGCTTCCAGGCTTCAAAGAAGTAGCCGCGGGCATCGGCAAAGACTTTGGGGCGGATGATATATACGCCATCGATGGCCGTCTTGATATATTCCATAGTGGTATCTGTTGTGTCCTCTTTCTTATATATTATATATGTAACAATAGTGCATGTCAGTATTTATGACATTAATGCAAAGGTAAAGATAAAAAAAGACAATAGTGCATAAATAATGGCTTTTTTTTCGGTCTATAAGTTAACAGAAAATAAAAAAAGAGCATCGTCCTGAAGTCCGCGATGACCGCCCCAAACAGGGCGTTTATCGCCCGCCAAACCCAGGTCATGGGGATATTCGTCCCAAAGGCAATAAAACCTGTCCAAAAGCATCTCATTTTCAGAATTTATTAGTACTTTTGCTCTTCAAACGGGCTTTTACATTACACAATGCCCACAATTATTCATTAATGACCATCAAGATTATGTCAGACATCAAGGCCAACAGCCAGACAGATACCCCCACCTCACTATCGTTCGAGATACTGCCGCCCCTCCGCGGCAAGGGCATGGAGAGCGTGTACAAGACGCTCGACAAGCTCATCCCTTTCGGGCCCTCTTACATCAATATCACCACCCATCGTGCTGAAACCATTTACAGCGAGGGCGAGGGCGGTATGTATCAGAAGCTCAGCGTGTGCAACCGGCCAGGCACGGTGGCCATAGCAGCCGCTGTCAAGGAGCGCTACAAGGTGCGCACGGTGCCACACATCATCTGCAGCGGTTTCTCGGCTGCCGAGATAGAGAGCGAGCTTATCGATCTGTCGTACTTGGGCATCACGGACCTGCTGGTGCTACGCGGGGACCGCGCCAAGGAGGACAACCGGTTTATACCCACGCCTGGCGGATACAGCCATGCCATCGAACTGTGCGAGCAGATTAACGCTTTCAACCGGGGAGAACTCTTGGGCGGCGTACACATGGACGCACCCACCACACCCTTTACCTATGGCGTGGCCGGCTATCCTGAAAAGCACGACGAGGCCATGAACATGGAGGTGGACATAGCCCACCTGAAGGCCAAGGTGGCTGCCGGGGCCGACCACATCGTGACGCAGATGTTCTTTGATAACGCCAAGTACTTCGACTTTGTCGCCCGACTGCGCAAGGAGGGCATCACGGTGCCCGTGATACCGGGCCTCAAGCCACTGACCACCCTAAACCACTGCGCTATGCTTCCCCGTACGTTCCACATAGACTTCCCACAAGCGCTGGCCAACGAGTTTGTTCACTGCAAGTCCAATGACGACGTAAAGGCGCTCGGCATAGAGTGGGCCGTGGCACAGGTGCGCGAGCTGAAGGCTGCGGGGGTGCCCATGGTACACTTCTACACCATGAACGCCTCTTACTCTACCTATAATATACTCAAACAGACTTTCTGAGCCATGACCGATACGTTTACCGTCCTACAGCAGACGCTGCAACACCGTATTATGATATTAGACGGTGCCATGGGCACCATGATACAGCGCTACCAGCTGACCGAGGACGACTTCCGCGGTCAGCTCTTTGCTGACTGGCCTGTCAGACTTCATGGCGACAACGACCTGATAAGTCTTACGCGACCAGATGTGCTCTGCCAGATACACCGCGACTATCTGGAGGCTGGGGCTGACATCATCAGCGCCAACACATTTAACGCCCAGCGCGTCTCTCAGGCCGACTATAAGACCGAGGACTACATCCGACAGATTAACGAGGCTGCTATACAACTGGCACGGTCGGAGGCTGACCGCATGACGACCATCACCCCAGACCGCCCGCGCTACGTGGCGGCGTCGATAGGCCCCACCAACCGCACCCTGTCCATGTCGCCCGATGTAGAGAACCCTGCCTACCGCGCCCTCACCTTCGACCAGTTGTGCGCAGCCTACGAGGAACAGATGCTGGTACTGAGTAAGGGCGGGGCGGACATCTTCCTGATAGAAACAATATTCGACACGCTCAACGCGAAGGCTGCCCTTATGGCCGCACGCCACGTAAAAGAGATAACAGGCCGACGCATACCCATCATGCTGAGCGTTACCATAGCCGACGCATCGGGCCGAACGCTGTCGGGCCAGACGCTTGATGCATTCTTGGCTTCGGTGCAACACGATGAGGACATTCTGAGCGTAGGACTCAACTGCTCATTCGGCGCAGAGGACATGAGACCCTATCTGAGGGCGCTGGCTGAGCGGGCGCCCTACTTTATCAGCGCGCACCCCAACGCGGGACTGCCCGACGAAGAGGGCAACTATGTAGAGACACCCGACATGATGGCCCAGGCCATCAGCGCATTTATAGACGATGGCAGCGTAAACATAGTAGGAGGCTGCTGTGGCTCCACGCCCGCACATATACGGACCATTGCCCAGATGGCTGAGGGGCGAGCCGTCCGCCCACGTCCCGAGCAGGGCAAGGTAGACTGGCTGGCCGGCTTGGAGGGCTTCTCGCCCATGCCTGGCATGTTCATGAATGTCGGCGAGCGCTGCAACGTGGCCGGCAGCCGCAAGTTCTTACGCCTTATCAACGAGAAGCAGTACGATGAGGCGCTCGGGATAGCCCGCAAGCAGGTACGCGACGGAGCCAGCCTGATAGACATCAACATGGACGATGGACTGTTGGATGCCAAGCAGGAGATGACCCACTTTCTGAACCTCATGGCCAGCGACCCCGAGGTGGCCCGCATCCCCTGGATGATCGATTCGTCGCGTTTCGATGTGATAGAGGCGGCCCTCAAATGTGTGCAGGGCAAGTGTGTGGTCAACTCGATATCCCTGAAAGAGGGCGAGGGGGTCTTTCTGAGTCACGCGCGTACCATTAATCAGTACGGAGCGGCCATGGTGGTCATGGCGTTTGACGAACAGGGACAGGCCACCACCTACGAGCGCAAGATAGAAATCTGCGGGCGCGCCTACCAGCTTCTGACAGAGCAGGCGGGCATCAAGCCATGCGATATCATATTCGACCCCAATGTGCTGACCGTTGCCACCGGTATGAAGGAGCACGACAGCTATGGACTCGACTTCATCCGGGCCACGGGATGGATTAAGAAAAATCTGCCAGGGGCCCATGTGAGTGGCGGAGTGAGCAACCTGTCGTTCGCGTTCCGCGGCAACAATTTCCTGCGTGAAGCTATGCACGCCGTGTTCCTCTACCACGGCATGAAGCAGGGCATGGACATGGGCATAGTGAACCCGGCATCCAAGGTGATGTACGGTGACATACCGGCCGACCTGCTCACACTGATAGAGGATGTTATCCTGTTTAGGCGGGCCGACGCGGCAGAGCGACTGACGGACAAGGCGCAGGAAATATTAGCAGCCAAGAGCCAGGAGGCCGCCCAACCAGTGGCCAAGACACAGGCAGACCGCACAGTCACGCCTGTGGAGGAACGGCTGAGGGAGGCTCTGCGCATGGGAGACGACGAATTTCTGCAGGCTGACCTCGAAGAGGCGCTACAGCAATACGCCATGCCAGGCGACATCATCGAGGGCCCGCTCATGCAAGGCATGCAGGTGGTAGGCGACTTCTTCGGAGAGGGCAAAATGTTTCTGCCACAGGTGGTCAAGTCGGCTCGTACCATGAAGAAGGCCGTCGCCCTGCTTCAGCCGTATCTCGAAAAAGCGCGGCAGAAAGGTGCCAAGAGCAACGGAAAGTACTTGGTGGCCACCGTCAAGGGCGATGTACACGACATAGGTAAGAATATAGTGACCGTGGTACTCGGCTGCAACAACTTTGAGGTAATAGACCTTGGGGTGATGGTTCCGGCCGAGAAGATAGTACAGGCGGCGATAGAAACCAAGGCCGACTTCATAGCCCTGAGTGGTTTGATAACGCCCTCGCTCGACGAGATGTGTAACACGGCCCGTGCGCTGGCCGAGGCGGGGATCACCGTACCGCTGCTGGTAGGCGGGGCCACCACGTCGCCCCTGCATACGGCGCTAAAGATAGCTCCACTATACAAGGGGCCAGTCTTCCATGTCAAGGATGCCTCTATCAACGCGGTACTGTCCATGCAACTGATGGGGCCTGAACGTGACAGGGTGTTGGCTGACAACGCCCGCGAACAGGCTGAGCTGGTTAAGAAGCACGAAGCGCAGAAACGGGCCAAGGACATCCTGCAGCAGGCTTCCAACAGTCCTAAGGACACCATCAAGGGTTGTCCCTGTGGGCACGACCACGCTGCCCAGGCCGTACACCGGCTGCAGATAGACTGGAGCAAGGAGCCGCTGCCCCGCCCAACATACATAGGATATCGCTCGCTGCCCCACATAGACATCGCGGAGGTACGGCAGTACATCAACTGGATATATTTCTACAATCTGTGGCGGGTACACAAGGACAGCGCAGAGGCTGCCAAGGTCAAGGCGGAAGCCGAGGCGCTGCTGGACGACCTCGAGAAGCTGCACTACATGCAGGCCCAGGTGGGCTTCTACCCTGCCTACGGAACTGACCACAGCATCGTGCTGCCTGGAGCAGTCAAGGGCAAGGACTTGCAGTTGCCCACACCGCGTCAGAAGCATCCGGCCAATCCGGGCGAAGCCTGCCTGTCACTATGCGACTACGTGGCCCCACGCCCCTATGAGGACTATGTGGGCGTATTTGCCATCACGGTGTCGCCCTCGCTGATAGAGGAGTTAGAGCGGGTCAAGACTACGACCGACGATTACCACTCTATCTTGCTGCAAGGCGTTTGCGACCGGCTGGCAGAGGCTACGAGCGAGTGGCTTCACCATGAAGTGCGCACCCGGCTATGGGGTTATGCGCCCGATGAGCATCTCTCGCTCAAGGAGATGGCGCGGGCAACCTACCAGGGCATACGGCCGGCCGTGGGCTATCCGTCGCTGCCCGACCAGAGGCTCATCTTCCCAGTCAGTACGCTGCTCGACTTCAAGGCACTGGGCATCACTCTGACGGAGAACGGAGCCATGTACCCACAGAGCAGCACCTGCGGCCTTTACCTCAGCAGTCCCCATGCCCGCTACTTTATGATTAGCAAGGACTAAACACCCTACAGCCCGTACCCAGGCACCCGCCGGAGGACTGGCAATGGTCACGGGCAGTTCCCTATATATAATAAGGTGTAGACTGAAGGCCGCGCGAACCACGGCAACCACCGTCAAGACAGCCGCGGCCATCAGGAGCCAAAAAATAAAATCCTCTCCCGACCCAGCAGTCAGGAGAGGATTTTGTATTTATATCAACAGCGGACAGCTTACTTAGCGTAAGCCACACTGCGGGTTTCGCGGATAACGGTAATCTTGACCTGCCCGGGATAGGTCATCTCGTTCTGAACCTTGGTAGCTATCTCGTCAGAGAGCTTGGTACTCTCCTCGTCGCTCATCTTGTCTGCCCCAACGATAACACGCAACTCGCGACCAGCCTGGATGGCATAGGTCTTCACAACGCCCGGATAACTCATGGCTATTGCTTCCAAATCGTTCAGTCGTTTGATGTAAGCCTCAACGATTTCACGGCGGGCACCAGGACGGGCACCAGAGATGGCATCGCAGACCTGGACGATAGGAGCTAAGAGAGTCTCCATCTCGACCTCATCATGGTGGGCAGCGATGGCATTGCAGATATCGGGTTTTTCCTTGTACTTCTCGGCTATCTTGGCACCATACAGAGCGTGGGGCAGCTCGCTCTCCTCATCGGGCACCTTACCAATATCGTGGAGCAAACCAGCGCGCTTGGCCTTCTTGGGATTGAGGCCCAACTCGGAAGCCATTACAGCACAGAGATTGGCTGTCTCACGGGCGTGCTGGAGCAGATTCTGACCATACGAAGAACGGTATTTCATCTTACCGATGATACGAACCAGCTCGGGATGGAGCCCATGGATGCCCAAGTCGATGACGGTACGCTTACCGGTCTCGATAATCTCGTTGTCCAACTGCTTCTTAACCTTGGCGACCACCTCCTCGATACGGGCGGGGTGAATACGGCCGTCGGTAACCAGCTGGTGCAGAGCCAGACGGCACACCTCGCGACGGATGGGGTCGAAAGCCGAGATAACGATAGCCTCGGGCGTATCGTCTACTACTATCTCGACGCCCGTGGCAGCCTCCAGGGCGCGGATGTTACGTCCCTCACGTCCAATGATACGTCCCTTGACCTCATCGTTGTCTATGTGGAACACACTTACCGAGTTCTCGATGGCCGTCTCGGTGGCCACGCGCTGAATGGTCTGTATTACTATCTTCTTAGCCTGCTGATTGGCATTGAGCTTGGCGTCGTCTATAATTTCGTTGACGTAGCTGGCGGCATCCAGCTTGGCCTGGTCCTTCAGACTGTCTACCAGGCGGTTCTTAGCCTCCTCGGCGCTCAGTCCGGAGAGCTCCTCCAGCTTGGCCCGCTCCTGCTCCTGCATTTTTTCCAGTTCCTGCTGCTTTACCTGCATCAACTTCTTCTCGTTGTCGATACGCTGCTGGATCTGTGTGAGCTCCTGCTTCTTGCGCCCGATTTCCTCCTGGCGCTGGTTAAGCGATATTTCACGCTGCTTCAGGCGGTTCTCGTTCTGCTGTATCTTCTGGTTGCGCTGCTGCACCTCCTTCTCCAGCTCGCTCTTCTTGTTCAGAAATTTCTCCTTGACCTCAAGCAGTTTTTTCTCTTTTACTACGTCGGCCTCCTTAGCGGCTGCCGCTATCATCTCGTTGTATTTTCCTTTAACCACGTAACGGAAAATCATATAGCCGGCCACTCCGCCCACTAGCAGGGCCACGACCGCGATAATCAATGTTATTACCATTATATAAATATGTATTACTTTAATATCCTTAATCGTCCAACGCTTCTTCGATCTCGGTGGTTAGTTTCGTAAGGATATCCATAACGGGTACTACGTCATGCTTACGGCGCTCCTTCTCATACCGCAGCGATATATCTATAAGCGCCATGTACAGAATGTCCCTATCGCTCTTGCTGCCTTTGTACACAGACGCATAGGAATTTATCACATCGGTTATAAGTTTAGCTCCAGCGCGATAGCACTCTTCCTCCTCGCGTGGAATAGTGACCATCATATCTGTATCGTAAACGTGCAACCGTACACGTAGTTTCTCCTTATCTCCCTCAGCCATCGCTCCGATTATTTTTCACTCAGTAGCGTGATACATTTGTTGACATCCCTGATGAGCTTGGACACTCGCTTGAGAGCCCCGTCGACATCGCCGTCGGTAACCTCTATCATGCGCGCCATCTTCAGGGCGTTGTAGTCATTGGTTGCCTGCGTCAACTGGGCCTCAAGCTGCGCTATCTTAGCCTCGCGTTCCTTTACCAGTCCAGCGAGCCTCCTGTTCTCCGTCTTCATGTCCTGAAATCGGAGAATCATCTGCCGCATACGCGTAGTAAACAGCGCTATCGTTTTCTCAGTCGCATCCATAGACTTATCTTGTGCCTACAAATTTATATTAAAAATCTGTAATTTCAAAAAGTTTGACCTTTTTTTTCTATTTTGCAGCCTCTTCTTTGTTCTTAGGCTCCTTTTTGGCCAGCATGACCACCTGGAAGACGAAGTCGGTTACCCACTTCTCCGAGAAGTTAAGCCGCTTATTGTACTGGCGTATGGCCAGCACGGCCTTGATGACTCCGGCATCGCGGTAGTCGTTCTTGGTGAAGATGCCGCGTACGGTTTTCTCCGTCATGGCGTAGATGGCGCTCTTGAAGAACGAGGGCACACGCAGTTTGAACTTCATCAGGTTGCCCATGAGCATCATCAGATCCTGGGTGAAGCCCTGGAACTGGATGAGATACACCTGCACGTCCTGTATCTTACGACAGTTCTTGCGAATACTGGCATCAATCTCCTTGAAGAAGTTATCTTCTACCTTATAGAGCTCCTTGAGCATCTTTTTACAGTGGCTCTTCTCACCCACACCGAGCTTGTTGTTGACCGTAGGCACATGCAGGGTGGTCTTAAACATACGCAGGTCGGGCAGCATGGCCAGGTTGTTGATGCCGAGAGTACTGGCCAGCGAAGCCTGGAAGTACACCCGGATAAGCGTCATATAGTCTTCCATTCCGCCAGACTTCGCGTCTGCCGTCTTGGTACCAAATAGCTTTGTAAATATTCCCATAATAGTTGTAGTTATACTTTTCTGAACGGTGGCTTTCACCATTCCTTGGTACAAAATTACTACAAACCGCGGAATTGCCAAAATTATTTGAAGTATTTATTTGCCCAAATGGGCTTTTCGCGCCCTTTATCAGCGCGATTCGCGCCTCGGCAGGGACCAGAATGGTTAGCCAGAGGGACACAGGGACAAGTCCGAATACCGTCATTATCAGCGCCATCACTATTTAGACTGTATATATATGCAAACATGCTCACGGAAAAGTGAATAATTATTCAGGAAAGGGCGGAGACTATTCGGATGCCGACCACGATTACAGATGCGCAAACAACCCACTTCAGAGCGATTTTAACAGTTGTTATCAGAGTTTGGGGCACCATCGGCACCTTTTCAGAGGGTAAAATGAGTAAATCCGGAACCCGTTTCTGCTATTTTACCGACATCAGGAAATCACACAAAAGCCACCCCTACATGCCTAAAGACCATCGCGAGCATCGCCGCGACAGCCTTTTGACGGACAAAGACGCTTTCTGGCCGATGGCTGGCTCGCTCTATTTCGCGAAAAATCAACCACAGGCACCGCCACTACCATTCGTCCGATGCCACAGCGGCCCTCCAGAATCCTACCGACTCTCATTCCTGCATAAATATACATTAACAGGCTGTTGATAATTGAACCATATTTACAAAATCACTAAGTCTTTATGTTTCTGGAGCCACCCCCGAAAACTGCATAACGCCCCCTCTGCTGCCCACGACTACCGAACCACCCCGCCTTACCTTAACATGAGCAAAAACGACCACCGGAGCCACCACCCGCACAAACATCACGAAAAAAGCCATGACAAACGCATTTTTTTATATTATAAATAAGGTAAAATAAAATTAATATTGTAACTTTGCAAGAACAAGTAATAAACGACAGAGCATACTACATGTCACAATATATTAACTCGGCAGATAATACCATCAAGATCTGGGTTATCCTCGGCGACTTTGCCATTCTGAACATTATCTTCGCGATAGTGTCGATGGGCTTGTACGCGCCAGAGGGGGCCACAGTGTGGATGGGACACGCCCACAGCCTGCTGTACTTCAACCTGGCACTCGCCGTGAGCGAGTGGTTGCACCAGCCCACTGTGGGCCAGCGCTTGACCGCCATTAAGCGCCAGCTGGCCGGCATCAGTATGCTGGTACTTACCCACGCTATCCTGTTGACAGCCCTGTTCTATGCCACCGGATACCCAGGCCCGCTTATCGCCATGATACTGACCCTCGCGGCAGCCGAGTGGGTGGTGCTGACGGCCACACGCATGAGCGAAACGGGATGGGCCGGACACACGCGGATGGCCGAGCGCAACATACAGAACGTGGTGTTCATCGGCGACAGTACGGCAGGCCGGTTGCTATACGGCAAGCTGCAACGCGCCTCTGCCTCAGGCTATCAGCTGTTAGGCTACTACGGCGACCAGGCTCACTCCACAGACCACCAGGACGACCCCACGGTCACGGCCAACTACCTGGGCACAGTGGCCGACTTCTTCGCCCAGCACCCCGACGGCGGCGATGTTTCGACAGGCGTCAACTGCCTTTTCTGCTGCCTCCCCCTTCACGACACAGACACCATCGAACGGCTTATCCGCTTCTGTTACACCCATACTATCCACTTCTACTACGTTCCCAGCGTGTGCAACGACTTCCAGCTACGGCTTAAGCCCGAACGGATGGGCGAGACGCTGCTCTATACGAGCTACCGGGAACCGCTACTCTACTCGCCTAACCGCGTAGTAAAGCAAGTGGCCGACGTGGTGATAAGCGCCGTGGTGTGCATGGCCCTCATCCCCCTGCTGCCCTTTATCGCCCTGGGCATCAAGATGCAGAGCCGCGGCCCTGTGTTCTTCTCCCAGGCACGTACGGGGCTCAACGGGCACACCTTTACGTGCTACAAGTTTCGCACCATGCACCTGAACCGCGAGCAAGACACCCTGCAGGCCACCGAGAACGACCCGAGGATTTTCCCTTTCGGCGCGTTCCTGCGCAAGACCTACATGGACGAGTTGCCCCAGTTCTTTAACGTGCTGCGAGGCGACATGAGCATCATCGGGCCCCGTCCCCACATGCTCTACCATACCCAGCTGTACAGCAAACTGATAGACAAATATATGGTTCGCCACTTCTACAAGCCTGGCATTACCGGCTACGCCCAGGTAACAGGCTTCTGTGGCGAGACCCACGAACTCTGGCAGATGGAAGAGCGTGTACGGCGCGACATCTGGTACATTGAGCACTGGTCGGTCGGCCTCGACCTCTGGATAGCTTACCGCACGGTGCGCTCTATATTCGTTCACAACAAGAAAGCATCATAATAAAATATATAAAGGTGAAAGGTATAGTTCTTGCAGGGGGCTCGGGCACTCGCCTGTACCCCATTACCAAGGGGATCAGCAAGCAGCTGATTCCCATATTCGACAAGCCGATGATATATTACCCCATTTCGGCGCTCATGTTGGCTGGCATACGTGAGATACTTATCATCTCAACTCCATACGACCTCCCGGGGTTCCGCCGACTGCTTGGCGACGGGCGGGAACTCGGCGTGAGGTTCGAGTATGCCGAACAGCCCAGTCCCGATGGGCTCGCCCAGGCGTTCCTCATCGGCGAGCAGTTTATCGGTGACGACAGCGTGTGCCTGGTCTTGGGCGACAACATCTTCTACGGTGCCGGCTTCAGTGGCCTGCTCCGTCAGAGTGTGTACAATGTGGACCAGCAAGGTATGGCCACGGTGTTCGGCTACTACGTCAATGACCCAGAGCGCTACGGCGTGGCCGAGTTCGACGCCGAGGGCAACTGCCTGAGCATCGAAGAGAAGCCCGCCCATCCCAAGAGTAACTATGCCGTAGTGGGCCTCTACTTCTACCCCAACAGCGTGGTTCAGATAGCTAAGAACATCAAGCCCAGCGACCGTGGCGAGCTCGAAATAACTTCGGTCAACCAGGAGTATCTGCGCCGCCACCAACTCAAGGTTCAGACTCTCCAACGCGGCTTTGCCTGGCTCGACACCGGCACCCACGACAGCCTGAGCGAAGCCAGTACCTTTATCGAGGTCATCGAGAAACGCCAGGGCCTCAAGGTGGCTTGCCTCGAAGAGATAGCCTATAAGATGGGCTGGATAGACAGTGACCGTCTGCGCCAGCTGGCTCAGCCCATGCTCAAGAACGAATACGGTCAGTATCTACTTACTTTGATAATATAAAACAACTAATAATACATGGAACAGTTAAAAACAGGACTCCCTGAAGAAATTCAGGACCAAGGAAAGAGTTCGCTGAACTACCAACAAATTCTAAGGACTTTAATTCTCAACTGGAAGTGGTTCGTGTTGTCGCTCGTAATATGCGTGGGCATCGCAGCCATTTACCTACGTTACACAACACCGGTCTATCAGGCTACAACCAAGCTGTTGGTAAAGGACGATGATAGCAACCAGCGTGGGCGGGCAAGCAACAGCATCGCGCAAGCCGCCAACCTGGGTATCATGGTCAACACGAACGGCTTCGACAATGAGATTGAGATTCTCAAGTCAAGACTGCTGGCCGAGCAGACCGTCAGGGACCTCAAGCTCTACGTGAACTACTATCGCAAGGGCAAGTTTAAGAAGTACAATGCCTACCACACTAACCCCATCAACGTAGACCTAGATCCCACGCACCTCGAGATGCTCCAGGCGCCCATCAACCTAACTATCAAGTACGAGGATGGCAAGTACCACATCACCGGTAAATACATGGTTGTACGCGAAATGGAGACCAAGGGTACTCCCTACGAGATAGACAAGAGCTTTAACCACCTGCCGGCAACCATCGCCACCAAGGTGGGCCTGCTGTCGTTTGCCAACACCACCCAGCCCGCACTGCGCGACGGCGAGAACATGATGGTGACCATCGTGTCGCCCAGCATGATGTCGTACAAATACGAGAAAGGCCTGAGCGTGTCGGCCGTGTCAAAGACCACCACCATAGCCCAGCTCACCCTGAGCGATGAGGTGCCAGCCCGTGCCACCGACTACCTGCGCCATCTGGCCATAGTGTACAACCGCCAGGCCAATGAGGACAAGAACGAGGTGGCCAAGCGCACCGAGGAGTTTATCAACGGCCGCCTGGAGAAGATCAGCGGCGAGCTGGGTAGCACCGAGGGCTCGCTCGAGATTTATAAAAAGCAGAACCGCGTTACTGACATCAAGCTCAACACAGGCCAGGCTCTCCAGAACACTGGCGTTTATCAGCAGAAACTGGCAGAGTCTCAGATACAGGTAGAGCTTATCAGCAGTCTTCGCGAGACCATGAATAAGAACAACGACTACGGCGTTCTGCCTGCCAATGTGGGCATTACAGATGTCGCAGTAACCGGTCTTATCACCAAGTACAACGAGATAGCGCTGAGGCGTAGCGCCACGCTGAACAGTGCCTCTGAGACATCGCCCGCAGTGGTTCCGCTGACCAACCAGTTGGACGAACTGCGCCGTAGTATCAACGTGGCGATGAACCAAGCCATGATGAACGCCGAGATACAGCGCAATAAGGTTTCACAGCAGCTCGCCATGTACTCCGGACAGGTTACCGAGACACCCGAGCAGGAGCGCATACTTACGCAGATAGGCCGCCAGCAAGAGGTGAAGTCAGCCCTGTACGTAATGTTGCTCCAGAAACGCGAGGAGAACTCTATCTCACTGGCCGCCACTGCCGACAAGGGTAAGCTGATAGACATGCCAGAGGTAATAGGTAAGATTAGCCCCAAGAGCAGCATCATCCTGCTGTTAGCACTGGTCTTAGGCATCGCCATACCGGCCGGCATCTTCTTCCTGCTCCAGTTGCTGAGATACAAGATAGAGGGCCACGAGGACGTGGAGATGCTTACCAAGCTGCCCATCATCGCCGACGTAGCCGTGGCCAGCGAGACAGCCAAGACCAAAGCCAACATAGTGGTACACGAAAACCAGAACAACATGATGGAAGAGATTTTCCGCACCATGCGTACCAACCTGCAGTTTACCATGAAGGAGGACGAGAAAGTGATACTCTTTACATCGACCACGTCGGGTGAGGGTAAGACATTCAACACCGCCAACTTGGCCATCAGTTTTGCCCTGTTAGGCAAGAGGGTACTGCTGGTGGGTCTCGACATCCGCAAGCCACGCCTGGCCGAGCTTTTCGAGCTCCATGACACCACCCACGGCATCACGAACCTGCTGGTAAAGGACAATCCGACGTGGGAGGACATCCAGAAACAGACCGTGGCATCGGGCATTAACGACAACCTGGAGATACTGATGGCTGGCCCCATCCCACCGAACCCCTCGGAGCTGGTGGCACGCAAGAGCCTGGACACCATCATGGCCACCCTGCGCGAGCACTACGACTACATACTCATAGACACGGCTCCTGTGGGCCTGGTTACCGACACGCTGCAGATAGGGCGTATCGCAGACGCCACCGTCTACGTATGCCGCGCCGACTATACGTCTAAGGACAGTTTCAACCTGGTGAACAGCCTGGCCGAGAGCCAGAAACTGCCTAATATGTCTATCGTTATCAACGGCATAGACATGTCCAAGAAGAAATATGGCTACTACTATGGCTACGGCAAGTATGGACGGTACAGCCGCTACGGTCACTATGGAACCAAGGGCTATGGCAGCTACGGCACGTATGGCAACTACTCTAACAGCCACTACGGCAATGCCAATGATAACTCAGTGAAGCGCTAACCAGCGCTTCTACTGAGCCTACCGTGGCACTATATACATTATTTAAATAAACACGTATGACCATAGCAGTAGATTTTGACGGAACGATAGTAACCCACGAATACCCCAAGATAGGCGAGGAACTGCCCTTTGCCACCGACACGCTGAAGATGCTCATCAAGGAGCAGCACAAGCTCATCCTCTGGACAGTACGCGAGGGCGAACTGCTGGACGAGGCGGTTAACTGGTGTCGCAAGCGTGGTGTAGAGTTCTACGCCGTCAACAAGGACTATCCAGAAGAGAAGAAAGAGTGGAACAACCACTTTTCACGTAAGCTGAAAGTGGACCTGTGGATAGACGACCGCAACATCGGCGGTCTGCCCGACTGGGGCCAGATATATCACATGGTTCACGACGGGATTACCTGGAAAGACCTGCTGCGCGAAGCAGCCCACGCCCGCACGGGCAGCTATCAGGACAGGCCTAAAAAAAAGCACTGGTGGCAGTTCTGACACCAGTGCTTACATTAACTCTATACAACGCCCTACCGCCCATGACGGTAGGGCGCGTTGTTTATATCAGTCCGGACGCCACGGGCCACCCGGCCTGCGCCCCTCAGTCTACTACAAACTTGAGGACAAACAGGAGCGCCAGGATGACCAGCGTGGGGTTGAGGTCGGAAAACTTGCTGGTACAAACCTTCATCACCACATAGCTGAGGATGCCCAGGCAGATGCCATCGGCTATCGAGTAGCACTGCACCATGGTAATCATGGTGATAAAGGCCGGAAACGCCTCACTGACGTCACTCAGCTCTATCTTCTTGACCGAATCTATCATCAGCACGCCCACCATGACCAAGGCCCCGCTGGTAGCGGCAGCCGGAATGAGCAGGAAGAGGGGCGAGAGCAGCAGCGCGGCGATGAAGAGCAGGCCCGTTACAAACGAGGTGAGCCCGGTACGGCCGCCCTCGGCTATGCCCGATGCACTCTCTACATAGATGGTAATGGTACTGCTGCCCAGCATGGCGCCACAGGTGGTACCGATGGCATCGCTGAGCATGGCCTCCTTAACGCGGGGTATGGTCCCGTCGGGCTGCACCACTCCGGTTTTCTCAGCCAGACCCACCAGCGTACCCACGGTATCAAAGATGTTAATGATGAGCAGTGAGAAAATGACCAGCAGCATGTTAAGGTTGAAGAAATGACTGAAATCGAACTGGCAGAAGATAGGCACCACCGAGTGGGGAGCCGACACGGGAAACCAGCCATCGGACATCGACGTAACGCCCACTGGCAGACCCACCACCGTGGCTATGACGATGGCTATAAAGAGGGCACCCTTGACACGGCGGGCTATGAGTACACCACTCAGCACGATGGCCAAGATGCCCAACAAGGCCTCGGGGGTAAACTTGCCAAGGGCTACAAAGGTATCGGGGTTAGACACCACAATGCCAGCGTTCTTCAGACCGATAAAGGCGATAAACATGCCGATGCCGGCCGATATGGAGTAGCGCAGGTTGCGTGGTATGCTGTCCAGTATCTTCTCGCGCACATTCAGAAAAGTTATCAAGATAAAGATGATACCCTCGACCAGCAGGGCGGCCAGCGACTGCTGCCACGAAAGGTGCATGGCCTGGCACATGGTAAAGGCGAAGAACGCGTTAAGGCCCATACTGGGTGCCTGGGCAAAGGGCAACTTGGCCATAAAGGCCAACAGCAGCGTGGCGATGGCCGAGGCCAGGGCCGTAGCCGTAAAGAGCGCCCCCTTGTCCATACCGGTGGTAGAAAGGATGGCTGGGTTGACAGCAAGGATGTAACTCATTGTCAGGAAAGTGGTAGCGCCAGCAATAATCTCCGTGCGCCCACTCGCCTTGGAAGCATCGAAACCAAGGGCTTTAGTCAGTACATTCTTTAGTTACACTTCTAAATTATGGTTAAATGTCTGTTAATGAAGCTGCAAAAATAATAAGAAATGAGAAGACAGACAAGATAATGACAAGAAATATCCCCAAAAGTATCAAAACTATCAGCCCGAGGCGCAAAATCCTTACAAACCATACCGGGATAAGCTCTATTATGCCTACCTTTGTAACAGCCGGGCTGTCCCCCGGCCATCTGAGCAAGTTCATGGCTCGCTACAGGCACCGCAAACATCACATACCACATACTGATTATGGCTAAGAAAGCATATATAGAGAAGAACAGGGCCTGGCTGGCTGCCAAGGCTACCGAGGCCGACGTGCGGCCGCTGCCCAAGGGCGTTTACTATAGAGTTATACACAGTGGCAGCGGGGAGGTTCACCCCACACCGCGCAGTATCGTAACGGCTCACTACAGGGGCACCACCATCGACGGGCGGCTGTTTGACACGAGCTACGGAGGCGTGCCGCTGGCCATCCGGGTGTGCGACCTGATTGAGGGGTGGATAGTGGCGCTCCAGCAGATGGTGGTGGGCGACAAGTGGGAACTATATATTCCGGCCGAGATGGGCTATGGCAAATTTTCGCAGCCAGGCATACCCGGCGGGTCTACCCTCGTCTTCGAGATAGAACTCTTGGGCATAGGCTGAGCCATGCCGGCCACCATCTTTGTCTACAGGCGCTAAGCTGCCGACCATTCGCCCGGTCGCCGAGGTCGTTCGCAGGCTACATGCAAAGGTTTCGGACCTACGTTCTAAACTTATAAATGGCCATCCCGTGGTTCGGAATGGCCATTTCATGTTTTCGGACGGAGCCTGCGACCCTCGCGGCCCATCGATTAATCTATCTATATATAAATAGGTGTAGCGCGGGGTCAGATATTCACCCGCACACCGGCGTAGAACATACGTCCGTGTACCGGGCCCCATATCAGCGTGGGCTCAAAGTCGGCTCCCCAGGGATTGTCGGCCCCATAGATGGTGGTATGCTGGGTAAAGCCAGTCAGGTTCTCGCCTCCCACATATACGGACCAGTGCTTGAACCATCTGGTAAGCTGCGCACTCACCTGCTCGTAGGCTTTGAAGCGTCGGTTCCACGACTGCGTGCCATCGGCCAACTGATAAGGCTGGGGCATACGGCCGCCGCCGTTCAGCTGCAGGGTGCCGTCTATCTGCCAGCGACCGTCAGGGGTCTTGTACGAGGCCGTAAACAAACCCTTGTACTTGCTGGTAAGCGGCCGCTCGCGCAGTATGCCGCCATAGGTGGTCTTTACGTCGTTCAGTCGGTAAGCGGCCGTAAGCGTAAGCGACTTGAAGAACACATAGCTGGCATCTATCTGGAACGTGTGAGAGTAAGAGCGGCCCTGCAGGTTGTCGATGCTGATAAGCTGATGGTTGCTGTCGTAGTCTATCACTGCCTGGTTAGAGAAGCGGGTGTAGTAGTACTCGGCGTTGACCTTCAGGGTCTCCTGGCCCAGCGGTATATTGAATGCCATGCTTACTCCGGTGTTCCAGGCAGCCTCTTGCCCCAGGTTGCCTATCCTCAGCTCACGTCCGCTGGCCAGCAGATAGTTACTCTCTGCCAAGGCGTGTACCGTGCGGTAACCCTTGCCAGCCGAAAAGCGCAGCGTGAGAATGTCGGTGGGCATGTACTTCAGGTGAAAACGCGGTGTATAAAAGGTTCCGTAGAGCGAGCTGTGGTCTACCCGCAATCCGGCCATGGCTGTAAGTTGACTGCCCAGGGTGTAGGTGTACTGCACGTAGGCACCGGGCACAGTCTCGCGCTCGGCCCAGCGGTTGCCACTTGTCGGCTGCACCTGTCCATCGCCGCCCTCACGGTAGTACTGACCCAGGTAGTCGTAGTTGACATTTAGGCCGGCCGAGAGGTTGTGCTGCTTGGTAAAGTTGGTCTCGAAGAGCAGTGCTCCGTACACATTCTTCTCATTCACATCATACCACTTGATGCCATAGTGCGACTGGAGCTGGTGCATCGCGGCCGAGGTCATCAGCGCTACGTTGGTGCCATGGTCGGTGTCGAGCACAAAGGCATGCTTGGCGTAAGCCTCGTAGCGATGGGTGGCCAGCCCGATGGTAAACGGCTGCTGGCCGGTCGCCTGGTGATGGGCCGCCTGGCCTCCCCAGCGGTTTTCCTCCATCCCCGCTATGCCAGCGTGGAGCATGTAGATGCCCCTGGAGTACAGCCAGCGGCTCTGCAGATTGTACTGCTCTACCCGCGGCTTGTCCAGAAATCCGTCGCCGTTGTCATCGTGGTTCTCCATGCTGTTCTCGTAGTGCACCAGGATGTTGCCGCTCAGGTTGCTATTGATATGCACATTGGCATCGGCATTGGCCTCGATACGGCTCTTGGTGTCGCCAAACAGGTTGAACTCTGCACCGGACTTATCTTCGGGTTTCTTATAGTCTATGTTTATCTGCCCGGTAATAGACTCGTACCCGTTCTTCACCGAGGCGGCTCCCTTAGACACCTGGATGCCCTTCATCCATGGGCCGGGCACATAGCCAAGGGCGTAAGGGGTGGCCGCACCTCTGAAGTTGGGCAGGTTCTCTGTAAGCATCTGCACGTAGGTGCCCGAGAGGCCCAGCAGCTTTATCTGGCGTGCTCCCGTGGTGGCATCGTTATATGTTACGTCGACCGAGGGGTTGGTGGTGAAGCTCTCGCCAAGGTTGCAACACGCCGCCTTGAACAGCTCATCGCGGCCTATCTTCAATCCGTTTACGGCACCGGCCATGCGGGCCACGCTGGCTTTCTTGCGTACTACGGCTACCTCGGCCAAGTCGTGTACCGACTCTTCATGGCTATCAGAGTGCTCGCACGAGGCATCTATCTTCCGTGGTTTCACCTTCTCGCAGCATGGCATGTGGTGGCCGGCGTCATAGAGCGACTTGTAGACCAGCATATCGCCATGGCCGGGACAGTTTATCTTAACAAAATTGTTGCGCTCTCCTTTCTCGCAACAGGGCATCATGTGTCCGGCAGCGGCCATGGCGGCCGGGAATACCACCCGCCCATGACTGGGGCAGTTTATCTCGACCATGTCGGCCGAGACAGGAGTCTTCTGGGGTGTCTGTTGGGTACCAGAGATTTTCTGGGTACATGCCGGTGTCTCTGCCGGTTCGCAGCAGGTAGGCTCATGCTGCGCATAGGCGGTCAGGCTGACAGCCAAGGCCAGCCCTACAAATATATTTCTCATTTTTTCTTGATTTTCTTATTATTCTAATATACCTTATTATATATAGGCTCCGCACGGGAAGCCACACGCATACCGCCACGGGTTGTGGGCCCACAGCGGTAGGCCGTCGCGGGATAAGGGGTATATCAGATTATAAGAACAGTAAGCAGCGATAGATAACTGCGGGGCGGCAACCCATCTTTTCTGATAACAGGCTTCTCGGCCAAAGTCTGCCCGGCCCAGCTATCAGCCTCGGGTACCACAGATAGGCATCCCATGGGCAGTGCCATCAGCTGTGGCTGTGGAGCCGATACATATTCAGAAACGACAGAAGGGGGCAACTTGCGAACCTCTAACTGCATACAGTTCTTGCGGGGCATGTTGCAGTCGGTCTGGCAGCAGACAGCCTCGGCCACAACAGCCGTCTGGTCGGTGTGGCAGCAGTGCATTACCACCACGCCTGTCCCCCAATAAATCATCATCAGGGACAGGAGCATAGCCACTAATATGTTGCCCGGTCGCTTCATCTATCACTAATTTTCTTACAAAGTTAGAAACAACTGCCGAGATACCCAAGTAAAGTGAGCTATTTAACAATATTAAAGAGGCAACCACCATGCTGTCAGCCAAGCTAATCGCCGCACTTACAGCCACCACTCCCCCCACTTCTGCAACCATCTTTGTTAAAAAAACTCAATTCACAGGAAAATAAATGACCATCTCCCCACCTTTCCCGCTGAAAAATAGTAATTTTGCAACCGATTTGGCTCACGTAAGCCTTATCACGGAGTTAATTATCATAAAGTCTAACTTTATTAATTTTAAACATTTTATTATTTTATGTCAGATTTAAAGAACGTACAGCCGTTGGCAGACTTCAATTGGGACGAGTTTGAGAATGGCGCAAACGCAAGCTCTAACAAGGAGGCTATGCAGAAAGCCTACGACGAGACCCTCAACAAGGTAACAGAGCACCAGGTAGTAGAAGGTACCGTTATCGCAGCCGACAAGAAAGAGGTTATCGTTAACATTGGCTACAAGAGCGATGGTATCATCCCCGCCTCTGAGTTCCGCTACAATCCCGACCTCAAGGTTGGTGACAAGGTAGAAGTCTACGTTGAAAACCAGGAGGACAAGAAGGGTCAGCTCGCTCTCTCTCACAAAAAGGCACGCCTGGCCAAGAGCTGGGATCGTGTAAATGAGGCTCTCGAGAACGATGAAGTTATCCAGGGTTACATCAAGTGCCGCACTAAGGGTGGTATGATTGTTGATGTATTCGGTATTGAGGCCTTCCTGCCCGGCAGCCAGATTGACGTTCATCCTATACGTGACTACGACATGTTCGTAGGCAAGACTATGGAGTTCAAGATAGTCAAAATCAATCAGGAATTCCGCAACGTGGTTGTTTCTCACAAAGCCCTCATCGAGGCTGAGCTCGAAGCACAGAAGAAAGACATCATTTCTAAACTTGAAAAGGGTCAGGTGCTCGAAGGAACAGTCAAGAACATCACCTCTTATGGCGTATTCGTTGACCTGGGCGGTGTTGACGGACTCATCCACATCACCGATCTTTCTTGGGGCCGCGTAAGCGATCCTCATGAGGTTGTTGAGCTCGACCAGAAGATTAACGTGGTTATCCTTGACTTCGATGAGGAGAAGAAGCGTATTGCCCTTGGTCTGAAGCAGCTCACCCCGCATCCTTGGGATGCTCTCGATCCCAACCTCAAGGTGGGCGACCACGTTAAGGGTAAGGTTGTGGTTATTGCTGACTACGGCGCATTTGTTGAGATACAGCCCGGTGTCGAGGGACTTATCCACGTTAGCGAGATGTCTTGGAGCCAGCACCTCCGTTCAGCTCAAGACTTCCTCCACGTTGGCGACGAGGTAGAGGCAGTTATCCTTACACTCGACCGCGAGGAGCGCAAGATGAGCCTTGGTATCAAGCAGCTCAAGGAAGACCCCTGGCAGACCATTGATACCAAGTATCCCGTTGGCAGCAAGCACATGGCTAAGGTTTGCAACTTCACCAACTTCGGTATATTCGTTGAGTTGGAAGAGGGCGTAGACGGACTTATCCACATATCTGACCTTTCTTGGACCAAGAAGGTTAAGCACCCATCTGAGTTCACCCAGGTTGGTGCAGAAATCGAGGTTGTTGTACTCGAAATAGATAAGGAGAACCGTCGCCTGAGCCTCGGCCACAAGCAGCTGGAGGAGAATCCTTGGGACGTGTACGAGACTATCTACACACCGGGTTCCATCCACGAGGGCAAGATTACTGAAATGATGGACAAGGGTGCCGTTATCACTCTGAATGAGGGCGGTGAAGGTTTTGCAACACCTAAGCACCTCGTAAAGGAGGACGGTTCACAGGCCAAGCAGGGCGAGGTACTTCCATTCAAGGTTATCGAGTTCAACAAGAACTCTCGCCGCATCATCCTGTCACACTCTCGTACCTTCGAGGATGAGAAAGAGGATGTAAAGCCCGCTCGCAAGCACACCACCAAGAAGCAGGATACTCCTGTTATCAACAATGTAGCCGCCAGCACATCTCTGGGCGACCTGGATGTACTCGCTGAGCTGAAGCAGAAGATGGAAAAAGGAGAATAAGCTATCTCCACCCAAATAATTAAGGAAAAGCCCACAAAAAATTGTGGGCTTTTCTTTTTGTTATGTCATTGATTATTTGTACCTTTGCACCGACTTAACACATGAGCACGATGTTTCAACCCCTGAAACATCATTTTTCATAAACTCACATCACATATTATATATGTATAGCAAAGAAGAACTAATATCAAAAGCTATTCCCGAGCTTCAAGATATTGCCAAAAACATGGGAGTTGCCATCAGCGACACCCCCGATACAGAGGCGTTGGCCTATGCCATACTGGATAAGCAGGCAGAGGATGAAGGCAATAAAAATCCGCTTGGCACTAAAAGACGTAGAACCCGCATTGTGAAGAAGGAGACGGACAAGGTGTACACCGTGAACGGAAAAGACGGCGAAAACTTTGACTTGAAGAAGAACAAGCCCACTCCCAAGGAAGATCCCGTCCTCTTTAGCAACGAGAACCTGTTCGCCCACCATGAGCCTGCCACCAAAAGCCATGATAATAACGACATACAGGCTATAGAAGACCAATTAGCAGCTCTGCCGAAGCACCGGGGACGCAAGACCAAACAAGAACTTGAACTGATGAGCTTATTAGAGGCTGCGCGCAACAAGCAGTCAAACACAGAAACAGATACCACCCCAACCACTGAGACCGCAAACGAAACGACCGACACTGAAACAGCGGTTACGGACGACACTACCCCCACAGCACCCACTGCTCCTACTGACGCGCCAATTCCCGAGGCCGAATTTGCTATGGGCAGCGCCCCCGAGGAAGCCGACCAGCAGAATGAGGACTTACTCGCCCAACTGCAAGCTAAAATTAATGCCCACAACGAGAGCGCCGAGAGCACTCAGCCCACGGCCAGCGAGGTATGGGAGGGCGACCCGGGCGATGGTACCGACTTCATTATCACCAAGGATCTGCCCATCGAGGATCAGGGAGCCGTGCCCAACTACGACATGTTTGACAACCCCACCACCCCGATGACCACGCCTGCCTACCAGCAGACCGTGGCCGAGCCAGCAGGTGCCTTGGCCTACGACTTCTCGGACATCATAACAGCCAATGGCGTGTTAGAAGTGATGCCCGATGGTTATGGTTTCCTCCGTTCAAGCGACTACAACTACCTCTCATCTCCCGATGACGTCTATGTTTCTAACACGCAGGTGAAACACTATGGACTGAAAACGGGCGATGTCATCCAGTGCCACGTCCGTCCTCCCCGTGAGGGCGAGAAGTACTTCCCCCTCTCCAGCATTGACAAAATCAATGGCCGCGAGCCCTCCGAGGTACGCGACCGCATCCCCTTTGAGCACCTCACACCGCTCTTCCCCGATGAGAAGTTCTCCCTGTGTGGCGACAGAGCCACTACCAACCTCTCAACACGCGTAGTAGATCTCTTCTCGCCTATCGGCAAGGGACAGCGTGCCCTCATCGTGGCCCAGCCTAAGACGGGTAAGACCATCCTGATGAAGGACATAGCCAACGCCATAGCAGCCAATCATCCTGAGGCTTACCTGATGATGCTCCTCATAGACGAGCGCCCCGAGGAGGTTACCGACATGGCCCGCACGGTCAACGCCGAAGTGATAGCCTCTACCTTTGATGAGCCCGCAGAGCGCCATGTCAAGATAGCAGGCATCGTCCTGGAAAAGGCTAAGCGCATGGTAGAGTGCGGACACGACGTGGTAATATTCCTTGACTCCATTACCCGTCTGGCACGTGCCTACAATACCGTATCGCCCGCCTCGGGCAAGGTACTTACGGGTGGTGTAGATGCCAATGCCCTGCAGAAGCCCAAGCGGTTCTTCGGTGCGGCCCGAAACATCGAGGGTGGCGGCTCGCTCACCATCATTGCCACTGCCCTGATAGACACGGGCAGCAAGATGGACGAGGTTATCTTCGAGGAGTTCAAGGGCACGGGCAACATGGAGCTCCAGCTCGATCGCTCGTTAAGCAATAAGCGCATATTCCCTGCCGTTAATCTCGTAGCGTCAAGCACCCGACGCGATGACCTGCTTCAGGACCGCACCACACTTGACCGTATGTGGATACTGCGTAAGTATATCAGCGACATGAACCCCATTGAGGCCATGAACACTATCCACGACAGTATGGTGCGTACCAAGAGCAACGAGGAGTTCCTCATGTCGATGAACGGATAATTCATTATAGTCACTATGATACCTTACAAGGGGACTATGGTTTACGGCCATAGTCCCCTTGATGTTTTTTTAAGGGGAAAAACCAAAAGAGTAAAAAGGTAAAAAGCGCTCCTTGCAAGCTGGCGATGGCCTCCTGCCCACCAATGACCATCACAGGAAATGTAAAGGTCGGTCTCCACGAATGTGGTGACAATTCCCATTGTCATGGAGCAGATTTCTACTCCAATGCGTGATAGCTATCGGTGAAAAAAAGTAGCAAAAAGCAGAGGGGTTATGCTGATTTTAGTTACCTTTGTAGTCAAGTTTTGCGTACCCTCCGTTGTACCGAGGGCGTATGATAGTAACCATCATAACATATTGGCCGAATATGAAAGTATTGAAGTTTGGCGGAACATCAGTAGGTTCCGTGAAAAGCATCGAGAGCCTCAGGCATATTGTAGAGAAAGAGGCTAAGAAACAGCCCGTTATCGTAGTAGTAAGCGCGCTGGGCGGGATAACAGACAAGTTGATTGCCACCTCGAAGATGGCCGAAACCGGCGACGAGGCATGGCGCATCTCGTACGAGGAGATAGTGGATCGCCACTACAAGATGATAGATACCATCATTACAGACAATGCCACACGCGAAAAACTGTTTGCCACGGTCGACACGTTGCTCGAACAGCTCAAGAGCATCCTCTTCGGCGTATTCTTGGTACACGACCTCAGCAAGAAGTCGTACGACGCCATCGTCAGCTACGGCGAGCGGCTCAGTTCGCACATCGTAGCAGCTCTTATCCGTGGCTCCAAGCGCCTTAACTCACTCGACTTCATTATGACTGAGCGCAAGGACAACCGCCAAGTGCTTGACAGCGAACTTACAAACCAGTTGGTACGCAGCGCGTTTACACCCCTACAGCGCATTACAGTGGTTCCAGGCTTCATCAGTCGCGACCGCCACACCCGAGAGATAACCAACTTGGGGCGCGGAGGTTCAGACTACACCGCATCCATCATCGCAGCGGCCCTGGATGCCGAGGTGTTAGAGATATGGACCGATGTAGACGGATTTATGACCGCCGACCCACGCGTCATCAAGACCGCGTACACCATCAACGAACTGAGCTACATCGAGGCGATGGAACTCTGTAACTTCGGAGCCAAGGTTATCTATCCCCCCACCATCTACCCAGTCTGCGTCAAGAACATTCCCATCAAGGTGAAGAACACCTTCAACCCAGAGAACCCGGGCACCGTCATCAAGCAGAAGATCAAGAACGACCATAAGTCCATCAAGGGTATATCCAGCATCAGCGGCACCACGCTGATAACCGTTGCCGGCCTGTCCATGGTGGGCGTCATCGGTGTCAACCAGCGCATCTTTACCGCCCTTACCAAAGGCGGCATATCTGTATTCATGGTGTCGCAGGCATCGTCAGAGAACTCTACCTCCATCGGTGTGCGCGATGCCGATGCCGACCAGGCCGTAGCCGTACTCAACCAGGAGTTTTCCAAGGAGATAGAGACCGGTGCCATGTTCCCCATGCACGCCGAGGGAGGACTGGCCACCGTAGCCATCGTGGGCGAGAACATGCGCCACACGCCTGGCGTGGCCGGCAAGCTGTTTGGCACCTTGGGCCGAAGCGGCATCTCGGTCATAGCCTGTGCTCAGGGAGCCTCGGAGACCAATATCTCGTTTGTCATCAACGGCACCTACCTGCGCAAGGCACTCAACGTGCTCCACGACTCGTTCTTCCTGTCCGAGTACAAGGTGCTCAACCTCTTCATCTGCGGCATCGGCACCGTGGGGGGCCGACTCATAGAACAGATACACAACCAGTACGAGGAGCTAAAGGAGCACTCGCGACTCAAGCTGAACGTGGTGGGCATCGCCTCCTCCAAGAACGCCATCTTCGACAGGGACGGCATAGACCTAACTCATTACCGCGAGGCGCTCAAGGACTCGGCCCCCAGCGATGTAGAAGCTCTGAAAGAGAAAATACTGAGCATGAACATCTTCAACTCGGTCTTTGTAGACTGCACGGCCAGCAAGGATGTGGCCCAGTTGTACCAGACGCTGTTAGAGCACAACATCAATGTCGTGGCAGCCAACAAGATAGCGGCCTCGTCAGACTATCAGAGTTATACCAAGCTCAAACAGACAGCCCTGGACCGAGGTGTAATATACCGGTTTGAGACCAATGTGGGCGCCGGACTGCCCATTATAGGCACCATCAACGACCTGAGAAACTCGGGCGACCGCATCCTGAAGATAGAGGCTGTGCTCAGCGGCACACTTAACTACATTTTCAACGAGCTGTCGGCTCAGGTGCCTTTCTCGGAGACCGTCAGACTGGCCAAGGAGAACGGCTACTCTGAGCCCGACCCCCGTATAGACCTCAGCGGCACCGATGTGATACGCAAGTTGGTCATTCTGACCCGCGAGGCCGGTTACCAGATAGAGCAGGCCGATGTAGAGAAGCACCTCTTCATCCCCCAGCAGCTGTTTGAGGGCACCGTCGATGACTTCTGGCGGCAACTACCCTCGTTGGATGCCGACTTTGAGGCACGGCGACAGCAGTTGGAGAGCGAGGGCAAGCGTTGGCGCTTTGTAGCCGAGATGGATAAGGGCGTGGCCAAGGTCTCGCTGAAGGCCGTAGCCAAGGGCCATCCCTTCTACAACCTCCAGGGATCTAACAACATCGTGATGCTCACCACCGAGCGTTACAAGGAGTTTCCTATGCTCATCCAGGGCTATGGCGCCGGGGCCAGCGTTACCGCCGCCGGCGTGTTTGCCAACATCATGTCTATCGCCAATATCTAAGCAGGGGCCCTGGCCACTATAAACACTTCGGGCGCAACGTCAGCATAGTACGTTGCGCCCGAAATAGTTTATCCACCAGCCGTATGCCTGCGGTCTACCCATCCATCCTCATAGCTACCAGATCGGCCATGATGTGTAGGGCCGTCGTGTCCATGCCATGAGCTTGCAGAAAAGCCCTGTCGGCCATAAAAGCCGTATAGATGAGCATGCCCCAGGCCCCCTCCGAGCCAGCTTTCAGCCGCAGATAGTCGCCGAAAACAGTTACCGCCTGCTGCACTTTGCCACTCAGCCACAGGCAGTAGCCATAGTTAAGTCTGTCCTCAGCATGGTTAGGGTTGGCCTCGCACAACTTGCGATACTCGGGCTCAGCCTGGGCATACTGCTTCAGGTTCATCATGCCCCAGAGACGGCCGCGCACCACCGCCAGATTGTCCGGATGCTCGTAGTACAGCTTGTGCAGTATGGGCATGGCCTCCTCGGTATGTCGGTTCATCAGCAGGCAGAGCGCCCTGTTCACCTCGTAGCTCACCTGGGTGGCATCCATGGCCACCAACCGCTCATAACACGCCAGCGCCTGCCCATAGCTCTTCTGCTCCATGTAGCCATGGGCCGCCATGCGCAGCGCTTCCTCGTTGGCGGGATTGCACATGGCTATACGCTGATAATGGGCCATGCCCTCCTTGCGGTCGCCATACTGATACTGATAGTTGGCCATAAACAGCTCATCGCGCACGCTCCGTGGGACACATGCCCCATGCAGCATGGGGAGTATCGTGTCGCGGTAATGGCTCCTGTCAGCATCATCCAGGCTGTCCAGGTAACGCAGTATGCCGTAGTACATATCGGGGTAGTCCAGCCTGTCGCCAAAGAGGTGGCTATCCGTCAGCCACATACGTGGCCGGCCCGAGCCGTCACGCTGCAGAAACGGGTTGACGAAGTCGGCCCTACTGCCATAGAGGCTATAGAAACGGAAGACATCGTGCAGATAGTTGTTGCGGACGGCATCCGTGGCCGACAGCTGTCCCTCGCCCAGCGTCAGGAAGCCCGCCCGGTTCTCCATCACGGCCTGGCGCAACTGCTCTGGCAGTCGGCCCAACACCTTAGAAAACACTAAAGCAAAAGAATACTTATCGCTGTCGCAGAAAGGGATAGCACTCAGCATGGTCTGCACTACCCGGCGCACCTCGGGGCCATCAGTCTGCCCGTAGTCGATAGCCGGGTTATCCAGGAAGAAAGGTTCAAACCAGTGGCCCAACTGCGCAAAAAATCCGTAGCGCTTAGTCTGGTTGAACGCGCTATAATAGATGTCTACACCCTTGGTCGCCCAGTCTCTCATCTTGGCCATGGCCTTTTCCACGTCGCCTGCGGTCTTCTCCGCGTCCTCCGGGTGTAATATATCGTTCATGTCCGATGCCTGCGTGATGTCCTTGGACAACTGCGATAGGTCCATGTTGCCCTGCTTAATCAGCGTGGGCATCACCTCGCGCCTTATCCGCTCGTCATCGTATATCGTGTTGGCCGCCGTCAGCATCTGCCGCTGCAGAGCGCATAGCTCGGCGCCCCCGCCATCGTGCCCCATCAGTCTGGTTACCATGGCCCGCTGTTCCTCTAACATCAGCGTCTGCGTGCCGTCGAGCATGAACGCCCAGCCCACCAGCGCCCGCTGGCGCAGCGGTTCGGGCACATCGGCCCTGTACACATCGGCCAGCACCCTGAGCTTGTTTATGTCAAACAGGTTGACCCCC
>JALEKD010000028.1 GCA_022769285.1 Prevotella sp.
TTCCTCGGGGATGTCAGAACCCTGGATTTCACCAGCCTGCAGACGCTTGGCGTCCTCAAGTTTCTTGGGAACCCAGATACGGCCGTCGTTACGCAGCGACTCAGACATCAGGGTCAGCTTGCTCTGCTTGTCACCGTGAACAGGGATACAGGTGGGGTGTATCTGTACGTAGCAGGGGTTAGCGAAGTAGGCACCCTTACGATAACACTGTACAGCAGCTGTACAGTTGCAGCCCATGGCGTTAGTAGAGAGGAAGTAAGTGTTGCCATAACCACCGGTGGCTATAACCACGGCGTTGGCAGAGAAGCGCTCGAGCTCGCCGGTAACGAGGTTCTTGGCGATGATACCGCGGGCGTGACCGTCAACGATAACAAGGTCTTCCATCTCGTAACGGGTGTAGAGCTTGACGCGGCCCTCGTGTATCTGACGGCTCAGCGAAGAGTAGGCACCCAGCAGAAGCTGCTGGCCGGTCTGACCCTTAGCGTAGAAGGTACGCGAAACCTGAGCGCCACCAAAAGAGCGGTTGGCCAGCATGCCGCCGTACTCGCGGGCGAAAGGAACACCCTGGGCCACGCACTGGTCAATGATATTGTTAGACACCTCAGCCAGACGGTAGACGTTGGCCTCGCGGGCGCGGTAGTCGCCACCTTTCACGGTGTCATAGAAAAGGCGATATACAGAGTCGCCGTCGTTCTGGTAGTTCTTAGCAGCGTTGATACCACCCTGTGCGGCGATAGAGTGGGCACGGCGCGGAGAGTCCTGGATGCAGAAGTTGAGCACGTTGAAACCCATCTCGCCGAGCGAAGCGGCTGCGCTGGCGCCAGCCAGACCAGTACCTACGACGATGATGTCAAGTTTAAGTTTATTCTTGGGGTTTACCAAGCGCTGATGAGCCTTGTAGTTGGTCCACTTCTCAGCTACGGGACCCTCTGGTATTCTGGAATTTAAAGTCTTAGTCATAACTTTACTATTACTTATTCGGGTTGATACATTAATAATAAATTAGGCTGCGCAGCACAGGCTGGGAGCCAGGTGGAAGGCAAATGCCAATACCACTACGATGAAGAGCACCATCAGGATGGTGGTATAGACCATGCCGATGCACTTCCAGCGGCAGAACCATACCTTACCGCTGACACCGAGGGTTTGCATGGCGCTCCAGAAACCGTGAGTAAGGTGGAGCCAGAGGGCTACGAGCCAAATGATGTACAGCACTACATACAGGGGATTGCTGAAAGTGTCGCAGATGAAGGCAAAACCGTCTGAGGGCAGGTGTCCTACCGACATACCGGTAAGCTCGGCAAACATCATGTTAAACCAGAAATTGAACAGGTGGAGCAACAGACCCAGCACGATGATGATACCCAGCACCAGCATATTCTGCGAGGCCCACTCTACCTTCTCGGGCTTGGCGGTAACCTCATACCGCGAAGCACCGCGCGCACGGCGATTCTGCGCGGTCAGGATGAAAGCATAAACGATGTGAATGACGGCCAGGGCTGCCAGGCCCAGCGTAGCCGCAACGGCATACCAGTTGGCGCCAAGCAACTTACAGATAGTGTTGTAAGCCTCTCTCGAGAAGAGGGCGGCAACGTTCATACAGCAGTGGAACGTCAGGAAGAGAATAAGCGCAATGCCGGTAACCGACATCACCACCTTTCTACCAATAGATGAATTGATTAACCACATAAATGATTGTAATTTAATTATTTGAATTGTTTGAATTGTTAATGTCTTCGTCTATCATCGGTGGCCATGCCACTACCCGCCTATCAGTACGCTCCTAATATATATAAGGTATTGGCAAGGCCACACAGCATGCAAAAATACTATATTTTAGTGATAATTCAAAGCAAAACCGTCAAAAAATTGGATTTAATTTCTTACTTTTGCCGAAAATACTGTAACCAATATGGAATTTACCTACGATGTGATAGTAGTCGGAGGGGGCCACGCAGGCTGCGAAGCCGCTGCGGCGGCCGCCCGGATGGGTGCCCGTACCTGTCTGATTACTATGGACATGAACAAGATTGGCCAGATGAGTTGCAACCCGGCCATTGGCGGCATAGCCAAGGGCCAGATAGTCAGGGAGGTCGACGCCATAGGCGGGCACATGGGTCTGGTAACCGATGCCACCGCCATCCAGTTCCGTATGCTCAACCAGGGCAAGGGGCCGGCCGTCTGGTCGCCCCGCGCGCAGTGCGACAGAGGCAAATATATATGGAAGTGGCGTGAGGTGCTTGACGCTACTGACGGGCTGGACATCTGGCAGGACCAGGCCGACACGCTCATCGTAGAGCAGGGCGTGGCCACAGGTGTACAGACGGTGTGGGGCGTAACGTTCAGAGCCAGGGCCGTGGTCATCACGGCGGGCACGTTCCTGAACGGGCTGATGCACATAGGCCGGCACCAGTACCCCGGCGGTCGGTGTGCCGAACCGGCCGTCCCCCACCTCAGTGAGAGCATAGCCGAGCATGGCGTGCGTGTGGGCCGCATGAAGACGGGCACCCCGGTACGCATAGACCGACGCAGCGTACACTTCGAGGACATGGAAGAGCAACCCGGCGAGCAGACTTTCCATCAGTTTAGCTACATGGGCGCCCACCGCCAGCTGCGCCAGTTGCCCTGCTGGACATGTTACACCAACCGCGAGGCCCACGACGTACTGCGCAGCGGCCTGGCCGACTCGCCGCTCTTCAACGGACAGATACAGAGCACCGGCCCCCGTTACTGTCCTTCTATCGAGACCAAGCTCGTCACCTTCCCAGGCAAAGACCAGCACCCCCTTTTCCTTGAGCCCGAGGGCGACAACACCAACGAAATGTATCTTAACGGTTTCTCTTCCAGTATGCCCATTGACATACAGATAGAGGCCATACACCGTATCCCGGCACTGCGCGATGCTCGCTTCTACCGCCCGGGCTACGCCATAGAGTACGACTACTTTGACCCCACACAACTTACACACTCGTTAGAGTCCAAGATGATAGACGGGCTGTTCTTAGCCGGACAGGTCAACGGCACCACGGGCTACGAGGAGGCCGCCGGACAGGGATTGATGGCAGGCATTAACGCAGCACTGAAGTGCAGCGGAGGCGAGCCGTGGGTGATGAAGCGCGATGAGAGCTACATAGGCGTGCTCATAGACGACCTTACCACCAAGGGGGTCGACGAGCCTTACCGCATGTTTACCTCGCGGGCTGAGTACCGCATCCTGCTGCGACAGGACGATGCCGACGCGCGGCTCACTGAGCGTGCCTACCACTTAGGAGTGGCCTCGCGCGAGCGCTACGACTGGTGGCTACAGAAGAAAGAGGGCATCGAGCGCCTGCTCGACTACTGCGACAACACCCCCGTCAAGCCGTGCGACATCAACGGCTACTTGGAGCACTTAGGCACCACTCCCCTACGCTTTGGTTGTAAGGTTAGCGACCTGATAGGTCGCCCGCAGATAGGCATCGGCCCGTTAGCCGAGGCACTGCCACAACTGCGCGCACTGATAGATGCCCTGCCCAACCGGCAGGAGGAAATAGCCGAGGCCGCCGAGATTAAGATTAAGTACAAGGGCTACATAGAGCGCGAGCGGGTGATAGCCGACAAGATGCACCGACTGGAAGATATAAGGATAAAGGGACGCTTTGACTACAGCCAACTGCACGAGATTTCGACCGAGGGCCGCCAGAAACTCGCCAAGATTAACCCCGAGACCTTGGCACAGGCCAGCCGTATTCCCGGTGTGTCTCCCAGCGACATCAATGTACTACTGGTACTTATGGGAAGGTAGTTCCACGTGAAACCGAACGATAATAACGATAAAATCAATTATAATAATGAACAACGAAGTACTAATTAAAAATCTGCGGTGCATCCCGGACTGGCCGATTAAAGGCGTTAATTTCAGGGATGTCACCACCCTATTCAAAAGTGCCGAGTGCCTGCGCATCATAACCGACGAGATGTGCGAGTTGTACAAAGATAAAGGCATAACTAAAATCGTGGGCATCGAGAGCCGTGGCTTTGTGATGTCATCGGCCGTTGCCTTACGTCTCAATGCCGGCATCGTACTCTGCCGAAAGCCCGGCAAGCTGCCATGCGAGACCGTTCAAGAAAGTTATGCCAAAGAGTACGGCATAGACACCATCGAGATACACAAGGATGCCATCGATGAAAATGACGTGGTACTGCTGCACGACGACTTGCTGGCCACGGGCGGCACAATGAAGGCCGCGTGCGACCTGGTGAAGAAGTTCCACCCCAAGCGCGTGTACTGCAATTTTATCATCGAGCTCATCAACGAGGGCCTTAACGGCCGCGCCGCTTTTGATGACGACATAGAGGTAACCTCACTCATACAGATATAAGCACGCAGACCTTTACGGGCACTTCAGGGATAGGGGCTGGGATGCGCATAGACGCCCCAGCCCCTATCGCCATTACTGCGGGAAACGCTTAAAGTTTCACGTGAAACTTTAAGCGTATAACCAACTCGTTCACAACCATTTAAACCATGACCAAAGATAACCAGGAGCGGATAGCAAGGCTCAAGAACATCGTACTGAACATGCCGGAGAAGCCCGGAAGCTACCAGTTCTATGACAAGGACCACACTATCATCTACGTGGGTAAGGCCAAGCGGCTAAAGAGCCGCGTGGCGTCGTACTTTCATACCGAGGTGGACCGGTTCAAGACCAAGGTGCTCGTATCTAAGATTTGTGACATCAGCTACACGGTCGTTAACACCGAGGAAGACGCCCTGCTGTTAGAGAACAGCCTCATCAAGAAGTACAACCCTCGCTACAACGTGCTGCTCAAGGACGGCAAGACTTACCCCAGCATCTGCATCACCAAGGACTACCTGCCCCGCATCTTCAAGACACGCACCATCAACCGCCGGGGCGGCACCTACTACGGTCCTTACAGCCATATCAGCAGTATGTACAACATCCTGGAGCTTATAGGCAAAATCTATAAGCCCCGCAAGTGCCACCAGCCCATTACCCGCGAGGGTATAGCCTGTGGTAAGTACAAGGCGTGCTTAGAGTACCACATACACAACTGCTACGGCCCCTGCATAGGGCGTCAGAGCTACGATGACTACATGGAGAACATACGCCAGGCCCGCGAGATACTCAAGGGCAACACCCGCGAGCTCAGTGAACTGCTGTATAAGCAGATGCAGACCTTAGCGGAGCACCTGCAGTTTGAGCGGGCTGAAGCTATCAAGCAGCGCTATCTGCTCTTGCAGAGTTTCGTGAGCCGCAGCGAGGTGGTCAGCCATACCATTACCGACGTAGACGTGTTCAGCATAACCGATGACGAGGCCAACCACAACGCCTACATTAACTACATGCACGTCAAGAACGGCACCGTCAACCAGAGTTTTACCTTCGAGTACCACCGCAAGCTCGACGAGACCGATGTCGACCTGCTCCTAACGGCCATCCCTGACATTAGGGAGCGTTTTGGCAGTTCCGCCCGCGAGATTATTGTCCCCTTCGAACTCGAATGGGCCCTCCACGACGCCACCTTTACCGTCCCCCAGCGTGGCGACAAGCGCCACCTGCTCGAACTGTCTGAGATGAACAGCCGCCAGTACAAGTTTGACCGCCTGAAGCAAGCCGAGAAGCTCAATCCGGAGCAGAAACAGACGCGGTTGATGAAAGAGCTACAGCAGAAGCTGCACCTGGAACACCTGCCGTACCAGATAGAGTGCTTTGACAACTCCAATATATCCGGCACGGATGCCGTGGCGGGCTGCGTAGTGTTCAAGGGCATGAAGCCGAGCAAGAAAGACTACCGCAAGTACACCATCAAGACCGTAGAGGGCCCCGACGACTACGCCTCGATGCAGGAGGTGGTGCGGCGGCGTTACTCGCGCATACTGGAGGAGGGCGCCACCCTACCCGACCTCATCATTACCGATGGCGGCAAGGGCCAGATGGACGTAGTAAGCGCCGTGGTACATGGCGAACTGGGCCTGAGCATCCCCGTGGCCGGTCTGGCCAAGGACGACCGCCATCGTACCAACGAGCTACTCTATGGTGACCCCATCCGCACAGTCGGCCTCGATGTCAAAGGCGAACTCTTCCACGCCCTTACACGCATCCAGGACGAGGTTCACCGCTACGCCATTACCTTTCACCGCGACAAGCGGTCCAAGCACGCCCTGCACAGCGAGCTCGACGACATCCGCGGCATAGGCCCTAAGTCTAAGGAGGCGCTGCTGGCGCAACTGAAGACTGTAAAAGCTATCAAGAGCGCTGATATACAGACACTTACCGCATCCATAGGCGCTACCAAGGCCCGGGTGGTCTATCAGCATTTCCACCCCGATGGCGAGAGCGATACTATTGCCAATCAGCCCACCCTGTAACGCCCTGTCCCTGGATGCCCCTGACAGACATGTGGCACCCAGGGGCAGCGCGGGTACAGCAGTAGCCGTCATTTCAGTTCTCCACACCTTGTCCGTATTTTTCCTAATATGCTCCCACATCCCCACAATGTATATTTATGCAGAAATGAGGGCCGTGGGTCGGCCATAACTCGCACAGAGCACCACCACGACCCCGACGGACGTCAAAATGAAAACTACGGCGAGGGCAGAAAGCATCGCCATCAGGCTAATGACCATCATTAGCAAGCTGGGAGCCGTCATTAGCTCCTTAAAGGTACTTTCCGGGGCACAGAAAACCTTCTGCCGCTTTTGCCAAAATAGCTATTTTCAGACAGTATTCTGACCTTTTCAGAGGCGAAAACGGCTTCCATCCGCTTTCCTATAACCAAGATTTTTGACAAAAGCACCACTTTTTGCCCCATTACTACCCCTGTTTGCTCCTAAATTATCTCGCTACAGTGGATCATTTCCTGCATAAATATACTGAGAACGGCGTGCGGATGTATAATTATCCAGGCTCTTCTGTCCGTTTTCTTGTCTATCCAGCAGATGGCTCACGTCCTTTGCCCGATATCTGCGAGAACGGTGGTCGCCATCCTCACCATCCGTGGCGCTTACAGCCACTCTAACAAGCACCACAGGCCGACGGCAGGCCACCACCCAACCATGCCCCCAGGACACACGTATAAGGCCCGGAGAGCCCCTGTAAAGGATATGGCCACGCTCCCCCAGCCCAGGAAACGGCCTCGAAGATAAAAAAAACATGGCCAAACCACGCGCTGTAACTAATTAAATTGCTATCTTTGTAAGCGTGTCCGGCACCGCAGCCGGCCCGTTTTAGTACGCAGACCATTATGAGAATTGTCATACAGCGCGTAACCCACGCATCGGTAACCATCGGCCAGCAGGTCAAGTCGGCCATAGGTCCGGGCATGCTCATCTTAGTGGGCATCGAGGCTGCCGACACCACCGCCGATGCCGACTGGCTGATACACAAGGTGATAGGCTTACGCATATTCGACGACGAACAGGGCGTAATGAACCGCGACATCGTACAGGCCGCCGGCGACATCCTGGTGGTGTCTCAGTTTACCCTCATGGCCAGTTACAAGAAGGGCAACCGCCCCTCCTGGTTTCGCGCCGCCCCTCACGACATCTCCGTCCCCCTCTACGAGTACTTCTGCGCCCATCTGAGCGAGGCATTAGGGCGGCCTGTGGGCACGGGCGAGTTTGGGGCCGACATGCAGGTGTCGCTGCTCAACGACGGTCCGGTAACCATCTGCATGGACACTAAGAACAAGGAGTAACCCCACTCATACACCGACTATTACAACCATTATCAATATGCAGCTAAAGACTATCAACCGCATACTCTATACACTGAGATTCAGCGGACTGGCCCTCATCTTAGCGGCCTCTAAGTTCAAGTATCACCCCGCAGGCTACTGGATGGCCTCCGTGGGCTGTCTGCTGATAGGCATCAGCACGGCCATAGTGCTACAGTCGCGCTGGCGGTTGCCCTACACCACCAAGGGCCAGCGCATACGTGGCGTGGCTTACTACGCCATCATCACACTGCTCTGGGCCGTAGGCACGGTGTGGATGGCCGTCTTAGGGTGTACCCGGTAGGGCTCACAGGTGCCCATATCAGCAATGACTATGAACAAGAACGAGATAAAACACGAACTCATAGAGACGGCCATCTGGCTCGTACAGATAGTGGGACTGCTGCTCCTCGTCGTGGGCGGCATTATCTACCATGGCCAGCGGAGCACCTATGTAGGCGGCCTGCTCTGCACGGCCTACTTTGTTATCAGTGCTTTCCGCAGCCGCCACAGTCGCCGCCAGGCCGTCATGTACAGCATCATGGCCGTGGTGTTAGCGGGCCTGCTCATAGGCCATTATCTATCCCGAAGCCTATGACTATCAAGGAAGCCCAACAGATGGTCGACGAGTGGATACACCGCTACGGTGTGCGCTACTTCTCTGAGCTCACCAACATGGCCTGCCTTACCGAGGAGGTGGGCGAACTGGCCCGCGTCATGGCCCGCAGCTATGGCGACCAGAGTTTTAAGCCCGGCGAGCGCCCCAACTTAGGCGAGGAGATGGCCGATGTGCTCTGGGTGCTGCTCTGCCTGGCCAACCAGACGGGTGTAGACCTCACCGACGAGTTGCGCAAGAGCTTCGAGAAGAAAACCCACCGCGATGCTACCCGTCATATAGACAACCCAAAACTACATGATCCTCAACAAGATAAACATTAACACCATATAGATATGATAGACACTACCAAACTACATCTGAAAGTAGAGGGACAGCCCACCGGGCAGCCCGACAAGTATCAGCAGGCGCTGAGCAAGTACCGCCTGGATATCACCGATGCCGAGATGGCCCAACAGGTACAGGCCATCGTAGCCAAGGCAGCCGAGAACAACAACCCCGAGGTATGGAAGTTTCTCCTGGGCAGCGTAGAGCTTACCTCGCTCCACACCACCGATACCGAGGAAGAGATTCTGGCCCTGGTAGAAAAGGTCAATGCCTTCGCCCATGAGTACGCCGCCCTGCCCCATGTAGCCACTATCTGCACCTACCCCTGCTTTGCCAAGTTGGTGAGCCAGAGCCTTGAGGTCGACGGCGTAGAGGTAACCAATGTGTGTGGCTCGTTTCCCTCGTCGCAGACCTTCTTAGAGGTCAAGATCGCCGAGACGGCCCTGGCCATCGGCGATGGTGCCACAGAGATAGACATCGTACAGCCGGTGGGCAAGTTCCTGTCGGGCGACTACGAGGGTGTGGCCGATGAGATCGGTGAAATCAAGGAGACTTGCGGCGAGGTGCCTCTCAAGGTTATCCTCGAAACGGGCGACCTGCGCGGAGCCGCCGATGTGAAACGCGCCTCTATCATCGCCATGTACGCCGGTGCCGACTACATCAAGACGTCGACTGGCAAGGAGAAGGTGAGCGCCACCCCCGAGGCCGTGTACGTCATGTGCCAGGCCATCAAGGAGTATTACGACCAGACGGGCATCCAGATAGGTCTGAAGCCTGCCGGCGGCATCAACACGGTCATGGATGCCGTGACATACTATACCATCGTCAAAGAGGTGTTAGGCGATAAGTGGCTAACTAATAAGTGGTTCCGCCTGGGAACCAGTCGCCTTACCAACATGCTCATCAGTGCCATCGTGGGCACTGATGTAAAGTATTTCTAAGACTGCTACCCCGCCCATGGGAAGCATCCCTAAAAGCCGAAAAGGCCCGGAACTCTGCGGTTCCGGGCCTTTTCGGCTATGCTCATCACCCCCTCTGAGCGCCCTACAACTTGCGCTTAATCACGTAGTCCAGGTAAGCCTGGAGCGCGCTGCGTATGCTGTCGTCGTGTACGTACTGGGCTATAAACGAGCGGGCATCATCGTGAAACTCCCACATACGGCGCTCGGCATACTCGATACCACCATGCTCCTTGGTATAAGTTACCAACTGCCCTATCTCGTCGTGGTTTATGGTACGGTCTTTCACCTTGTAGGCCAGGGCCTTAATGGCCTCCGGAGCACCATTATTAACTGCGTAAATGGCTGGTAGCGTGAGCTTCCCCTCAGCCATGTCGTTGCCGGTGGGCTTGCCAATGGTCTCTGAGTCGTAGTAGTCAAATATATCGTCGCGTATCTGGAAGATAATGCCTAAGTTCTGGCCGAAACGGGCTGCCGCAGCCACCTCCTCATCGCTGGCTCCCGATGCCTGGGCACCTATAGCCGCACAGGCCTCGAAGAGGGCGGCCGTCTTGCCCTTGATAATGTTGTAGTACACCTCTTCAGACAGCTCGTGGTTACTGATGTTAGACAGCTGCAGTATCTCGCCATCCGAGAGAGTTCGGCCCAGCTGCGCCAGATAGCGTACTATCTTCTCGGAGTGGGTGTACGACACATGGAGCAAAGCAGTAGACAGGATATAGTCGCCCACCAACACGCTCACCTTGTTATCATAGAGCGCATTGACCGAAGCCTGACCGCGACGCTCGCCACTCTCGTCTACCACGTCGTCGTGTACCAACGAGGCGGTATGCAGCAATTCCAGGCCGATAGCTGCGTTCTGCGTCACCTCCGTCACCCGTCCAAAGTTCTTGGCCATCAGCAGTATCAGCATGGGTCTCATTCGCTTGCCAGCCCGCTTCCGTATGTGGTTGAGGGCCTGGGCCAGCATGCCGTCCTCGTGGTCGAGCGCGGCGCTAAAGAGCACGATGAAATCGTTTAATTCGGCTGATATGGGTGTTCTTATGAGTGATAGGTAATCCATGACGGGTATTAATTTGATACAAAATTACGGATTATTTCTTATACTTATGCCTTTTTTTTCGTAATTTTACAGGATAAAAGCTATCCATTATGAACAAGTTGTTTCTCTTAGATGCCTACGCGCTCATCTACCGCTCGTACTACGCATTTATAAAAAATCCCCGCATCAACTCCAAAGGCCTCAACACGTCGGCCATCATGGGGTTTATGAACACCCTGAACGAGGTGCTTACCAAGCAGCATCCGGCCTACATCGCCGTTGCTTTCGACCATGGCAAAACGTTTCGCAATGAGGCCTTTCCAGCCTATAAGGCACAGCGCGAAGAGACACCCGAGGACATCAAGGCCAGTGTGCCCATCATCAAGCGCATCCTGGAAGCCTACCACATACCCATACTGCAGGTCGACGGTTTCGAGGCCGACGATGTCATAGGCACCATGGCCACCCTGGCCTCGCGCGAGGGGATCGAGACTTACATGCTCACCCCCGACAAGGACTACGGACAACTGGTACGACCCAACGTGTTTATCTTCCGACCCAGGCATGGTGGCGGCTATGACACTTTGGGTGTAACTGAGATTACCGAGAGGTACGGCCTGAACTCGGCGGCCCAGGTAGTAGACCTCTTAGCCCTCATGGGCGACTCGGCCGATAACTTCCCGGGGTGCCCGGGCGTGGGCGAGAAGACTGCGGTCAAGTTGATCCAGCAGTTTGGCAGCGTGGACAACATGCTGGCCCACACGGACCAGATCAAGGGTAAGTTGCGCGAGAAGGTAGAGGCCGCCACCGATGACATACGCATGAGCTACTTCTTGGCCACCATCCGCACCGATGTGCCGGTAACCTTAGACCTGGAAAAGATGAAGGTGACCGAACCCGATGCCGCCATGCTCGAGCCCATACTCACCGAACTGGAATTTAAGGCCATGGCGGACAAGTTACTGAAGAAGGCGCCAAGTGCCCCGAAAACGGCCTCTTCAGAGCTCGATATCTTTGGCGAATTTGCAGCCACTGGCCCAGGAGTCTCAGAAAATGCGAAATATGAGACGGCCAAAACCACACCTCATGAGTACGTTCTTGTTGACACAGAGGATGAAGCGCGTAAATTATGTGACTTTTTTAGGACAAAAAAAATTATCAGTATAGACACCGAGACCACTTCTACCTCGCCCATTGATGCCGAATTGGTGGGATTGAGCTTCGCAGCCGACGAGTTTAAGGCTTTCTACGTGCCCGTGGCGGCCAACCGTAAACAAGCGTTAACAATTGTGAATATATTCAAGCCCATCTACGAAGACGCCACCATCATGAAGGTTGGGCAGAACATCAAGTATGATATGGAGGTGCTGGCCCGCTATGGGGTGACCATCCGGGGCAAGCTCTTTGACACCATGCTGGCCCACTATGTACTCCAGCCCGAGCTACACCATAACATGGACTACATGGCCGAGACCTTGCTGGGCTACCAGACCATCCACATAGAAGAACTCATCGGTCCCAAGGGCCGGGGGCAGCTCTCCATGCGCGACGTGCCCCCCGCCACAATATGCGAGTACGCCGCCGAAGATGCCGACATCACCCTGCGACTGAAGAACGTGCTCGAACCACGTCTACAGGAGGCCGGGGCCGAGCGCCTGTTCTGGGATATAGAGATGCCGCTGGTACCGGTGCTGGCCGAGATGGAACTCAACGGTGTAATGATAGACACGGCATCGCTCCAAGAAACGTCAAAAGTTTTCAACACCCGTCTGACTGAGATAGAGCAGAATATTTACAGCGAGGCAGGCGAGAGCTTCAACATAGCGAGCCCCAAGCAGGTGGGCGAGATACTCTTTGGAAAGATGCAGATAGTAGATAAGCCTAAGAAGACCAAGACAGGACAATACGTAACCTCCGAGGAGGTGCTCACGCAACTGCGCAACAAGGCACCTATAGTCGATGACATACTGACGCACAGAGGATTGAAAAAGCTACTTGGCACCTACGTAGACGCACTCCCTCGCCTTATCAACCCCCGTACCGGCCACATTCATACCAGCTTCAACCAGGCCGTTACTGCTACTGGCCGGCTCAGCTCTTCTGACCCCAACCTTCAGAATATACCCATCCGCGACGATGATGGTAAAGAGATACGCAAGTGCTTCATACCAGAGCCAGGCTGTCTGTTCTTTTCAGCAGACTACTCACAGATAGAACTGCGCATCATGGCCCACTTGTCACAGGACGAGCACATGCTCGAAGCTTTCCGGACAGGCACTGACATACACGCAGCCACTGCAGCCAAGATATGGCATATCCCCGTAAGCGAAGTGACTCCCGAACAGCGCAAAAAGGCCAAGCAGGCCAACTTTGGAATCATCTACGGCATCAGCACCTACGGTCTGGCCCAGCGTATGAACATCGATAACCGCGAGGCGCGACAGCTCATAGACGACTATTTTGCCACCTTCCCCAAGGTCCGGGCTTACATGGAGAGCGCCAAGGAACTCTGCCGACAGCGAGGGTACGCCGAGACCATCTTCCACCGCCGCCGCTATCTGCCAGACATAACCTCGCGCAACGCCACGGTACGCGGCTTTGCCGAGCGCAACGCCATTAATGCGCCCATACAGGGCTCTGAGGCCGACATCATCAAGGTGGCGATGATAAACATCTACCGGAGATTTAAGGCAGAGGGCATACGCTCCAAGATGATACTCCAGGTACACGACGAGCTCAACTTCAGCGTGCTGCCCGAGGAGCGCAGCCGGGTGGAGCACATCGTTATCGAGGAGATGCAGAACGCCTACCCGCTCAGCGTACCCCTCACGGCCGACGCAGGCTGGGGCCACAACTGGCTGGAGGCACATTAGAAAGCCCTCCCCAGCCCTCCCCAAGGGAGGGAGCCGCAATACTAACCAAAAGAGGGGCCCTCCCCTACCCTCCCCAAGGGAGGGAGATTTTCAGTTACCATCAGCTTACTGCTCCCTCCCTTGGGGAGGGTTGGGGTGGGCTCCTATTTAATTTTATATGAAAACCTACAAAATCCTATCACTGCTTTTCTGCCTGTGCGTAGCTACCTTGGCACAGGCAAAGACCTATGTAGTAGACTGCCTGGTGGCTCCTGAGCTTAAGGCAGTGGCTGACAGTAAACCAACCGATTATGACGGCACACGCACGGTACTCTACCTGCGCAACGGAGCGCTCGTACAGGTAGTAGGACGCAAGGTGACTGGCCCCGACGGCCAGTCGGCCGCGCACACTACCAGCGCGGGCGACACGATAGATGCCAGACTGATTAAGGCTGTCATAGTCTACAAGGGCAAACGCTATCTGGCCGAAGCCCGCTGGCTGCGCTATAGCGACCAGAACCCCTCCTCGGCCTCCGATATATTTGCTTCGGACAATTTCAGGCCACGGCCCCAATTATCCCGGTGGCTCCAGCTGCCCCGGATAGACATGCACGCCGCCGGCACACGCATCCTCTACGGCCCCGTGTTGCCCTTGGTGGCCCTACTGCTCATGGCCGTGGCCGTATGGCTCGTCCTGCGCACCCGGTTCATACTCCTCTCGGCCCTGCCGTTCATAGCATCCGCCACCATAGTGGCCTATATGGCCGTTATGATAGACTGGGACGCCCTGTGGTGGTGCAACCCCGACTACGTAGGTCTGTCTAAAGCCATCGGGGGAGCGCTGCTCGTAGCCCTGTTCATGGTATTAACCTTCTGTTACATGTTCTGTGTAACGCTGTTTGCCCATCACTCGCTCTTAGTATGGCCTTTCGTCATAGGCTATCTGGTACAGTGGCCCGCCCTGTTGCTGTCGTATCAGCTCACGGGCAGCCTATGGCCCGCCTTCCTGGTATGCTACGGCATCCCGATACTCATCAACGCCCTGCGCACCCGCCTCTATGGGGCGGTCATGACGGCCATAGGCATAGTGGCGCTCCACGTCTTTGTGGTCATGCTGGCTGTGGTGATTCAGATTTCGCTCTGGATACTCATGGCAGTGGCCCTCGCCTCGCCCGTGATAGGCATCACCCTATCGACCCTCTTTGGCAAGTATGCCCGCGAGGGCAAGCAGCGGTGGGTATGGCGCGACGGCCGAGCCCAGTACGTACACCACACGCACCCCACCGACCGCACCGTATAGCACTGACATGGCTCCCGCAGCGGCCCTCATCACCCTGCTGCTGCGGAGCCGTGTCATGGTGCTCAGACACCTCCAGAAAATAAAAATCATACTTTTTAGGGCTGTTATTAAAGAAATTAAAACTTTTATAGTGCTCATTTAGATATTTTTGCTTAACTTTGTCTCCATACAGATGGTTCATACCACCTTACGGAGCATCAGATAAATAACTATAGTATTCATTCTAAAAAACCACACAACTATGACATTTACCCAGTCCATCAAGAGCGTATTCAGCAAGTACGCTACATTCACAGGACGCGCCAGCCGCTCAGAATATTGGTACTTCACCCTGTTTAACATTATCACCAGCACACTCCTCTTTCTCTTAGGCATCGCCATAGGCGCTGCTACCGGAGGTTCTGACGGTGTCCCGGGTGGGCTGATTGTTGGCTATATTCTCTACATCATTTATGGTTTAGGCGTGCTGATACCCTCACTGGCCGTTGCCGTTCGCCGACTGCACGACACCAACAACAGCGGATGGCTGATACTCCTCGGCCTAATACCATGTGTAGGAGGCATCGTCCTGCTGGTATTCATGATATTACAGGGTACCAATGGCGAGAACAAGTACGGCGATATTCCCGAATAAGATTGACACCCGTGAGGGTGATAATTAGTAATCGATTTTTTCAAAAGAGATGTTTTTAGCACCTGGAGGATGCAGCGGCATTACTCAGGTGCTTTTTTCGTACCCAGAGCGTACCCGGTGAGGCGAGGCAATAACAGTTCTATCAAACAAGAAGAGTCCCTGACAAACCAATGACCTTCGCGGGGAGTGAAAAGACCGGTCTTTAGCTTTCTAATGATGGCTCCCAGCGCGCTAATGACAGCTCCTGGAAACGCAAAGGTCGGTCTCCGCATTTGGCATGATAGCTTCTGTCGTTACCCAGACAGCCACTACCCCATTCTCTTCACCCTTTTCACTTTTCATTCTTTACCATTTCTACAGAGAGGCTCCCCGTCCCGGCGCTATTTACCTTTCAGAAGCGCAGGCGCAGCTGCATTTCTACATCTGTCTGCGAACTACGGTCTATCTGTTGCAACCCCGACGATATGTGGTCGCGGTCCATATAGTTGGTGGTGCCCGCCCGGACTGCCGCCTGGACATGGCGCGACAGGTCGGCACGTACGCTCACTGCGTAATGCAGTCCCTGGCCGTAGTACGAGGGGAACCCGAAGGTATAGAGCAGGCCGCGCTCGTAGTAGTAGAGCCGGCTCTCGTAGTCATCGGTATCAAAGTAGGCCACCGAGCCGCAGACCTGCCAGCGGTCGGTGCCATAGCGCAGCCACTGACCCACCAGCCACCCTAAGCTGCCACGGCCCTTAGCACTGTAGGCCACGCCCACCACCGACTTGGCGCCCACCCTACCCCACTGGCCCGCTACCGATGTCTGGCCGCGGTGGGTGGCATAGTCTATCAGGTGGCTGTGGTCGGCGGCATCAGTCTGGCGACGCTTCAGACGGTAGCGCGTCTGCCACACCACACTGCCACGCCTGTATTCAGCCTCAAGCAGATGGTCCCACACGTGCGAAGAGAACGACAGACCGTAACGGGGCCACGCGAAGTAAGCATAGTCGGTATAGGCACGTACTGTCCAGCCGTGCGACAGGCTCCACTGAGCGCCTAAGTACACGCCGCTCTCGTTGCTCACCTGTCCGCCCTCGGCAAAGCTACGGCCCTGCAACGCGTGGTAACGATAGCTGTAGAAACGCTGCACAGCCATGAGCGAGAGACGCTGTACAGGGCTATACACGACGCGGTTAACCGTGGCCAGGCCGCCCCCGCCGCCCGTGGCCGTCTCGCCCGTCAGCTCGAAGCCGTGGACCCGATAGGCATAGTCTACACTCAGGTTCCAGAAACCACTCCCCACAGGTGCATAGCGGCGGTAGAGGGCAGCAGTGTCGGGGCGCAGAGGGCGGTTGTAGTGACTGTACACCCCCGACAGCCCTATCCTAAGCCCTCCATGACTATAGGCTACACTGGCACCGCCCAACGCCTGCGCAGTGTTGTGGCGGCGGTCTATCTCGCTCTGCGTACGATGATAGCCCGTGCGCAACAGCGTGGCCACGGTGGCCGAGTCGGCGTTGAGCGTGGCGTCTACCCTCCGGTACGAACCGAAGAGCGTTACCGCCACCCGCCTGGTAAGCGCCATGGTGGCCGCGGCACCCTGCAGATAGTTGGCCTCCGAGCGCGACGAGTGCCCGGTTATCACCGGGTCCATGCGCCCCATGGTGCTGAGTTCGGCCAACTTGCCAAAGCCGTAGTTGGTGTTCATTATCAGACCCATGCCCAGGCGCAGACGGTAACGTCCCACCACCAGCGAGCGCAGCCATCCCCGGTGGCGCAGCTGCAGGTAGAACGAGTAGTAGTCGTAGCCCAACCGGTTGGGACCAGCCATAAACGGCTCACCCGCATCCTGGGCCCCCACGAGGGCGGCCCGCACGTCCTGACCGTAGTTATAGGTATAGCGCACCCAGTGGCGGTAGGGGTAGCCCTGATAGCCCTGGTGATCGCCCCGGCGGTCATAGCAGGGCAGCCCCATGTAGGCCACGGCCTCGTGATGGCCGTAGCGCAGCAGGTCGGCCATGGTGATCCGATGGCGAGCCTGCGCAGGCTCGCCCAGATAGGCAAAGTAGGGCAACAGGCCACGCAACCGGTCGTTGCCTATACCGGCCACACGCAACTCGTCCCAGGAGCGTATGGCCCCCACACGGTCGCGATAGGCTATCAGACTGACCATCTGGTCGTAGGTAAGCAGCGGCAGACGCTCCATGTCCTCGCGCTGGGCCGTGTTCAGGTTCAGCCGGTTGGCAGCCAGCTCGCACAGGTCGTCGTAGCGCGCCTCCAGGTCGGCCGACTCCACATCCTCTGCCAGCCCCGTCTGCACCAGATACTCCTCCCAGGGCTGGCGTGTCTGCGCCGGCAGCCCCGTGGCCATGGCCATCATTATCAATATAAGCAGAATACGCGTCATAAGTACACAGGTAGAAAGACTTACAAATGTAAGAAAAACAGAGTAACTGAACAAATATCCAGGAAATTATTTCACTACATGGATAATTATAGCTACATTTGCGCCGATGAAGAGAGTGTATCTTGTGATAATAGCAGCCCTGGCCCTGATGGCCACCCTACCTGCCGGGGCCCAGAAGGTACGGCCCCAGACAGTGAACCCCGAGGACCGAGAGGTGGATATGGAGAACCCCACCTTTGTGCCGATGGTCAAGGTGGGCAAGGTGCTCCTGGGCCGCGACTCCATACAGTACGTAGAGCTCAACAACATCTATGTCTACCCCAAGCCCGTGTTCCAGGATGCCCGCCAGATGCAGGCTTACAACCGGCTGGTGTATAACGTCAAGAAGGTGCTTCCTATCGCCAAGGAGTGCCGCGCTATCATTATCGAAACCTACGATTACTTACAGACCCTGCCCAACAAAGAGGCTCGCGACCGCCACCTGAAGCTCGTCGAGAAGGGTATCAAGACCGAATACACGCCCCGCATGAAGAAGCTCACTTACCAACAGGGCAAGCTGCTCATCAAACTCATCTACCGCGAGTGCAACTCTTCTTCGTACAATCTTATCCAATCCTTCTTCGGACCTACCCGTGCCGGTGTCTATCAGGCTTTTGCCTGGCTCTTCGGTGCGAGCCTCCGCAAGGGTTACGACCCTAACGGCGTGGACCGTATCACTGAGCGCGTGGTGCGCCAAGTGGAGAGCGGCCAGCTATAGTATAGTCATACGTATTGGCCGAAGTCAGCCAAATGGATAATAGTGGCATATCTCCTCTATCCGGCCCGCCTCGTCGGCCACCACACGGTTGTTGCCCAGGTAGTCCTTGGCATAGTAGTGATAGAGTGGATGGCGACTGGCCCCCTCGAAGGTGATGTGGCCCCCGTCGATGAGCACCATGCGCAGCGTGTCGTTCTCGTAGACATTGTAGCCCACATACTCGCGCCAGGTGTGCACCAGCTGCGTGCTGTCTACGGCTATCCCGAACTCGTCACCCGGCACCATGATATAGGGAGACAGATAATAGTCTACCCTCAGCTTCACCCCGTCGGCACCATAGGTATAGTCTACATGGCTGCCGTCAAGGTAGTCTGTCCTCCGGGGCAGGTTCTGCCGGTCGTAGCTAATGCGGGTAATCTGGCGGTCGGCATCGCTCACCATGTTGCCGTTGGCATCGTAGGCACGCTCCGTGTCCAGGTCGGCCCAATCTACATAATACATGGCATTCTTGTAAGCCGGCCGCTCCTGTGCCAGGTTAGTCACCTTGGTCAGACGGTTGCCGTCGTACTCATAGGTGAGGTCGTCTGTCACCCCGTACACTCCGCCGTATAGCCTGCCGTTACGCCGCAGGGCAAGGATGTTGCCCTGTAGGTCGTAGGCATGGCTTATGGTGGTGCCTGCCTCTCGCCGCTTCTTGTAGCGCTGCTTATTATCCAAATATTCCATG